>CAZULS010000006.1:0-7762 GCA_964621395.1 uncultured Candidatus Saccharibacteria bacterium | reverse complement strand
CCATATGTGGCGCCTGTGCCACACCGGGGGAAGAGAAATGAGCCTCTCTACGTGAAAGAAGTATATAAAAAAATTGCTACTCTGAGAGGCGCACCCGAGGAGGACATGCGAAAAGAACTAAATGCAACTGCCGCTCGGGTATTTGGTGTGAAGATATAATATAGTGAAGATTCCGCAGCGCCAAGCACTTTTTTCACTTTAGTGAAAATAGTGCTTGGCGCTGCGGAATCTTCTCGAACAACCTTCAAAAACAAAACAACGAAGATTCCGGCTCGGAGGCTGGAATGACAAGAAAGGATGAGTTCCAGGAATGTGTCCAAAAGTTGCACATATGCCGCGTGAAAGCGCGGCATATTCTGTGAGGCATTCCGTGATTCAATAAGCCGAGAAATGTTGAAAAATAAGGATAACTCGTATAACGAGTTATCCACTTTGCAGATTGGGACGACTCCGATGAGTACGATATAATAAGGACATGGAAAAAGAGATTGTTTTGGACGGAAAAGTATATATCACCGCAAGTGAAGCAGCGCGTTTGACCGGCTACACCAATGACTACATTGGGCAGTTGTGTCGTGGAGGAAAAGTGGAGGGAAAGGTCATTGGACGAACGCGCTATGTGTGTCGGGAATCACTTGAGGCGTATGATACGGAAAGTAAGAAAACGGTACGTGCAGGGCGTCATCGCTCAGGATACACACCGAAGATTTCTTCTGTGACCAACACTCCCAATGCTGCGGTGCCGACCACACGCGAAAGAGAATATTCTTTCTCTTCACAGGGAGCTATCTCTCGTGTATCGGATTCTGTTCTGCGTTCTTTCGCGTCGATTGCCGGCGTCGCGCTTCTTCTTGTGGGAATGATTCTTGCTCCGAGCATTGCCATGCGAACGGCAACTTTTTTCCCCGACAGTGCACCTCTCTCTGTGCATGAAGAACAATTGATCGCTGGAAGTGCGGCGTTCCCTGATGCTGCACGTGCGTACATTGAAATCGGCGTATGGTCGGCGTATCGTGTTCTCTCACGTATCGGCGATGTATTGACCAAGACGATTGATCGGGGAGCACTTGCGGTGCGCGGGCTTTGGTGGAGAACCGATGAACCCGGTGCGCGCGAGGGTATGGTCGTTGTGCCGTCCTTGGGAAGTGATGAGGAGAATGCTGAGTTCGAAGCGCGCGTGAGAAATTCGTTCTCTGATGAGGTGGAGGTCTCTCTCAATGAGAGCGGGAGCTCCGGTGTTATCAGTCCCGTCTTCCGTAGTGGCAAGGAAGACGAGTATATGTTTGTGATGGTTCCTCTCGGGGGATGAGTCGTCGAGCACTACTCATTTTGAAAAGGAAATGAGTAGTGCTTGGCGGATCATTTCTCTCTCTTGCGCGGTCGATCGCCGGAGAGTAAAAAGATTCGTCGTATACCGACCATGTCGTACCACGAGGACATGAGCGGTATAAAAATTATTATCACAATATATTTTTAATCACATACACAGTATGAACACATTTCAAACAATGGCGGGAAAAGTCGGTGCTGTCGCACTCACACTTATGCTCGTCTTTCCACTTATTGAGCCGGCAGTGCTTCTTGCACAATCGGCTAACGACCCAATTGTTGTCACACAGACTGTGACATCGGGAATTTCCATTTCCTCTCCGTCGGACATCAACCTGACCGCACTTTCGACAACACAAAACACGGCAGTCGGCAGCGCCACCTGGACGGTAACGACCAACGACCAGGCCGGGTACACTCTTGATGTTGATGCCTCAACCGATCCGGCATTGCAGGATTCCGGCACTTCGGAGCAATTTACCGACTATAGCGAAGCAACGCCCGGTACACCCGAGACATGGAGCGTTTCCTCGGCGTATGAATTCGGTTTCTCCGCATACGGTACGGATGTCCCCACCGGTACATGGGGAACAGACTCAGACTGTATTGCCGGTTCGGACGTTCCTTCAGCGGCACTCAACTGGCGTGGTTTCGACGGCACGACCGATATCGAAATCGCATCAGCTTCGTCAGAGACAGGTACATCCGGCACGGGCTCAACACTCTGTGTGGCAACCGAACAAAACGGAGTGTTTGCTCCGTCGGGAACATATACCGCAACCATAACCGCCACCGCAACGGTGCAATAAGAATATGAATTATTCACAAACACACAATAAAAGAGAAGGAACATGGAACATGTGGATGCGCATAGGATTCATGTGTGTTGTCTCTCTGTGCATGACGCCGCTTATTGCATCAGCCTACACCATTTCCTCAACCAACATTCCCATTCAGGGCGACTTCGTGCTTGAGCCGGCTAAGGTTGAATTAACCGTTCTTCCAGGGGATGTGACAGATACCGAGCTTCGTCTTGTAAACCGCACAGATAAAACACTCACATTCAGCGTCGATGTTGAGGATACAAAAGGGTCAAGTGACGCGTCACGCTCAGTGGTCCTCCTTGGCGATGAAACGGGTCCGTATCCGCTTCGGGCAATGGTGCGCCCCGAGATTGATTCCTTCACGCTCAAGTCCACTGAAGAAATTCGTCTTCCTATCACGGTTGTTATCCCTGAAGATGTGGAGCCGGGCGGACACTACGGAAGTGTGCTCTTTGAAAGCACCAGTGTCGGAGAGGGGAGTGACACGGGATCACGCACCGTCTCACGTCTTGGAGCACTACTCTTTGTGCGTGTGGAGGGAGATGTAAAAGAAGAGGGAATGCTTGAGCGATTTCGCATACAAAACGGACCGGCATTTTTCACGGGAGATCCGCTGACATTTGAATTCACGTATCGCAACAGCGGTTCGGTACATCTCAATCCCTACGGCATGATTACGGTAAAAAATATGATTGGCGCTTCCGTTGCCGAGCTTGAGATATTGCCCTATTTTGCCATGCCCGAGTCGCTTCGCGCACGCGAGCTTGTGTGGGAACACGGACCGCTCTTCGGATTCTATTCAGCGACACTTGAGCAAAATCGCGGATACAACGACATCATCGACACGGAAACCGTACACTTCTTTGTACTGCCATGGAAGACCATTGTCATCGCTCTTATCGTGATTATCCTTCTTGTGATTGCCGGAAGATGGTTTACTGCAACCTTTGAGTTTAAGAAGAAGAAATAGAAGATTGCCTAAAATCCAGAAATGTCATTCCGGACTTGATCTCCAAGCCAGAGGAGGAGCAAGCCGGAATCTATCACAAACGGACAGCAAAGCTATAGATTCTGAATCAAGTTCAGAATGACAAAAAAAGAGAGTAAGTATACCTCGCCCTAAGCCGAGAAAGTATCATTCCACACTCAAAAATCTGTCATCCCGCACTTGATGCGGGATCTCCCCGAATCACCTCTAGAAACAATACATCGAAGATTCCGTATCAAGTACGGAATGACAAAAAAATTAAAATTGCTGTCATTCTGAGCTCGACTCAGAATCTAAGAAAACAAAACAGCGAAGCAAGAAGAAAAAAAGAGTACATCATTCCTCATGAACATACAGTCACTTCACAAAAAAATACTGCAATCGGCATTTGCTGTGTTTCTTGCACTCACGCTTACCGGCAGTGTCTCGGCGGCTGTCATGGGGAGCACAAATTACTCAATACAGTCAGACAGCGTGAATGTCGGGGGCATCTATGGCACAAGTACGTCGTACCGCATGGAGGATACCGTTGGTGAAATAGCCACCGGAAATAGCACCAGTACGTCCTACAATCTGCATGCCGGCTACCAGCAAATGCATGAATCGAGCATTTCGATAAGCACTGGAAGCGATATTGCTCTCACAGCGCTCTCAATCAGCCAGGACACGGCAGTCGGCAATTCTGCGTGGACGGTGACGACAGACGATTCGGCGGGTTACAGCCTTTCCGTCGATGCTTCAAGCGACCCGGCACTCCAAGATTCCGGCACCTCGGAGCAATTTACCGATTACACCGAAAGTACGCCCGGTACACCCGAACAATGGAGTGTTTCCTCGGCGTATGAATTTGGTTTCTCTGCGCGGGGAAGCGATGTATCCACAGGAACATGGGGAACAGACACAGATTGTATTGCCGGTGCTGATGTTCCTTCTGCAGGTCTCAACTGGCGCGGCTTCGACGGCGGAGCCGACATTGAAATCGCATCGCGTACATCACGCACCACTCCCTCCGGCATTGCCACTACCATCTGTGTTGCCAGCGAACAGAGCGGTATCTTTGCGCCGTCGGGAACATACACGGCAACCATTACAGCAACAGCGGTCGCACAATAAATCCTCGTTCTTTGTAAAACATGACAACACACTTCGCACAATACACACGACGAATTCTGACAGCCTCCTTGCTCTGTATGCTTGCGATGTCGTCGGTAGTGTATGCGCAAGTACATGATCCGTATCAGGTGACTGATAGTGTGCAGGTAAATCAGACGGTGTCAGGTACAAGCACCCCGGAAGAGCCGACCCCTCCCGGAGGTGGCGGCGGACCGATTCCTCCTGATGATGAGCCGTTTGGTCCGACTCCTTTGGAAATCATCGACATCGATATTGAAGAGAATGAGACGAACGTGGTCGTTTCGTGGACGACCACACTTCCCTCACTTCCGACACTCTCCTGGGGAGAAACCGAACACTACGAGCTCGGCATCATCTCCGGTACCGGAGTGGGTACGGAGCACTCATTCCTGATAGAAGGCTTACAACCGGGCACGCAATATGTGATTGCAATCACAGTGGAAACACCAAGCGGGGAAATAGCACGCACATCCGGTATTCTCTTCCGCACCGAGCGCATGCCCGACACACAGCCGCCCGCCAATGTGTCCAACTTCAGGGCCGAGTATGATGAAGAGGAAGGGGAAGTGAAGCTCTCCTGGCAGAATCCCACCGACGAAGACTTCTCCCGAGTACGTATTGTGCGCTCCGATATCTTCTATCCGGAAGATCCGTATGCCGGTATCGTCGTGTATGAAGGAAGGAAAGAACGTGCAGACGATACATGGGTGAATCCGGGCACAGCATATTACTACAGTGCTTTCGCCGAAGACGAATCGGGCAATTACTCATCCGGAGCCATTACCCACATTCGCATTCCCGGAGACGATGATGACGATGACGACACCGACGATAGAGACGACGATGACAGAGATGATGACGATGGGGAAGAGGAACCGTTTTTCGGACCCGCCGTTATCTATCCGAAAGACACTGAAGCGCCGGAAGAAATCAACGAACTCACATTCGACGATTTCCTTTTCTTCCAAAACGGAGAAGAAGCCGAAAGAATCGGCTCGATTGTGTCCATTGATGGGAGAGAACACACGACAATCGCCCTTTCCTACGACGAAGTGCCTGAAGTGCTGAAAACAATCACATTGGTATTCGAAGACCCATATGATGCATCAAAAACATTCCCGTTTCTTCTCAGAGTAAATGCGGAAAAAACGGCCTACTCCGCAACCATCGGCGCACTTCCGGAATCGGGCATCTATACCGTCACGGCAATGGTACTCGATTATAAACACCAGGTACTCAAGGAAATGGAAGGGCGTGTGGTTGTCCCCGGGATTCCGCAATCAACCCATTGGAGTGCATGGATATGCGATTATTGTGCTCCGCCATTCTCAATTCCGCGCTTTCTTCACTGCTACGGATGGATACCCTTCCTTATCATCGCAATAATCATCCGCCTGATGCAGAGAAAGAATAGAAAAAGAAAAATAAAAGGAATAAGACAAACAAAACACGCTTAATAACATATGAGCCTTGTTCGCTACACAATTATACCGACAATCGTTCTCGCTCTAGCACTTGCGCTGGGAGGCGTGTTCGGTGTGGCACGTGCGGCGTTTAATCCGGAGATCAACTATCAAGGAAAGCTCACTGACACCTCCGATATGGCGGTTGCCGACGGCAGTTACAATATCCGCTTCAAGCTCTATACCGTTGCCTCAGGCGGCAGTGCTATTTGGACTGAAACACTCTGTTATTCCACCGACAGCGGCTCGACATGTACCGGAAGCGGTACCGATTCCCGCGTGTCTCTTTCGAGTGGGCTCTTCTCCGTCCTCCTTGGCGATGTGTCTTCGCTTTCGAGTGTGAATTTTGGTCAAGAGCTGTGGCTCGGTGTGGAAATCGGCGGCAGCGGCAGCACTCCAAGCTGGGACGGCGAAATGACACCACGCAAAAAGCTCGGTGCTGTGCCGGCATCCTTCGAAGCCGACAAGCTCGACGGCATTGATTCAACCTCATTCCTCCGCTCCGACGAAGCCGACACCATGAGCGCCTCAAGCGCCTCAACCATGCTTACGGTCACCCAATCCGGCGCGGGCGACATCCTCAACCTCTTCGACGACAGCACGGAAGTCTTCACTGTGCTTGATGGAGGTAATGTGGGTATTGGGGCGGTGAGCCCTGATACAATTCTCCATATAGTTGGCTCAAATGATAACTATTATAATTTTGAAGGTCGGGACGGAGATTTGTCGGGAGTGACAAATCTGGACTCCACAGCTGCGGTATTAAGTATCGTGGGTGGAAATGATACTACCGGTCAGGATTCGGGAATACATTTCAGAGGCGAACAAGCCGATATAGATTGGGTTCTTTATCAAGACCAATCCGATAGCCAAAAATTCAAGATTTCTCGCGAAACAAGTGATGTTGTCACAATAGATAGCACCGGCAACGTCGGCATCGGCACAACATCCCCCGCGTATCTCCTTGATGTAAATGGCACATCCGGATTTCGAGGTACCGCGCGCTTTATGGGTTCGGTCGATCAGTCCGCCCAAGGAATCGACAGGATTGATATCGGTGTCCAGGCAGGCACTCCTCGCATGGTTTTCGAGGATACCGGAAATACGACGTGGCTTATCGATAACAGTGGCGGGAAATTCCGCTGGTATTTTCCGGGTATTGAACAAATGAACCTCGAAACGTCCGCCAACGACGCCACCCTCTCTCTTTTGAGCGATAATACTTCCGGTATCCGACTCTCAGCGAACGGAAATTCCTATCTTTCCGGCGGCAATCTCGGCATCGGCGACACCTCTCCCGCCGCGCTTCTCACCGTCGGAGCAAGTGATGCCTTTCAAGTGAATTCTTCCGGCGCTATCGCCGCAGCAACCGGCATCACCTCCTCCGGCACGATTACCTTCTCAGGCCTCTCAGATGGCGTCATTTCTGCTGCAAGCGGTGTGCTTTCAGGTGGTGCAAATATCACCGCACTCGGAGATGTCTATACCTCCATGTCTCCCACAGACGGCCAAGTCCTCACCTACGACACCACCAATGGCTGGCAAGCGGAGAACGCATCAGGCGGCGGTATGGCAATCGGCGGATCGATAACCTCCGCGACGTCCGGCTCCGTCCTCTTCGTCGATTCCTCGAGCCAACTCGCCCAGGATAATAGCAACTTCTTCTGGGACGACACGAACAATCGACTCGGCATCGGGACGACGAGTCCACAAAAGGAACTTCATGTCGTAAGGGGGGCTGGCAGTCTTCCTACAATGGGTAGCCAAATAGGATTGTTTCAGAATAATGATGACACTTCTGACAACGCGATTTTTGGTGTTATCGCTGGTACTTCTGGTCTTTCAGGAATACAACTTGGCGACAGCGGAAACATCAGTGAAGGGTATATATATTACGACAATTCTAGCGACTCTCTAAATCTTGGCGCGAATAGTGCGGAGCGAATGAGAATAAACAGCAGTGGCAACGTCGGCATCGGGACGACGAGTCCACAAAAGGAACTTCATGTCGTAAGGGGGGCTGG
>CAZULS010000005.1:0-18624 GCA_964621395.1 uncultured Candidatus Saccharibacteria bacterium | reverse complement strand
TCGTTTAGGGCGTGGACTACTGGGGTATCTAATCCCATTCGCTACCCACGCTTTCATGCCTCAGCGTCAGGAACGCGCCAGTGCACTGCCTTCGCATTTGGTATTCCCCACAATATCAACGGATTCCACCCCTACACTGTGAGTTCTATGCACCTCTCGCGTCCTCAAGTTGTACCGTTTCTTTCGCGGTTCCGAGGTTAAGCCTCGGGATTTAACGAAAGACTAATACAACCGCCTACGCATCCTTTACGCCCAGTGATTCCGGATAACGCTTGGGGCACTCGTATTACCGCCGCTGCTGGCACGAGTTTAGCGGCCCCTTATTCATACGCTAATGTCAATAAACTTCTTCACGTATAAAAGATTTTTACATCCCGAAGGACTTCATCAATCACGCGACGTCGCTCCATCAGGCTTTCGCCCATTGTGGAAGGTTCTTGACTGCGGCCTCCCGTAGGAGTATGGACCGTGTCTCAGTTCCATCGGTGGGGGTCAGGCTCTCACCTCCCCTAGCCGTCGTAGCCTTGGTAGGCCGTTACCCTACCAACAAGCTGATAGCTCGCAGGCCAATCTCATAGCGATAAATCTTTACCGAGCACCACTTTTGCCTACAAACTTATATCACCATATCAATTCTCTACAGACTTGTATCATCTGCAATCAATATGACGTTATAAGCAAAAGTGGTGCTCGGACTATCGGGAATTATTCCGGATTTCTCCGGGTTATGCCCGACTATGAGGCATGTTCCTACGTGTTACTACCTCGTCTGCCATGCCCACATCGCGAGACGCGATGTGGGAAATTCCAAATCTCAAATCACACATTCCAAATAAATAACAAAACCGAAAATTCAAACCTCAAACACAAACAGTATTGTTTGGTATTTTGATATTTGATATTGGTGCTTATTTGGATTTTGAATATTGATGCTTGGAGCTTCCACATCATGTCCCATGATGTGGGCATTCGACTTGCATGCCTTATCCACGTCGCCAGCGTTCATCCTGAGCTAGGATCAAACTCTAGTTAAAAATGAATGTTCAGCCGAAGCTGGACATTCACTACGAACGAGACAAAAGAAAATGCACAAATGTTTTTCTTTTGCTCCTAGAACCCATCTCATAGTAAACCGCTCAAAACAACACTTCTACACTTCGTGTATACAGCTTGGCAATTCTCGTGCTCCGTATCCGGCTGCGTCTTGTCGCTCAACAACACCGCACGAGAAGTGCGGCGCAGTCTCCGCGACTGCGACTCGCTCGAATACAGAGCACGAGAATAAGCCATTTACTATAAGATGGGTTCTAAATATGTTTCCCGTGCAGGAAAACATATCCGAAATAAACGTGACTTTGGAGATTTGTTTTTAGGAAGAAACAAATCTCGCTCTTTATTTGTCAAAGAATGTAATCACACGCCCGTATTTAGAGCGCCTCACTATTATACACATATCAAAATCCGAGTCAAGCAAAAAGACGCGGTTTTGCCTAAAGGCAAAACCGCGCCCCAAACCCTTTAAAAACAATCCCCAAGCGGCATACACACGCTTGGGGCATTCGAAGGAGAATATTATCTCCTGCAAGCAGGAAAGAGAATTCTGGTGCCAGGATCAAGTGCGGGATGACAGTGGAACATAATAAGTGTCCTAAAAGAAAAATCGCCCGTGGGGGCGATTTTTCAGTTTATCGTTCATCGTTTACGTGCCCGGGCACAACTTGTCGTGCTTTAGGGTCGTTTATCGTTCTTAATTACCGAAAGCAGCGGGGCTGCGAGGAAGATGGATGAATAGGTTCCGGCGATAACACCGATTGCGAGTGTGAGTGCAAACGGCTTTGTTGCCGCACCGCCAATGAGGAAAAGTGCGCCCAAGACGACGAGTGTGGTGAGTGAGGTATTGATAGAGCGTGCAAATGTTTGCGAGAGGCTTTCGTTGATGATAGAGGAAAAATCTTTGTGCGTATGGAGACGTGCATTTTCTTTGAGATTTTCACGTACACGGTCGAAGATGATGATGGTGTCATTCACCGAGTAGCCAAGAATTGCCAAAAGCGCCATCACAAAAAGGGTGTCGATTTCATAGCCAGGGAGATAGTTGGCGAGAAGAGCAAACGCTCCCGTCGGGATGAGAATATCATGTACAAGCGCCACAATAGCAATGAGACCATAGACCCAGGAAGAGACAGGTTCCGACACATGGCGAAAGGCAAATGCCACAAAAAGAATAATAGCGAGAATCACTGCGCCAATTGCCACCCATGCTTTCGCACGAAGTTCATTACCGATAACCGGACCAATCAGACTAAAGCGTTGCTCTTCATATGGATAGCTCTCTGAAAGCGATAATGCTCCCCGGAGTGCATCGCGATCATTCTCTGAAACCACACCGGTACGCACCACAAGGCCACTCTCACCGGTTGTCTGCACGCTGCTCCCCTCAAAACCGATCTGAGCAAGCTCGCTTTCCACCTCCTCCACACTCGGGCGCGCATCGGTGTATGTCGCTTCGATAATAGCGCCGCCGGTGAAATCAATACCAAAACGAAGACCGAAAAAGAGAATTGCGCCAAGCGCTGCCACGACCAACACTCCTGAGATTGCGAAAAATATATGTTTGTAGCCGGTGATATTCATATTTAGAGCCTATTTTACTGAGAAGCCAGTATTAAAGAGAAAACGTGTCGCGCCTGTATGCATACGCGGAGCAATCGTGAGGAGTAGCGTGCGGGTAATCGTAATCGCTGAGAACATAGAAAGCGCCACACCAATACCAAAGACAAGCGCAAATCCTTCCACCATAGAGGTACCAAACCAAAAGAGAATGATGGCGGTGATGATGCTTGTGGTATTGCCGTCGCGGATAGATGTCCATGCGCGCGCAAATCCTTCTTTCATAGCCGCACGAAGATCCGCCTCTTCGTCGCCACCTCCATGTGCACGGCGCAACTCTTCTTTTATGCGCTCGAAGATAATCACGTTGCCGTCAACAGCCATACCAATGGAAAGGATAAATCCGGCTATACCGGCAGCCGTGAGCGTTACCGGAATGAGCTTGAAGACAGCGAGCATCAGCATGATATAGAGAGCGAGAGAGACAACAGCGACAAGGCCCGGCAATCGATACCAGAGAATGATGAACACGGCAACAATGAGAAGGCCGATAATACCTGCGGTAATACCGGCATCACGCACCGCCTCACCAAGTGACGGGCCGATAGTCTGTGTGGAAATGAGATGAATCGGCACCGGAAGTGCACCTGAATTCAAACGCCCTACCAATGTCTTTGCCTCCTTGGCATCCATAGATCCGGTGATTTGTGCTTCGCCTCCAAGGATTTCACTCTGAATAACCGGCTCTGAAATCGGCGCACCGTCGAGATAGATTGCGAGTACTTTGCCCACGTTTTCACGCGTCAAATCAGCGAAGAGCTGGGCGCCTTCATCGGTAAAGGTAAGTGATACGAGCGGCTGGCCGGTCGTCTGATCAAATGCGAGTTGTGCGCGAGAAAAATAGCGTCCGGTAAGGTCTGTGGGCATGTATGGCTCTTGGGCCGCCAAGGCAAGCGCTTCCTCGGACGGCTCACCTCCCTCTTCGGAAATAAGTGCCATGTACATTTCTTGCTGTGCCGCCCAAATCTCCTCCGCGTTTTCCTTTTGGAGCTTGAATTCGAGAAGCGGTGTTTGTCCGATCATCTCCACCGCCGCATCCACGTCCGTGACACCCGGCAGCTCCACAATCAAGCGCTCCTGGGCACTGTCGGCACCGAAGACACTCCCCTTCTCGGTTTGGACAATCGGCTCTGAAACGCCAAAGAGATTCACTCGTCGTTCAATCACATCGCGGAGCGACTCCATGGCATCGCCCACCTCATACTGCTCAAGAAGACTCACATCGGCTTCATACACAATGTGTGAACCGCCTGAGAGATCAAGGCCATAGCGAAGCGGAAAGGCACTTTCCGTGTCTATTTCAGAGGTATAGACAAAATATCCGAGAGCGCCCCCACATATGAGGATACAGAGTGCAAAGAGACGTACATTCCAATTCATACGGGAAAGTATACGCTTTTTGAGGGTGTTTTGCAATAAAACAAAAAGTAAACGATGAACGATAAAAAGGCAAAGCCGCGCTGAGCTTTGCTCAGCGCGGCTTTTACACATTTCATCACAATTACGCAGCCTGGGCTTCGATCTTGTTGATGTTGACAGCGCGGGGACCTTTGTCGCCGTCTTCAATGTCGAATGAGACTTTATCACCCTCGCGGATGTCATCGAAAGCCACATTCTGAAGTTCGCTCGCATGGAAGAACAAGTCCTTCTCCTCACCCTCGCGGGCGATGAAGCCGAAACCTTTGTCCATGATGCGCGCAATAGTTCCTTCAAACATGTACACGTAAAGAGTGTGCTGTGCTCCGCTAGAGCGGACCGAAAACATACTCTTTCATTAAATCAACTAAACACCAATCAGGTCTTCCGGAATTGACCTGACTACGATCTCTCCCCGGAGCTTTTTTGGTGCCCATACTATACATGAAAGATAGGGTCTGCGCAAGTGTATAGCATTTGGTGATTATTTTTGCTCCATCGGCAAAGAATGTGCGGTGGGTGCGAATGAAGAATCAAGAATTACGAATTACGAGGGTCGCGCTTCGCGCGGCATGGGCGCAGCGTAGCTGCGCCCATATATGTATCGTTTATCGTTTTCTATTTATCGTTCTTCTACCTCCCCTTTCGACCGAGAAGAATACGCACCGTCTTGAGCGCAATATCGATATCGAGAAGCAATGATCGATGGGTAATATAATACAAATCGTATGAGAGCTTATTACGTGTTTCCTCAATATCGGCGCCATGATGCGGATGATTTTCGTGATACAACTGCGCCCATCCGGAAAGCCCCGGGCGCACCACGTGTCGCGATCGATAAAACGGCACCTCGCGAACATATTTCTCAACGAGACCGGGAAATTCCGGGCGCGGGTCAATAAGCGAAATATCTCCGCGAATCACATTCCAAAGCTGTGGCAGCTCATCAATGCGACTCTTCCGCAAAAAAGCACCCACACGCGTAATCTCCGGCTTCTCTTCTTCACCGCTCCCCTTCATGGCAACAGACATGCTTCGAAATTTATGCATGCGAAAGACTTTCCCTCCACGACCAATGCGTTCGGCGGAGAAAAAGACAGGTCCTCCATCCTCAAGCGTAATGGCAAGTATCACAAAAGGATACACAACGAGTGATATAATCCCCAATCCCACGCCCGCACACATGTCCATAGCACGTTTAACCATCGCATACCCATGTGCGTCTCGAACACTCACACGCTCCATAATCCACCGATGACTAATCACCGACACAGGAATACGCTCAAAACATTCCTCATACACCTCAGATTGATCTTGTACTTGCACGCCCTTAAAAAGGAGCGGGTATACATATTGCATTATTCTCTCTCCTTGAAGGTGGTGTGTATCAATAATAATGAGAGAAACTCCCAGGTCTCGCACGAGAGTATACAGCGCGTCCGCATCCGGAATCGCTTCCCCATCATCGAGAGAAATTGTTTTTGAAATGGTAAACGAAGCGGAATTACTCTCCTCAACATACGCTTGAATTTCTTTCATTTCCTCTCCCGAACCAATACACAGCGCCCGTTCTTTTCTTCGCACACGCCCCAAAAACACCCTCCGCACTCCCCACATAAGAGCACCAAGACACACCACAAAAAGAGCAAGTACTGTCTTCGGAGTAATATCAAAAAACGGTACCGTATAGAAGAGAAACACCGACACACCTGCCCCAATACCGAGTGCCCATCCAAGACGTGAGAGGAAGCGGCGGAATGTTGTATAGAGGTGACGTTCATAGAGTCCGCTCCCCACGAAAATCGCCACCCATACAATACCGAGCACGGTAAAGGGTACAGCGTGAGTCATATACACCTCCGCCGATGGCACTTCAAGGAAACGCAAAAACAAAGCACACCAAAGCGCTCCGAAAAAAATAAGTACGTCACCAATAAAAAGGAGGATGTATTCTTTTTTCTTTTGTATCTGCATAATCTGCTCTTCAGGCTCTCAGAACCAATTACATAACCTACGCAAAAATAAAAAAGGAGACTGCTCCGGAGGTTATGTAATTGGTTCTAAGACAATCCTTGCGCATCAACACCAACAATCTCCCGCACACTCTCTCCTTTACGATAGCCAAGGGCACGAGCGTGATATGCCATCATAATACCAAGGCCGATGAATTCCGTGAGAATATGGGATCCACCGTATGAAACAAACGGCAGTGGCAGTCCGGTCACCGGCAAAAGTCCTATATTCATACCAATGTGAATCACAACATGGCTTCCAATATATATGGCCGTGCCAAGAAAGAACAATCGTTCGGAATTATCGGATGCACGAAACGACATGCGTATCATACGCCAAAGAACAATGCCGAACAAGACCAGCATGGTGAGCGCTCCGACAAAGCCCCATTCCTCGGCAAATGCCGCGAAGATGAAATCCGTTTCGTACTCCGGAAGGAATTCAAGGCGTGACTGTGTGCCGTAGCCAACACCCTTTCCTAACATTTGTCCGGAGCCAACGGCAATGGTCGATTGATAGGCATTGTATCCTGTCCCCTGGATATCGGTAAGCGGGTGGATAAATGTCATAATGCGATCTTTCTGGTGCTGTGCAAAACCGAAGTTCCATAAGAGCGCCAATGATAGGGCGGCCACAGTAAACACCGCCAAGAGATGCTTTTTAGAAATTCCCGACACTGCCACCATACCAAACCAAATACATCCGATGATGAGAGCAGAACCAAAGTCGGGCTGCAAGAAGATAAGCACGAACGGCACTGCCGCGTACACGCCTGAGACAATAATGTGACGAATATGTGCAATTTCCACATGTCGTCGCGAAAAATATTTTGCCAGAAGAAGTATAAGCGCTATCTTCATCGGATCCGCCGGCTGAATACCAAAGCTTCCAACAGAAAGCCAGCTCTGAGCACCTTTTGTTGTCGTACCGAAGAGAGCAAGGAGAAGAAGGATGCATATGCCGATTCCGTAGAGTACAACGATGACATCTGTCCGCTTCAGGAAACGCATATCGCTCACCGCTATACAGAAAAAAACGAGTACCCCGATGCCAACCCACACGAGCTGTCGATTAAAAAACGCGCTCTCTCCACCAAATGAATACATGGTGACGAGCCCCGCACACACAAGTAAGAGTACGGAACCAAAGAGCACCCAATCAACAGAGTGTGCGACACGACTGAGAAACGCGGCACGATTACTGGAGAAACGCCTCATCATAGAAGTCCTGAATATAGTTCACCCGGGGGATAATGTCGATTTTTGCAACCGGAGCATCAAACACCTCTCGCCATGTAAAGACAAGTTCTTGCTCGTCGTATTTCTCAAGCGTTTCAACGTATGTTCTGCTCACACCAAGAACATTTTCATCAGCATCGGACACAACAGCGACTACTTCAATATTGTATATGGCAAATGGCGATGTATTGGCAATCGATGCAGAGAGTCGGGGCTTCCCATTTCGCTCCCCCATATACTGCTCGGTAACGGAAACCTGCGGAATCTCTTCTGGAAGAATTGACACCTTAATCCATCTGCTCTCTTCAATAAAATCAATGAAGACTCTGTGAGGGTCACGTTCACCGGTGAGTACCTTACTTTCAAAGATGACCCATTTATTCCCCGGGAGCGCAAAGCTCTTACCAAGACGATCCTGAATCAGGAGATTTTCATCATCATACATTTTAAACTGATACAATATTTCCGTTGATCCAATAGATTCGTTGGTATTTTCAATCATTGCCGCGAGATCATACACACCGTCGGCAACCTCAAATGCACGCGCCCAATGAATCACCGGGAGTGTCACGTCTTCTTGGCACTGCGCAGTACATACACCGCCGCAGTCAACACCTGTTTCCTCGCCATTTTGTTTTCTATCAAAACACGTTGGCTCCACATCGAGCGCAAAAAAGAGCGGTACGCCGATAATCACAGCCAAAGCACCGAGAACAATGGAGAGATATGCGAGTTGTTTACGTGCACCCCACGATGACATATATGCATTAGTATACCAGATTTCGACAGAGCGGTGTGTAGAATCCGTCTCATATTAAACCGCCAGAAATAACACTTTGCACTTCGTGTATATGCTTGGCAATCCAGCCCCACTTTCATGGGTGAAAGTGGGGCTGGATAAACCATGTGCTATGAGATGGGTTCTACAAAAAAACGCCCGAAGGCGTTTTTTTGTTTGAATACTGTGTGCTGGCGACTACCTACTTTCCCCGCAAGGAGTATCATCGGCACTATCGCGCTTAACTTCCGGGTTCGGAATGGGACCGGGTGTAACAGCGATGTCATGTCACCAACACACAATATTCAATCGTACTGGGCGCTTCATTGCCACCCGAAGACATACAGAGTCAGAATCCGTCAGCAAGAATTATCCCTTGCTTGACGTAAGAATAAACGCGTTAATGAATTAGTACACCTCGGCTCAACGCATCACTGCGCTTCCACCTGGTGCCTATCAACCTCATCATCTCTGAGGATTCTCAAATGATTCCTCATCTTGAAGTTGGCTTCCCTCTTAGATGCTTTCAGAGGTTATCCATACCCGACTTAGCTACCCGGCCGTGCTCCTGGCGGAACAACCGGTACACCAGAGGTCAGTCCATTCGGGTCCTCTCGTACTACGAACGGATCTTCTCAAGAATCAACGCCTACAGCAGATAGGAGACCAACCTGTCTTACGACGGTTTGAACCCAGCTCGCGTAACTTTTTAATTGGCGAACAGCCAAACCCTTGGGACCTTCTTCAGCCCCAGGATAAGTTGAGCCGACATCGCAGTGTCGGTTCTTGGAATGCGAGTATTCCAAGAATGAAATCCATTGTTACCAATGGCGCGGACTATACTTTCACCCGATCATGAAAATCACGATTGAGGGGGTGGCGTCTTAGCACTTCGCACATGAAGCACTCCGCTGACAAATCAGCAAGTCTCTACGGGGTCATTACTCAATTTATATCGCATGGAAGGTATGACATGCGGCGTAATCAACGCATGCAATGTCGGGATACTTTCCTTCAGAAATCGAATACGATGGTACTGTTTATCCTTATTCAAACGCGCATGTAATCCCATGTTTCGCAAATGATGAAGAAGGATGTTTTGTTCCTTCATCGAAAATTGCTGGGTGTTGAGATATACATCGTGTTTTCTTGATTTACTTCCATCGTCCATAAACCACACCGCCAGTATAAGCGGATTAAGCTGTAAGTCGCGTGGAATTGTTTTTCTCCCATTCTTATAGAATGTATGAAGAAGTGCGGTAATGTCAGGATGTTGTTTTGTGAAAAAACGATACGCCCGACGTTCTTCTTCTCCACTCTTCCTCTCCTTGGGGGGAGATACACAGATGTTTTTTAATACATCATATTTCCAATCGACATATGCTTTTGCTTTTATGGAATGATTGATTTCCAAGAATGCGTCTTTGCGCCCGGGTACTATGCGAACATACCCATCTCCGAGGATGGAGCCGATAATAACCGAGTACTGCAATTGAGTAAGACTTCCCACGGTATTGTCCATAGTCCATATCATATACGATACGCTATATGGAGTCCACCGTTATGAGCCACTATTTTTTGTAGGAGATTACTCTCCTAGGCACCCCGATGTCTGTTGTAACAGAAGTTAAGGTGCCGAACTCCGCCGTCGATATGAACTCTTAGGCGGAACTAGCCTGTTATCCCCAGGGTAGCTTTTATCTGATAATCTCTGGCCGCATCTAAAGCGAACCATCGGTTCACTATGCTCTGCTTTCGCACCTGCTCGACACATACGTCTTGCAGTTAAGCTGGCTTGTGCCATTACACTATCGGCACGGTGTCCATTCGCGCCTAGCCAACCTTAATAGACTCCTCCGTTACTCTTTGGGAGGAGAGCGCCCCACTCAAACTACCCACCACACACTGTCTCTATTGGTTTTTGCCAGCAGGTTAGAATATACATACATGCAGAGTGGTATTTCACTGACGGCTCCATCCCGACCAAAATCGAGACTTCAAAGCCTCCCACCTATGCTACGCAACATACACGCATACCCAATATGAAGTTGTAGTAAAGCTCCTGGGGTCTTTTCGTCTAGCTGTAGGTAACCGGCGTCTTCACCGGTATTGCATTTTCACCGAGCTGTTCCCCGAGACAGTTCTCTGATCGTTACGCCATTCGTGCAGGTCTGAACTTACCAGACAAGGAATTTCGCTTTTGGCTTCCTTTCGCCAAGGACCATATCTTCATCCGTTCGCTTTTCTTCGCGACGAGGATGCACGGCGTATGGTCTCTGAGGATTCAAGAAATCGACTCGCTTTCTTTCGATTCATTTTTTCAATGACAAGTGCTATTGATCGTAGTCCTTCAGGAGTACGATGTAGTCCATCATTCATCATTGACACAATGTCTACAAACAAAAGAAAATCGTTCCGCTTTGCTGTCCGAAGCTCATGCTTCTGGAAAAACGGAATAATAACATGATTTAAATCTCCGAGCGTCCTCACACAATAGCGATATAAATGCTCAGTATGATTATCATGCCGCTTATTTTCATATATCTTTCCGCATCCAAATCTGTCTTGAATTTGCTTGAGTGCAGGAAGACTTTTCTTCCCTTGCGTAATCACAAATTCTGGAAACACTTGCCACCTAAGAGCGGCTGTATTGTTCCGAAACAAACTCACGGAAAAACACCCTTCACCGTCGGTAAATCCGACGATCCAGTTGTCGATTTCGAGTCTTTCCTGCTGATTGCCCATAATCTATGGAATAATTATACCATAGACATCCAGGTTTCCAGCATATAGCCATGTGTTTTTGGACCAATCTTATGTCTCCATAAGACGAGGCAGCTTGTATCCGACGCTTTAACGTACGGAATTATGTGCGTATGTTGTTTATCATTTTCAACCAAACAGTCCCAGTCCTACTGCATCCTATCATTACTGATACGACACAGTACCTTAGGACCGTTTGCTGATGTTTTCTATGACGAATGCATTCATATGCATCATATTCGTCAACCTCATGTCGCCATGAGGGCCCGACTATCTCATCATGTTCGCGCACGTCGACATTGCACGTGTGCGCGGCATGTTCCGCGTATAGTCTGTGAGGATTCTACTGTGCACGTGTATCGGTTGCCGTATAGGCGCGCTTTCGCCCGACACCTTCGTTTAATTGTTCTCGCAATGCCACGATTTCGTCAAACCCTTCGCGGGTAAGATGTTCCTTTCGATACATCTTTTTAACGATACGTGTGAATAGTGAGAAATTCTTTTTCTTCGCCGCGGATATAAATCCAAAGCGTGTGAAAAAAGGAATCACATGATTATGAAGCGCCGTGATATTCGTCACTTCATAATACATCACTCCATCCTTGCGCGTACGCAATGTTCCACATTGAAGAACTTTTTTGATATGGGTCAGAACGACCCGATCCTTCTGCGAGACATTGAATGAAGCGGAGATTTTCCATCCTTGTGTGTAGTCCGGGCGCGGACGAAGGGAGACGTTAAAACTTCCCTCTCCGTCCGTAAAACCCGCGATATAATGCCCGTGTCGCGGATCAACAGATTTCACATCATACATAGATGAATTTGAATTATGCACAGAGTCTTTCCTGCGGATTGTCCGCACCGCTCGCATTGTTACCGTTCGCATCGACGTGCGAACTGGTAGCGGCGGATACTTCGGCACACGCTAAGGTGCGTGTGCGCGGTCGGAGTTTCCCGCATATGGCGGAATTTATTTACGTAACTACAACGGCACCTTACATGAAATAAAATATTTCATGTAAGTTCATCGCTCGGACGACATGAACATACATGTTCATGTCGCTCCTCGCTCCAACTTATAGTTACGGCCGACATTCACCGGGGCTTACATAGCCCAGCCCAAAAAACAAAGTTCTTTGGACCATCCATGTTTGACCTTCCGGCATTGGTCAGGCGTCACCCCCTATACATCCTCTTGCGAGTTCGCAGGGAGCTGTGTTTTTGATAAACAGTCGCCAGAGAGTCATTCGCTGCGCCCGACACCACTTTTTATCTTCCAAGTTCGCTGTGTATTATACGTTTATACAGTTCCTGTCTTCCGCGAGAGTTTTGTTTCAGTTTCTGCTCACGTTTGACAGCATCTTCTTTTGATCTGAATATCTCAGCATAAATAATTTTCCATTCTCCTTCTTTTCTTTTTGTACTTTTTTGTTCACCTCTATTGTGTTCTTCAAGTCTGCGGGACAAATCACTTGTCATGCCCACATATTTTTCATGCGTTATTGTGTGCTGAATGAGATATACAGAGTACATATCATTATGATACCACTTCAAAGATAAAAAGTGGTGCCGGGAAGCCTTATTCCGAAGTTACGGCTGCTTTTTTGCCGAGTTCCTTGGGGAATGATCACTCGTTCGCCTTGGTCTTCTCGACCACACCACCTGTGTCGGTTTGGGGTACGGTTCATGTATGATTATGCTTAGAAGATTTTCTTGGAAGCGCGCTCCTGCAAATGTACATCGGCGAACCGATGCATTTCCACTCCGCTCGGAATAGTGACCTCCGGATTTTCCTGAAAGGTCTTCCTCACGGCATGGACGGAAATCCGATTATCCGCTCACAGTACAGCACTCCGTCACTCCATCGCATCATACACGAGTCATGGAATATTAACCATGTGTCCATCGGATCCGGTTTTCACCATCTCCTTAGGCCCGACTAACCCTTCGCTGATTGTCATTGCAAAGGAAACCTTGGTGTTTCGGCGGGAAGGAATTTCACCTTCCTTGCGGTTACTTGTGCCAACATTCTCACTTCCTGACGCTCCACCCATAGTTCACACTTGGGCTTCAGTGCGGACAGGAACGCTCTCCTACCGCTCAAAAACTTCATAGAGGATGCAAACTGGAATCTAGAAATTGGAAACTAGAAATTGGATACGCCGCGCTACGCGCGGCTATGCTGTGCAAAGCACAGCATCACCAGATTTCAGTTTGCACCGCGAAATGGGCGTGCGATTACACAAAGCCCTTTCTCTCATAACCAACGGTGACAAGCCGGTCGTCAATCGGCCATTATTCAATCGTCGTTACGAGGACTGCTCTGTAAATCGCACAATACCAGAGCTCTTGAGAAGCGGCTTGCGGAGACAGTTGTCTCCGACGGGTCAATGTCTGTTTAACCCATACCTATTCCGCGTTTCAAGAGCTGCGTGGAAAGAGAAGGAATCGAACCTCCGACCTTTTGCTTGTCAGGCAAACGCTCTAACCGGCTGAGCTATCTTTCCGTGAAGCTCTCGTTCCAAGATGTTGTATTAACCAAAAAACAAGAAAACGTTTTTGGATATTATTATTTGGAACAAGAACTTCGAGCAGGGAACGGGGCTCGAACCCATAACCTTCAGCTTTAGAGGCCGAAGCTCTACCAATTGAGCTATCCCTGCTTGTATAAAGAACAATATTTCGCGAAGATTATAATAGAATAATCAACATAATCCTCTATGAAGTTTTTGAGCCCGCACCTTCGGTACTATACTTAACCCCGATCATCTGCGGCGCAAGATCTCTGAATGAGTGAGCTGTTACGCTTTCTTTAAAGGATGGCTGCTTCTAAGCCAACCTCCTCATTGTCTGAGAAATTTCACCTCCTTAAGTGTACTGAGTATAGATTTAGGGACCTTAGATGGCGATCTGGGCTGTTTCCCTTTCGACCAGCGGAGCTTCGCCCCCGCAGTCTAACTGCCATGCTATAACTTCTGGTATTCGGAGTTTGATAGGAATGACGAGGTTTCCCCCTATTCATCCCTTCCAGTGCTCTACCCCCAGAAGGATCACATGACGCCAACCCTAAAGCTGTTTCGGAGAGAACCAGCTATTACCAAGTTCGATTAGCTTTTCACTCCTTACCACAGGTCATCCGAGCAAATTGCACGATGCAACGGTTCGGGCCTCCCCTCCACTTTCGCAGAGGTTCACCCTGCCCATGGTAAGCTCACTTGGCTTCGGGTCTGATGTGTACGACCGATTGCGCGCTATTCACACTCGGTTTCCCTACGGCTCCGTCCGACAAGGACTTAGCCAAGCCACACACATCAACTCGTTGGCTCATTCTTCAATAGGCACGCCGTCGCGGACATCGTGCTACATACGATTGTCCGCAGAATTAAGAAGTATGAATTAAGAATTACGCAACCTGCGCAACGCGCAGGTTGCGTCCTTAATTCTTAACTCTTTATTCGTCATTCTGCGGCATCGTATGCAATACGATGCCCGCTCCGACTCCTTGTAGACATACGGTTTCAGATCTATTTCACTCCCCTCTCCGGGGTTCTTTTCACCTTTCCCTCACGGTACTGGTTCACTATCGATCTCTCAGAGTATTTAGCCTTACCGGTTAGTTCCGGCTGATTCCCCCAAGCTATTCGTGTCTTGGAGTACTCAAGAACAATAACAAAGATCGGCGCCGCATTTTCGTGTACAGGACTATCACCTTCTCGGGTGTTGCTTTCCAGCAATTTCCACTAACACGACGCACATATCTCTCACTTAAAAGCGACATTATTGCCTTACTACCCCGAGCCCAGAATCGGTAAAACAATCCGAAGATCATTCTACCGATTCTAGACTCGGTTTGGGCTTCTCCCATTTCGCTCGCCGCTACTATGGGAATACCATATTGGTTTCTTTTCCTCCGGGTACTGAGATGTTTCACTTCCCCGGGTACGCGAACAATCATACTGATTGCACGATGCGGTGTTACCGCATCAGGTTTCCCCATTCGGACATCTCCGGGTCATAGGTTGTTTGGCACCTTACCGAAGCTTATCGCAGCCATACCACGTCCTTCATCGCCTCTGAGAGTCTAGGCATCCACCGTATGCCCTTAACCGCGTTTTTTCTTACGTCAAGCAAGAGACAGTACACACGTACCTCTCCAGCTTGATAGCTTGAGAAAAAATGCTTGTTTAGAAATACGACTTGCGTCGTATCACTAGACGTTAAGACTCTTGTATGTCTTCGGTTGACAACGAACCCGTATGAGAAAAAGAAAACCGCCTCCGGGGCCTGTCCCAAATCTCATGTCGTGCGTGACGCGCTCATATTTCGAGCGAACATCGTCGAAGAGCTTTGACGGAGTACTGTCGTACTTCGAGAAGCTCTGAGCGATGTGCAGCCGGAATATGAGTGTGTCAGCCGACAAGCATTCATATTCCACTGCGTTGAGACTTGGGACAGGTCCCCTGGCGGAGCAAACGAAATCCGAGAGGATCTCTATTATCCCGCCATGTGTTGATTTCCGATAAACTTCATACGTGCCCGTAAGTATAGTCGAATGAAAAAAAATGTCAAGTGTTTTGTGAGCTTGTAGCTTTTAGCTTATGGCTTATAGAACCAGTCTCACTGAAAACGTTGAAAAATAAGGGAAACATATTCAAGAGCTGCGCTTGGCAGTTCTCACACCCAAATTGCGGCTGCGCCTTGTCGCTCAACCGCACCGCACGGCAGTGCGGCACGGTCTCCGCGACGTCGGTTCGCTCGCAGTGTGGGCGCGAGAACAAGCCATTTTCAGTGAGACTGGTTCTAGACATCCACATACACAAAGCGCGCGCCGAAGGCGCGCGCTTTGTGCTTTTTTACTGTGCCCGAGCACGACTTGTTGTGCTTTAGGGTTTTTTCTTATTTTGTATTTTTATTTTTCGTTTTTTCTTTGACCTTTTCCCTACTCAGAAATATCCTTTCGCAATTTTTCGATGAAGCGCTCTGCTGCGTCACGACCACCAAGACCAAAAGCCAAACCGCCGGCAATCGCAAGCATCACAATCACACCGGTGAAGAGTACCTGCATGTAGTACTGCGCGATACCAAGGTGCGACAACGCGATGATAAGTGCGAAGATCCAAATGGACCAACGGGTCATACCACCCAAGAAATGTGCGTGACTCATGTCGGCTGCTTTCGCAGAACCAACAACGAGCTTCTGCATTGCCTCAGCAATGAGTGCCGCCGCAAGAAGGATGATAGCTGCCACAATCACCTGCGGGAGGTATGCAAGAACAACGTCCTTCAAGAATTCGTTGACCTGGTACAAACCAATCACGTCAAACGATGCCACAAGTGCAACAACGATGATAAACCACTTCACGAGCTCGCCGACAAAAGCACCGGAGTCAAGCTTGAAGCCTGCCTTGGAAAGCACCTCTTCGGCACCCAAGGTCTCAAGTGCACGATCCACCTTAATGGCGCGCACAATCTGTGCGACAACTTTGCCAAGAAGAGCGGCAATCGCCCACCCCACGATAAAGATGATAAGCGCACCGATGAGCTGCGGCAAGAAACCGATGACGCCCATCCACAGGTTCTGAAACGACATCGTAATCACATCGCTCCATGCCTGCCATTCATTCAATACTGCTGACATATAAAAAGTAACATCTAAAGATTATTCTGATAAAGAAATTACGCGTAATATCTTTATCATGTGACTAACATGATAAAGCGTGTCCTTATTATACCAGTCATCCCACTTTGTGTAGGGGGCGATGTGGATAAAACTACTTATCATGAGAATCATCCATCAATGACTTTACAGGGTATATGTTCAAGAAATGATACAAAATAGGACGAAGATCTTCTAGTAAATAATTCAAAAGTCCTGTCGTCTTCTTTTCATTTTCATTTGCCATATTAATCCACCTTTTTCTTGCTCTTTGAAAAGCATCTTTTTTCTTAGCCGTCTCTCGTCGTATAATTTCAGGGACAGATTCTGGGTTAAACATATCCGCAATATGTTTATCTTGCGTCATCTCAATAATGATTTGCGAGAGTCCTGCCTCTAATAACTCACCGTCCCGAAATCTCTTGCCTCCGTGTCTATGAGGGTCCCGATGCTCTTTTACTTGTTGCATTGATAGAGTTATTGTCTCCTTAATTTTTTCGAAAAAGGTTTCAATCTCATCTCTATTAAATGATTCATTGCCTTTTATGTCATTTTTCATTGAACCTAAGAGATTGGTCATCTTGTTTTTCAACGTCGCCAAATCCTCTAAATATGCTGTCACGTGGTGATCAAGAGCCTCTGAATCTTCAATACCACTTTCGTCTGGGGGATAAAATTTTTCAAAGTATAAAGGATACCTGCTCAACTTTTTTCTGATGTCATGTATATTCTGAAATAATTCTTGATATTTTTCCATCTTCTCCTTATCTATTTCGACCTCCTTAACTTTCTCAACAACATCTCCTAAAAGAAGTTCCGGGTTTAGATATATTGAAATATCCGCCATAATCTCATGCAAAACATCATCGTCAACTTTTTCCTCTGTTTCTAACATGTTCTCTACACTCCAATCTTATTCACCAGCTTCTCATGCGGATAATCGAGGATGTCTCGAATGAATTTATCATACATGCCTAGGCGGTAGTTGAATTCGTCGGAATCCATAATGGCATAGGAAAGTTCTTTGCCCACCTCTGATTCAAGAGTGCGAAGCGCTGTTTCAAGAGAATTGCGATTGAGCTTATCGCCTACCACAAGCACATCCACCCGATCACCGTCGGTCTCGCGCAAGAAAATACCTGAAAGCACGATGAGCTTTATCTTGCCTGCACGACGCATACGCTTTACCACTTCCGTCTTATTAATCATATGATCACTCAAAAGGAGAAGCTTAAGTGCTGAGAGATACGGAAAATCAGGATTGAGTTGCCATGCTTCCACCTTCTTCTTCGTCCCTTTCCCTTTCTTTGTTTTTGCGGGTCGCACTTTTACTGTTATTCTCTTCTTGATAAAACCAATCGAGCGCAATCGATTCATATCACTTCTGAGCGTGCTGGCAGTGGTTTTGGTGCGAGTACGTATTTCGCTTGTTTCAAAAGCGTCGTCGGAATTGAGGAGGAAAAGGCGCATCGTTTTCACGATTGACTTATTGCCGAAAAGCTTGGGGAGAATGTCGACTGCCTGTGCCATAATGAACACATTGTAGCATATGAGAGCGGTTTCTGGAATAAACAAAAAACATGGGAAAATACCAAACAAAGACTTGTCATTCTGGGCTCCTGCCGAGCTCGACCCAGCTCTTTTTCAGAAAGGGCTGGGTGGGGCTCTGGTGACCCAGAATCTCGAGAGGATTGTTTCGAGAAGTAGTTTGCGGACGCCACCAAGGTTCAACCTTGGTATTTATACCAAGGTTGAACCTTGGTGGCGTAAGATCCCGGATCGCATCCGGCCGCTTGTGGCATAGGATCAAGTGCGAGATGACAAAACACTTGCTCTAGAGCTAACTCTAGAGTTAGCTCTAGAGCAAGTGTTTATGCCAGAATTACACACATAAAAAGCGCGCGGTCCCGTAGGGACCGCGCGCTTTTTGTTTTTTACTGTGCCCGAGCACGACTTGTCGTGCTTTAGGGTTTTTTCTTTTTTAATTTTTTAATCGTTCATCGTTTATAGTTTACTGTTCAAGTATTTCAAATTCACTTTCTCCCGCCAAGCACCACTCGCAAGCGAGATGGTGCTCGACTCCGCTCTGT
>CAZULS010000004.1:28291-28395 GCA_964621395.1 uncultured Candidatus Saccharibacteria bacterium | reverse complement strand
AGTGTCGTGGTATTGTTGCTTTTCGAGAGGAAAGAATTATTTGAGGTTTACTTTCTCCCGCCAAGCACCACTCGCAAGCGAGATGGTGCTCGACTCCGCTCTGT
>CAZULS010000004.1:0-28191 GCA_964621395.1 uncultured Candidatus Saccharibacteria bacterium | reverse complement strand
AGTGTCGTGGTATTGTTGCTTTTCGAGAGGAAAGAATTATTTGAGGTTTACTTTCGCTCCGGCTTCTTCGAGCTTCGCCTTCATTTCTTCTGCTTCTTCCTTCTTCACATCTTTCTTAAGCTCAGCAGGAACGCCTTCTACCATGCCCTTTGCTTCAGCAAGACCAAGACCGAGAATTTCCTTCACTGCCTTAATAACACCAATCTTTGATGCACCTGCGTCAACAAGCTCCACAGTAAATAAGCTCTGCTCTTCCTCGCCACCGTCACCGGCAGCACCACCGCCTCCGGCAACAGCAACCGCAGCCGCCGATACGCCAAATTTCTTCTCAAAGAGCTTCACGAGTTCATGAAGGTCAAGTACCGACATTTCCTCAATCGCGGAGACGATTTGCTCAAATTTCTCCGGAACCTCAACATCTTCTCCCTCATCAGCTGCATCGTCCACAGCGGGAGCAGCTTCCTCAGCCGGTGCAGCTTCTTCCTTGACCGACGCCGATTCTTCGGCGTTTAGGTCTTCAGTAGTTTCAGGAGCAGTAGTCTCTTCTACCGCATCCTTCTTGTCGTTTTCATCTGCCATAGTAAATATATGTTACAAACATTTGAATAATTACGCTCGAACATCCTGCTAGGATGTTTTAGTCTCCGCAATCTGATTGAGTGCGATGACGAAGCTTTGAATCGGGCTGTTTATGATATTCACAAACTGTCCACGGAGAACCTCCGGTGCCGGAATTGCGGCAATATCGGTCATCTCCTCTTTTGATTTATATGTTCCTTCGAAGACACCACCAAGAATAGTCACGCTATCCTTATGCTTCTTCTGAAAGGCATACACTTCGCGAGCCGGTGTTAAAGAATCGTCACCGTATGCAAGGGCAACCTCCCCTTCGAGCTCCGGCTTGTCGCCTTTGAGAGCCGCCTCATCGAGCGCGCGGCCGATAAGCGTCTTCTTGGCAACGGTGTAGACAACATCATTGTCACGGAGTTCTTTACGCATCGCCGTTGTATCCCCCACAGAGAGTCCGTGGAATTTCACAAACACAGCAGATTGCGCAGAAGAAAGACCGTCCTTCAATTTCGCGATAATCGCTTCTTTCTTTTCTTTGGTAATAGCCATAATAACAAGTATTGATTGTTTTCTTTCAATCCGCAAAAACAGACAAAAAGAAAACGGCTAAAAGCCGGAGAACGAAAAAACAAGTTTTTTCGATTTCGACCTCGGCAGGGTGCATGAATGATTAAGTCCATAAGGACCCCCACTTTCTTCGGCTTATGACGCATACTATACACGAAAGAAAATATATTGCAAGAAAACCCCGCCAAGGTTAAACCTTTGGATTTATCCAAAGGTTTAACCTTGGCGGGGTTCACGCTCTATTTTCTGTCATCCCGCACACCCTCTTGTCATCCCGCACACCCTTTTGTCATTCCCGGCTTGAACGGGAATCTTAAAAAGCGCAAGAAAACATTGCCAAAAGCAATGTTTTCCTGCGTTTTTTCGCAAACCCTCCCCTATTCCAATTCCGCGGAAGCGGAAGCAGCGACAGCATCGTCCTGAGATTGTGAAGCAACATGCTCAACGGCAAATGTTACCGCCGCCGACACAGCAACAATCGCCACAAAACCGAGGGTGAATTGTATCGCACCGGCAAAAAAGCTTTTTATATTCATACGTATAGTATACCAAAACCAAACAAAACAATCCCAAGTTATCCACAGCCCTTCCGCTAGATTAAACCTAGCAGGAAGACCAAAAGTCCTGTCATCCCGCACGCCAACATTGTCATCCCGCACTTGCTGCGGGATCTTACACCACCAAGGTTCAACCTTGGTATTTATACCAAGATTGAACCTTGGTGGTGTCCGCAAACCGCTTCTCGAAACAACTCTCTCGAGGTCCCGCATCAAGTGCGGGATGACATGTGGTAAGGACGACGTTGGGACAACGTTGTCCCAACGTTACCTTTACATTTCTTTACGATACTTTCGAAACTTGAGCGGAAGCATGATGAATGTGATAAGGAAAAAAAGTCCGGACGTGAACCAAATCATGCCCTCGCGATCATAACCACCGCCGGCACCAAATCCTCCAAACATGCCACCACCACCGGAAATAGCAATGAGGATAAGTGCAATAGGGATGTAAACGCGAGCAAATTTCCACCATGCCATAAATACCTTTTGCGACTTATTCTTCACCCAACCCATGAGTCCGATGAGGAATGTAATTGGAGCCACAAAAATCAACATGCTGGCGACATCATAAAGATTGTGTCTCAAGAAATAATAACATTCCGTGTCACCCCTGTCGCACAACCCTGAGTTATAGGGTGAGATAATCATCATGGCAATAATGAATATAACAAGTGACACAATTATTAGTGGTATTGATACTTTATTTTTCATACACTAAACACATAAAACAAACGAATAAAAACTTATTGCTTTCTCAATCTCTCTTTCATTTTTTCTAACCATGATTTCGTCTTCTCTTTGATTTCTTCTTTTCTTTCTTTCACCGGCTCCTCTAATTGTTCAAGAAGTACGTTAACAATAGCGGTCATACGCACCACATCCTCCGATGGAATACATCGTTTTTTCTGCCACTCCCTTTTCGCCTTTGTGCAGTCCAGTCGTGTGATTTCTTTCTTGATAAGCATCAATGTCGCTTTTGCCGCAACAACATTGCCGCGATTGTGGAGTTTTTCGGCTATTGCTATCTGTTTTTTGAGCATCTTTTTTGTCCATTTGGGAAGGTCGTTGAGCGCGACACGCAATGTGTCGTAATCGACTGTCTCTTTCTCTTCGTCACTCAGCGCTATCGTATCAACGTCCCCATCTCCATCATTGTCAATTGCAAGCTCCGTCACATCTTCGGTAGAAGCAAAAACAATCTCACTTGCACTTCCCTCTTGTACCGGAATGTCGGTAAAGACCGCTTGTGAAAGTGTTTCGTCTCCTTCTTTTTCTTCAATTTCTAGCGTGAATGTTCCTTCATCATATCCTTCCAAGGAAAGTATCACTTCTTCCCCATGGGGAACGACAATTTCCTTCACCTCATTCCATTCACTGTATGAAGAGTTGGAGATTTCTTCTTCGTAATAGCGGAGATCAGAACCTGGCACCTCAACAATACCGGTATGGAGGTCGCCAACGTATGCATGGATATTCACCGGCGAGTGCATGGTGATGTAAAGATCTTTAGATTCAGCACTGAAGGGCGAGGTTTCGTAAATGTAATCATATACCTCGTTTGTATTGCCAAGCATGTTCTTTAAGAAGTCTTGCAAGTCATTCGATTCAAGAATACTTGCATGTTTTCTGTTTCTTGCACCTCCATCGTTATAGTCTGGCAAATTCACATAATACGTCTCCACTCCGTCAACACCCTCCATTGCAATTGCGCTCGCAAGCACAACTGTACCGTCCCCGTGTTCAGTCTTCAAGAGTTTTCGGTCGAGGGTTTCGAGTGTTTGAGTGACGAGCGGCAGATCCCAATCGTCGTATTCTATGGCATACGTAGTATCAAGTCCCCATCCGGCAATTTGAATCACGTCTATATGTTCAGGTGGGGTCCAGCTATCAATTATTCCGTGAACACGCTCCGCATACGCAATATGAGAATCGTGAAGCACGTTTGGCGCGTCCACATCGGTTGGCTCGCTCCATGTGCCACCATGTCCGGTGAGGAAGTCGACAAACGCCGCATATGCGCCCGATCCACCGATTGTCGTACCGACGAAATCAATAAGCTCGGGAATCTCACCCACTTCGTCGGAGAATGCAAAAACCGGATCAGAAACGGTTTCAAAATATGTCGGTGACGGTAAAAGATGGTGTGCGCTATACATATCCTCAGCAGCATCACGTTCTTTTCCTTTTCCGAGCTTGGTTGTGCCATGGAGAAGTGTTGCTGCCGCTTCAGGGGTTCCGATCTGAGGCGACGCGACCAAAATTACATCATCAATGGAATCAAGAAGTGGATTGATCTCTTCTTCCAGGTGTGCAAGAAGATATTTCGCCAAGAGGCCACCGTTGCTGTGGGTCAGAATCGTCACCTTGCCGGAATCCGAATTCTCTGCCATGCGCTCAAGCTCGGAAATGAGATACGGCGTATCGGATGTCTCTGAAAATACGACAATATCGGTGCCGTTGTCGGTGCCGATGAGATTCCCATGCGAAAGAAGCTCGTCAAAGCCGAGTCGCCAATCGTATGCAAGCGGTTTCCATTCGGCAATAAGCTCTTTGCCGACAACCTCATCATCCATATACTGCATAAACGATTTATACACATTGGTCGTCGGCCACGCGTCGAGACGGAGAAAAATCTCGTCGGTAATGCCTTTGACGGCAATATTCGGATCTTCGCTCGTGCCGGTGGCAGGATCAATGGCGATATAATCAATATCATTCAAAAGGTCCGGCTCCCACACCAATTCCCCCTCTCCTCTTTCAAGATACAATCGACTTCCGCCAATCCCCGGCAAAAATGCTACGGATGAATAGCCTGTTTGGAAGCTGAGGCTAGAGTCTTCGGGAAGTTGCGCGGGAAACGATTGCTCATCAGCATTTTCGGTGCTTTCCTTGGTCAAAAATGTGTAAGTATACGTGCCTTTCGGGAATGTGGATGCGGCGGTGAAGAGCTCGCCGTTTTGGTAATTGCCGTCGGTGAGGGGGGCGGGCGCGTCAGCGCCCGCCCCGCTTTCACTTGCCGGAATCATATCAAGAAACGTTTCCACCCCCTCATCATCGCGAACCCACGTCCGCACATATTCCGGCGCATCATTTTCCGCATCGGTATACACGACAGCAAATGTCAGTTCATCCTCATCAGCAACTCCCTTATCGGGATGTATGCCGTCACCACCATACGCCGTACTCGTCGCATACGAAAGCATTGGCGGTGTTGTCTCTGGCCGCACGCCTTTGTATTCAAACGTCAGCATGGCATGATCTCTTGGTTCAATACCGCTTTCACCTCCCGAAGCAAACCACTCAAGGATACCGTCTCTCTGAGAATTTCTATATGCCTCGGCAAGCATAACCGTATACGTGCCTGTCCATGCATCGGTACGATGTAACCTCCCTATATCCAAATGCTTCCCTATACTCCCACCACCTTCCTGCCATGCCTGCACTTGAGCGGAATAGTTTACGTGTTCCTCCGGCACACCTCCTTCAATGTTCCCAAATGTGCCCTTGATGATAAGTACGTGGGCGCGCTGGTTCGCAACAGCTCGTTCCCAATAGGAATAATACCTCCAGTAACTAACCTCTCTACTCGATAGACGTTCCAAATCCCAATCATCATGCCACACCACATCTCCATCGTGGATCGTATGATAGGCGTATGAGACATTAAACAGCGTTGCCGGATACGGATCGGTAACCACATCTAAAATCTCACTGTTGTACATATCTCCCAGATCGGTTTCTCCTACACATTGATATACATACCGTGTCCCTGGTTCTAAATTATCAAGAAAAATATCGGTATAGAGATACCATGATTGATCTGCAAGTATTTCTGTTGCGTGCTCTGATACGTCATCAATTCCCCACTGAATCCACATAGGCATATTCAAAAAATCGCGAGAATAGGCACAGCCTACCTGTACTAAATCGGACTCAACAATCTGCGGAGGACGTGCAGCTAGAGAAGGGGTGCTTTCTTGGGCAAAACTTGCGAGAGGAAATGTAATAACGAAAAGTAGGAAAATAACGAATGAATGAAAATAGTGCATGAGAGTACGAAGAAAAAGAATGTTAGTTTCTTCATTATATCAAGAAAAACACCTCACCCGACAGAAAGTTTTCCACAGTTTGTACCAAGGTTTAACCTTGATATAAAACTACGCAAATCGAGTCTTTCTCGGATCAAGCGGAACATTATCGTGTCGTTCGGCAATAAGCCCTTCAACATCCTTCATAGGTGTGAAATATTCGGGAAGATTTTCCATATTCACAATGTTCCCCTCTGGGCGCTCTGCACCCGCATAATCAAGAAAGCTCGAGTATTGATAGGTGTTGAGAAAATCTCGCGCAGACGAGATATTGGAAATTCCATTATCTCGCCAACCCGAATCAACGAGTTTTAAAGGATTCAGATGAATATATGAAAAAAGCCAGCGATAATAACTCTCCGTATCCACATGTTTACTTCGAAAAGTCCCCTCAAAAAGCGACCCTTTTCGGTCGTTCACAATATTGAAAAACTTAGCATGGCTTGTCATTATTTTTCGCATAAACTGAGAAATACCTCCTCCTTCCTCCAGTCGTTCACGAACAAGAATATGGAAATGATTGGGCATGAGTGTATACGCAAGAACATCAACCAGCGGCTCCCCTCGTTCGTATTCTTGATAAATCCTTCCAAGATCCGCTCTCCCGTCATGTTCGAACATTTTGAGTGTATTCCTTATTTCCACCTTGTTACTTCTATCATTTGAGAGAAGTAAGGAGAGCTGAAACCTCTTACGAGCAAAATCAGTAAGAAATATCTCTCTCTTATCAACGCCACGCGCATAGAGGTGGTAAATCTCATTTTTCACAAAAGGATTGTCTCTCAGCATAAAGCTATTATACCAAAGTTTAACTTTGGTATAAATAATACTTGTTGTGGATAAAGGGTTTATGAGGAAATCTCCCAAAGACTATCTTTGGTATTATACCAAAGATAGTCTTTGGGAGATTTGTTGGTGTTCTTACATTTTACTTTTCTTCTGTTCTGTCCCAAGCTGTACCAAAGTTAGTCTTTGGTACAGATGAATAAAATGCTGTAAAATAAGAGTATTATAGTGAATGACTCACGGAATAACGTAAAAACGCCTTAAAATAAGGGTTTCCCAAAGTTTAACTTTGGTATAGGTAGACTATGCAAAACAAAAACCCCTTGCGGGGTTTTTGTTTTTGCTTGGTATCTTACCTTTACTTGGCATCTTACCTTTTAAGGATAAGAATCAAGCTAGGCGTGGCTTACGGATTCACGTGAGTCTGACCAAAGAGGTCACCCTTGAATACGAAGTCAGCTTCGGAGTAGTTGGATGTACCAGTACCGATACTGAATCCAAGGTCAGCAGCCGTGCCATCATCAAGCCATGCTTGGATGGTGTCACCGTCGGTGCCAAGACCGGAAGCGTCAGCATACACGTAAATGTACTCTGCACCTCCAGCAGGAACCGTCAATTCTGCGCTGCTAAAGTCAAACGCTACCGCGCCAGACGAGATGGAACCGCTGTCAAGCGTGGTGCCATCAGTGTCCTTGATGGTAATTGTTTCATCAAGCGCTACACCACCATCGTTACCGGAGAACTGAATCTCGAGGTTGTTGGCGGTTGCAGTGTCGTCAAATGAGATATCCTCATTACCAGGGTTAGACACCTTAATCTTTGCGACGAGGTAGTTTGCGCTGGTCGTGAGAACAGTGCTTGAAACATCCTCAAACGCGAAGACAGGATATGCCTGATAAATCGTGTGCGTTGCACCAGACGGAGTGTCCGTCGAGTCAACAGCCGCGCCTGATTCACCAGTAGTGTCGATATCACCTGATGCCGCAATTGTTACCTGAACCGTGTCGGCGTTGGAAGCACCAGTGGTGTCAACGTCGTTCATGTCGGCTTTCACGGTAACAAGTTCGTGGTCGTTCGCCGCAACTTCAAGTGTACCATCTGCGAGGAAGAACTCAGCTACACCGGATACCGGGGTCTTCGAGCCAAGAAGGGTCGAGCCATGGTAGAGGTAGTAGGTCTCCACTACAGTATCAGAACCACCGTCGGTAATCTTAATGCTGTCAACGTCGAGATCTTCAACATTGTCTGCAGCAAGACGGAGAATTCCAACTGTCACCATTTCATCATTATCCGTGAAGAGTGCTGCTGTCGGAGACGAGGAGTCTACAGTAACAGTCAGCGTTCCACCAGACGAAACGGTCATAATCTGACCTGCGCCAGTCGGAGTTACGGATACTGTCTGACCGGATGTCAGAGCAACGGCCGTCACATCGTTTGCGTCGGTATCGAGCGAAATTCTGTGAGTATCACCTGTTGTTGCACCGGATGCAAGATCCGCAACAACTGCGATTTCAACCGTGGTGTTCTTCTCAACGGTAATGTGCTGATCAAGCGTGATGGACAATGTCTCATCGCTTGCACCTGAATCAGAGAACTGCTCAGCGTCAGCAACACGAGTTTCGTACTTGTCGCCACGTGCGCTGTCGGAGCTATTAAGGTCTGCCCAAATCTCAACATTGTCGATGTCACCTGCGTCGTCGCCTGCGTCACCGAGTGTGTCTTCGAGAACAAGAGCGGTTACCTTAACATCTTCACCAGAGTTGGATGCGTCAAGAAGCGCAGTCGCAAAGATGAAGTCAGTTGTACCTGCAACGAGTGAACGTGCAGCCGGGGTAGTCAATGTCGTTGCCGAAAGTGACGCCGCCTGAACGGTCATGGTGTTGGCCGTTGCAAGTGAAGACGGAAGGGTTACTGAGTCGCCAGTGTCGTCACCGGTTGCATCAGACCAATCCGAGTTCGGGGTTGTCGACAATACAATCGTATCACCGTTTGCAAAGTCGGAACCGAGCTTACCCTTTACAATAAGCGTGGTCACACCAACCGGAAGCTCAACTGTGCTGAACGTAAGTTCGGTTGATGTGGAACCATCAATCGGACCTGCAAGAAGTACGCCGTTGCCGTCATACAAGCTTACATTGGTTACGTCTGCTTCATCAGCAGCTGCACCGGTTTCAGTGATGTGAATCTTGAGAGAACCAACGGTAATCGGCTCACCCTTGATGTCTGCGGTGAAAGCACCGAGAATTTCGTCAGACTTCTGCTCTGCAATGTTTGCAGCCGGAGCAGCGTTTGACTTGGACACAGAGTTGAATGTACCACCCTGAATCGTCACATGCGAACCATCGTACCACGGTGTACCAGTGGTAAATTGGGAGCTGGAAGCGGAAGCGGAAGCGGTGGAACCTGCGGACGGTGAAATACCGTAACCATAGAGTTCACCCGTTACATTCAGGTCTGTTGACTTGTAGATGTCGAAGACAACAGTGCGAGCGGAACCGCCCACAATGTCGGCACGAATCTCAATTTCTTCGGAAAGACCCTTGTCGATGACAACGCCGTTTCCAAAGTGTGCAGTGTAGTAATCGCCCGATACGGTTGTCGGGTATTCCGCACCGTCGACAACAACAACAACGTTGTCGATGTCATCGGAGGAAGCCGAACCACTCTGATTCCAACGAATGGAATTAAGGCGGATCTTCTCAGCGGAACCTGCGGTTACCTTCACAGACTGGAAGGTGTAATCGTCGAGACCAATTTCCTTGGTTGCCGAAGCGTTCGGATCAAGAACACCGCGATCAACGGTTGCAGAACCGATGGTAAGGCTACCATTATTTGTGTGTTGTGCACCGAGAATCGGCAAGGATCCGGACACTGCAGCATTCGTATTGATTGCTACCACAGCAAACTGTGCAACTTCACCTGCGTAGGTTGTGCCAATGGTACCCATGTTGGCAGCGACCGTAAAGGTCTTTGAGCTACCTGCCGGGATTACCGTGTCATCACCGATGGTTGCTTGGTGATTTGAGTTCAAGGTTTTGGTCAAACCGATTTGTGTTCCCATGCCATCCAAAAGGACAACACTGGAGAATGCACCATCGTTTGCGAGACCCTGACGCTCAACGGTCACACTGTCAACGGTTACGTCAGACGAACCATTGTTGGTAAGCGTGAACTTTGTATACGGAACACGTGCCGCATTTGTCGGAGCAAGAGAGTTTGCCGGCTGGGTAGCTGCCGAGACATTGAGTCCTGACATGTTACCTGACTGGCCGTTGTCGCCCGCACCGTTACCGGTGGAACCACTTGCACATACAGCGTTGAGCTGTGCGCGGGTGGACGGACCAACGTAACCGGTACCTGCCGTGAGGCCAACCGGAGTCAACACTTCAGCTGCGTAGTATTCCTGGAACTTTACAACCGCTGCTTTGGTCAAAGAACCAAAGTAGGAAGTTTCGTTGCCTGCCGAGCCAACGCCCGAGGAGGCAACTTGGGTTGCTGAGTTCATGTTGAGAACCTTTTGGAGATTCATCACATCGGAACCGGTGTCACCCATTGAGAGGTCGGTTGCAAACGTGTAGTCACACGAACCGGTTGAACCGGAACCACCACCTGAAGGTGTACCACCCTCGAGTGTTGTGCGTACGTCTGCCACCGTTTGTGCATCAGCGCCAAAGGACTCGAGCAAGCTCACGATCGAATCGATCTGAGTCTGCGTCAGAGACGCGGCCTGAGCAACGGAAGCACCACCGACCATTGAAAATGCCACGAGGACACCCAATGTTGCGGTAGCTACTTTCTTTAAAAGAGTACTCATAAATGTGTAATTGTTATGTTTTTTCTTCTCCCGTTTCACACATGCATGTGAGACGTTTGCAGAAAAAACATAATATTTGTGTGCACTGAATCTTCTCACCTCTTGTATACAGTCGGCGTAAAGATGTGCACGCTAGTAAACTAATATTAGTTTCGGTGTCTTGCGACACCGCAGAGAAAAGTGAGGAGTTGAGAGAGAAGAGTTGAGAGAGGAAGCGCTTCGCGCTTCCCATGCGCAAAGCGCATGGTCTCTTTTACTCTTTTACTCTTTACTCATGCACTCTCTTCTGTGGTGCCACAATGTCCTCAACTAACATTAACGAATGAAAATTAATCTGATGTGTTGTGCATGAATTGTGCATACAACACGTTCGTTGAATTACTTTAACATTGATCATTCAATTTTCAACGAACTTCGATAGTTCCTTTCCTTTCGACTCTCACGGCGTAATAGCCAGAGGCGAGCGGGCACGGTTTGTGCTCGCTTTCGAAACAGAAAAGAACTCTCTCCATATATTATATTTCGCCGAGGTATTCTATGCAAAGAATGAATGTGGATAACTTGCGAGCTTAGAGCTTGTTGCTTTTAGCTTATAGGTGCATGCCTATCGGCATGCATACACGCTGTCGCGCGCTTCATTCATTTGCATTTTGAACGACGAAATATCTTCGTATATGATACTTTTTTTACCATGCAAAGTCAATGGTTTATGAGTAAACGATGAATGGCGCTTGCGCGTTCTATGAAGCCGCCGCAAAGCTTTGCTTTGCGGCGGCTTTTGGGTGACAAAATTGTGGGGAGACCCTAAAACATAGCAAGCTATGTTCGGGCAAGACCCAAGGTTTAACCTCGAGCAAGCCCGAGGTTAAACCTTGGTGGTGGTGTTGATTTTACTGTACAAAAAAGCGGCGGCGGGCTTTTGGCCCGCCGCCGCTTTATTATTATGGTGTCCATAGGGTCTTTGTTTTCCCAAAGTCGAACTTTGGTATTTATACCAAAGTTCGACTTTGGGAAAACTTACTTTCACTTCAAGCTGTAAACACTCCAACGCTTCTCCCCTTTCTTCTTCACGAGTCCCTCTTTGACCAACGCCGCGAGCTCGCGCTGCACCGTTTTCTCACTTGTGTCCGTTATGGCCGCTGATATGTCCTTTATACCGGCATGTCCTTTCTTTTTGATCACGGACACAATATGCTTACGTCGTTTCTCTCTCATCGCCATGACATCAACCGATGTCCTTTCTGAGTCCTTTTTCCCCAACGTTTTATCGGAGGAACGATTCATATGCTCTGCCAAAGCCTGCCTTCCGGAACGCGTGTGCTCATCCGTATATCGGACTTTATCGGACATATTATCTCTATCGGACACTCTATATCGTGTGTCCTTTATATGTCCTTTTAGATGATTTATTTTTTCTTCGTACACACGGTCGCGCTTTTCGCTCTCCTCTACACGCATATCTTTCTCTCCTTCACTATCTTCAAAAAGCATCGCAAGTGCGCGCTCCGTCATTCCCTTCACCGCAATACCTTTCGCTACATATGCATGGAGTACCAAGTATTCTTCTTTGAGCACGCGCATATTCATTTCTGAAATCAGATTTCCGGCGTAGGCCACATGAAGCAGAGCGATGATCTCCCCGACAGTATCTTCGGCACGACGAACGCGCTGTGCTGCATCAATTACCTGTGTATCGCGCAGCACGCTCATGTCCGAAAGAAGTGTAAGGCTTTTTTCTCGAAGCACATTCTTGATCGGCTCAGTGTCCGATATAAGGTCGGTGACCATGTAAAGACCGGCAGATAGTCGTTCTGTCCTTTTGACATCAGAAGACGCAACATCGGATTGTGTGTTGTGATTATTGCCTTTCTCACGCTGTGTATCGGACACTTCAGCGTTGATATAGGATGTGTCTTTATTGTTGTCTGACATAGATGGGTGCATGATGTCCATTATGTTATGTGTCCGTGAGACGTCCGAGAGTATTTCGGACACAAAAAATATTTCAGTCGTGTTGTCCATTATACATGCATGCACATGCGCTTCAAGTCTGTGGACAACAATGGAACACAGAAATTGTTTCTGGGGAAGAGCTCGGAGCACGGCAAGCTATATTCGGGTAAGACCCAAGGTTCAACCTTGGTGATGGTGTTGCTGTTGTGGTGTATGACAGCGGAGATCCCGCATCAAGTGCGGGATGACAGCGGTTATTTGGGATGACAAGGAAGAAAGCGTGGCAGAAAATGAAAAAGCCCCCGGTACGGACGAAACCGTACAGGGGTCTTTTTCATGGTGATGCTTACAGTATACTCCCTGTATATGTGGTGTCAAGTGCTTGTTTGGGGAGAGCAAGGGAAACTATTTCGAAAGGACCGTCCTCTTTTTTTGCGAAAAAGTGTGGTGTAATGTGGTGAGCTTCACGGAGATCCTGAATCAAGTTCAGGATGACAAAGGTGGGGTACGGGGTGACAGGGGTGTGGTGCGGGATGACCCTAAAGCGCGACAAGTCGCGCTCGGGCACGGCAGTAAAAGAAATATTCGTAATCATTCGTACCATTTGTAGATTTGTATATATTCGTATATTCGGAGTGATTCCTATGGCGACACAATATGTGCTAAAATAATGCTATTCATTTATTTATTCCACAATTTTCCCAATTTTCATGGCACAGAAAAAATCCAAAAAGAAAAAAGGAGGTTCCCATCGGCAGATACCGCGTATTTCCGTGTCCGTCCGTTCCGATACCAAGCGCAGTATGCTCGGTATCATCTTCTTCATCTTGGCAGTCTTCTTTACACTCTCGGCATATTCCATTGCCGGACCTGTTGGAAGCGCGGTCTTCGACGGTCTCTCGGCATTCCTCGGTGCAGGATATGTGTTCGTTCCCCTTCTTCTCTTTCTCCTCGGGCTCTCGCTCATGCGCCATGTTGATTTCGAAGAACACGACATCGCAGCCTCAAAAACAATCGGCGCCATTCTGTTTTTTCTCTCCGGCCTTGGTCTTTCGTCCACATTCTTCTCCAACATTGGCGGTGGTATCGGCGCCGGCGGTCATCTCGGTGACATCATTTCCTGGCCATTCGTTCGTTTCTTTGATGTGTATGTCGGTGCAATCTTCGAAGGTGCAATCCTCATTATCGCGCTCCTCCTTATTTTCGACACGCCGCTCTCCTTTGATCACCGTCCTCTTTCGTGGATCAAAGAACTCTTCAGCCGCAGAGAGCGCGAAGAAGAGGATGAAGATGTGACGGTCATCGCTTCACTTGAAGAGGATGAGGATGAAGAATATGAAGAGGAGGAACTAGAGGAAGACGAAGACGATGCTGAAGAGGAAGGTGCTGATGTTCCGGCAAAAACACCGCACAAAGACACGACGGAAGATACCGGTATTGCACTCACTCCCGCATACCCTCTTGCCAATCACACATACGAACCGCCGCCTCTCTCGCTTCTCTCAGGCGACAAGGGCAAGCCCGATGTTGGCGATATCAAAGCCAATGCCAATATCATCAAGCGCACACTCCAAAACTTCGGCATTACCGTGGAAATGGATGAGATTTCCGTCGGTCCGACTGTCACTCGTTATGCTCTGAAGCCCGCCGAAGGAGTGAAGCTCTCGCGTATTGTGGGCCTGCAAAACGATCTCGGCCTTGCGCTTGCTGCTCACCCGGTGCGTATTGAAGCGCCGATTCCGGGCAAGTCGCTCGTGGGTATTGAGGTGCCAAATACAGCACGCAGCACCATTGGCCTCGCGAAGCTCCTCTCTGATCCGACATATACCGATTCGGACAAACCGCTTCTCTTTGCGCTTGGTCGCGGTATTTCCGGTCAATCCTTCTTCTCAAACCTTGCCAAGCTCCCCCATGCCTTAATCGCCGGTGCAACAGGTTCAGGAAAATCGGTGACCATTCACGCTATGCTTGCATCGCTTCTGTATCGTAATGGTCCGGAACGCATGCGCTTCATTATGATTGACCCGAAGCGTGTGGAGCTCACAATGTATAACTCCATTCCGCATCTTTTGACACCGGTGATTACCGATCCGAAAAAGGCCATTCTTGCGCTGAAATGGGCCGCCAAGGAGATGGATCGCCGCTATGATGTGCTCGAGAGCGAATCCGTGCGCGATATTATGTCGTATCATGAAAATATTGTCGGTCCGGCATACGATGAAGAGGGGGACACTTCCGACGATGATGCACAGCTTCCCGAGGCAATGCCCTACATTGTCATTATTATCGACGAGCTTGCCGATATTATGAGCGCATATCCGCGGGAGCTTGAAGCCTCGATTGTACGGTTGGCACAGATGAGCCGTGCTGTGGGTATTCATCTTATCCTTTCCACACAGCGTCCGTCGGTGAATGTGATTACCGGTTTGATTAAAGCAAACATTCCGGGCCGTATTGCTCTGCAAGTTTCTTCACAAACAGACTCTCGTACCATTCTCGACGGAGGAGGCGCCGAAAAACTCCTCGGAGCAGGCGACATGCTCTATCTCTCCTCCGACATGGCACAGCCACAACGTATTCAATCAGCATTTGTCTCTGAGAATGAGATTAAAAAAGTGGTCAATTATTTGAAGAAACAATACGCCGGTGAAGATACCGAGGATATCACCCTCGGCGGTGAAGACGACGGCCCAGCATCGCTCTCCGATATTATGAACGGCGCATTTGCCGGTGGCGACGAAGATGACGATGATTTGTATGAGGAAGCGCGGCAAACTGTGGTTGAGGCCGGAAAAGCATCCACCTCATTCCTCCAGCGCAAGCTGAAGGTGGGATATGCGCGCGCAGCGCGGCTCATGGATATGCTTGAAGAACGCGGTGTCGTCGGCCCTGCCGATGGCGCAAAGCCGAGGGAGGTGTTGGACTCCGTGGATACGTCCGGGTATGGGGAGAGTGAGGAGTATGAAGAGGAAGAGTAGATTAGTCGAGAGTTGAGAGAGAAGAGTTAAGAGAATGGTGCGCTCCGCGCACCACACCGCTTTGCGACTCATTAGCTATGAAAACCTATCCTCGCACATCACAATTCACTTCTGGATCATACAAAGATTTGCTGGTGTGGCACAAATCAATACAGCTGTGTAATACAATTTACACTCTCACGAAAAAACTTCCTGAAAATGAGCGATACGGTCTCATGAGTCAAATGCGCCGAAGCGCTGTTTCTATTCCCTCCAATATAGCTGAGGGGCACGGACGTGGCATGAAAAAAGAATTCAAACACTTCCTTCGTATTGCGTATGGATCGGCAGCAGAACTTGAAACACAACTCACTATCGTATCGAACCTCTCTCTTGCACCGGCACAAGAATTGAAAGTCTCCGGTGCACTTCTTGATGAAACAATGCGCATGCTAAACGCACTTATCCGCTCATAGTCTAAAGCATCTCTCTTGACTCTCAACTCTTAACTCTTTACTCGCAAGTATGCTGAAAAAGACCCTCACTATTGCCGGCATTATCATTTTGATTGTTCTTCTTGGCTTCTACGTTCTGTACCAGTCGAGGGACGTGATTGTGGGCCCTTCTATTGAGCTCCTTTATCCGGAGAGCGGTGCCGTGCTTGCCGATCCGTATATCATCGTTCATGGACAAACAGAGAACATTTCTTTCATTTCACTCAACGATCTTCCCATTTCGGTCGACGAAGAGGGACGCTTTTCCGAAGCGCTTCTTCTTGCTCCCGGATACAATATACTCAAGCTCTCCGCCCGCGACCGATTTGGCAAAGAGACAGAAGTGCTTCGGGAAGTGTTTGTGGAGGAAATAATCGATACGCAAGAGACAGATGATGATATATGAAAAGAGCGCGGCGGTCTCACGGCCGCCGCGCTTCTCCTATTACCCTTTCCCCCACAAAAAAACCCGGGGATGTTCCCGGGCAATATATCACAACAGGGATAAAAACCACTGTGCGAAATTGTCATACCAGACAACCCTGCCTTTTTTTACCACCAACCACGAAGTCTCGGGGAGGACAATCCCTGATTCTCTCATCCCGTTATAAACATACCAGAGCGGAACCATTGTGATGAGATACGCAAGTCCTGCAGAAACCCATGACAAAGAGATGGTGAGCTCAAAAAAATAATTATTCATCACGGCCGGGAACATAAAGATTATGCCCGAACAGACTAATGCTATCCTTAAACTCCACTTCGCTATTTTAAGGTATTCGTCTGCACCTCGAATATGCTTTTCTTGAGCTAACCCATTTGGGTCTATGATGTTTTTCATTTTGAAGTCCTCAATTATAAGTTTGTGGAATCTGTTTTTGTTACTTCTTACTTATGTATATCATTTCTTAGTCAAAAGTCAAATGTCGTGACGCGGCGTAGCCGCGCTTTCTCGAAACTCGATACTCGAAACTTCCCCATTCTCTCTCAACTGCTGTCATTCCGGACTTGATCCGGAATCTCCGTAATTTTGTTTCTGAAGATAATTTGGGAAGATTCCCGGTCAAGCCGGGAATGACAATGGTGGTACGGGATGACAGGTGTATTGGGTAGGTGCGCGCCAAAGTTAAGCTTTGGCAGAATTGCCAAAGCTTAACTTTGGCGCGCCATTCGCCTTTTGTCGTGAATGAGTAGTGATATATACGAGACAACAAAAGAGTGTGATATAATAGACGAACATTACTCATTTTATATTTCTCTTTATGTCTCCCAAAAAGGCAACAAAAACTCCCCGTCCCGAGATCCCCGAACGTGACGGTTCAGCAGACATTTCCGATACCATTAAAGCGATTCAGACCAAATTCGGTGATGGTGCCATCATGAAATTGGGTGAAAAGCCGAAAGTGGATGTCGACGCTATCCCCTCAGGCTCCATCGGTATTGATCACGCGCTTGGCGTGGGCGGTTTCCCTCGCGGACGCATCATCGAAATCTTCGGTCCGGAATCGTCCGGTAAAACAACCCTTGCTCTCCATGTGGTAGCTGAGGCACAAAAGAAGGGTGGGCTGTGTGCTTTTGTCGACGCTGAGCATGCCATGGATCCGGTCTATGCCAAAAAGCTTGGCGTCAAAACCGACGATCTCCTCATCTCTCAGCCGGACAACGGCGAACAGGCGCTCGAAATCACCGATAGTTTGGTGCGCTCAGGGAAAATGGATGTGATTGTTATCGACTCTGTCGCCGCACTTACACCGAAAGACGAAATCGAAGGCGACATGGGCGCACACCATGTGGGCAAACAGGCACGTCTCATGAGCCAGGCACTTCGCAAACTCACCGCCAATGTCGATAAAACCAAGACAGTGGTCATCTTCATCAATCAGATTCGTATGCAGATTGGTGTGATGTTTGGCAATCCGGAAACGACACCGGGTGGAAAAGCGCTCAAGTTCTACACCTCCGTGCGCGTGGATATTCGTCGCATTGCACAGATTAAAAAGGGTGATGAAGTGATTGGCTCACGCACCCGCGCAAAGATTGTGAAAAATAAGGTGGCGGCGCCGTTCCGTTCCGCTGAATTTGATATCGTGTACGGCGAAGGTATCTCGCGTGAAGGTGAGATTCTTGTGTTAGGTGAAAAATACGGCATCGTTCAGAAAAGCGGCGCTTCCTACAGCTATGGCGAAGAAAAGCTCGGCCGCGGCTACGACAATGCACGCGAATTCCTCAAGGAAAACAAAAAAATCGCCAATGAAATCGCAAAAGCGATTGCGAAGGAGTTGGAGGAGAAGGAAAAAAAATAAGTCAGGAGATTAGGAGATTAAATGTTAAATATTAAAAAGTATGGCAGATACCATAAAAGGTTCGTATAAAAATATCTCCGCGTGGAAAAAGAGTTTTAAACTCTCTTTAGCAATATATCGTCTCACAAAAAACTTCCCACTTGATGAACGTTTCGGGCTTACCAGTCAGCTCCGCCGTGCCGCAATCTCAATTCCATCAAATATTGCGGAAGGATACGCTCGCGGTTCACGACAACAATTCCACCACTTTCTTCGTATCGCGTATGCATCTGGCGCAGAGCTGGAAACACAACTCCTCATCGCGAAACATATCGACGAGACAAAGAAATACGATTATGTGGAAGTCGACAGACTTCTTAAGGAGGTCATGAAAATACTTAATACCATGATTTATTCTCAGAAAAACAAAAACGACTCTTCTTAACTTTTAATCTCCTAATTCTTTAATCTCCTTCGCGGATTATATCTTCTCACATCATCTTACTACTATGCTCAGTTATAATGATTTAACTCCCGGCGTTTTCTTCGTCATGGACGGTCAGCCGTATGAAGTGCTTTCGGCACAGACGGCGAAGAAGAATCGGCAAAAGGCAACCAATCAGGCAAAGATTCGCAATCTCATGACGGGCAAAACCGTTGAGAAGACATTTCACCAATCCGATTCATTTGAACCTGCCGCAATTGAAAAGAAAACTATCACCTACATCTATCATGACGCGCGAAAAGGAGAATTTTGGTTCCATGAAGAGGGCAAACCATCTTCCCGCTTCACCCTTCCGGCAGATGTGGTTGCCGAGGAACTCACTTTCGTGAAGGAAAAGAGCGATATTGATGCTCTTGTCTTCGGCGAAGACGACAACGCACACATTATCGGTATCACTCCCCCGATTAAGGTAGAACTCGAGGTAACAGAAGCAGCGCCAGCTGTCCGCGGCAACACCGCACAAAACGCCACAAAAGATGTGGTCGTGGAGACCGGCGCACGCGTAACCGTCCCTCTTTTCATCAATCAGGGTAATCGTATTCGCATCAATACCCAAACCGGCAATTACACAGAACGCGCGTAAAGACAGCCTCCGGGCTGTTTTTACACGCGTCATGAACATACCGCGGTATGTTCAATGAACGTTCATCGTGAGCAACGTTGGGACAACGTTGTCCCAACGTTGCTCTTTCGAAAAAAATATTACACCACACTTTTCCCTATTTTTTAAAGCCGGACTTTTCACATTACACCACATTTTTTAAACCCCTGCAGACAGGACGGCCCTTTCGAGATTAGATTCTGAATCACCAGAGCATCACTTTCACCAATTTTATTTTTACTTACATACATTTTGTTCTTTCTTCTATCGTCTGTATTTTCTTACGTAATCAGTGAAAGTGAAGCTCGGCAGGAGTTCAGAATGACAGTAGCTAGAGCACGGAGCGCCGATTAAAACCTTTTGTCATTCCGCACTTGATGCGGAATCTTCGTGGATAAGTCACATTACACCACACTTTTTCACATTCTCTAGGACGGACCTAGCTAAACCTACCTAAAACAAAGAGTGATTTTCTGTGCTATGATGGTGTGTATGGACATTATCCCCATTCTCATCGCTATTCTCTGGGTCGTTGGTATGGTGTTTGATCACACCAAATTTACCGCTCTCTGGCAGAGTGTTAAGTATCGTTTTGATGCTTTCATCGCCCTCCTCAAAACATCCGAAGGGAAAGAGAAGCTGCGTGACTTCCCTTTTCTTGGACGCATCCTCTTCAGTGCGGGTATCATTATACTCGCGTATGGCATGGATAATGCAGTTCTTCTTTCCGGTATTCTCTTTATCCTTTTCCTCGGTATTGTGCACAATCTATGCGCCTGCACGAAAAAGCGTTTTCCTTTCCCTTCTCATCATACACTCAAGACACGACTCATCATCGCTCTTGCACTCATTCTTGAGATTGCTTTTTTCTTCGTCATTTCTCTCCACTATCCGGCACCGTATGTACTTCTCGGCATCATCTCTCTCCGCTTCCTCTTTACCACACTTGCCGCGTTTATCCTCTCCCCTCTTTCTGAATAATAGCACCTATGTTCAAGTCTCTCATCAAACGCATTATTCTCGCCACCCTCACTCTTGAGGCAACATTAGTGCTCAAAAAATATCGTCCGCGTATCGTTGCCATTACCGGCAGCGTTGGTAAGACGTCAACCAGAGATGCCATATATCATGTGGTAAAAGATTCATTCAATACTCGCAAGAGTGAAAAAAATTTTAACAATGAATTTGGACTCCCTCTCTCCGTCCTCGGACTTCCCACCGGATGGAACAAGGTCTCTGTATGGATAAAAAATATCATAAAAGGGTTCTCGCTCCTCATTGGCACCCATTCGTATCCTGAACTTCTCATTCTGGAAGTGGGCGCGGATCGTCCCGGAGATATCGCCAAGATCACATCCTGGCTGCCAATTGATGTGGCTGTTGTAACCGCCGTCGGCGATATCCCCGTACACGTCGAATTCTATGCTTCTCCCGAAGAAGTGGCGAAAGAAAAACTCTCCCTTCTCTCAGGCCTTAAAAAAGGAGGTGTTGCCGTTCTCAATACCGACGATTCACGCATCACTCCTCCCTCTCATCTCCCTCGAGATGCACGTATTATTACCTATGGTCTTGATCCTTCCCGTGATATTTCCGGGAAAAATGTCACTATTCAATATAATGACGCTATGCCTACGGGGATCTCCTATGACATTACCCTCTCTGGCAACACTCATCATGTGACACTCGCCCACACCATTGCCGTCCATAGCATCTACATCACACTTGCAGCAGTGGGAGCGGCCTCCGCGCTTGATATCGATACAGACACCACCCTTGGAAGGCTTCCGCATATCGCCCCCACACCCGGACGGCTCCGTGTGATTGAGGGGATCCAGAGCAGCATTCTCATCGACGACACCTACAATGCAGCCCCTGCCGCTATGGAAGCCGGTCTTGAGACACTCGGCATGCTTGCCTCGCAAGGCACAAAAATTGCCGTCTTGGGAGATATGCTTGAGTTGGGAAACTATACTCAAGAAGCGCATGAAAAAGCAGGAACACATGCCGCTAAAGCATGTGACACACTCATTGTTCTTGGTGAACATGCTCAGACAGTTGCACAGAGCGCACAAAAAGCAGGGCTCTCCGCCGAACATATCCATATTGTAGAAAACACAGAAGAAGCGTCTCGCATGCTTTCACAAATCATAGATACAGACGACATTGTCTTCATCAAAGGCTCCCAAGGCATGCGCATGGAAAGAATTGTAAAAGCGCTCATGACTCATCCGGAAGAAGCAGCGATACTTTTAGTACGCCAGGAAGATGCGTGGCAAAAATAAATGGTGGTACAATACAAAAGGGCGCCTGACACTACTTTCGGTTCTGAGAACACTATATATCCTGATTCAAAAAACACCATCTCACGACGGTGTTTTTTGTAGAAAAATGTAAAAGTGGTGTCAGGCGCCCTTTTGTATGTAACATTTAATTCATGATATACGGGAGAAGGCCCATATACCTGGCACGCTTTACTGCGCGCTCAAGCTGACGCTGATACTTAGCTGAAGTGCCGGTATATTTTCGCGCTTGAATACGACCATATGGATTCAAAAACTTTTTCAAAAGCTCCGTATCCTTGTAGTCGATGTATTGGATGTTGTTTTCGGTAAAATAGCAATTCATAGCTTGTAGCTTATAGCTATTAGCTTATAGAAAATCAATTGTTCATCTTACGAATCATCACATTTAACATGCGCATAATTTCGTCTAAAAGCGAATCCACCGTATCATACTTCAAAGAAGCCGTCTCTGTCAATCGTTTCGCGATAACAATCTGTGTCTCCAGTTCCGCCCCAGAAGCATATGCGTGTCTGAGAAAGTGAGTAAAATCTTTTCGTGTTCCCCGAGAACGCCCCTCAGCAATATTTGAAGCAACAGAGATAGCAGACCGTCTCATTTGAGACACGAGACCAAACTGTTCTTCTTTCGGAAAAGATTCTGTAAGAGAATATACTTGGACACCCAACTCAACAGCTTTCTGCCAAACAATAAGTTCTTTGTACGAGGAAAGAGATTCTTCAGACATATCCTCAAAGCTATAAGCTAAAAGCTATTTTCCTAGAACCAGTCTCACTGAAAATGGCTTGTTCTCGCGCCCAAACTGCGAGCGAGCCGATGTCGCGGAGACCGCGCCGCACTCTCGTGCGGTGCGGTTGAGCGACAAGGCGCAGCCGCTGTTTGGGCGTGAGAACTGCCAAGCGCAGCTCTTGAATATGTTTCCCTTATTTTTCAACGTTTTCAGTGAGACTGGTTCTAATAATATTATTGATGTTTCCACCCTATAAGCTATAAGCTAAAAGCTATCTTCCTAAAATGGTATATCATCGGGATTAATATCTTCGGTCGGGTATTCGATTGTGTCGAGCTTTTCGTCTTGTGCCGGTGCATTCTGGGCGGGTGTGGCATTATTCTGTGAAGAGGGTCCCGGCTCAGACGAGCGGCGCGGCCCAAACTGAACCTGTTCCACCACCACTTCGGTGCGGTAATTCTTTTTCCCGTCCTGGCCATCCCAGCTTCTCGTCTGCAAACGTCCTTCGATGAATGCGCTGCTACCGGTGTTGAGATACTGCGCAATAAGCTCTGCTTGACGACCGAAAGCAACCAAACTATGGTACTCTGTCGCCTCTTTCTTATTCCCTTCCTGATCCTTGTAGAAACGATTGGTGGCGATACTAAAAGAGCAGACTTTCGAACCCGAGGGAAGCGCACGGAGCTCCGGCGAGCGCGTGAGATTTCCGTAAATGAATACTTTGTTTATGTACATATATAATTAGGTGTTAGCTTATAGCTTTTAGCTGATAGGATATACTTGTGTTTCTTGTCACCCAGCCCCACTTTCACTAACTAAGTTATTTCTCAAAACACGTCAATGACTTCGCTTACCCTAAAGTGTTTTGTAAAACTTAATGAGTGAAAGTGGGGCTGGGTCTTCGGTATATTATTTCTAGAGACTGTTCGGTGAGATCCCGCATCAAGTGCGGGATGACAGCATAACAAGTTATGCTGTCACTTCCTTTTCCACCATCTCGTCAATACTCTTGTCGATATCTTCTTCATTTACTTCTTTCTTCTCCTTGCGCGGACCAACTCCCGGTGCTTTCGCCTTTGTCGAAGCGGCAGCCATAGGCGGACGGTTTATAAGGAGGAAACGCAATACACGTTCATGAGCATCAAGCGCCTTTTCAATTCGCTTCACTATGTCAGACTCAGCACTAAATACCATCCAGCCAAAATATCCGGCGGTGTACGTGGTTTTCTTGTGTTCTTTGGAGAGCGACATCGGATAGGCCAAATCACGAAGTGATGGATCAGCTGATGTTTCAATCGTGCCTCCAGCACTTTCAATGGCGCTCTTTATTGTGGCAACTTCTTCGGAGATTTTGTCTTCCGGAACAGTCGACACCAGAAGATAAGAAAGCTCATAAAGCTTTTTTGGTGCGTTCTGCTGCTCTTGTTCATTCTTTGTCATGTGCGCCATAGTAGCAGAAAAGGGAGAAATGCGCAACCTCTGTGGGGTTAGAAGTTAGAAATATGAAATACGAAATATGTATGCCTAACAGCAAGCAGACGCGAGCTGCGCTCGCGCAACAACAAAATATATAGAACCAGTCTCACTGAAAACAAACTGCCGTGCCCGAGCACAGCTTGCTGTGCTTTAGGGTCATTCCGGCCTTCGAGCCGAAATCTTCACTGTAATTGCTCCCAGCAGGTATACACAGGCAACGGTATTGACTTTTCGCGCGTCATTGCTATACTCACAATGCAAGTGGCTTCGGCCTCGCTTGGTCCCTTTTCCAGAAAAGAGCCGAGCAAATATACAAAGTTATACACAAGCACTGGTATTGACTTCTTCGTCGCTTTTGCTACTATAAAACTATATTTGGGGATATCCCACGACCCCGCCCGAAAGGGCGGGGGTCCATTTTTTATAGATAGAGATCACGGAATCCTTTACGGATACGCGACATGTCAGATTCATCAATCTCTCCGATTTTCTCCCTTAACCTCTTTGAGGACAAAATACGAATCTGCGACAGTACTGTCACTTCAGCAATATCCTTATGACGAAACGGAACAAACCATGTTCCCTCTTTTTGTTTTGTTGTCGTGGGAATACCGAGAAACGTATATGCACCAAGTTTCCGATATATAACAACAGGGCGAGTAAACTGCTTGCCCTTTCCATTTGTTTCGCTTCCCACGTTCTCGCCAACATACGCCCACCACATTTCCCCCTCATGGAAATACGGCGGCTGACTATCACGTATGTGGACACGCTCCTTTACGGAAATCCATTGGAGAAAACGTTTTTGTTCTTGTTTTTCTTTCATATCTATTCTACACGCTCGGCTGCCGCTCTTCTCTACCGGATTCGGTTGCGGTCTCTGCCGGTACATCTTCTCCGGATGAATCTTCTTCGGTCGTTATATCCTCCACAATCGGTTCTCCCTCTTCACTGACATTTTCTTCCGTGACCGACGCATCTTCAGATGTGTTTAGGTCCTCTTCAGCAGCATCTGACATGTCAGTTTCCTCAGCTGGCGCATCGTCGGATCCGGAAACATCCTCTGACGATTCCGTTTCAGTGGTGTCTGTGTCTGTTGCCACCTCTCCCATTGCATCATTATCATTTGATCCTTCTTCAGTGTCCGCACCCTCTTCCGAAGAAGAATTGTCACTTCCGCCCTCGCTTGTTTCTTCCGTCTCATCGTTCGTCGTCTGTGTTCCATCCCCTTCGGCTACTGAATCACCATCGGACACTTCTCCTCCATCACCAACAATAATTGTACGCACAATTTCACCGATTGCATCTTCATACACGGCTCGATAGACAATCTCGTACGTTGCATCAATTGAGGTATCAATGGCCACACCCTCCACCTCTTCATCATTCATATATATATGAACGGTGAGATCCTGTCCTTCCGGTCCTACGGCTCTCGCACCCATGTCTGAATACGTTGCACCAAGAGCAACCTCCGCCGGATTGTTTCCGATAAGCTCCATATCGGGAGTAAGAGGATTTTCTTCTTCACCCAATCCAACACCAGAGCGCCCTGCAAGAAGGGCGGTGAGTTCGTCTTTCGTCACACACACATCTTCAATACACAGCTCTTTCGTCTCCACACGATCCGCACGGAAGACACCGGCAACAATGTGCGAAACACCGTTTGCCGTATCGCCAAGCCAAATCGCTACTCGCTCGAAGAAGCGCCCAACGAAAGTAAGATTGCCCTCTTCGTCCGTTGTTGTAGCATGTTCATTCGCCAAATCCTCAATATTCATATGTACCTCTTTCACCGCCTCAATCGTCGGTGCGATAAGCTGCGTATAGTCGAGACCAAGGTAGCCTTGTTCATCGATAATTGAAACTGCTTCAGGGAACACTTCTTGCACATTCTGTGCGAGAAAACCAATTTGCGTCCTTCCGTCATATCCTTCCGTGTCTTCTTTCATGGTGAAGGTAATACCCTGGAGAGTAGAAATCTTCTCAAGAGAATTCTCGAGCTCGGCAATATTCTCCTTCAACCGCATGTCCGACACATCCTGAATGATTCCGGTGTAATTGATATCACCGATAACATCGAGTTCCACGTCGGGTGTGCTGTCGTTTACACCCAATTTGACAATTCCAGTTCCGGAGTTAGTGAAGTACACATCATAGTCCGCTGATGAAGACTTCATATCAAAGACCCATTCTCGAGTCCCGGGAGAAGCAATGGTCATATCATATCCGCTCGAACTATCGCTTTCTAGCTTCACCACATCATCGTCAGAACCTGAGTCAACATGAAGTTTCTCGTCAGGACTCGCCGTCCCGATACCGACGTTCCCCCCATCGAGGATGGTGAAGACTTCGGCGGCACCATCGAGAATATTTACAATGTCGTCGGCGTTTTGCTGGCGGAGGACGAACTTCGCATCTCCTGTGTTCGTATCGGTGCCGAAGAGAATATTGTCGGAGGTTTCGGTGAGATAGGTATTGGAGCCGGAATTGGTAAAAAGATCAATGCCGGTACCGCCCGCCGGAGCAAGCTCGGTGACGGACATTCGAGGCTGGTCTGCCGTATTCGTATAAGTATTTTGAGCAGAACCTGAATTCTGTCTGATATACATCTCTATATAGTCTCCATCTTGCAGGTCCAAAACCTCTACGGCTTCAATAGGCCACATATAGTTCGTGGCTGATCCGGGACTAATGTGTTCGCGTATTACTCGCCCTCCGTTTACATAAATTTCTACCCAGAGCCATTCATTCGTACTTATATTGGGAGCGCTGAAGGCTGCGTGGACCAAATACTTACCGTCCCTCTTAATATCAAATCGATCGTTTGTGGTGGCATCGGCAATACCACCGATGTCATATTCGATATTATCAAATGCGACCTTTGTAGTGGTTGAGTTGGGAATACTCTGCGCCGCATCCCGCGTCATCTTCGCCATATGCGTCGCCTCGCCCTGGGTCAGCGGGCTCCAAGCAGTGGTACCGTTGGTGTTTTGATAGAGCGCGCCTGATGACGTATCAATGTAAAGCGAGCCGCGAGGGGCGGAGAGGCTTCCGTCCGGATCGGAGACGCCGGTGTAGATATTGGCTTGGGCCGCATTGGTGGAATCACTCAGTGCCAGGAGCGCCGTGTCTTCCGCCGCTTCGAGCGTGAGGAGCGTATTCGGAGTGATGGTGCCGATACCGATCTTGCTCTCGGATTTGTCGATGAAAAGATCATTAGAGAAAAAGGCGATGTCCGCATTGGTCGTGGAATCGGTGTCGAATTCGAGGATATTGTTTGTCGTGTCGTAGGAGATGGTCGCTTCGTCGGTTGCGGAACTTCCGATATGGAGGGTGGTAGGACCGAGATAGAGATCCTGCCAGCGAGAGGAGGTGGAACCGAGGTCATAGGTATCGTCAGCAGATGGGAGGATATCTCCGGCGACGGTCATCTGATTACCCGATGGAGTGATGGTGAGATAGCCGCTCGTATCGACCTGGAAATCGGCGTAGTCGGTGGCATCGGTGTGCGTGAGGCGGAGTTGCGGATTGGACGCGTCGAGGATATCCAATTTTCTATCAGGCCCCGTCGTCCCGATGCCGACCTTGCCTTGTATTATCATATTCCCGTCCGACACCGATGTGCCCGCATACGAGGAACCTACGCCCAGACCCCCGCTCACTGACAACTTTGCCCCCGGCCCTGTCGTCCCGATGCCGACGTTGCCACTGCTTTTAAATGTAATTCTATTTGATCCATCCTTAAACAAAGTTAGGTCTCCGTTAGGATTCGTATTTTTGAATTCCCATTCAGCATTATTAGTTTTTATATTTAAACCTGCATCAACCGTATTGAAAACCTGCAATACTGTGTCTGAGCCTGCCGTTGAACTCGGACTCGTCGTCCCGATGCCGACGTTGCCGTTATTTTTTACTGTAATCCTGTTAGTATTATTAGTTCTTATCCAAAAATCATGATCAGTCATAGAACCAGCAAAAGCACCTCCTGCCATAGAAGTTCCCATTGCAAATTCAATATCATTAGTCACATCACGCCCTAAATAATATGCACCGCCATCACCCTGAACCATGATACCCCTATCAGCATTACTTGGTATTAATACTGCAGAAGCTTCTGGAGTAATCCCTGGCTCTTGAAAAAGTGCTATAAAATCATCCGCTGCAGTTGCGTCATTCCCAACAACATGTAATTTATAATCCGGCCCCGTCGTCCCGATGCCGACGTTGCCACTGCTGTTTATTCTCATTCGCTCCGCACTATTCGCGCCAAGATTTAGAGAGTCGCTAGAATTGTCGTAATATATATACCCTTCACTGATGTTTCCGCTGTCGCCAAGTTGTATTCCTGAAAGACCAGAAGTACCAGCGATAACACCAAAAATCGCGTTGTCAGAAGTGTCATCATTATTCTGAAACAATCCTATTTGGCTACCCATTGTAGGAAGACTGCCAGCCCCCCTTACGACATGAAGTTCCTTTTGTGGACTCGTCGTCCCGATGCCGA
>CAZULS010000003.1:0-34445 GCA_964621395.1 uncultured Candidatus Saccharibacteria bacterium | reverse complement strand
TACCATCACCATTATTATTCCCTAGCAAGAATTCGTATTTGGGGGTAAGGTGAGGGTTTTCAGCCTTCATATATTATACATATCTCATGTATATTGTCAATACCCTGTAATAGGTTATTTTATTACACGCTTTAGCTGAATAATATACAGGAATTAAACATAGAAAATATGCTATACTATCTCCATACTATTATATTTGAATCTCTTATATGGCTGAACATTACGACGTTATTATTATCGGTTCCGGGGCTGCGGGGCTTTCTGCCGGATTGTATGCCGGGCGATATGGATTGAAGACGCTCATCATTGGCGCTGAGCTTGGCGGTGAGACGATGCGTGCCGGTGTGATTGAAAATTGGCCGGGTGATGTGGAGGTTGACGGTTTGCAGCTTATCATGCGTATGCGCGAACATACGCAGAAAAACGGTGCGGAGATTGTTGCCGGTGAAGTGAAAAGTGCGGAGAAGGGAGAGAGTGGATTTCTCGTAGCGCTCGAGGGTGGTGACACATACACAAGCACGGCACTTATTTTGGCGCAGGGTTCGAATCGTCGTCGTCTTGGACTGCCGAATGAAGAAGAGCTTACCGGCAGAGGGGTTCATTTTTGCGTGACCTGTGATGGACCGGTATATACCGATAAGACGATTGCCGTGGTGGGTGGGGGTGACTCATCGGTAAAGGGTATCAATCTCGCAGCGCAGTATGCCAAGAAAATTTATTTGGTTGTGCGTGGCACGGAGATTACCGCTGAGCCGATTAGCCGAGAGCGTATGGAAGCGCTTGGGGAGCAGGTGGAAGTCCTTTATGAGACGGAAGTGAAGGAAATTGTGGGTAAGGAAAAGCTCGAGAAGGTGGTGCTTTCGAAGGAATACAATGGAAGTACGGATTTGGATATCGACGCACTGTTCATTGAAATTGGCGCGGTGCCTGATGTGGAGGTTGCCGGTCAGCTCGGTGTGTCGCTCGATGAGCATGGCTACACTAGAGCGAACAATATGATGATAACGAATGTGCCGGGTGTGTTTGTTTCAGGTGACATGGTGAATATTTTCGGACATTTCAAACAAATAGTGACAGCTGCTGCGACAGGGTCGGTAGCAGCGACATCGGCGTTTGAGTATGTTAAGAAAAGTAAACGACCCTAAAGCACGACAAGTCGTGCTCGGGCACGGTAAACGATTAACGATAAACTATAAAAACCGGCGCAAGCTAATGCTTGCGCCGGTTTTTCTATATGGTGTCATTCCGGGCTTGACCCTAAACCGCAGGCGGTCGGGCGTAAGACCGGAATCTGGGGTTTTGTGTACGAAATAGATTTTGCTCTGAATCCCGCATCAAGTGCAGGATGACAGAAATAATGTGTATATCGTAAAAAGCCACTTCTCAGGAAGTGGCTTTTACTCTACTCTCTTATGAGTTTGCGAACTCTGTAGACAAACCCGTCTTTTTTACAGGTTCTTATTTTTCCTTTAAAAACATCTTGAAGATATTCGGGAATGCATTGTTCACAAACTATTTCTCGGTTTTCTGTACTGACGTACGACGGCTCTTTTTCTGTTCCATTCTCCAGCCATCGTTCGATCAAGTGCGTACCCGGTATCTCGTGGCATGTTTGACACAGTTCCATGGCAAAGGAGATTGAAGTTGATGAAATACGAGAGACAAAATCTACTTATAGGATACCATAGGCAGACTGTGGTGCAACGAATAATGGTGTGTGAATATCTCTTAAAGGTTTGATGAAAACCCTATAATCTGTACCTTAGGAAGATGAGCGAATTCTTTCTTCTTCTTTTCTACACGGTCGGTGTAGGTCGCGATAAAGAGCGTGTCGTATCCGATGTAGGCTGTTTGCGCCAGGGTGTCGCCGTTGACATGGCAAAGAACGCCGCCAATATCGAGGACGGGAATGATAACGCGCGCGGGGATGGCATGTTCATCGAGCAGGTCTTGAATACGTGCTTGGTTTTCTTCCAACATATCACGTGCCATTTGACGGTCTTTAAATGTGGAGAGTTCGCGCCCGAGGGGGCCGTGTTTGGAGAGGGTGATACCGCGCTTTTCAAAAGCGGCATTGATTTGTGTGCCGCCACCAATACACGCGACAACAGAATGTGTCGTACAAATCTCTTTCATCCATGCGAGAACATCAGCATGGTCGATAAGGTCACCGGATATTTTGATAAATGCATTGGGCTTTGCCATTGTCTAACAGTGTACCATAATACCAGCCGCGCCTGACACCACTTTTACATGTTCCTACAAAAAACACCGTTGTTAGACGGTGTTTTTTGTATTCTGCCATTATAACGTCTTCGGAATCGAAAGTGGTGTCAGGCGCGGCTGGTATTGGCTTTTGTCATCCCGCACTTGATGCGGGATCTAAATGTCACGAAACAAAACTCTCGAGACCGAGCACCAAACCTATGTGTTTAGCAATCTAGTATGTCGTCCCCAGTGATGTTGCTTCTTAACGTTCTTTGCGCCATTTCAGTCATACGTTTGGTGCTCGGTGACAGTTGTGATATGGTGCGCAAAGAAAAGCGCAGCGACCGAAGGTCGCTGCGCTTTTTAGTTTACTGCGCCCGGGCACGACTTGTCGTGCTTTAGGGTCGTTAATCGTTTATAGTTTACCGTTCGTCTATTTCAACTTCGAACGACGCAAGAATGCTGGGACGGACGACCAGTCGTCATCGTCGGAATCGTCTTCTTTTGGTGCGTGGCGGTTTGACTGTGTTTGTACATCCACACGCTTTTCTTTCTGTTCTTCTTCGCCGGATGTGCCGCCGTCGGATTCATCGTCTGTGAAGAGTGACGGATTGGTTGTGCGGCTAAATTGTGTGTTGGGGAAACCGGACGCAATAACGGTAATCTTGAGCTCTCCCTTCTTCAAGTTCTTGTCGTAGACGGTGCCGAAGATGACACGTGCTTCCGGATCGGCGGATTCGGTGATGATACGAGCGGCATCCTGAATCTCGTGCATGGTGAGATCTTCGTTGCCGGCAATAGAGAAGAGCACACCGCGTGCTCCATCCACGGAGAGTTCCAAGAGCGGAGAGTTGATTGCCGCAAGTGCCGCTTTTTCGGCACGCTTTTCGCCCGTGGCAACGCCAACGCCCATGAGCGCCGAACCGGCATCTTCCATCACGGCGCGAATATCGGCGAAGTCTACGTTGATATTTCCCGGTGTGGTAATGAGATCGGAAATACCTTCCACCGCCTGGCGCAAAATATCGTCACACATGGCAAATGCGTCTTTGGCGCTGGTGTTTTTATCAACTGTTTCAAGAAGGCGGTCGTTCGGGATGACGATAAGGGCATCAACGGCATCACTCAGATTACCCAGTGCTTCTTCGGCGATGCGCATGCGCTGGATACCTTCAAACGTGAACGGCTTGGTGACCACTGCCACGGTGAGCGCACCGGACTCTTTTGCCGCGCGAGCAACCACCTCAGAGCCGGGGCTTCCTGTGCCGCCTCCCAATCCGCAGGTGATGAAGACCATGTCGGCACCCTGCACCGCTTCAAGAATTTCTTCTTTTGTTTCTTCGGCCGCGCGCTTGCCGACATCCGGATTCATGCCGGAGCCGAGTCCGCGTGTGAGATTTTTGCCCAAGTGCACTTTTTTCTTTGCTTTTGCCTGGTGGAGGTGTTGTGCGTCGGTATTCATCACAACAAAGTCGATGTCTTTCACATCGGTGGAAATCATGTGATTGACGGCGTTGCAGCCGGATCCACCCACACCAATGACTTTGATGCGCGCGAATGTTTCAACATCGGGGGTTACTTTGGGCATAAGCTAGAAATTAGAAGTTAGGAATTAGAAAATAGGAATATGAATGCGCCTGCGGCGCCGGACGACATGGAAATTCGGGATGGTGTGGCGGCGGCTGCGCCGCCGCTCCACCTCGTTCATATACCCGCCTATCATAGCAAAGAAGACGAATATGGGGAAGTGGTTGACATATTAGTAGATTAGTAGGTTAGTAAGTTGAGAGGTGAGCATGAAAATAAAAAGCAAAAAGCACGGACCGGTAGGTCCGCGCTTTTTAATCTCCTCATTTACTAACCTCCTAATCTCCTACAGTTTTTGCCTACGGCAAAAACTGTTTAAACCATTCTCCCACATTCTTCACTCCTTTGACCCCCTTTGAAAGATGCGTCATGCCGATGTGTTCACCTCCATCAATACCCATAATGCACAAGCCATAGGCGACCGACCAGCCGGTGTCGGTTGTTTTGTATTTGGTGTTTTTCATGGAGTCCATAAACGCAACCTTCGAAGGGAGTTTGAGTGAATTTTTCGCAAAATCTTCAATGCCGGTGAGAGCGGCAGATCCGCCGGTAATAATGATGCCGGCAGGGAGAAGACTGTTTTTGCCGTGCTGTTTCAAATGTGCGGAGATAATATCAAAAATATCGGAAAGGCGCGCTTCAATGATGTCGGTCACTTTCTTTTTTGGGTACATGGCAATATTCATACCGCGCTTCACCTTCTCAGCCTCATCAAGCGGAATTTTAAATCCGAGCGCAATGTCGTTGGTGATTTCCATACCGCCAATCGGATAAATTTTGAGCGACACGGGCATGTTGTTTTCAAAGACGGCAACGGAGAGCGTCTCGGCACCGATATTGGCAAGCATACAGCCGGCAGTCTTCTGGCGTTTGGTGAGGGTCACAAAACTCGCGGCAAGAGGCGATGCCATAACATCGTCGATTTGTACACCCGCTTCTTCCGCTGCGGCAATAAAGTCGTGGAGGTGCTGGGCAAGACAGGTGACGAACAACACTTTTGCTTCCAGGCGTGACCCTTTCATGCCTTCCGGATGCCCCAATACTTCTTTGCCGTCGAGGGTGAAAGAGACGGGAATATCTTGAATCACTTGATCGTTGGGAGAGAGGTGCGCCGCTTCTTGCGCCGCTTCGATTGCTTGCACGATGTCGGTCTGCATCACTTCACCGTCGGCACGGGATACGAAAACGGAGCCGGTGGATTGAGTGGATTCCACAGAGAGACCGCCGATAGCGAGGTACGCGCGTTTGATTTCGGTATTTGACGCCTCCTGCGCTTTGGCAATGGCCTCTCGAATACTTTCGGCCGCCTCAGAAGCCGACACAATATATCCATGACGCAAACCGCGTGATTCAGCAATACCGGTACCGAGAATGGTGGGCTGACCGCCGCTTTTGTCGTGTTCGGCAACGAGAACACGCACTACCGAGGTTCCGATATCAATGCCGGTTGAGATATGTCGTCGCGCCATGGGATTAAAAACGGTAAACGATAAACTATTGAACGATAAAGAAGAAAAAAGAAAAACTTTGTCATTCCGGTCTCCGAGCCGGAATCTTCGCTATTAACGTTTCTCAGGGCTGTTCGGGAAGATCCCGTATCACCAGAGCCCCACTTTCACCAATATCATTTGCAGTAAAACATCTTTTATTCTTTCTCCTACCATCTACGATTTCTTAATGTATTCAGTGAAAGTGAAGCTCGGCAGGAGTACGGGATGACAGCGTTTTATGCTGTTACTATTTGTCATTCCACCACTTTTTCATAAGGCGGTCTTCTGTGCGTTCCATTTCTTCGCCGTGATCCATTCCTTTCAGATGCAAACAGCCGTGGATAAATAAATACGTAACGAATTCATTATATCCTTTTTTAAAGCGGTGTGCATCTTTTTGTGCTTGTGTCAGGTCGATGAATATCTCTCCCGCGTCTTTTTCAAGAGGGAAGGAGAGTACATTGCCCGGCTTGTCTTTTGTGCGATATGTGCGATTGAGAGAGCGAGAGCGAGTACTGCCGATGAATACAAGACTGAGCCGATAGGACGAGCCGAGAATATTTTTTTTAATATCAACAAAGAGCGACTTCGCAGGATGTGGCGTGTCTCTTCGGGTGGTATTTGTGATGGCGAATGTGTCGGTGTCCATACACAGTATGATACATGGTTTGAGGATACAAAACAAAAAATCTACAAAGAGGACTAGCGAGGACGGACCTAGCTATAAATAGCTAGGCCCGTCCTCGCTAGTCGGAGTAAACAAAAAAGAGCTCGCGCTCTTTTTTGTTTACATCTTTCCGAGTTTTTTCAAGCGCTCCACTTCTTCGCGTTTTGCGATGCGTTTGAGTGCCTGGGATTTGCGCACGTATTTTGATTGCGTGCGAGCAAGATAGCGATTGGACTTCAGGTGCTTTACAGTGCCTGAGTTTTGCACGGCGCGGGAAAAGCGACGAATGAGATTGGTCGCGTTTTCATTGCTGTTCTTCTCAATATCAACATTTGTAGCCATGCGCGATATCGTACCACATGCGCGCGGAGCGCGCAAGCGCATTGCAGTGATATTTCGGCATACATGCCGAAATATCACTGCAATGCGCTTGCAAGAATAAAGAATTAAGCCTAGCCCGTGCCGAGCTACGGTCGGCCTAGGGAGTTACGAATTAAGAAAGTAAAGGTGCGGATTGTGCGGAGCACAATCCGCACCTTTTGCTTCTTTATTCTTGCAACAAAAAGACGGAGCCGCAAGGACCCCGTCGTTGTAATGTGCAGGAAATTATCTGACCCTCGAGTTTTCCTTTGCTCTTTCCCAGGATGTGCCTGCGTAGTTACCGCCCTTCTGGCGAATTGGAATACCGAAACCAAGCAGGGCTTCATTACCAGCTTCTTGCCAGAGAGCGAGGCCGAACCGAACTGAAGTGTTATTTCGAGCAAACTGTATACCAGTACCATAAATCTGCACGGCACTTTCATTGGCGATTTGTGGCCCAATACTGAGGGCGGCAAATGCATAATCCTCCGCAGCAGAGTACACTGAAACAAAAGAATTTACCGATCCCTGGGTGTTAACGCCGCCCCAGAGTGATATCATGACATTCTCAAACTGCCACGGGTATGAGACAAAAAACACCACCACCACCATCCATGTGCGCAGTTTTTCTTTTTTGAATTTCCACATCCAGGCGAAAAAAATACCTGTCGCAACAAGTGCAATCCCAAGATTAATCAAATTTGCCATCATGATGACGACTTCTTTTTAATTAAGATGAACAAGATAGTACGTATTTCTGTTTTCTGATTTCGAGTATACCATATATGGATGCTATTTGTCAAGGACGCGCGGAGCGCGTCCTTATCTTGATTCGTTATTCATAATTCTTCACTCGCATCCACGAGCATCAAACACAAAGTACACACTCTGTCACTTGAAATACAGCTATCAATCCTGGTATACTTTATGTGTATGAGCATTCACATCAACACTATCAAGGCGACAGGCATGGAGCTTACCCCTGCCATTGAGGAACATGTGCGTTCCCGTGTCGCATCATTAGAAAAATATGTCGATGAAAAAGATACATCGACGAACATGGATATTGAGGTGGGGAAAACCACTGAGCATCACCAATCGGGTGAGATTTTCCGCGCGGAGTTTACCATTCAGTTTCGAGGAAAAACGATTCGCGCAACGTCCACGAATGAGGATTTATACGCAGCCATCGATGAAGTGCAGAGCGAAGCATCACGCATGATGTCGGAGCATAAAAACAAAAAGAAGACGATGTTCCTTAAGGGGGCAGCGCAGCTCAAAAATATGCTGAAGGGCGGACAGTAATAACACCTCTCTTTCCTCGTGTACATTTATTCACTCTTTATCTTGTTCTTTTGTATGATTACCAAAGATTCTTCACTTACGGGCATGACACCACGAGATTTTCTTTTTATCGGTATCTTTGTATTTGTTGCCGTAGGATTTTCCTTTTTTGTCATGCGCGCAGCTGAAACGAGCGAAGCCGAAATTAGCAATAATATTTTAGAACGCTCCGAGCTTCTCCCGGGAAGTGCAGGGAGCTCCACTCTCTCTATGGAAACATCTTCAAGTACAGTAACAGATACACAAGAAGCAAATGTTGTCGTTTTCTCAACATCACGCGGCATGATTGAAATCGAACTCTTCGCAGACAAAGCGCCGGAAACGGTGGCGAATTTTAAGAAATTGGCAGGCGAAGGATTTTACAATGGCACACGGTTTCATCGTGTGATTTCCGAATTCATGATTCAGGGCGGTGATCCGCTTTCCAAGGATGTTGCCCAAAAAGCGATGTGGGGGACAGGTGGTCCGGGGTATACCTTTGCCGATGAGATTAATGATGAGAAGCTGGTGCAGGGAGTGCTTGCAATGGCTAATACTGGAAGTCCCGGCACTAATGGAAGTCAATTCTTTATCGTAACAGCTGAGGCAACGCCATGGCTTGATGGACAACATACTGCATTTGGTCGCGTGGTCTCCGGCATGGAAACAGTGTTAGATATTGAAAGCACACCGACCGATGAGCGTGATCGACCGCTTGAGGATGTGGTGGTGGAGAGCATTGAAATTAGGAATTAGAAGTTAGGAATTCGGAATTAGGAAAACTACAGCGGCGGCGGGCTTTAGCCCGTCGCCGCTGTATTTCGTGTACTTACTCTCTTGTGTCATTCCTGGCTTGACCAGGAATCCAGGGTTTTGTGCACATATTTGCGTCTGCACTGGATCCTGAATCACCAAGCACCATTTTCGCCAAAGTGAAAAAAGTGCTCGGCACGGAGTTCAGGATGACAATCGTTACCTGATGATGTCATCCCGCACTCCTGTCGAGCTCCACTTTCACCAGTCTCATTCTACAAACATGTCTTTCTATTCTTTCTCCTACTGTTCATGGTTTTACCAAGTAATAAGTGAAAGTGAGGCTCGGCAAGAGTTGGGAATGACAAAGAGGAGGCATGTGCTATGATAAAACCATGTCCAAGCAAAGAGTTGCCATATTTGATATCGACGGCACTATCTTCCGTTCCAGTTTGTTGATTGAGCTTGTGGAGGAGCTTATTGCTCGCGGTGTGTTTACAGAGTCGGTGCGTGATGAATATCAATCCGAATACGCTCTCTGGCTTGATCGTAAGGGAAGATACGAAGAATATATTGATTCCGTGGTAGAGGTGTTTGCCAAACATATTCGCGGTGTGTATTACGGTGACGTGAAAGACGCCGCTGAAGCGGTGTTTGAAAGACATCGCAATCGAGTGTATCGCTATACACGTAATCTGATTAAGCAACTGAAAAAAGACGGCTATTATCTCTTGGCAATTTCTCATTCACCCAAGCTCATTACCGATCTCTTTTGTGCCGCGTGGGGCTTTGATAAAAACTACGGCACGCTCTATGGTATTGGGGCTGAGGATCGTTTTACCGGTGAGCGTGAACAAACACATCTCATTATGAATAAGGGCATCACCGCACGTCGCGCAATTGAAAAAGAAGGACTCACTCTCTCCGGCTCCGTGGGTGTCGGCGACACCGAAAGCGACATTTCATTTTTGGAAATCGTAGATCGCCCGATTTGTTTTAATCCCAATATGCTTCTCTATCGTCACGCACGTCTCAACAATTGGGAAGTGGTGGTAGAGCGGAAGGATGTGGTGTATGAAGTTTAGAAATTAGAAGTTCGAAATTAGGGATTAGAAAAAGGCGCGCTACGCGCCACGAAAAAGAGCGGCGGCACAGAAGGTGCCGCCGCTCTTTTTAACGTCTAATCCTTAATCTCCTAATCTCCTGACCTAAAGAACACTTTCCGGATCCACATTGATTGTCACCGATGGTGGGAGTTTCTTGAGTACTGTAATGATTTCAGGGTGTGGCCATTTTTCGCTTGGAATCTTCAGAAGCATATGGGTGCGGGATGCACCTTTGGTGCCGGGGGCACCGGTGTACACGAGCGGCTGGTGTTCATTGAGAAACGCGGCGTATTTCTCAATTTCTTCTTTACTTCGGGCTCCTTCGGCGGTAACTTTCACAAGCACGGCAAAGGGAGGGTAGCCGAGTGTTTTGCGTTCTTTGAGTGCTTCTTTGGAAAGCTCGGCCATGCTTCCTTTTTTCATCATGGAAAAGACGGGGTGACTGGCATGCCGTGTTTGGATGAGGAATGTGTTTGTGGCAATGAGTGCAAGAGAAGTGAGGATTGAGGCGATGCGTTCGTTGCCTCGATAATCGGGGAAGGAGAGAATGGTGTCGAGTGAAGCGACTGCCACAGTGTGTGCTCCGTGGGTGATATATGGCAACCCCATCTCTGTGGTGAGGAGGATAGTGCTTTTGGAAGAGTGCCATGTGTCTATGGCGGTGCGAATCTTCCTCGGCGTGTTTGTGGTGTCGGCGGTAACGCACACGAGAAGTGTGTCGGGGAAATGTTCTCTCAACACTTCTTCAACATGCTCAACACCCACGCCAAGTGTGGTGACCCTCCAGCTTCCGCAGTGCTCGCAGGTGTCGCGTGCTGTTTCGGTGTGACCACAGGTATGACACTGATACACATTACCGCTTTTTGTACCGCTCGCTTTGTGGAGAGTGAGTGATGCATTGCATCTCGGGCACGAAACACTGGTACCGCAATCGGCACATACGGTCTCGCCGTGAAGGCCGCGCCGTGTGGCAAAGACGAGCGTGCGCTTTCCTGAGGCAATACTTTTTTTGATTGCGCCAATGAATTCTTCGGATATGGTTGCCGGTGTCTTTTTGCCCTGAATCTTTTCTTGCCTGTCGCGCATGTCTATGATCTCGCATGTCGGATGTTCTTTGGGTATGCGATGCTTGAAAGGAGAGACTTCGCGTGCTTTGCCTTCTGAGACGAGATACTTTGTTTCCGTGCGAAGAGGGAAGGAGCCGAAGATGAGTTTTGCTCCGGAATGCTCAGCAAGAAAGCGCACGAATATACGCATGTCGATAAACGGACGAGAGACATTCTTGTATGCGCGTGATGATTCATAATCCAATATGAAAAGGCCAATGTCGGTGCGAGGAAGTGAGAGAAATCCGGGCGTGCCGATTACGACGGTCGGATGTGTTTCTTTGAGAAGCGTGTCCCAGCCCTCTTTTTGCTTTTTTGGCGTAAGACCGGAGTGAATGATGTGAAGATACTCTTCAATACCTTTTTCAATTCCTGCGGCGAGCTTCTCAGCATATGCGATTTCAGGAATGAGGATGAAGACAGACTTTTTCTTTGCAAACGATTCGCGAATCATGCGGCGATACGCGGAGATGCGTTCTTCAGGGATGTCTTCGATGAGCGCGATATCGGGGGTGGTTTTTTTGCTCTTCTCGATAGGCGCGGCGGCGCTTAAGGCGCCGCCGCGCCCCTCACCCTCATCTGTAAACGATTTAAACTGATGGAGCACCGCGCCTGTTGTGCCGGCGAAATATTCAGCCGCCACCCGGCATGCCGAAAGAAATGCGGGAGTATGGAGCATGCCTTTTTCAATGCGAACGATTTTCTTCAGCGTGTGCCCTGCAGAACGAATACCTGATTTTGCCTCGCGCGCGTCTTCGCTCTGGAGTACCAGCGCACGCACCTCTTTCTTTCGCAGCGGCACGGTAACCACGCTTCCCGGCGCAATGTCCTTCTTGGAGAAATAGGTGAGCGTTTCCTTTCCCACACCCTTTGCAATCGGTATGACGTGGATGATGAACATATAGTTAGTATATCAATATGTTAAGAGATTAGGAAAAGAGTATAAAAGAACGGTAAACGTAATCAGCTGTCATTCCCAACTTGATTGGGAATCTTACACAATATCTTTTGCAAACAATACAACCGAGATTCCCAATCAAGTTGGGAATGACAGTGGAAAGCAAATATTTGTCATCCCGCACTCTGTGCCGAGCACTTTTTTCACTTTAGTGAAAATGGTGCTTGGTGATGCGGGATCTTACAAAACCAAAGACTATCTTTGGTATGTATACCAAAGATAGTCTTTGGTTTTGTCCACAATTCACTTTCCGAAACAAAATATATTCTTGGAGGAAAAAAATCAGGCGCGGTTTTGCCTAAAGGCAAAACCGCGCCTTCCCTCTAACCCTAATAAAAAAGCACGACTGTTGCCGTGCCTCATACCTATTCAATGCCCTTGATGATTGGCCCAAGAAACTTTTCACGTATATTCTTTCTCACATTTTCAATTTCTTTGTTGTATTCCATGTAAAGGTTTCGGAAATAGAATGTGCCAAGCAGTGCATTTATCATATGTGTAAAATGATATGATACACGATCTACAATATTCATGAGAGTTTGGGTGTGGTCTTTTGCGATTTCCACGATATCAATTTTCCAGAAGGTAAAATCTTCACTCGTACCTTCAGTCACTCGTATGTTTGATTCTCCATGGAATAGTGACTCTAGATATCTTCCTAAATCTTCCACAAGAGAATGCTCAAGGGGTGACCGGTTCATATGCTCCTCCAGGGCTAGCTTAACATGTAGACCTGCAAAGTCCTTGGAGAATCCTGTTTGGATGGTGTAATAATCTTTTTTGATGAAGAGATAAAGTTCATTCTCTTCTTCTATGATTTTGCCTCCATACACATTTTGAAATTGTTCAAGGAACGTTCTGGTCTGTGTTGCCCTATCTTCTTTCTTTGTTGTCATGGTTCTCTTTTTAGATTATTGATGTTATTTGTACATATCAAATCGACTATACACCAGGGTGGATATTTGTCAATCCCTCATGCATCATTCAACAGTTTATCATTCACCGTTTCCGTAGTATCATTACATCCATGTCTGACACAACAAACGATACATTTCATATTACCGGCTTGGGCGGGAAACGTGTACTTAAGGGTGAGGTGAAAGTAAATGGTGCGAAGAATGCCGCGCTGAAGGCGCAGGCGGCGGCGGTTCTTTTTGGCACACCGCTCTCACTTGTCAATATGCCAAATATTCTCGATGTTCAAAAGCTCGATAAACTCTTGGAGGCGATGGGGATGAAAGTCACAAAAGAAGGAAAAAGAAAGCATGTATACGACGGACGACACTTTAGTGAATCAGCTTTTCCTGCGCACATTGCCAAGCACATTCGTGCATCGGTGGTGGCGACAGGGCCGGTCCTCGCACGCACGGCGAAAGTGCTATTTCCCCATCCGGGTGGGTGTGTTATTGGCGCTCGTCCGATTGATTTCTTCTTGAATGGATATAAAAAAATGGGCGCCACAGTCCGCGAAGGGAAAAATACCTATACCATTACCGCACCCGAGAAAGGATTGCATGGTACCGAAATATTTTTTCCGAAGCCAAGTGTGACCGGCACGGAAACATTTATGATGACAGCCACGCTTGCACACGGCACAACTATTCTCAAGAACGCAGCGATGGAACCGGAAATTGTGTTGCTCGGGAATTTCTTGAAAGAAAGCGGTGCTGATATCTCCGGACTCGGAACACCAACCATCACAATCAAAGGACGAGGAGGAAAGTTGCTCCGCGCAAAGAATGCCTACACAATTCCGGGCGATCGTATTGAAGCGGGAAGCTTTTGTATCCTGGCGGCGCTTGCGGGGCGCGACATGAGCGTGTCGGGCTTCGATGTGGAAGAGCTCGATGCACTTCTTTTTATGCTTGAGGATATGGGTATGCGTATTGAAAGAGAAAAGCGCAGTGTACGACTCATTGCCGGACCAAAGACAGTGCTCAAAAGCGCATCATTTACCACACATGAATACCCGGGATTTCCCACGGATTTGCAGGCGCCGATGGTCACACTTCTCACGCAATGCGAAGGGGAGGCGACGGTGTTTGAAATTATCTTTGAGGGGCGTTTGCGCTATACCGATGAGCTCAAATTTATGGGGGCGGATATTACGCTCATGGATCCGCACCGAGCACTCGTGCGCGGACCGAAGGCACTCAAAGGGCGAAAGCTTGAAAGCCCGGACCTTCGTGCGGGGCTGGCATATGTCCTCTCGGCAATCGTGGCTTCAGGAGAATCGGTGATTGGCACCGTTTCCAATATCGATCGTGGCTACGAACGCGTGGAAGAGCGCCTCGCATCGCTTGGTGTGGATATTACACGAGTTCACCAAGGTTAAACCTTGGTGAACGGTATATTGCTTCCACATACAAAAAGAAAAAGCCGCGGAGCAAAGCTCCGCGGCTTTTGTGTATCCTCATGCTCTATTTTGTCATTCCCGTCTCTGAGCGGGAATCCAGAGAGCTGTTTCAAAAAGTAGGTTACGGACAAAACCAAAGACTATCTTTGGTATATATACCAAAGATAGTCTTTGGTTTTGTAAGATCCCGCATCACCAAGCACCATTTTCATTAAAGTGAAAAAAGTGCTCGGCACAGAGTGTGGGATGACAGAGGTGGGGGTCGGGATGACAGAGAAGGAATTAAGTAGTGATGAACATACCACGGTATGTTCATCACTACTCTTGACACGAATCATTTATCGTATAGGATAACGATAGTTGCACAAAATTTCATAACAAAATTCAACATAATCATGGAAGAAAAACAATCACTGAGAAAATACCACAGGCGTGTGAGGTGGTTATCGCTCGCAGAGAGTATCCTTTTCGTCTTTTTGGGTTTTTATTCTGAGTTCTTTGAAGGTTCAACGATAATCAAAGGGCTGTTCGTCTGTATTGGTCTTGTTGTGCTTGCTAAGATTGCCTTGCCGACTCTAACCAAGGGAATATCATTACTTCGTGATGGGTTCCTGACTGCCGTGGTATTACTGTTCCCACTGTTCTCTTTGTTTTTCATAGCCACGCTGAGCATTCTTTTTGTGGACAGTTTGCTGTGGGAATATGTTTTACTCGCCGTTCTTTTTTGGCTTCTTGCATTTGGGGAGCCAAAATTACATCAGGCAATAACAAGCAAAAGATCTGTTGCGTGACCGTCTTGCGACGGTCTTTTTTTTGTGTCAAAAGCGGCGCGTTAGCGCCGCTTTTTCTCGAAACTCGATACTCGCAACTCGAAACTCCCCATGCTATACTATCCCCACTATGAGTATGTTTACGCCGAAATTGGGTATCGATTTAGGGACCGCCAACACCCTTGTTTTCAAGCCGAACAAGGGAATTATTTTAAACGAGCCGTCGGTGGTGGCTGTTTCAGAGGTTGATAATAAAGTGCTTGCCGTGGGTATTGAGGCGAAAGAGATGATCGGACGCACACCCGATGCCATCCGCGCCTATCGTCCGATGCGTGATGGTGTGATTGCTGATTACCGCGTGACCGAAGCCATGCTCCGCTATTACATCGGCAAAGCGCTCGGAAAATGGAACATTTGGAAGCCGGAAGTGATGGTGTCGGTGCCAGCGGGGGTCACTTCCACCGAGCGTCGTGCTGTGGTGGAAGCGGCGATGAAAGCGGGCGCAAAAAATGCCTACATCGTGAAGGAGCCGATTTTGGCGGCAATTGGCGCGGGTGTTCCGATTCAGGAAGCACGCGGACACATGATTGTGGATATCGGAGGAGGCACGATTGATGTAGCGGTGATTTCTCTGGGAGGCATTGTGGCGTCCACGTCTGTGAAGTGCGCCGGTGATCGCATCGATCACGCTATTGCGGATTACATTAAGAAAACATTCAACCTCGCCATTGGTGATAAAACAGCCGAAGATATTAAAATCAAGATCGGCTCGGCGGTACCGCTTGAAGAAGAAAAGACCATGACCATTAAAGGACGCGATTTTGTCTCAGGTCTTCCGCGTACAACCGACATTGGCACCAATGAGATTGTGAAAGCAATTGATAAAGAACTCCGCGAAATGGTAAAGGCGGTAAAAAATGTGCTTCAAGACACACCACCAGAGCTTTCCGCTGACATTATCGACCACGGTATCATCATGACGGGCGGCTCCTCGCAGCTCACGAATCTTCCCGAGCTTATCTACCGCCGCACCGGTGTGGAAGCACGACTCGCAAAAGACGCACTCTATTGTGTCGCCAAAGGAACAGGTATCGCACTGGATCATTTGGATGTGTATAAGAAGAGTATTATCGCCAAAAGGTAGAAGTTAGAAATTAGAAATTAGAAATATGAATATAGACAAAATAAAAAAATTTATTTTTGAACGAAAAGGATGTCTCATCATTGTCTTTGCGTCGTTAGCGATATCTGCCACTCTTTATCTAGAGATAGAAAATAATAAGTATTTTATTTTCTATCAGTATAAATCTATCCCTGACATTTATATTGGGAATACCTTGTATAATACTCAGGATGGTTGGAGGGGAGAAATAAAAGGCTTCGTTAGATTTGCTCATATAGAAGATCAGCCGAAAGATATTAGACAATATTATATTCTCCGCGCGCTGGACAAGTATAACGAGAAGTCCCAGCAATACTTCTCTCTAGAAGATATAGTCGATACCCAGTATTTACCTCCCCAGAGTATCGGGACGACATATCTTCTCGAAACTTCTGATGTAGGGACTAGTGTTACGCTGACCGATGAGCATGGTAATCTTTTCTTTATTGATAAGTCTACCGGAGGTATTTCTATGAGAGATGTTACAGGCGAACACTCATCTCTTATCACCAGCAATTTAGAATATAGAGATTTTATGAAAGAGCTTTGGGATATATAGATTACACCAATCTACCTATTTTCTAATTTCATTTTTCTAACTTCTAGCCTATGCCTCCTTTTACCCACCACGCATATGGCATTTGCATGCCCACAGACGGCGCTCATGACACGGTGCGTGTGTTTCTTGAGAAAGAATGGGCATTTTCTTGCACGGGCAACCCTGATTTTTGGGAAGGTTCGTTTGAAACGCTGGGGGTGGATGATGCGCGAGAAGTGCGTGCGCAATGTGCTATGCGTCCGGTGGGGAGTCGTCGTGTGATTCTTTTCTCAGCCGAATCACTCACATCTGAAGCACAAAATGCATTGCTCAAGGTGTTTGAAGATCCCGGAGAGGGGAATCACTTTTTTCTTATTACACCGCGGATGGGCGATCTTCTGCCCACGCTTCGTTCACGTCTTCTCACGCTCACATTTGAAAGCGAGGCATCTTTCGGGGGAGATGTCTCTCCCTCCGCATTCCTCAAAATGAGTCCGAAAGAGCGTAGTGCGGCACTTGCGGAGATGATTAAAGAAAAAGATAAGAAAGCGGCTGCTGCACTTCTCGACGACATCATCGCCACGCTCCACGATGAAGCGCATACAAAAGGTGCGGATGCCTGGAAGGCATCCGCACCCACCTTAAAAGAACTTACCCGCCTTCGCAATTACCTCACCCAAAGCGGCTCCTCAGTGAAGCTCATTATGGAACATGTCGCGCTGTTACTTCCTGAAAGGAAGTAACAGCGCTACCGAAGCACAAAGCAAGTGATAGATGGATGGTGTTGACACAATCGGTCACACATGATTTACTGATATTAGCTTACAGTACACCTCCCGCTGTGTGTGAATTCATTGAGTGGAGGAATGTTCACAAAAGAATATACAAAAATGGGAAAGAAAAATTTCCTCGGGCAGAAGACGGCGGATAATCTCGCTGGTCTGCAAATCGACATACTGTCGAAGCTTCGTGACGGAAACATGAGTTTTACAGAATTAAGATGGTTCACAAATCTCTCCTCTGAGGTGCGTAGAGAGCTGATGAGTGTATCACTTCCAGTTCCCCCACTTCTTTCGAGAGAGGAGAAACTCGTGATCCCTCCCTGTGATGGAACGGAAAATCTTGTAAATGCTGAAGATGTGTTCCCAGGCAACCTTTATGAGCTTCACGAGAATTGTAAAGATTGGGGGCTCGATAATCCAAGTATCTCAACTGATGAAAAGAGAGTGGAAGCATTTAAATTTACAAGGAGTATGAACTCTGCAGAGACTTTTGGTTACTTTAGAATTGACTTGAGGTTGATGTGTTTTACACAGCATCAAATAAAAAGTTTCTGCCAAGAACATGCAATGCGATTTTTAGAACGTGGTAATGTCCAGGTCCTTCTGTTTTTATTTAAAGAAGGAAAGAGCTTCTTTGTTGCTCATGTGAGAAAGTCATATGGTCAACTTTTGAGAGAGGTGAAGGAGTTCGAAAATGGTGGCGCATATACCGCCGGATATCCTCGTTGTGTGATAATCCCGGTTGTGTGATCTTATTAATGTTTTGTGCGAAGCATGTATATTTAAACCCTCCGTGAGAAGGAGGGTTTTTTACTTGGTTTTTTACTCTTTTCAGTATACAATACCACTCATATGTACAACTTTTCATCCCTCAAAACCGAGCTTGGGAAAATCGAAGAATGGCTCGGAAAAGAATATGCTTTTATTCATACCGGTCGTGCCACGCCGGCTGTACTGGATGGTATCAAGGTGGAATCATACGGCGATAAGCAGCCGATTAAGAATCTGGCAACAATCTCCGTGCAGGATGCGCGTACGCTTCTCATCGCGCCCTGGGATAAAGGAGTGATGAAAGAAATTGAACGAGGAATCGTCGTTTCAGATCTTGGACTTTCCACGGCGGTGTCTGATACCGGTATCCGTGTGTCGTTCCCGGAGCTTTCGGGTGAGCGTCGTCAGGGTTTGGCGAAAATTGTGCGTGCGAAATTGGAAGAAGCGCGCGTGTCGGTGCGTAAAGAAAGGGAAGAGACATGGGGTGACATCCAGAAGCAAGAGAAGAGTGGCGATATAAGTGAAGACGAAAAGTTCCGCCTTAAAGACGAGCTTCAAAAGATTATCGACGAAGCAAATAAGACACTCGAAACACTCGCCGACGAGAAGGAGAAAAATATTTTAGAATAAACGAATTACGAATCTGTACGAATATACGAATTACGAATACCCTTTTTGGTTGTCATCCCGCACGCTTGCCCCGCTCAGTTTTCCTCTTCTTTGAAAACTGAGGCGCGGGTGATGCGGAATCTCCCCGAACAACTACAAAATAACGAAGATTCCCAATCAAGTTGGGAATGACAGTGGAAAGTAATAATTTGTCATTCTGAACTCCTGCCGAGCTCGACCCAGCTCTTTCTCGGAAAGGGCTGGGTGAGGCTCTGGTGATTCAGAATCCAGGCAGACACGAATATGTGCACAAAACTCTAGATTCCGGCTCGCCCGCGCCCCAGTTTTCAAGAGAAAAGAAAACTAAGCGGGATAAAGAGGCCGGAATGACAATCTTTTAACGTTTAATTTTTTAATCTCCTAATCTCCTGAACAATGACTGTCGTCCTCTTTATCATCGTCCTTGTGTTGCTTATCATCGCTCATGAATTTGGGCATTTTATTGCTGCCAAGGCAACTGGTATGCGCGTGGATGAATTCGGGATTGGTTTGCCACCGAAAGCAGCCGGCTGGAAACCAAAGAGAAGCGAAACAGAATACACACTCAATTGGCTTCCGTTTGGCGGCTTTGTGCGTATTTGGGGTGAGGATATGGATGAAGAAAGCGGAGCTGACACGGGCAAAGACAATGGCAGGCAATTTGGTAAACGTCCGAAATGGGCGCAAGCGCTCACACTCATCGCCGGCGTTACCGCAAATGCGCTTGTGGCATGGGTGCTTTTGTCCGTCGGTTTTATGACCGGTTTGCCAATGTCGGTGGAGACAGCACCGGAGAGCGCGAATGTAGAGGAGGTTGGTCTTACGATTTTGTCTGTTTTGGAGGATTCACCGGCTGATACGGCAGGGATTATGCCGGGTGATGTGATTACGGCGCTGACAACCGACACGCATGCATTGCAAAATATTGCACTCACCTCAGACGTGTCTGATTTTATCGTTGCTCATGGAGATGAAGAAATTACCGTGCTCTACAAACGCTTGGGTGAGCCGGCGACACTTACGGTGACTCCGGAAAAAGGTATTACCGAAGGGCGTCCGGCAATTGGTATTACCATGGATATGGTGGGGACGGTGAGCTTGCCATTCTTCGCAGCATTTTGGGAAGGGCTGAAAGCGACATGGGGTCTCTTGGTGATGATTACGGTCGGCTTTGTCGCTCTTATCACCGACATCTTTAAAGGCACAGCTGACCTCTCATCTGTGGCCGGGCCGGTGGGTATTGCCGGCATGTTTGGAAGTGCGACGGAGTTTGGTGTGGCGTATGTGCTCTACTTTGTGGCGTTTATCTCCGCAAACTTGGCAGTGCTCAATCTCTTGCCGTTTCCGGCGCTCGACGGCGGACGCCTTCTTTTTGTATTGATTGAAGCAATCAAGGGTAGTGCCATCAACCCCAAAATTGCCGGAGCACTCAATTCCATCGGCTTCGCCGCTCTTATGCTTCTCATTCTCGTCGTCACCTGGCAGGATATTGTACGGCTTATAGGATAGGGTACGGAGTACGAATGAGTACGAACATACGAAGCTCTCTTTTTTATACTCAACATTTTACCACTGTCATCCCGCACTCTGTGCCGAGCTCGACCCAGCTCTTTCTCGGAAAGGGCTGGGTGGGGCTCTGGTGATGCGGGATCTCCCCGAAACAAATCACAAATCCCAAGCACCAAATCACAAATAATATCGAAATTCAAAATTTCAAAAAAGAAAACAACAAGCGGCGCCTTCGGCGCCGCTTGTTGTGCACAAAAAAAGCAGCCGACTAGCGACTGCTTAGTGACTATTGATATGTGTAATAGTCTACTTTTTTTGGTGTATACGCAATGACCATAATCAAACCGGCGCATACAATAATGAAGATAAGAAAAGTCCATGCCTGAGCCAATCCTGGGCTACCTATCAGCGGAAAGAATGAAAATTCCGCAAGTAGAGCAACGAGCGGGAGAAAAAATATTTTTGCTTGCACTTCTGTCTTGTTTAATCCTATTGCTGCGACAATAAGTGCAATAAAAGCGAAAATCGCATAGACAATGTGGAATGACATAATGCCGGTCGTCATGTACAACACCGCAAGCGCAAATAGTGAAGCACTTGATGTTGTTAGTGGCATGGCGAATTTCTTTTCCTTTTGTGCAAAAAAGCCGAGAGTAGGGACAAATCCTACTACCATGACGGCAATCATTGCATAGTTTATTGCCGAGGCAAGTGTATCTCCGATCGCTGCGAAATAGTGCGACACTGCAAGTAGGACGACAAAATTGAGTCCCGTGAAAAAGTGTTGTTCTTTCATAATGATTTAACCTTTTTTATTCTCGAAATTGTAACGGTACTACATTGAATACAATAATACACATATCAATATATGTGTCAAGCGTGACCGAACCACACTTCGCCAAGGCTTCGGCGTGGCATGGGTCGCGCGTCTTAATTCCTAATTCATAATTCTTCATTCTGAAAAGCCCGAATTGATAAAGCCCTTAAGGGCTTTATCAATTCGGGCTTTTGCCGTATACTGGGAGGGCTTATCTTAATACTTTATGAAATTGCCTGATATCCCACTTTTACGCTCCAATGACATCGGTATTGACCTCGGTACCGCAAATACGCTTGTGTACCTTCGCGGGCACGGTATTATTCTCAATGAGCCATCGGTGGTGGCAATCAATCAAAAGACCGGACAGGTGGTGGCCGTGGGCAACGATGCAAAAGCCATGCTCGGAAGAACGCCCGCGCACATTACGGCGGTGCGTCCGCTCGTCGATGGTGTGATTTCGGATTATGAAGTTGCCGAAGAAATGCTCGGCTACTTTATCGGCAAAGCACAAGAGCTCTCAAAAAAATGGGCACGACCGCGCGTGGTCATTGGTGTGCCTTCGGGTGTGACCAATGTGCAGATTCGCGCGGTGCGTGAAGCGGCGCAATCAGCGGGTGCGAAAGAAGTGCATATTGTTGAGGAGCCGATGGCGGCAGCCATCGGCGTGAAGATGCCGATTCATGATCCTGTTGGCTCTATGATTATGGACATGGGTGGTGGCACGACCGACATTGCCGTGATTTCTCTTGGCGGTATTGTGAACGCACAAAGCTTGCGCCTTGCGGGAGATAAGCTCAACGACGACATCATCAGCTACATCAAAGATGAGTTTAAGATTCTGATTGGGGAGCGGAGTGCCGAGGGAGTGAAGGTTGCTATCGGGGGTATGGGGAGCAGTGAAGAAGCACCGGAAGCAACGATTCGTGGGCGTGATTTGGTCTCAGGTTTGCCGCGTGAAGTGGTGATTACCGAAGCCGATATCAAGGAGGCAATTGGTAGCTCCGTGGCACGGCTGGTGGAAGCAGCGAAGGAAGTGTTGGAATCGACACCACCGGAGATTCTCGCCGATGTGATGAAGCGCGGTATGGTAATGACAGGCGGTGGCGCGCTCATTTTGGGCCTGAACGAACTCCTTTCCGAAGAACTTTCCATTCCGGTATATGTGGCGCAAGATCCGCTCACGTGTGTGGTGCGTGGCACCGGTATTATTCTTGAAGACATTGAAACATATCGTGATATCCTCATTGAAAATGAAGAAGATTTACCGCCGCAATAACACATCGACATCGCGCCGAGCGACAATGCTTGCAGGGGGCGTCATCGCACTCCTTCTTCTTGTTTTTTTCTTTTCGCCCATTGCATCGTTTGTCCGCGGTGTGGCGCAACCGGTATTTAGTATGGGCAATTCCATATCAGATATGTCGGCCTCCGTATTTTCAGCGTTTTTCCTTGGCGACGTCGGCATGCGTATGACCGCACTTGAACGTGAAAATGAAGATCTTCGCCGTACGCTTGAAAACATACAAGAGGAGAACAATCGATATACAGCGATGCTTGAGAGGTATGGTGAGAATGCGGTAAGTGGCGGCGCTGTTCTTTCCGGTGTGTTGGCTGCACCGCCGCGATCGCTGTATGACACTATTGTGATTGATCACGGCACAGAGAGCGGTATTTCTGTGGGTTCAGAAGTGTATACGGCATATGATTCATTTGTAGGAACGGTTGTTGCTGTTTCTCCATACACGGCGCTTGTGGAGCTTGTCTCGTCTCCCGGAAATACCATTGACCTTCTCATAGGAAAGAACGAAAAAGTCCGTGCGCAAGCGTTTGGCAGAGGGAGTGGAAATATCGTTGCTGTCTTACCGCGCGATATTGATATAGCGGAAGGCGACAGTGTAACGATGCCCGGCTTAGGCGGAGCGTCTATTGGAAAAGTTGATGTGATTGAAACAGAACAAAACGATCCATTCCAGCAGATTCGTATCCGTATGGACGTGAATTTCCACACACTTACTGATGTGGCTGTGTTGCCTCCTCTGGTAACGCAATTCCCCGAGTATGTGCGGAGCGACGATGTGGTACTAGATATTGATATGGAAGCTGACCTGGAAGAAGAGAGTGATTCAGGAGATGATATGGGCGATGATACAAATGCCACATCGTCGGATGAAGTAGAAGAAGGCACTGAAGAGGAAGCGCCGCAAGGTTAAACCTTTGGATTTATCCAAAGGTTTAACCTTGCGGCGCTAAAACAAATTTTTGTCATCCCGCACTTGATGCGGGATCCAGAAAACCAAAGTTGAGCTTTGGTATTCATACCAAAGCTCAACTTTGGTTTTCAAGCAGCCTCTGAAAACAATATGCCGAAGATTCCGGATCAGGTCCGGAATGACAGTGGGGAAAAGTGCACGGAGCGCACGACTTCGTATTTCTAATTCCTAATTCCTAACTTCTAGTCCATGTCCTCCGCAACCACCCGCATCATCACCGATATCGTTCTTCTCCTGTGCGTTTTTTTTGCGCCGTGGTGGCTAACATTCGCATTGGCAACAATTGCCGCGTTTTCCTACCGCACTTTTATCGAAATCATTATTGTCGGTCTTCTCCTAGACCTCCTTTTCGGTGCGCCGGGCGTCGGAGCGTTTCCGTTTCCGATCGTTCACACGATCATCGCGCTCGTGATATATGGAGTGAGCATATTTATTCGTGCGAGGGTGAGATAGGGGTTAGAAGTTAGAAATTAGAAAATAGGAAGCGCGGGCTGTCGCCCGCGCTTCTGTAACAAAAAAATCGCTAGCACGGATGCTACCGATTTTGTCTTTCTTCTCTCAGCCAATGAAAAAAGAAGTACAGCACTATTCCTATCCCGATAACAATAATCGAGACGACAAGTCTGTAATCGCCCAGAGCATGCGTTTTGTTTATCATCGTAGAAAGCATAGTTTCTGGCCCTTCGGCAATAGCCGATAGCCCAGCTCCTATGATCCAACATGCGAAGCAAGTGGCGAGAAGAACGATGAAAGTTCCGAGTGTGGCTCCAAATCCTATATAGGCGTGTTCTGAGAATTCTTTTTTGTTCATGCATTTCTCGTCTGGTTTTTAGTTTACTGCGCACACTCTATCACAGGATATTCTTGTTGAGAAGAGGTTATTTTCCAGTGTATTTTTTGTTTGTCACCAAGCACCATTTTCACTAAAGTGAAAAAAGTGGTCGGCACAGAGTGCGGGATGACGGTAGAGAATATTTTTCGTGTATAATACAGAGAACCTGTTTTGGTAGAAGGTCATTTTTACTAAAGCAGATTCTTCCAATGAAACGTCGAAGATTTTCACACGAAATTGATCCTGATGAAGTGTTGCTTGATGCTCATAATCTCCCGCAGTTTGATAGGGAGCGTTTTCAGGGTCGCTTGGAAAAGCCGCTCGGGAAAGGTTCGGCTCTGGTGCTTGCCGTTTTCTTCCTCATTGTGGGTGTCGTCTTTTCATGGCGACTTTTTGATCTGCAGGGGCTCGAAGGGGCAACACACCTTGCACGCGCGGAGAACAATCGCCTTGAGCATACGCCGATATTTCCGGCGCGCGGCGTGGTGAGCGATAGAAACGGCACCGAACTCATATGGAATGAGCTCGGCTACGATTATCCGGTGAGGGTGTATGCCGATACTCCCGGGCTTGCGCATGTGCTTGGCTATGTGCAGTATCCGGAAAAAGATACCAACGGTTTTTATTATCGACGCGACACTCTCGGTATGGATGGTATTGAATATATGTATCAGGATGCGCTTGCGGGTGTGAGTGGTGTACGTCTTGTGGAAGTAGATGTGCACAATGAGATTCTTTCGGAGAGTGTCATGTCGCCCCCTATAAATGGCGATAATCTGACCCTCGCCATAGACGCGCGCCTTCAAGAACAATTTGCCAATTCTATCTCTGTGCTTTCCGATGAGGTGGGTTTTGCCGGCGGTGCAGCCATTCTCATGGACGTGGAAAGCGGGGAAGTGCTCGCTCTTGTGTCGGTGCCGGAATATGACTCAACGGTGATGAGTGATGGCGAGGATGCCGGGGAAATTGCCTCCTATACACTTGATGAACGAACACCATTTGTGAATCGTGCCGTTGCCGGTTTGTACACACCGGGATCCACGGTGAAGATGTTTGTCGGGGCGGCGGCGCTTGAAGAGGGAACAATTGATTCGATAACCAGTGTGTATTCGAGTGGAAAATTGGTTATCCCAAACCCGTATGGTGGTGAAGACAGCGTCTTTCGTGATTGGAAAGAATTTAATGAGTGGTTTAACATTCGCACGGCGCTTGCCTGGTCTTCGGATGTTTTCTTTTATGTGATTGCCGGCGGCTTTGAGAATCAAAAAGGAGTGGGTATTGCAAAGATTAAAGAGTATGCAGAAGAATTTGGGCTCGCTTCCATGACCGGTATCGATCTTCCGGGAGAGAAGACGGGTGTTATTCCCGATCCGGCATGGAAGGAAGAGATATTTGGTGAAGACTGGCGTGTGGGAAATACGTATCACACCTCCATTGGGCAATATGGTTTTCAAGTGACTCCTATTGAGCTCGTGCGCGGTATTGCGGCAATTGCTAATGGCGGCTCTCTTGTGTCGCCATATGTGGTGAAGGAGATGGGAGGGGAAGATGCTTCTCCGAAAGACAGTGTGCATACGGTTCCTGTTTCGGAAGAAAACATGCGCATTATCCGCGAAGGGATGCGCGCGGCGGTGGAGAATGGTACGGCGCGTGGTTTGAATGTGGATTATATAGATGTGGCGGCAAAGACAGGAACCGCGGAACTTGGTATTTCAAAAAATAATGTGAACTCATGGGTAACGGGATTTTTCCCCTATGATGAGCCGAAGTATGCTTTTGTTGTCTTAATGGAAAAAGGTCCGCGCGACAACACCATCGGAGGCGTTTCAATCATGCGCCAATTCCTCGACTGGATGTATTGGGAGACGCCGGAGTATTTGGAGTAGAAATATGAAAAATGAAAAATGAAATATGTATGCGCGGGCTCACGCCCGCGCCAAAAAAGAATGCCCCGCTTCGCGGAGCGGGCGCGGGCTTCCTGTCCCGTCGGAGCCTTGGCGGAGTGGGGACGCCCGCGCTTTCGCTTGAATCTTGATAAAGTGAGGATATCTATAACTTTGCAGTGTGTATTGACATACATGCTCATGTACTGTATACTTCTGTTCAGTAACGTACTCATGTTCTACTTCTACAAACGAAAAAGCGATGATCATGGCAAACACATTACACTCGTATCTTCTGAAGATGTCACACATACCCAGTGTAGGTTCTATGGACACGGTTATTTTCTCCGAGCACTGTATTGAAGAAGTGTTTGAGCGTGTCTACACAAACCGAACATCTGTTCTCGATGGCATTGGTGTTTTTGCGGGAGTTGACGGACTTGATGTTTTCAAGGGTTACATATCGGGAAAGGTTGGTATTTTGCGAAACAATAAAGAGATTGACCTTGTCGATATCATGCTTGACGGCCGCATAAAAACTATAACGGTTTGAGGCAAAACTGTCGGGATTTCCCCCGGCAGTTTTTTCATTTTACACAGGCGTGAGCCTGCGCATTCTATTTTCTAATTCCTAATTCCTAACTTCTAATTTCCAGTCTATTTGCCTTCTATAAACCTTTCATGTATACTGCATCGAATAACCGCTGAAAGCTATTTTTTGTCAATTATGGCGGTTCGGATTGAATATGAAATTGAGCAAGGAAAAATACCAGGAATTGGTAAATGAACTCGACTATCTCACGACGACACGCCGTGCCGAAATTGCCGAAGAATTGGAGTATGCCAAGTCGCTCGGTGATCTTTCGGAAAATGCAGAGTATCACGAAGCGCGTGATAATCAGGCAAAGTCCGAACAGCGCATTGCCGAACTCCAGACGATTTTGAAAGATGTGGAAGTGTTGAAGCCTAAAAAAGGCGGAATAGCAGATGTGGGCTCCACGGTGACGATAAAGAAAAAAGGTACACAGAAAGAGCGCGCGTTTATGCTCGTGGAATCTGAAGAGGCTGATACCGCGGCAGGAAAAATTTCAGTTGTCTCACCGCTTGGAAAATGTTTGGTTGGTCGTAAGGAAGGTGAAAAGGCGACATGCGAAACACCGGCAGGAGAAGTGGAGTATACGATTGTGAAAATCGGGTAATCGAATTACGAATGCATACGAATATACGAATTACAAATGCGCGGGCTTACGCCCGCGCATTTGTTCATGCGTTAGTTATATAATTAACTCTGGAGAAAAGAGAGCGGTGGCGCGCCAAAGTTAAGCTTTGGCAGAATTGCCAAAGCTTAACTTTGGCGCGCTTATTGACAGTACGGGTCTCACCGCGCTCTTTTTCCACCCGCTTTTTTCTGCTATACTGGCATGTAATGGCAGGTTTTCAATGTTTAATTTTTAATCTCCTAATCTCCTAGTTTCATGTCATCCCTCGAAGAATTGCGCGCGGAGCGCGTGAAAAAGCTGAATATGCTCAAAGAAAAGGGTGTGAACCCTTATCCGATTGCGTCTCATCGTGATACCACATGCGCCCAGGCGCAGAACGATTTTGACACGCTCCAAGGAAAAGGCGAGATCACGCTTGCCGGACGTGTCATGGCGCTTCGCGGACAGGGCAAGCTCCTTTTTGCCGATATCTTTGACGGAACGGCACACTTCCAAATCGTGTGCAAAAGCGATTCACTCGAAGATTTTGATACATTGGCAGAGACGCTCGATCGCGGTGATATCTGCACGTTCACCGGCACACTTTTTGTGACTCAGCGCGGTGAAAAGAGTGTGGAAGCACAAAGCTGGCGCATGCTTGCCAAAGCGCTTTTACCGCTTCCGGATAAATGGCATGGTCTGAAAGATACGGAAGAGCGTTTCCGTAAGCGCTATCTCGATACGCTCTCATCAGAAGAAGTGCGTGAGCGATTTGTCATTCGTGCAAAGATTATTTCGGCATTGCGTCGTATTCTTGATGAAGCGGAGTATATGGAGGTGGAAACACCCGTCCTTCAGGCGGTTGCAGGCGGTGCGCTGGCTGAGCCGTTTGTCACCCATCACAATGCCCTTGATATTGATATGTATTTGCGTGTTGCGCCGGAGCTGTATCTCAAGCAGCTTCTTGTGGGTGGTTTTCCGAAGGTCTATGAACTCGGACGCATCTTCCGCAATGAAGGCATTGATGTCACGCACAATCCGGAATTTACCATGCTCGAATATTATGAAGCATTTGCCGATGCCGACAGTCAGCGAGCATTTGCCGAAAAGCTTGTGCGTGAGGTTTTCACTGCGGCGCTTGGAGAACCGGTGCTCAAGGTGAATGGTGAGGAGGTATCGCTTGCTGAATCATTTGCGGTGATGACGTTTGCGGAAGTGTTTGAGAAATACGCTGACATGAACAATCCGTTTGGCATGGATCGCGATGCACTCGCAAATGAAGCAAAAAAGCATGGCGTGGACGTAAAAGAGAGTGATGCGCCTGATAAAATCTTGGACAATATCTATAAGAAGGTGTGTCGTCCGCATATGATTGCGCCGACATTCATCATTGAATATCCGAAGGCATTTTCACCGTTTGCAAAAGAACAAGAAGAAGGAAACGGAATGATCGATCGATTCCAGCTTATTGTCGGTGGTTTTGAAATCGCCAACGGTTTTTCCGAGCTCAATGATCCGGAAGAGCAGCGCGCACGCTTTGCCGAACAAGAAAAGAAGCGAGAGGGTGGTGAACGCGAAATCTCTCCGAATGACGAAGCATATATCGAGGCGATGGAATACGGCATGCCACCGGCAGGCGGTGTGGGTATCGGCGTGGACCGTCTTGTCATGCTCGCCGCGGGCACCCGCAATATCCGCGAAGCAATCCTTTTCCCGACGTTGCGTCCGAGGGAGTAGGGGGAGAAATGAAAGATATAAAATAAAGACAGCTGTTACGAAAGTAACAGCTGTTTTCTTGCTCGTATCCGCAGCGAGAGAATACGAGAAATAAATTCTTCCTCAGTGAGTACGGTTTTATGAGGATCTTTTTCTCCTATAGAATGAGTAAGATTCTCATCTTCTGTTTCCAGAAGAGCCTCTCTGAAGCCATCGTCTTCGAAAAGAAGGTTGTACGCTCGGTCGAGAAGGTCTTGATACTCTTGACCATGTCGATCGATTTCTTTTCCCCTCCACCAAAGTCTTTGTTTTTCTTGCCAAGCGGAATTTCGAGCTCTCCCTGACTTCTTCGCTTTAATACAGGAGAGTTTGCAGATTTCCGCTTGTTTTTCCAAGTCTTGAAATTTAAGTGACTGCAAGAATCCTTCCATCGATGTACAGTGTATACCATCAATAGTGAATTCATGCCGAGCGAGGTTGCTGAGACCACAACTCGGCCAAGGTAAATTAGAACGTATGTCCAACGTGACCTCCTTTATCTTTTCGGGTTCATGTTTCTGAAACAGTTATATCGTATTTGGTGTTTGGATGCAAGGGGAGCGCGGCGCCGTAGGCGCCGCGCTTTTTCACTGGAAGATGAGGCGTTAAAAACCCAAGGTTAAACCTTTGGATTAATCCAAAGGTTTAACCTTGGGTTTTTAGATTCCCGCTCGGGGGCGGGAATGACAACATGTTTTCTTAATTCCTAATTCTTTATTCTTAATTCTTCACAGTCCCACACAGGCACATTTTGCAAGGCAAAATGTGCCTGTGTGGGGCGCGCGTAGCGCGCCCTTTCATATTTCTATTTCCTAATTTCTAACTTCTAATCCACCCTGTGGATAACTCCCTATTTGCAAAAGAGTAGCAAAGTGGGATATAATAGCCATCAAGTGGGATGAAGTGGGAAATGTTGTGCTTATCCGACACCTGCCTTTATGCTAATCGGTCAATACATACACACTCTTGATCCGAAAAAGCGCTTGTCGCTTCCGGCGAAGTTCCGTAAGGAGCTTGGAAAGACGGTAGTGATTACGCATGGATGGGATGCGTGTTTGTCGGTCTATTCTGCAAAAGAATGGAAGAGAACAGTGGAGACATATACGAATCTCTCCGTTGGTCAGTCCGATACGCGCAAATTGACTCGCTTCATTGTGGGAAACGCTTCCGAGGTGGACATCGACGCGGCAGGACGTGTTCTTATCCCTGATGCACTGAAAGATCTCGCCAACTTTTCAGAAAAGGTAGTGGTTGTTGGTTTGCAGGATCACGTGGAGCTTTGGGATGAAGCGACATGGAAGTCGTATCAGGATACGGCACGAGACCGCGCCGATGCCATCGCCGAGAAGCTTGGCGAATCGGGAGAACTCTAATATGGCACATGATTGTATGGAAGAGGTTCAGCACATCCCCGTTCTTTTCAACGAAACGATAGAAGCATTGTCGCTAGAGAGCGGTGACACTGTTGTCGATGGCACGCTCGGAGGCGGTGGTCATGCACGGGGTATCTGTGCGCTCATCGCAGCCGAAGGGACATTCATTGGTATTGATCGAGACAGTACTGCAATTACCATTGCCAAGGAACATCTGAAAGACGCATCGTGCACGAAACATTTTGTGAATGACAATGCCCGCAATCTCGATAGCATTCTTGATTCCCTTGAAATACACGCCATTGATGCAATGGTCTTGGATCTTGGATGGAGCAGTATGCAGATGTCGCAGGAAGGAAGAGGATTGTCATTTATGCGCGACGAACCGCTCGCAATGACGCTTGATCCGCATCCTGCTGAGGACGCACTCACTGCAAGAGAAATAGTGAATGAATGGGAGGAGGAGAATATTGCCGACATTATCTACGGATACGGAGAAGAGCGGTATGCACGACGTATTGCACGAGCAATATGTGAAAGGCGAGAGGAGAAAGAGATTGCCACAACGGGAGAGTTGGTAGACGTGATTTCAGGAGCAGTACCCAAGGGCTATCATCACGGACGCATTCATCCGGCAACACGCACTTTCCAGGCACTCCGCATTGCGGTAAATGATGAGCTTGGCAGTGCGAAGGAGGCGATTGAGAAAGGTGTGAAGGCACTACGCAAGGGAGGTAAAATAGCGATTATATCGTTTCATAGCATTGAAGACAGAATGGTGAAGCGCACACTGAAAGCACTTTCTGAAGAGGAAACAGTGTCGCTCCCGATTAAGAAACCGATTGTTCCAACAGAGGAAGAAATTGAAAACAATCCTCGCGCACGCAGCGCAAAACTCCGCATTGCGGAAAAAGCCTAAAGCACGACAAGTCGCGCTCGGCCACGTAATATCCTTATGAATCGCACACGTATACAACACAAGAATGGATATCAGACACAGGTTGTGTTTGGTTTGAGCGCACTTGCACTCGCTCTTGTTGTCGGATACGTGACATGTGTATATGGAAGTGTGGTGAGTGTGGTAGAACGTGACGCAGCGGAAAATACATATGCCGACATTGCATCACGTGTGGTCACTCTTGAGCAAGAATACATGAAGCTCTCCGAATCAATTACCGTGGAGGAAGCAGAGCGTTTGGGTTTTGTAGAGCCGGAAAAAACACTCTTTGCGGTACGCGCATCCGATACTCGTGTGACGATGGCAAACGAGTGAGAGAGTTGAGAGGGGAGAGTTAAGAGATGAAAGGGCTGAATGTTTGGGTGTGGTGAGAGAATGGAGAAGTTTCGAGTATCGAGCCTGCCCAGCCCCACTTTCACTGATTACTTTTAGATAACGTTAGTCGTTAGAGATTTCAGCTAACAAAATGTGGCAATCATACTTAATAAGTGAAAGTGGGGCTGTGGTTACGAGTTTCGAGAAGAGCGCGGGCTAACGCCCGCGCTTTCAAAAAGAAAACAGGCGCGACCGGAGGTCGCGCCTGTTTCTCTTGACATATATCTCTACATGAGTAGTATGGGCGGTGGGTAAGTAATGTATCGTAAACGAGTAAACGTAAGAAAATGAATATTTCATGGTCTTTGAAAGAGAGGAGAGTAGTAACTCTGAGATCGTTGTCTCCTTTGCATATCTTTTCCTTTGCCGACGATGAATCACTTCCCGAATTGTATGCACAGGACGATCCTCCCATCTATATGTTCCTTGGAAAAGGAGATGAGTTGGAGGATGTGCCAATAATCGCAGTGGACATGAAAGGTGGTGTGATGCGTCGACGAGGGACAAGAGAAGTAATTCCTTACCAGTCTACCGTGGACACGTCGCGAGCACTTCTCCCGGCGGGTACAATGGACATAAAAATAAAAAATCTCCGGGACGCTGAAGAAGGCACTGCTGTTCGGTTTATTGGTGAGCCAGAAATTGGTCTTGCCGATTTGAGGGACAGGGAATCCTTTATCGTTATAAAAAAGGATACGGAGAAAGATAAGATCTTTTTGTTACCGACAGATCCAAAAACAGAGTTTCTTGAAAAAGGATTTGATGGTGACGAGAAGGTGGTATTATTTCACTGTGATATCATCATACAGATCAGTGTATAACGCATGCAGGCTCCCAAGAGTCTGCTTTTTTGTGTGTGGGTCACCCAAAAAACAGGCGCGACCTTCGGTCGCGCCTGTTTTTGACTTTCCGCATGTGGTATGACATACTTGAATCAGGTACGTGTTTCGTGAACATTAAATGTGAGAATGATGGCAGATAACACAAAAGAGCCAATTGACGATACCTTTCTAGCGATACGGGAATATGAACGATTGCTTGGGTATCCCCAGTTTCGTGGCCCGAGATCGCACCCAAAAGTATCAGACGAAGGTTTTGTCGTAACGGTTATTTTACGTCCTGAAGGAATAGAAGTGATAAAACACGACAGAGGAGAGCACAAGCAGGTGTAATGCCTGCTTTTTTGTGTGTAGGTTTTTGTTTGAAGGTGTTTTCATTTTGTCATCCCGCATTGTATCCGATCACTTGTGGTTTAGGATCAAGTGCGGGATGACAGCGTGTAGAGTATTATGTTCATAAAACACAACATCGCTTCCATCTAGGTGGAAGCGATGTTGTGTTGGCCTTTTTTGTTTTTTCTTCGGTGCTTGGTGATACCTCTTAGGGTGTATTCGTATGTGTTCGTACTTCCCTAGGCCGACCGTGGCTCGGCACGGGCTAGGCGTACCCCTTATTTCTTCTCCTCTTCCTTAAAGGAAAGTGTCATGCGCTGGTCTTTTGGTTCAAAAAGGGTGATTTCAAAGGGATACACTTTACCAAGCTCGAGCACTTTGTGCAGTGCGTCTTCGGATTCAAAGTCGGAGACATGTACCAATCCGGCAACACCTTCCTCAATGGAAACAAGTGCACCGTGGCGGTTGAATTTAATCACCACACCGTCCACCTTCTGACCCTTCTTGTAGGTCTGGGCGGCATTCTTCCATGGATTGTCTTTGAGCGCCTTGATGGAAAGCGATACTTTACCGTCTTTGATTTCAATAATCTTTGCCCTCACTTCTTCACCGACTTTGCAGAACAGCTTCGGGTCTTCCACCAAGCCCCAATCAATTTCGGAGATATGCACCAATCCTTCAAGTCCGTCTTCAATCTTCACGAAGACGCCAAATTCCACAATGCCGGTAACCTCTCCCTCGATCTCATCACCGACGGCATATTTGCCGACGAGCTCGGTGCGATCTTTATCGGAAACATCCTTTTCGGAGAAAATAAGTTTTCCTTCCTTCGGAGACGCTGAAAGAATCATCACAGAGAGCTTCTCGCCAACAAGCTTCTTAAGCTCATTTACAATCTTGTCTTTGTCGCCATCTTCCACGCGAGGGTAGTGCTCAGTGGAGAGCTGGGATGCAGGAAGAAATCCGTCGATACCCTGCCACACCACGATAAGCCCACCCTTATTTGCTTCCTTCACGGTAAGCTCAATGAGCGACTTATTCTTAATTGCTTCTTCGGCATCGTTCCAGATAAGCGCCTGGCGTGCTTCCTTGAGAGAAAGCTCAATGTAGCCGTTCTCATTTTCTGTTTCCACCACCTTGGCGGTAATGCTGTCGCCAACATTACTGTGACGAATTACATCACGGGCGTTTAAGAATTCGCGTCCATAAATGATGCCGGTACCAAACGGCGCCAGATCCACATATACCGCATTGCGAAGAAGTGCGATGACCGTTCCTTCCACCAAATCGCCCGCAATCGGAGGATTCGGAGAATCGGTAATAAGCGCACTCATCGGATGCGTCGCTGTGGTGTCGAACTCTTCTCCCTCCACCACATCGTTCTTTTTCTCTTCAGTAGCTGTTGTCATAATAATATTTCAAAATGTCCCACCCAAGCAAACAAAAAACCGCGCATGGGCGGACATATATGCGGGATCTTTACCGTTTTGTCGCATTGCCCCGATTTTGGTCCTAAAGGACCAAAATCGGGGCGTCCAATCAGTAAAGGGTTACCCCACATACACCGCTAGTAATGCATAGAGAGTACCATAATGGGGGATAAATGAAAACACTTGACTTTTCAATTAAAAACGTGTATATTTCGTAGTGGTTAAGTTGCCTCACCTTACCCCCAAATACGAATTCTTGCTAGGGAATAATAATGGTGATGGTA
>CAZULS010000002.1:0-294908 GCA_964621395.1 uncultured Candidatus Saccharibacteria bacterium | reverse complement strand
TTTTTGTTTTTCATACGAATGATTATATCAATTCGTATTTAAAGGTAGGGAGGAGTTGATTTACAGCATTTCTTTACATAACCTTAAATCATGGGATTAAAATGAAAAAAGCAGAACTCATCGAGAAAATCGAAAACGCACTTGCGACAAGAGAATTCAGGACAAAAGGAGATGAACCATTCCTTCAATTTTTTCTCGAATATCTCCGTCGCCTAAAGATTAATCACGACGAAAAATATGATTTCTATAACGTCAGCCCTTATCTTCCCCAGATTACAGGCGACGCATTTGATGTCCTTAAGAACAGTGACGAGGAATGGGTTGCTGTATTCAGGGAGTCATACGAAATGGAAACAGAAAGGCCTGTACCGAGCCTGCTTGCTGTCGGGGAGAGTGACACCGTTGATCGTGTACTCAGAACGCAAGCAATAGGATTTCTCCTCAAGGACATTGTCGGGAATTATATGGAGGCATCGTGTGATGCATATCTCAATGCCCAAGGGCATGTACTTCAGCAATTCTTTGATAAATTTGCTCGGGAAGTCTACCGTTGTGGTCTGTATGAAATCATTCAGCAGGAAAGAGGACGGGGAATGAGCGGAGTCTTTGGAAAGACCGAGCTTCGCACGTTTGTTATGGCAGGTCGTCTCATGTTTACCTTTGCCCGTAAGATTGAGGGTGGTGAGCTTACAGTTTCGTTCCTCGCAGAGGACGATGACCCTGATATCTATAGTGCCGGGCTCCAGTCGGTTTGCGCACCTCTTATTGACTGCCTGAACATGATTGAAGATGTGGTCAGGCATTGGCCAAAGGACGAAGCAGAACGGAGGGATGTCTTTCTCGGTAATAGCAAAGTGACACTTGATGTTATTGCTGCTGCAGGGAGTGAATAGTATTCCTTTTCTCATGAAGTTGAGCCGGTCAGTACGACCGGCTTTTTTGCTGCTTATTTTTTTATACTAACCTCCTGATTTACTGACGTACTGGCAATGCCACACCTCATGCGTTATGTTTTGAAAAACGGTTCAGATTCTTATTCTTTAATCTCCTAGTCTCCTAATTTACTAATCTCCTAATCACACCGCGGATTTTGTGCATGCATGCACAAAATCCGCGGTGTGATATACTAGAACCTGGCATCAGTAAAAAACATTTATATACATAATCTATGGTTTCATTTGGCAACTCTCGCGTCCGCCATTCGGCTGCGACTTGCCACTCGCGCTCACCGTATTGTAATACGCTTCGCACTCCGCGCCAGCGTCTCGCACGAATGACGAACACGAGAGCAAGCCATTTTTACTGAGCCAGGTTCTCATCATGATTATCACATATTACGACAAACAGTTTATTCGTATTCAGCTTGGCGATACGGTTATCGCGGTGAATCCCATCAGCAAAGATTCCAAGCTTTCCGGTGCTCGTTTTGGCGCTGATGTGGCGCTTTCGTCGGTGCCGCATCCCGATTACAACGGCGTGGACAGTGTGCGCTACGGCGATAAAGAGCCGTTTGTGATTTCCGGTCCGGGGGAGTATGAAGTGAGCGGTGTGTATGTGAAGGGGATGCCGTCTGAAACAAAGCTCAGCAAAGATTCATACATCAACACCGTATATCGCATCTCACTTGAGCAGATGAATGTGGTTGTCTTGGGCGCACTTTCCTCCAACGAGCTTTCACCGGAAGTATATGAGGGAATTGGTGAGGATGTGGATATTTTGATTACACCTGTGGGTGACGGTGATCTTCTTGCGCCGAATGCTGCACACAAGCTTGCTACCAAGCTCGGCGCCAGTGTAATTATTCCCGTCGATACCGATGCGGCAATGCTGAAGACCTTTCTCAAAGAAGCCGGTGCTGAAGGGGTGAAGGCGGTGGAGAAAGCAACACTCAAGAAAAAAGATGTGAGCGCTATGGAAGGGGAGGTGATTGTGCTCAAGGCGAGTAAGGCCTAAAGCACGACAAGTCGTGCTCGGGCGCGGTAAACTATAAACGATGAACGATAAAGACAGCTACGCTGTCACCAAGCACCAAACGTATGACTAAGATGGCGCGGAGGAGGTTAAGAAGTAACATCACTGAGGATGACATATCTGATTTCTAAACACATAGGTTTGGTGCTCGGTCTCGAAAGAATCGTTCCGAAAAGTGGATTGCGAACAAAACCAAAGACTATCTTTGGTATGCATACCAAAGATAGTCTTTGGTTTTGTAAGATCCCGCATCACCAAGCACCATTTTCACTAAAGTGAAAAAAGTGCTCGACAAAGAGTACAGGATGACAGCCAATAGAGCGATATTTGTAATATGTATATTTGTATCTATTTGTAATTCGTTTCCCATGTCCTTTCTAGAGAACATTCAAAATTTACCCGAATCTTCGCGAAAGCGTATTGCGCTGGGGACAGCGCTTGTGCTCACCGTTGTCATTATCGGCGGGAGTTTTACTGTCTCCTCGCTTTTAGCGGAAGAAAAGGTAGAGGAGCAGAAAGAAGAGTCAGGTGTGCACATGGAATTCTATGAAGCAGGGAAAGACGCTGCCAATGATGTACTGTATTATGTCGGGATTGGATGGGGGGATATCACAAGTAAAGTTTTTAGTTTTTAGCATGCCTCGCAGAGCTTTAGCGACGTGAGGTTGGTAGTTGTTAGTCAGTAAAAACAGCGTGGGCATGAAATGTCCACGTCGGTGTGGATATAAAAAGCCGTTGTGTTACCAACGGCTTCATAAATAAAACGTCAGATGCGATGTTATGCATCTTTAGGTTCAAAATACGTGGTTACAATTTTCTGACCCAAGGATAAGTCTGCTCGTGTATCGGGACGCTTATACTCTCTTTGGTACATAAGATTTTCGTAGAGGCTTGATTCAACGCCATCAGGATCGTCTTCTTCAGGAAAAGAATCTGGTCCATACGTTAATTCAAGCATCTCACGTACTTTCTGAGAAATGAGCGGATCGATTATTTCATAGAACCCCAAAAGGATGTTTCTGACGAGTTCCACATCCGTAATCTTTTCTACTATCTTAAAGATAGTTTCTAGCCTCAGTCCCGGTGACTCACTCTCATCAAGGATGAAAGACTTCATCACCATAAGTGATTTATCGTCGAGTGGGTCGAGCTCCTTTAGGGCGGCCATTCTTATTTGAATGAGTCCGGCACGTGCGAATGTGTCTCGCAGTTCTTTTTGAGACATCTGAAGAATTCGTTTCATTGGCATAATGTTCTCCTGAAAGTGTTTTGAACGGTTCGTTTGAAAGAAAGGGGCAAATCTGAATGCATGATATAATATATAGTTGTATAAGTCAATAGCGCAGAAATGGGGGATTTTTGGTATAATGTGGGGGTTATTTGTGAAGATTCCCAATCGAGTTGGGAATGACAATGTATGGGAGCGCCCAAGGTTAAACCTTGGTATTCATACCAAGGTTTAACCTTGGGCGCTCCTCGATTTTCGTTCTTAACATTTAACTTTTAATCTCCTATTCTCCTAACGTATGCCATCAAAGAAGAAACAATCCGCTTCGGAGGATGCTCCGAAGGACAACACTAAAGACACCGCATCTCCTGCTCCCGAGCAAGGCGGCCGTGTGGTGGCAACCGATATCTCTTCGGCAATGCGTTCTTCATATCTTGATTACGCCATGAGCGTGATTGTTTCGCGCGCACTTCCTGATGTGCGTGATGGTTTGAAGCCGGTACATCGCCGTATTCTCTATGCCATGGAAGGTCTCGGGCTCACACCCGGTGCGAAGTTTCGTAAGTCGGCTCTTATCGTGGGAGACGTACTCGGTAAATATCACCCACATGGTGACGTTGCCGTGTATGAATCAATGGTGAAAATGGCGCAGGATTTCTCATATCGTTATCCACTTGTGATTGGCCAGGGTAACTTTGGTTCTATTGATGGTGATCCGGCCGCCGCATATCGTTATACTGAGGCAAAGATGGCAAAGACAGCCGAAATACTTCTTCGTGATATCAAGAAAGAGACGGTGGATTTCGTGCCCAATTACGACGGTGCCCACAAAGAGCCGACAGTCCTTCCTGCGGCATTTCCGGCGCTTCTTGCCAACGGCACCCTTGGCATCGCCGTGGGTATGGCGACCAACATCCCGCCGCACAATCTCACCGAGCTCATTGATGCCACAACCCACCTCATCGATAATCCCGAGGCAACCACAGAAGACTTGCTGCAATTTGTGAAGGGGCCTGATTTTCCCACGGGCGGATATGTCTTCGGAGCATCCGACATTAAGCATGCGTATGCTTCCGGTCGCGGTGGTGTGGTGTGTCGCGGACACGCCGAGATTGTGGAAGGAAAAGCAGGGCAATTCCAGATTGTGATTTCTTCCGTGCCATACAGAGTGAATAAGGCAGACCTCATCATGAAAATTGCAGATTTGGCGCGTGATAAGAAGGTGGAGGGTATTAAGGGCCTGCGTGATGAATCAGCGAAAGACATTCGTGTGGTGGTGGATATTAAAACAGGTACGCAGCCGCAGAAAGTGCTCAATCAGATTTATAAATACACGGAGCTCGAATCTTCCTTTAATTACAATATGGTGGCGCTTGTTGATGGTGTACCACAAACACTCTCGCTCACGTCCCTTCTTTCTGAATTTGTGAAGCATCGCAAGGAAGTGGTAACACGCCGCACGCAATTTGATTTGCGCAAAGCCCAGGAGCGCGCGCATATTTTGGAGGGCTTGAAAAAGGCACTCGATCATATCGATGAGGTGATTAAAGTGATCAAGGCATCGAAAGATACCGGGACGGCGCATGCCAACTTGATGAAGAAGTTTAAGTTCTCTGACGTGCAGGCAACGGCGATTTTGGAAATGCGTTTACAGAAGCTTGCCGGTCTTGAGCGTAAGGCCATTGAAGATGAGCTCAAGGAGAAAAAGAAGCTCATTGAGTATCTCCAGGGGCTTTTGAAGAGCGCGAAGAAGCTTATGGGTGTGGTGAAAGACGAGCTTGAAGAGGTGCGTGAAGCATTTGGCGACGAACGCAAGACTGTCGTGGTGAAATCGGGGGCAAAGATTATGGCGCCGGAAGATTTGGTGGAGGAGAAGATGGCGATGTTGGTGCTTACGCGTGGTGGCTATGTAAAGCGCACGGATCCCTCTGAATACAAGGCGCAGAAGCGTGGGGGTGTGGGTGTTGTGGATATGAATACCAAGGAAGAAGATTTTGTTTTCTCATTCCTTTCGGCAAGCACGCATAGCGATCTGCTCTTCTTCACTGATCGCGGTAAGGTCTACAGCGTGAAGATGTATGATATCCCTGAAGGGCGCCGAGCCACGAAAGGAAAGGCCATTGTCAACTTCCTTCAGCTTGAGGATGGCGAGGAGATTACCTCAGTGCTTCCTATGCCAAAAGAGATGAAAGAGGTGGACGGTTTGTCGCTCATGATGATTACCAAACAGGGTGTGGCGAAGCGCGTGGCGGCTGAGAGTTTTAAAGATGTGCGTCGCAGTGGCTTGATTGCGATCAACTTAGCGAAGGGAGACGAGCTTCTCTCAGTGCTTCCGGTGCACGACGAGGACGACGTGGTGGTGGTAACCGATGGTGGCAAGTCGATTCGCTTTGCTTCGAGTGATGTGCGGGTGATGGGACGATCAGCGGCGGGTGTGAAAGCAATGACGATTGGTAAGGGTGAAGTGATTGTCGGCAGTGGCGTGGTCAACGATGAAAAGAGCGAGGAGCTGCTCGTGGTGGGCTCCGAAGGATATGGAAAGAAGACGAAGCTCACCGAATACAAGGCGCAGAAGCGCGGTGGTTCGGGTATTAAGACAGCGCAGGTGACGAAGAAGACGGGAAATCTCATTGGGGCGCGTATTGTGCGTGAGGATGCCGAGGAAATCGTGGCGATTTCCAAAAAGGGACAGGTGATTCGCACGGCTGTGTCTGACATTCCGTCGCTCGGACGCCAAACACAAGGCGTGCGCATCATGAAGCTCCGCGCGGGTGATTCAATCGCGTCGGTAGTGCTTTTAAAGAGTGATGTGGAGGAGAATACGGGGGAGTAGAAAAAGATGCCTAAAGCACGACAAATTGTGCTCGGCCACAGTAGAAATTAGAAATACGAAAAATGAAATATGTATACAGGCACGGCTTATGTGTCCCGTCGGAGCTTGAGCGAAGTGGGACGCCGCGCCTGAGAAATTATAGTCCTCTTACGCTGTCATCCCGCACTCTTTGCCGAGCACTTTTTTCACTTTAGTGAAAATGGTGCTTGGTGATGCGGGATCCAGAGGACAAATATAATAAATCTAGATTCCGGCTCAGAGGCCGGAATGACAAAAATATGATGCTCAATGTACAACCGTTCCAAGAAACACTTTATGCCGGTATGTGTGGACCTGCTTCTTTGAAGATTGTCGCTGAATATTTTGGGATCAAAAAAACAGAGAAGGAATTGGCAGATATGTGTGGTGTCGATGAGGAGCTTGGTGTTTCCGATAGAGATATTGTTAACGCTGCACAAACACTCGGGTTTGAGACAACTATCAAAGACAAAGCATCATTCGGTGATATTGAAGAATTGCTCAAGAAAGATATTCCGGTTATTGTGAATTGGTTTACACGTGGACGAACAGATTATTCTGACTCTACTGTTGCCGACGGTCACTACTCAGTAGTATGTGGATTGGACAGTGAATATATTTTTCTACAAGACCCTGAAATCGGTGGCATACGTAAAATCAAAAGAGGTGATTTCATGAAAGTGTGGTTTGATTTTACTGGTTCGTATATTAAATCTTGGGATGAAATGATTATTCGGCAAATTATAATTATATATCCCAAAGATAGAAGTGATAGGTAAAGAAAAGCGGCGCGCCCGAAGGGCGCGCCGCTTTTCTATCCACAAACGCAATATCTCCCCCATACAAACAAAATCATGTATAATAGTAATCACATATGTTTGCCAATCCTGAAGAAAATGTTGCACGGCTCCACTTAAAGGAAGGGGAGAAGGTAGCTGATTTTGGTGCCGGTACGGGCGCCTACGCTATTGCCGCAGGAAAAGCGGTGGGAAGAGACGGTAGTGTGTACGCCGTGGAGGTACAGGACGCACTCCTTTCTCGTATTACCAATACAGCACGCGATGCCGGTGTGTCGAATATAAAGGTGCTTTGGGGTGATATTGAAGAGAAGGGAGGTACGAGTATCCCCGATGGCGTTGTCGATGCGGTCATTCTCTCCAACGTACTTTTCCAGGTTGAGGACATGCGCGCTCTTTTCGAAGAGGTGCGACGTGTGCTCAAGCCCGGCGGGAGAGTGCTTGTTGTTGAGTGGAGAGATTCATTCAATGGTCTCGGCCCGCAGCCGGACAGAATTGTGGCTCCCTCTGCCGTGCAGGAGGTGTGTTCTCGCGGAGGCTTTTCAGAGAAAGAATCATTCGACGCAGGAACGCATCATTATGGATTTATTTTTGAAAAGACAGCGTAGTTGCCTCAAAGAAACGCATTTGTATTATTCGTACCATTTGTAGATTTGTATCGATTTGTAGATTCGTAAGAATATGACAAATTTCAAACTCTTCATCAGTATTCTCTTCGGCTTTTTCATCATCGTAGGTGTGTTGTTCTTGGTTATGTCACCACAAAGCACAACATCAGCAAAAGGAGATGTGGAGATATGGGGGACAGTAAAAAGCGAGTATGTTCGTCCGCTGATTGATATGATAAAGACAAATCAAATAAACATTTCGTACGAACAAAAAGCAGAGTCTACATACGTCAGCGAACTCATTGAAGCATTCGCCGGAGGAAAGGGTCCCGATGTATTTTTCTTGCCACATGAGTTGATTGTGCGTTTTTCCGATAAGGTATATCCGCTCTCGAGCGACATGATTTCCGAGCGAGACTTCAGAGATATTTTTATTCGAGAAGGAGAGCTCTTCCGCTATGGCGACAGCGCACTCGGGCTTCCGATGTATGTTGATCCGCTCGTGATGTATTGGAACCGTGATGCATTTACGAGTGCGAATATTGCCACACCCCCGCAATACTGGACGGCGCTGGTGGACGATGTGAAAACGTTGGTGTCATATACTGATGCCGGTGAGATTATTTCCCCGGCTGTGGCACTGGGTGAATTTGTGAATATTGCGCACGCCAAAGATATTCTCAGTCTCCTTCTTCTGCAAACAGGAAGTGACATTACTCACATAAGTGACGATGGATTGGAAGTGTCGTTTGTTGATGGTGCCGATGAATCAGTGTTGCGTTTCTACACGGAATTTGCTCGTCCGGGCAAAGATACCTACACATGGAACAGATCACTTGATGAAGCGAGGGACATGTTTGTTGCCGGTGACCTACCGATATACTTTGGGTATGCGAGCGAATTGCCGGGTATAGTCATGCAAAATCCCCACCTGGATATTGACATGACAACCGTTCCGCAGCTCCAAAGCATACCAACACGTACCACATATGGTTCTCTTGTTGGTGTTGCCATCGCGCGCTACACCGATAATCTTCCCGGGGCGCAATACGTTCAAACCGGTTTTGTAAGCGAAGAAGCGGTCTCTTCGCTTGCGCAGAGCTTAAATGTTGCCCCCGCGCGCACGTCTCTATTGGGTGGTTCTCAAGAAGATGCGTTTAAGGAGGTGTATTATGAATCAGCACTCTTCGCACGCGGCTGGCTCGACCCACAGCCGGAAACATCGTATACTATCCTCAAGGATGTCGTTGAATCGATTACATCCGGTCGCGCTCGTGTGAGCGAAGCATCGAGAACACTGACACGCGACCTCCAAACGCTTATCAGACAAACCGGAACAGGAACGGGATATTAATTATGATGAATACACATCCTTTCTACACAGTTGGTATTTATTTTCTCGGCGTATTGATGTTCGTCTCTCCTTTTGTGATTCATGCAGCAGGGGGCCTTATTCCCTGTGATGGCCCTGATTGTGATGTTGATCAGCTCATTGTTCTCGTACGAAATATTCTCAGATTCTTCTCATACACTGTTGCGTTTGTTGCTGCCGCGCTGTTTGCTTGGGGAGGTATCCTATATATCACTGCAGGAGGAAACCCAAGTCGTATCCAAAAAGCACATACGGTCTTCGGATATGCCGCATTGGGCTTGGTACTTGTCTTGGCGGCCTGGTTGGTTGTGTTCGCAATTATGAGCGGGCTTGGTGTGGGCGCCGACTTTTGGTTCTTAAGTCGTTAATTATTTTTTCATATATTTTATATGCTTCATCACATTATACCCGTTGCACATGCGGTGACAGAAAAATTAACAAACCCGCTTGGTGGCATCGACACACTCCCCGAGCTTATTGTTGCGATTCTGCGCGTTGTCATTGCCGTGGGATTTCCCGTGCTTGTTTTGGCAATTATTTATACCGGCTTTCTCTTTATTAGTGCCCAGGGGAATCCTGATAAAATTAAAGATGCACGGACGGCATTTACCTGGACAATCATCGGCGGAGCCATTCTCCTCGGCGCGCTTGCAATCGCTGAGCTTCTTCGGGCAACAGTTGAGCAGGTAGGAGCAGGTATTTAGTTCTAGCATTAGATTAGCATATGAAATTTCTGTATCACACATCTCTTATATTCGCTTCCGTATTCGGTGTGCCGATAATCGCCTTTGCTGCTCCTCGAACGTTTGGCGATCTCATGAACAATATTATACGTGTGACCGATATTGTAGTTCCGATACTCATCACCGCAGCTCTGGCAGCATTTCTTATCGGACTGGTACAAACATTGTTTTCGGCAGGAGATACTAAGAAATATGCTGAGGGAGGGAAAATTATGGCGTACGGCATTATTTCCCTTTTCGTCATTGTTGCTATCTGGGGGCTTATGGCAGTGGCTCATCAAACGATTTTTGGCACGGAAGGAAATGCAACCGTCGATAGCGGTATCATTGAAAGCATTTATTCTGATATATAACGGGCCACCATGCTGTCCACACGCATATTGTCAGTAGAGACGCGTTGCGGTATTATTAGAGAATAATCCTTTTGGGATCAATATTTATTTATTTTTTATTCACGTATGTTTATGAAACAGTCTATATTTAAGGGCACAATTGTAGGGCTTGCAGTGACACTTCTCCCGAGCGTTGTGCTTGCCGCAACTTCGGCAATAAGCATCCTCGGTGTCGTAAAGAGGATTCTTGACTTGCTCATTCCGATTGTGATTACCTTGGCGGTTGTTATTTTCTTCTTCGGTTTAGCAATGTATCTTGTAAAAGCAGATGAAGACAAAGAAAAAGGACGCACTATCATGATCTACGGAATCATTACACTCTTTGTTATGGTTGCCGTATGGGGTCTTGTTGGTGTAATTGCAGAAACATTTGACATCAATAGAGGAGGAACTGCTCCGATTCCAGAGGTACGACTTCCCGGCTCATCTGATGCCGATAGATGGCCGTCAAATTAATAGTGATTTGGTACGTTTCTCATGGAAGCAATCCACAACCTCATCGGTAATATCGTAGAGCATATTATCAATCCGGTCATTGGCGTGATATTTGCTCTCGGTTTTGTACTTTTCCTTTTTGGCGTCGTACGGTATATATTTTATTCCGGTAACGACGCGGAACGAGAAAATGGAAAGAAACACATCACCTGGGGTTTGGTTGGCATGTTCATCATGGTTGCCGTCGCCGGTATCATTAATTTGATCAAGAATACAATTGGAGTATAGACGTTCTTAGAAGAACAACAAAATCGTCCGACACCACTTACACTCGCATATTCAAAACGACCACTAACATAACAGTGGTCGTTTTGAGTTTTTAATCAGCGCATACTTACTCTGTGTAAGTGGTGTCGGACGGTTTTGTTGTTGCGAGAACACGTTTTTTATTATATGATGTTTGAACCCATCCATAGCTCAATTGGTAGAGCATCCGGCTCTTAACCGGCAGGTTCCAGGTTCGATTCCTGGTGGATGGACTTTAGTCCAGACACAATGCCACACCTCACACGGAATACTTTTGTAGAGACTTACTGCGATGGTATTGTAAATATATAGTGCTTGAGAAAAATTGCATGTGAGGTGTGGCATGTCAGGAATCGAACCAAACACCACTTTCACTGATTACTTTGATTGGTGAATTAAATGTTAGGAATTTCTCCTAACGAGCAGTGACCATCTTTTGTTGTAAGTGAAAGTGGTGTTCGGCGTCCAGTAGCACTTTGTAAAATGCGAGTGCCCGGAGCATTTTACTTAGTGACTGTGGGACGAGACTGGTGGATGGACACGAGAAAGCCGTTTTATCAGCATACGATAGAGCGGCTCTTTTCAGGAAAGAAAAAGCGGACGTGGCGAAATTGGTAGACGCACCAGCCTTAGGAGCTGGCGGGGCAACCCATGAGAGTTCGAGTCTCTCCGTCCGCACTAGCACAAACATCGTGCTTTGAGAGAGACTGAAGTCATGACGGACGTGTATATCTGGACAAGACCATGTGTCTTGTCCGAGAGACTCGAACGGCGCAGCTATATTGGAGCAACTTGTTGCGACAATTGCGAGCCGCGTCCAGCGATACTTATTAGAATGCGAGCTTTAGCGAAGCATTATAATTAGTAATCGTGGGACGAGTCTCTCCGTCCGCACTAGCACAAACATCGTGCTTTACTGCCCGGGTGGTGGAGTTGGTAGACACGGGGGACTTAAAATCCCCTGATCATTGCGATCGCGTGGGTTCGAATCCCACCCCGGGCACATGTAGAGACTCCTGTGGTCGATGTGAACACGAATTGACCTCTCCAATCTATAAGCGATGCGCGACCATGTGTCGCGCCGTGGGATTCGAAAGCCGCAGCCATGTCGGAAGCACTTAGCAGAATACGAGCCTTGGCGAAGTATTATGCTTAGTGACTTGTGACCGAATCCCTTTAGGCATATTTACACTTAACCTGTAAACTATATGACAGTAAAAGAATTAGTTCAAGATTTTTTAAAGCTACAGAATACTTATTCGTTTACCAAGCGTGCACTTGTAACCGCCGATAGGTATTCACAGATTGCTCTAAAAGGATTAGTGGACAAACAAGACTATAGTAATGAGGTATTACGTGAGCCGTTAATTGAACACGTTGGTCATTTACCAATTCTTGCTTCTTATTTTTACCCCCATATAGAACACTCGGATAAAGTAGATTTGGGTAGAGCAATGATTATGCTCTCGGTGCACGATATTGGAGAGACTGTCGTGGGTGAGATATTTGCATATCATAAAACAGAACAAGATAGCGTTGATGAGTATGAGGCCGCATTAAAGGTACTGCACCCAAGCCTACATCCGTATCTTGACGAATATGAAGCAAATGAAACTTTTGATGCAAAATATGCCAGATCAATGGATGTCCTTGCTCCAAATATTCACGAAGTTGATATGCCTAGGGTAACCATGAGGCGGTTCTCACATCTCAATGCTTCGGTACAAGATGTGATTAGTAAGAAACGGAAATATATGGAATGGGACACTGTTCTACTAGAGGTGTTTGACATGCTGATGTCTCAATATCAGGCGATTACGGATTGGGATGAGTTGATATTTACGCCGGAGGAGTATGACATTGTCTAATCACAGAAGTCTCTGGCGGGTTCGATTCCCGACGCAAGGCAAGCAATTGCCTTGCTCTCCGTGGCCTCCAGTAGAAAATCCCCTTGCGGGGATTTTCTACTGGAGGCCACGGCGGGAATCGAACCCGCGTGTAGAGGTTTTGCAGACCTCTGCCTTACCACTTGGCTACGTGGCCGTATATTACGGAAAGCCGCAACGCGGCTTTTAATTAACTTTTTGATTTTTTATTTTCCCATTTTACCGGTTTTGAGCGATTTCTTCAATCGCTTGTCGATTGCGCTCACCGTAATCAATATCGAAGTCGAAAAATGGGATATATTTCAGACGTGAATGTTTTTTTACATAATCGCGAAAATGTGATCGTTTTCGCTTCACAAATTCAAGTGCATGCGCCTCTTCACTTTCAGGAAGGACGGAAAGGAGAATGGTGGCATTACGCATATTGTCAGAGAGCTGACAATTGGTCACGGTAATGAGCGATGCCTTGCTTGCCTCAACAAGAATAAACTCCGCCGCGAGACGGATGATATAGCTTCGAATTTTTTCTTTCTGGGTATCCATATACATTATTGAACAATCTTCATCTCAATCGGAATAATCAAATCGCCCTCGGCGATTTCTGTTTTTGCTTCTACGAGCATACCGCACTCCGATCCTTCATTAGAACGACCCACCTTTGTGCGCTGCTCCTGGAGCTCGGTCACGAGTCCGCGACCGATAACTGTCTCACGGCGTTCAATGAGTACTTCATGCTTCGGCATGATGTAGCCGGCTTTCACACGGCCGCCAATAACCTGCTTATCCTTCACACGGCTGAATGTTTTCAGAATCTTCACCGCACCCACGCGCTCCTCCACCTCCTTCTTTGGTGCGCGTTTCTTCACAATCTCGCTCAGATAATCGGTGATGTTATAGATAATAGCGAATGTCTCCACCTGTATACCGAGAGGCTCTGCCGCGGCAAGTGCCTGGCGATCTGCCTTCACACGAAAACCAACAATAATGGAATCGCTCGAACCCGATGCAATGGTGACGTCGTTTTCGCCAATATCACCCACTTCCGCGTGGATAATATGCAAGCAGACGTTATTGTGAGTTACTTTCTCCAATTCTTTTTGCACAGCTTCAAGGGTGCCGAGCGTGTCTGCCTTAATCACAAGAGGAATGACCACTTCTGCATCGGTATTGCCGTTGGTGATACATCCTGCGAGCGTTTCTGAATTGCGCTTTGCTACCGCTTCAGCATCTTTCTTTTTGTCGAAAACCTCAATAGTACTTCCTGTGGGTGGGACGGCAGAAAAGCCGGTAACACGCACGGGAGTCGAAGGTGCCGCCGTCTCAATTGCTTTACCAGCGAAGTTTTCAATAATACGCACAGGGGAGAGGGATGGTCCGGCAACCACGAATTGTCCTTTCTTGAGTGTGCCGTCGGTGACGACGATAGTCCCTGAAATTCCTTTGCGCGGATCGATATTAGATTCAATAATCACGCCCTTTGCATGCGCGGAAGGGTCTCCAGAGAGTTCTTCAAGCTCAGCGGTGAGAAGCATCATGTCGAGAAGCTCGGAAACACCGGTGCCTTCTTTTGCTGAAATGGGAACAAATGAAATATTACCGCCATATCCTTCCACATAGATACCATGCTCAGCGAGAGATCCTTTAGTCTTTTCCACATCTGCCTCGGGGCGGTCAATCTTATTGATAGCGACGATATACGGAATACCCGCTTCTTCGATGGCTTTGTGTGCCTCCATGGTTTGTTCTTTCACACCGTCTTCAGCGGAGACAACCAAGATAGCGATATCCGCCACTTTTGCTCCACGACCACGCATAGAGGAGAATGCAGCGTGGCCCGGAGTGTCTAAAAAGACGATGCGTTTTTCCACGCCACTTTCATCCGTGTGCATCGCTTCATATGCGGAGATGTGCTGGGTGATACCACCTGATTCCGTGGCTACCACATTGGTCTTTCGGATATAGTCGAGAAGTGTTGATTTTCCATGGTCAATATGCCCCATGATGACAATAATGGGGTCGCGCTGTGTCTTTTCCTGTGGTGCGGTGTCTGACATAGTATTGTATACCCTACAGCAAGAGAGGGCTTTTGTCTATTGGTATGGGTACGAAGTACGAACGTATACGAACATACGAAAATATCCTAGTGTAAGCTACTCTCCCGTCATTCCTGGCTTGACCAGGAATCCAGAATACTGACGAAGATTCTGAATCGAGTTCAGAATGACACTAAAATGGATAGGGTGACAGAAGCTGTATTCGTATGTTCGTATACGTTCGTAGTTCGTAACCTATTGCTTCATTGCCCCTTCGATCGCTTGCTTTTCTTCGGCAGAAAGCTCGTATTCGGAACCTTTTTGGACAACTGGCTTAGCAAAGATACTCACACGGTCGCGAGAGTAAATACTGGAGAAGACGACACCATCACCGTGTTCATTCAAGAGTGCTGTTGCAAATGATTGATTACTGCCGGCACCTTGCCCTTGAAAGGGATTGAATCGGACCGTCGCTATACCGCGCACACTTCCTTGGATGCGCTTCTCGGCTTCGGAAAGATAGCTCTTGATTTCCCCCTGCGTTGTCGCAAGTCGATCTGCTTTTTCATGAAGCTCAAGCATTGTCTTTTCAAGCGAACATGCCTCTGTGTCGCCGAGGAGTTTATTGATACGAATCTCAAGGCGCAATGCCCAAAAGAATGCAATGAGGGCAAAAAGAGCGACAATGCCAAGGAGAATAAGGGAGGTTGTGGGGTCAAGGGTAAACATATGCGCACTATTATAGCATAGATTAGCTTTTAGCTTATAGCTCATAGCTTTTGGGACGTTAATATACTTTGTGTGGTACACTATACTCATATCACTTATCGTTCACGCTTATGTACACCGCCAAAAAATTCGAACACATTATCGGCACGCCGGGATTTTCCGAAGACATGCTTTCGGATCACTTCACGTTGTATGAAGGGTATGTGAAGAATACGAATGTGCTTTTGGAAAAGATGGCGAAGATAGATATGAGCACACCGGAAGGAGCGGAAATACGTCGACGCTTCGGATGGGAGTATAATGGCATGAAGCTCCACGAGCTCTACTTTGGGAATATTACAAAAGACGCTGAAGAACTTGATCCGGAAAGTATTATCGGGCAGCGCCTTGCCGAAGAGTATGGAAGTTTGGAAATATGGGAGAAAGATTTTCGTACAGCAGGGAGCGCGCGTGGTATTGGTTGGGTCATTCTTTCTGAGGATCCTGAGACTGGCGGACTTTTGAATACGTGGGTGAATGAACATGACGCCGGACACTGTGCTGGTGCGACACCGCTTCTCGTGATGGATGTATTTGAACACTCTTATCTCAAAGATTACGGACTCAAGCGCGCGGAATATATCGACGCCTTTGTGAACGCGATTGATTGGCGTGTGGTGGAGCGACGGATGAGAAGCAAATGAGTTTCGAGTATCGAGCTACGAGTTACGAGAGAGGCGCCGCAACGCGGCGGCTGAGAAAAGCGCCTTACGGCGCTTTTGGCTCGATACTCGAAACTGGCAACTCGAAACTCTCGCGGATTAAAAGCGCCTTTAAGGGCGCTTTTAATCCGCGAGAAACGACCACACCGTCGCCATGATATGGACGGTATCTGTGGGAGCAAACCAACTAATATCGGCATTGCGCTGGAACCACGTCTTCTGGCGCTTCGCATAGTGCCATGTTTTGGTATTCATGCGCTCAAGCATAGTCTCGCGATCGATTTCTCCCTTGAGGTAATCAAGAGCAAAGCGATACTCAAAACCAAGCTCATACATGCGCTTGTCGGATATGCGTGATTCCTTGAGTCGTTTTACTTCGGCCACGAGCCCTTTGCCAATCATGTCGGCATTACGATCGTGAATCCGCTCACGCAAGAGTCCGTCCGGCAAACGAATACCGATCCAAAGGATATTATACGGAGAAGTTCGACGTGTCGCTCGTTTGGGTACGTGGCCGAGTGTTTCAGCTATTTCAAGTGCACGGATAAGGCGACGTTTGTTGTTTCTGTCGATAGAGGCGGCACGTTCGGGGTCGCTATCGGAAAGACGGGCAAAAAGTTCGGCAGCTGTTTTTTTCTCTAAAAACGCATGAAGTGTTGAGTCGGGTGCCACGGCGGGAAGCTCATCATCGAAAAGAAGTGTATCAATATAAAATCCCGTACCACCGGCAATGATTGGCACCTTTCCACGCTTTCCAATATCGGTGATTACGTTGCGCCCTTTTTCTCTAAACTGCGCGGCGGTGAATGCCTTGCGCGGACTTGTCACATCAATAAGATGATGAGGAACACCCTTCATATCACGGCGTGTGATTTTCCCGGTACCGATATCACATCCGCGATACACTTGCCGCGAGTCGGCGGAGATAATCTCTCCCTCCACTGCACGCGCAATCTCCACACCAAGAGCGCTTTTTCCCGAAGCGGTTTGTCCGACGATGACAATCACCTTTTGTTTTTTCTGACGAGGAGAAGACGACATAGTGTGGTATACTTGCGATGTCTCAAAACGTACGAGACCTAGAACCCGTCTCATATTAAATGGCTTATTCTCGTGCCGCATATTCGTGCGAGCCGATGTCTCGGAGACCGTGCCGCACTTTCGTGCGGTGTGGTTGAGAGACAAGGCACAGCCGAATATGTGGTGCGAGAATTGCCAAGCTCTTACACGAAGTGTAAAAAGTATTATCTTAGGCGGTTTAATATGAGATGGGTTCTATATATTAGTCAATATTATACACTACTATGGAAAACACATATATGGACGATTTTTTGTTTGAAGAAGATATGCCAATGGTTGGTCGCCATGTGCCCGATGTAACGCTTGAGGCATATCATGAAGGAAAGATTACGACGATAAGCACAAACGACATGAAGGGGAAGTGGGCGGTGTTTGTTTTTTATCCGGCAGACTTCACCTTTGTGTGCCCTACAGAGCTCGAAGAACTCGCGGGATTGTATGGAGAATTTCAAAAAGAAGGGGTGGAGGTGATGTCGGTGAGCACCGATACGGTATACACGCATAAGGCATGGCATGATGCTTCAGAGGCAATTAAGAAAGTGACCTATCCGATGCTTGCTGATCCGGCAGGGAAGCTTGCTCGTGCACTCGGTGTGTACTTGCCCGACGAAGGTGTCACGCTCCGCGGTACATTCATTGTGAATCCGGAAGGGAAGATCGTGGGAACGGAGATAAACGACAATTCCATCGGTCGCAGTGCAAAAGAACTCTTGCGAAAAGTACGCGCGGCAAAGTTTGTCGCCGAACACGAAGGTAAGGTATGTCCGGCAAGCTGGAACCCGGGAGACGACACGCTTGAGCCGGGGTTGGATTTGGTGGGGAAGATATAAAAAACGATAAACGATAAAAAAGAAAACGATAAACGACCCTAAAGTACGACGAGTCGTGCTCGGGCACAGTAAAAAATAAGTTGTCATTCCGGCCTCTGAGCCGGAATCTAGAGATTTGTCTCATGAGTTTGTCTTGCTCTGGATCCCGCATCAAGTGCGGGATGACAATAATTTTTTGAAATAAGAAAAAAGAAAAACACGGGCGCTACGCGCCCGTGTTTTTCTTATTGGGTTCCTCTTGTTTTACGTTATATTTCTGGTATTTCTTAAAAAGCTCTAGAAAATAATCTGAAGTCACTTTCTTAAGATAGAAAATGTGATTCCCGTACGATTGAGGGACACTCCAAACAGAATGCCGTATAAGAGGACCCCATGCCCACTTCGATACGATTTTTTCTCCCTCAATAACTCCTATATGGGTAAGATATTGGGGATTGCTTTCCTTATCTTGATATACGATATAGTCACCATCTTCCGGCTCTTCAGTGATGAGGAGGTGTCCATCTGCAATAAGTTTGAGCACGAGAGTGTCATAGATAAAACCATTCGTTTTCTCAATAAAAGCAGTGTTTTGCGAAAGACTAAATGCGTAAATGAAACAATTATAATTTTTTTCTGAAGATGGTGGATATTTCAAGACCTCAATTTCTTTCGGGAGAAGAGAAAGTGTTTTCTTCACAAACAAGTTGGGCTTCCACCACGCGTCGGTGTTTCTCATAATGATTTCGTCTAGCTGTTGTCTGTTAATCATAAATCTTTTTTCAACTTGATCTGATATTCCTTAAAACCTATTTTCTTCCAAATCTCCAGAGCTTTTACGTTTCGCGCATCAACATTCATTTCTACGTGCTTTACATTCTGTTCTTTGAACCACGCCATGCGCTTTTCATGGAATGCAGTACCAATACCCTTTCCGCGGTATGGTTTTGATACAAAATTGGTAATCAATATTCCAATAGATGGAGCGTTAGTATCAGGTATAGATGTGATTGAGGCGGATGCAAAACCAACAATGCCCCCATTTCCATTTTCAGCTACAAGATATAATCTATCTTTCTTTTGCAGCTCTCCTTTGTAAAATTCACTACTGTCTTCGTGGGCTCGATAAATACCGTAATAGGGATCAAGAGAGCAGTGGAAATCAAGCATCTCCTCTGAGAGGCGTACAATGCCTTCAAGGTCATTCCGTGTTGCTTTTCGTATCTGCATAAGATGTGTTTATGTGCCGGGAGGGAGAATCGAACTCCCACTCCGTAAGGAACACGATTTTGAGTCGTGCGCGTCTACCAATTTCGCCACCCCGGCATAGGGGACATGATACTGTAAATAAGTGCTGAAATCAATTCCCCCCCACTGTCCGTAGCCAACTTTCCGAAACAACTCTCTCGAGATCCCGCATCACCAAGCACCATTTTCGCCAAAGCGAAAAAAGTGCTCGGCACGGAGTGCGGGATGACAGGTATATAGGTAAAGTAGTCCGCCAAAGCTTAACTTTGGCGGACTGTTCGTTTTGTGTTAAGCGTGCGTGAGCACGCGTGCTAAAAACTAACAACTAATGACTAAAAACTTCGTTATATACGTCTCCGAAAAATCTATGCTATAATTCCTCCATTACACACTGCCTTTCACTATCTAAGAGCCTGTTCATAATCTCAACGTAAAAAAGAAGAATAAATACTTGCCGGCTTAATGCATCATATACCGGCTGCAAATCGCTCAAAGCGTCTCGAAGTACGATAGTACTCCATCGACACTTTTCACGACTTTCGCTCGGTATATGATGCATTACGCACGGCATGAGATTATGAACAGGCTCTTCCCGCCTACCATGTCCAACGCATCATATTTTGAAAACGCTATTTTTCATATTGAGGTTGATAAGATTAAGCCAAATCCATATCAGCCGCGGAAGGAGTTTGACGAGGGGGCGCTTCGCGAACTCGCCGATTCCATTCGCATGTATGGCGTTCTTCAGCCGCTTGTGGTGACGCGTCGTGAATTCGAAAAAGAAGACGGTGGTATTGGTGTGGATTATGAGCTTATTGCCGGAGAGCGCCGTCTCCGTGCGTCAAAAATCGCAGGTCTCATCCAGGTGCCGGCAGTGATTCGCGCGATGGAAGATGACAGTCGCATGAAGCTTGAATTGGCGATTATTGAAAATCTCCAGCGTGAAGATTTGAATCCGGTGGATCGTGCGGTGGCGTTTAAGAAGTTGGCTGATGAATTCGGTTTTAAGCACAACGATATTGCGAAGAAAGTGGGGAAGAGTCGCGTGTATGTTTCCAATACCATGCGTTTGCTTGCACTTCCGGAAGAGATTCTCGGCGCTCTTTCAGAAGGAAAAATCAGCGAAGGACATACACGCCCGCTTCTCATGCTTGATGACCGCCCTGAGGAGCAGGTGACGCTTTTTAAAGAAATTACTTTTAAGAAGATGTCGGTGCGTGAGGCGGAAGGTGTTGCGCGTCGCATTGCCTACGACCGTGTGCGTAAACACACACTTGATCCGGAAATGGTAGAAATGGAAGAGAAGCTTACAGAAGCACTCGGGACTCGTGTGCGTATTGACCGCAAAGATGTGGGCGGCAAAATCACCATCGATTTCTTCTCCAACGACGACATTCGCTTCATCCTCACTGCCCTTAAAAAGGAAAGTGACGGTAACCGCAATGGTCATGTACCACTTGCGCGCATGGCCACTGCCGGCGCAGTGGGGAGCGATGTGCAATCCACCGAAGAGGCGCCGGAAGTGAAAGAGGAAATGGAAGAGACGATTCCTGAAGCTCCCGAAGCGCTTACCGGGAATGTTGTTGCGACCGTATCGGAAGAAACGGAAGAAGTGCCTGTCGATGACCGTACGAAAGAAGAAACGATGCAGTCACATGAGATGTCGCCTGAAGAGGAATACGCACCCAAAGAAGAGCAGGAAAAGAATGACGAAGAAGATTTGTATTCGATTCATAATTTCTCCGTCTAGAATCGAGAATTAAGAATTATGAATTACGAATAAAAAATAAAACAAGCAACGGAGCCACGCTCCGTTGCTTGTTTTCGTGTTTGTGTAAATCAAATGCGGAGCGCGAGCTCCGCATTTGATTCTTCTTAATTCGTAACTCGTTATTCTTTATTCTCTTTTTCTACATCTTAAACAAATTCGTAATCGGATTGCCGTGTTTTTGGAGATAGGAGCGAATGCGGCGCTGAGCGAGCGATGTCTTTGCGTGCCTGAGCCACTTTGCCGATGGTTTACCGTTTTTATTGGTAATGATTTCTACGATATCGCCGTTTTTGAGCGGCGTGTGAAGCCCCGACATCTTACTATTGATCTTCGCTCCGGACATTTTCATACCAAGATCGGTATGTACGGCAAAAGCAAAATCAATCGGTGAAGAATCCGTCGGCAAGTCGATCACGTCGCCGTCTGGAGTGAAGACAAACACGCGGTCGTTAAATAAGTCGTCTTTCAAGTGTTCCAGGAATTGTCCCGATTTAGCCGCTTCTTTCTGCGCCTCAAGAAGTTCGTCAATCCACTGAGTATGTTTATCGGCTGATTTCGGTAATGAAGCGCCACGTTCTTTATACATAACATGCGATGCGATACCATACTCCGCCTCTCTGTGCATTTCCGGTGTACGCATTTGAATTTCGGCAATACCGCCGTCGCCGGTAAAGATGGTCGTATGAATACTCTGGTATCCATTGAGCTTGGGAAGTGCGATATAGTCGCGAATACGCCCGGGAAGCGGACGCCAGGTATGATGGATCACACCGAGCACACGATAACAATCGGCAACTGTTGGTACAATCACACGCAGCGCCACGATGTCATACACCTTATCGATTTCCATATTCTTGCGCTTAAGCTTGCGGTATAAGCTATACATGCGCTTGATGCGGTAGTCCATTTTTTCCACCTCGATACCTTCTTCAGCAAGTTTCTTTACCAAAGAGCGACGCACCTTCTCCAGATATGTTTGATCGGTTTTACTTTTTTGTTTCAAGAGTTCGTGCACTTTTTCGTATTCTTCCGGATACGCATATTTGAATGAATAGTCTTCAAGTTCACCTTTGAGAAAACCGATACCCAAGCGATCGGCAAGCGGAGCATAGATTTCGAGTGTTTCAAGAGCGATACGCTTTCGTTTTTCCGGCTTCGGATGCCCGTGCAGTGTCTTCACGTTATGGAGTCGATCAGCCAAACGAATCATGATGACACGGATGTCTTTTGCCGTTGCGACGAAAAGTTTGCGGAGACTTTCGGTGTGTCGTTCCATACCGCGGTACTTGAGCTTTCCAAGCTTGGTGACACCTTCGACAAGAAAGGCAATTTCATCGCCAAATTCCTTCTTCATTTCCGCGTCGGTGAAGTGTCCGTCTTCTATTGTGTCGTGCAAGAAGCCGGCGGCAATGGTCGTGGCGTCCATGTGCATGGAGGCAAGCGTCTTTCCCGTCTCATACACATGATTGAAATACGGCTCTCCGGAAAAACGCTTCACTCCTTCGTGCGCCCTCTTTGCCGTCTCATAGGCTTTGGTAACCAACTCAATATCCGCCTTAGGCGATTCACCCATAAGTGCAATAACATCCTTCAAACTCGGATGGGTAGGCTTCGGATTGTCGATGGGTTTCTGAGCGACCATAGTAAGGGTAGTATACCAAAAGAAGTTTCGAGTTGCGAGTATCGAGAGGATTTAACGTGTTCGACTTATACAGACAAGTTTTTAGTTTTTAGTTGGTAGTTGTTAGTCAGGCGCGGCTTCGCCGCGCCTGCGAAAAATAATAATCTGTCATCCTGAACTTGATTCAGGATCTTTCAAAACCAAAGACTATCTTTGGTATACATACCAAAGATAGTCTTTGGTTTTGTCCGTAATCCACTTTTTGAAACACCCAACGTTGGAACAACGTTGTCCCAACGTTACCCATATCAAACACAAAAAAACCGGCATTCCTGCCGGTTTGTAAATCAGGGTTTACCCTTTTGGTATTCCGAGATACCATTTAGCATGCATTTCAAGTTCCCCAACATAGAATTGGCTGAAATGTTTTACATGCTCTTCCTTTCCTTTCACGAACCTCCAGATATTTAGTCGATCCATGTTTTCCCTGGAAAAGCCGCCTTCGAAGCTTATACGAGCATAACCTTTTCGTTGAAATGTTGCCAAGATGTCGAATTGGCGTTTCTCACCCATCGAATCGCAACCGATAAGTTCAATGCTTGGTTTTGCGCCCATTGATCTAATGGTTTTTAAAAGCCAGTGCAAATAATCAATGTTTTTTAAAATCCCTCTGAGCATTTCTTCCAGATTGTCTTTAGAGAGATTAGAATGGATTATTACAGGCGTACTTCTCAAATATTCGAATTCTTCATCCAATAGATTTGAGAAGGTGATTTTTCTTGCAGATTTTTCTTCTAACATGGCTCTGTGTATTTAGTTTACGAAGTAGACAACGTACTAATACCAATATACACATATATAATATATTGTCAAGCAAAGGCGGCGCAGTCCTTTAGGACTGCGCCGCTTTTGACCGCTATTTCTTTTTTGCCAATTCTAGCAAGACCGAGCACCAAACCTATGTGTTTGGAAATCTGGCATGTCATCCTCAGCGATGTTGTTTCTTAACGTTCTCCACGCTATCTCAGTCGTAAGTTTGGTGCTTGGTGACAGTGGAAAGGAATATCCCGCGGTTTTATCGTTCATCGTTTATAGTTTGTCGTTTTTTTACTAACCTCCTAACATACTAATTTACTAATCTCCTGGCTTTAGCTTATGCGGATTATGATTCGGACATGATTTATCCGAACAGCGCTCGGGAATAGTCTTGGTGCCTTCCATCATGAGTTCGCCGCACATCGGGCATTTTGCGCCCGTTGGGCGTGCCTTCATCGCATACTTACAGTCAGGATAATTGGAACATCCAAAGAAAGGACCGAAGCGACCGCGACGCTCGATAATATTTCCCTTGTCACATTTCGGACACTTCACGCCGGTATCCTTGCGTGCTTCTTCTTCCGGATCAGATTCCACATACTTACATTTCGGATAATTGCTGCAGGCAATAAAGGTGCCGAAACGCCCGGTGCGTTCTATGAGTTCTCCTTCACACTTCGGGCACTTCTTGCCAATCGGTTTGGGGCCTTCCATCGCGTCGCCGTCTTTCGTGCGTGCACCGGTACACCCAGGGAATTTTTCACATGAAAGAAAGATGCCGGTTTTGCCGAGCTTAATCACCATACCGCTTCCACATTCCGGACATGTATATTTCGGATCAGCGTCACCCAAAGTGGTAAGCTTCGGGATATCGCCCTTAGCTTCCACGGCATCGGTAAACGGCCCGTAGAATTCCTCGAGCGTTCCTTTATAGGTACGGCTTCCTCCGGCAATATCGTCGAGCTCGTCTTCCATATGTGCGGTGAAGTCGTCGCTAATATAATGGGTGAAGTGTTCCTCGAGGAAAGAGCTCACCACGTCGCCGGTATCGGTGGGGAAAAGTGTGCGCTTTTCGCGCTCCACATACCCACGATCGACGAGTGTCTTGATAATGGCAGCGTATGTCGACGGACGGCCGATACCGCGCTTCTCAAGCTCTTTCACAAGACCGGCCTCGGTGTAGCGTCCGGGTGGCTGGGTTTGCTTTTCTTCTGATTCAAGAGCATTCATCTTGAGCGCGTCTCCCTCTTCGCATTTCGGAAGCTCAGTATCTTCACCGCGCGCCGCCGGCTCGGCAAGAAGCCATCCGGGAGAAACCACGCGTGAACCATTGGCAATAAAATCAGGCACGCTCTCATCGCTTGCTTTGGCAGAGACACGGGTTTTCTGCATAGTTGCATCAATCATCTGTGAGGCGACGGCACGTGCAAAGATGAGCTCGTAAAGCTTCTTTTGATCGGGGGAAGAACCGGCGGTTTTTAATCCAAAATTACTCGGGCGGATTGCCTCATGTGCTTCCTGAGCATTCTTTGCTTTCTTTGCATAGGTGCGTGGAGCGAGTTTTTCTTTGCCATATGTTTTCGATACGTGAGATGCAATGCCTCCCATTGCTTCTTTGGAAAGGGTGGTGCTGTCGGTGCGCATATAGGTGATGTAGCCGGCTTCGTAGAGCTTTTGAGCGACGCTCATTGTCTTTGAAGGAGGGAAGCCAAGACGAGTACTTGCTGTTTGTTGCAGGGTTGATGTGGTAAACGGCGGACGCGGCGCGCGCTTTTGACTCGATTCTTTTACCTCGCCAATAGCCCAAGACGATGCTTTTCCCTTCTCCACAATCTCTTCCGCGCGCGCCGCGCTCTCTGGCTCTTCCGGACAGGTGAAGACGATATCACTCTTACTCTTGGAGTGAGTGGTGTCGAGTGTGAGTGTGTAGTAGGTTTCCGGAATGAATGCACGGATCTCACGTTCGCGTTCCATCAAAATACGAAGTGCCGGAGATTGCACACGACCGGCGGAGAGTCCGTAGCGCACTTTCTTCCAGATGAGGCCGGAGAGATCATAGCCGAAGAGTCGGTCGAGCACACGACGTGCTTCCTGAGCGGAAACAAGTGTCTTATCAATAGCGCGAGGATGTTCAATGGCTTCTTGTACTGCATCTTTGGTGATTTCATTGAAAGCAATACGTTTTGGTTTTTTTAGTTCAAGCACTGCTGCCACATGATGAGCAATAGCCTCACCTTCACGGTCGGGGTCGGTTGCAAGAATGACATCGTTGGCTTTCTTTGCAAGTGTCTTGATTTCCTTGATCACCTTTTCTTTCCCGGGAAGATTTTCATAATGCGGCACAAAACCAGCCGGAATATCAATGGCTTTTTTGTTGCTCTTGGGAAGGTCGCGCACATGGCCAACACTGGCACGCACGGTGTAATCCTTACCGAGATATTTCTCAATTGTTTTGGCTTTCGCCGGTGATTCAACAATGACTAATTTCATAGAATGCGAATTACAAATAATACGAATGTGATTCTGGCGTGCGATAATGAGAACCCATCTCACATTAAATTGCTTATTCTCGCACTCTCTCGCTGAGCGAGTTGCAGTCGCGGAAACCGTGCCGCACTCTCGTGCGCTCTGGTTGAGCGACGAGACGCAGCCAGAACAGAGAGTGCGAGAATTGCCAAGCATCTACACGAAGTGCAAAGTGTTATTTTTAGCGGTTTAATGTGAGATGGGTTCTAGGCTTTTCGGTTCCGTATAGGCACTATTAGTACACCATGTTTGTATTTTGTGCAAATGGGGATAGTGAATAGAATTATGAATTAAGAGTTAAGAATAAAGAATAGGCGCGCTTCGCGCGCCTCAAAAGAAGGCGGGACCTGCGGTCCCGCCTCCCACACCATTGCATTTTAGTGAGAAATTGGTAGTCTTGAATGAGGAAATCGAAAATTAAAATCACCAACGATATGGATAAAAATATTCCAAAAGATAAGGTCCTTGGGCAGGCGGTTGTGTGTCTTCTTGTTGCACACAATTCTTCTTTGCAAAAATACCAAGTCCTCCTCATGTGGAAGGGTAAAGACGAAGGGCATAGACGTATGGGAGAAGAAACGTGGAATGGTCCCGGAGGAGCTCCTCATGACGGAGAGTCTCTTGAGATTGCAACGGCTCGTGAGGTAAAAGAGGAAACAGGCGGAAGCGTTATCGTCTCTCCTAATGATCTTGAAAAAAGAGCCATTGTCTTTGCAGAAAATACTCGAGAAGATGGAACAAAAAAGACATGTCGTGTTGACTTTTTTGTTGCTCGGGATTGGGTTTTAAATAGAGAAGAAATACAGGGCAGTGAGGAGATGAAAAAACCAACCTGGTATTCATTCGATGAGATTCCATACGGTCAGATGATTCCTTCCGACGAAGATTGGCTCTCAAAGCTATTGACTCTCATTGAGAAGGGGGATAACAGAAAGGTTGTTGCGTGGACATTTCTTGGTCCGTATCAAAAGACAAAGACAGGAGAAACGGTTTCAAGAATCGTTAAAAGCCTTGATCGATACGAATAAACCCCGCACAGCAAAGCGGGGTTTTTGTGTGTCTTGTGCGTATTTTAATCCAGTGGTATCATACAGGCATGAAAAAGACGCTCTACAATATGTCGGTTGTGGTGGAGCACGATGCAGACGGATACATTGCAACATGTCCGGCTCTTTCGGGTTGCTATGCTCAGGGGGACACTTATGAGGAGGTGATGGAGAATATTCGTGATGTGATTGCGCTTCATGTTGAGGATCGTCGTGAGGCGAAAGAAGAAGTGAAAGCGCAAGGAGATGTGAGTGTGTCTCTCGTGGAAGTTGCTGTATAAATATGCCCAAACTTCCTCGCATGACAGCACGTGAGATGATTACTCTCTTGGAGAAGAACGGTTTTTCTCTCGCGCGACAAAGTGGGAGTCACAAGATATATAAAAACGATGATGGAATACGAGTGACGGTTCCGTTTCATGCCGGGAAGATTCTTCATCCGAAGATTGTGAAGCGTATTTGGGATGATACGGGAATTGAGGTGTAAAGACATAAACATGCAAAAGCGGCGGCGGGCTGAAATCCCGCCGCCGCTTTTACGTATTTCATGTTTCGTTTTTCGTATTTCTCTTATCCATTGTCATCCCGCACTCGATGCGGGATCTTACTTTTTGAAACAACTCTCTCGAGATCCCGCATCAAGTGCGGGATGACGGATAAAAATATATCCGTCACTTCACTCTCCGTACCAATCCAACAGACTCTTTAATAAATCCTTTAATCTCGAGAGCTGAGAGTGCGATGTTGGCGTCTGTTGTGGGAAGCTCTGATGTTCTGATAAGCTCGTCGCGCGAGAGCGGCTCAGTAAGAAGAGAGAGGAGTTTTAGTTGCGGAGCGGGGAGGTCGGTGGGTATTGCGGAGGCGTCTTTTTTCCCGCTCCTCGATTCGGGGTCAAAACCGAGTGCGCGCAGGATATCGGAGGAATCAATTGCCGGGGCAGCGCCTTGGCGAAGAAGTCGATTTGAGCCCTGAGCTCCTTCGGAGAAAATGCTGTGAGGCACCACAAGGAGCTCGCGATTGTAATCAAGTGTCAAGCGCGCGGTGATGAGCGTGCCACTCCGCTCTCCGGCTTCAATAATGAGTGTAGCATGTGCCATACCCGCCATGATGCGATTGCGTTTGGGGAATGTCCATTGTGCAGCACGGGTATCGGAAGGAAGCTCTGAGATGAGCGCTCCGCCCTTTGCAACAATCTCTTCAGCGAGTCCTCTGTGCGAAGCGGGATAGAGCACTTCGGGTGAAAGCCCGGAGCCGGGCACGGCGATTGTTGGAAGCCCTGCGCGCATGGCTGTGCGATGGGCGATAGCATCAATACCAAGCGCAAGGCCGGAGACGATCTCGATGCCGTAACCGGTGAGTCCGGCAATAAGTTCTTCGCATGCATCACGACCATAAGTGGTACATGAACGAGAACCAACGACAGTGAGAAGCTTGGTTTCAGGAGAGGGAAGTGTGCCACAAGCGAAAAGCTCACTCGGCGCATCCGGCATTTCAGAAGTGAGAGGAAATATTTCAGCAGGATTGATTGCAATGATGTCGGGGGAAGACATGGGTATAGTATAGCAGGGATAGAATTACGAATTAAGAGTTAAGAATTATGGCAGAACATCTACTTGTCATTCCCGGCTCCTGCCGAGCTCGACTTTCACTGGATACATTAAGAAGCCTTAGGCGATAGAAGTAAAGAATAAAAAAAGTATTTTGCCATAAACATTATTGGTGAAAGTGGGGCTCTGGTGAACGGGAATCTTCTCTGTATCGTTTCTAATAGCGAATAGTTTTTGAGCACTAAAAAAAGCGGCCTCAACGGACCGCTTTGGCTGTGCAACACAGCCTTCGCTCATGTGATGTAACCCTCTTTGTATTCGGGTATTGTTTTCACCCAGCAATCCGTAAAAGAGAAAACAATAAATGGAGGAATAATGATTACTACCCCCACAAGCATCAATGGATGATACAGGAAGAAGCCGAACACGGACAGAAACAACAATGACACGACAAAGAATGGAATAAGAAAGGCGAGCATAAACAGGAAGGTAAAAACTCCTTCGGCAAGACCAAGCTCCTGAATGAAATATATGAGTCCATAAACTACTGCTAGGCAAAGTAATATGAACGATATAGAGGCAACCAGGTCTCCGAAATCTCCTTGGAGAGTGAGAAACGTGAAGGGTGTGCCCGCTATTAGACAAAGAGTTGCCGCGCTAAAAAGAGCTGTTCCATAGGAAAGATCTTGCAGGCCTTGCTGCCCCTCTGTACGGTATCCGAGGTAAAAACCCAGAAATAAAAGTATTCCGAAAATAACGTCAAAATGTTCCATCTTTTGTAAGATTTTAGTTGAGAAGAACGTGCCTTTTAACTACTAGACCTATATAAGCATATGTCCATACCTGTGTCAATACCTCGTAGTTTGCGGCATAGGTTATATTGCCTGGCGTTTTCTCCGTGCTTCGTGCATCGTGTGTCGTATTTTGCTATACTGGCAGTACACACTTGAGGCGGGGCGGTTTTTGCGCTCGCGCAAAAACCGCCCTTTACTTCCTTATTTTTTATAGTTTATCGTTCATCGTTTTTACCATGCTCGACATCAAATTCATCCGTGAGAATAAAGATATCGTTATTGCCGGTGCGAAGAAAAAGCACGTGGATGTTGATATTGAGGCACTTCTTGTCGCCGACGATGCGCGTAAAGCACTCGTCGCTGAAACGGAAGAAATGAAAGCGTGGCAAAATGTGGTGTCAAAAGAGATTGCCACATTAGAAAGCGAAGAGCGAGCGGTAAAAATAGCTGAGATGCAAGAGCTCAAAGAAACAATTCAGACCAAGGAAGAAGAGCTCAAAGAGACGATGAAGACATGGCACACACTCATGCTTCAAGTGCCCAATGTTCCTGATATGTCGGTGCCCGAGGGGAACGACGATGCCGACAATGTCGAAATACGCACATGGGGGGAAAAGCCGTCCTTCACATTCACGCCAAAGAATCATATTGATCTCATGCTCGCTCACGATATGATTGATTTAGAGCGTGGGGCAAAGGTGTCGGGCTTTCGCGGGTATTTCTTGAAGGGTGATGGTGCGAAACTTTCCATGGCGCTCTGGCAATACGCGCAGGAGTATTTTGGCGCGAAAGGATTTACACAGATGTTTGTGCCGTCTCTTGTGCGCCGCGAATCTTTTTTGGGTACGGGATATTTGCCGCAAAGCGAAGAGGATTTGTATAAAACACAAGACGGTGAATTTCTTTCCGGCACCGGTGAGGTAGCCACCATGGGCTATCACATGGATGAAACACTATCGCGTGAGGAATTGCCGAAAAAATATCTTTCTTTTTCTCCGTGTTTCAGGAGGGAGGCGGGAAGTCATGGAAAAGATACAAAAGGACTTATCCGCGTGCACGAATTTTTTAAATGGGAACAGGTGGTCTTGTGTGAAGCGTCGCATGAAGAATCTGTGCGCATGCATGAAGAACTTACGCAGAATGCCGAGGAGTGTATCCAGAAACTCGGTTTGCCGTATCACGTGGTAGTGAACTGCGGTGGTGATCTCGGGCTCGGACAGGTGAAGAAATATGATATTGAGGTGTGGGTTCCTTCGGAAGAGACATATCGCGAAACACATTCATCTTCGTATTTTCACGATTTCCAAACACGTCGTTTAAATATTCGGTATCGTGATGAGGAAGGCACACTTCGTTTTGTACACTCGCTCAATAATACCGCTATTGCGACGCCGCGCTTACTTGTGGCGATTATCGAAAACAATCAGCAAGAAGACGGCTCTATTGTGGTTCCCGAAGTACTTCGCCCGTATATGGGGAAGGATAAAATTACGAATTACGAATAAACGCGAATACGCGAAAGGGTTATTTGACCGCTCCAGGCTTACGATTTTTGTTTTTGCATTCTATGTTTTTAGACGATGCATTGAAGGAGATATGTGGTTTATGTATAGTGAGAAATCCTGCGAGGCATTATTGAGTATTCGTATATTCGTACAGATTCGTAATTCGTAATTTCCATGCGTCGCCATACACTCATCCATCGAAAGAGAAAAGAAAAACGCCGTAAAGAACACAAGAAGCTCGGCGTCTTTTTCGGCATTGGTGTATTGGGCATGTGCTGCATTGTCGGACTTCTCGCATGGGGCTCGCATCACGAAGCGGTATCCATACGTTCTGTGAAGGTGGAGGGTGTGAAGACGATTGATGAGGAAAGTGTCATTGACTTGGCACAACAAGAACTGGAGGGAAATAATTTTCTCATGTGGAATCGTGCCAATACGCTCTGGTACCCCAAGAACGATATTATTACTCGCATCATGGAAACATTTCTTCGAGTGGATACACTTTCTGTGAAGCGAGAGAATATGACGGCAATTATCATCGATATTACCGAACGCGTTCCTGTGTCTCTGTGGTGTGAAGATTCATACATCGATCGTGAACGTGACAAAGCGCTCATCGGAGAGGAATATACACCGACATGTTACTTTGTGGACACGGAAGGATTTATCTTTGACGAGGCACCGCTCTTTTCCGGTTCGGCGTTTTTTCAGTGGTATGGTGGCGAAGTGGAAAAAGAGGCTGTCGGCACATATATCGCTCCGGATGAGGTGTTTGAAAATACTGTTGCCGTGGTTGAACGTGTGGAAGAGGGTGGTTTGATTGGTGTGCGTCATGAATTTCGCGGAGAAGACGGCTACCTTTTCTTTGAGGACGATACCTATCTCATGTATCCGCTTGACGTGAATCCGGATAAAGTGGGTACCGATATTATAGCGGTCTTGGAATCGCTTGAAGAAAACACCGATTGGGAGTATCTTGATATGCGTTTCGGGAATAAGGTATTTTTCCGAGAGAAAGGGGAGGCGGAATGATTTTCTCCTGTCATTCCGGCCCCCGAGCCGGAATCTTCGATATATTATTTTTGAAGGTTATTCGGGAAGATCCCGCATTGCATCCGACCACTTGTGGTTTAGGATCAAGTGCGGGATGACACCTGTTATCTTTTGTCTAACAATGTTCACCTTTCACCGACAAGAAAAGAATGTGTGGGATACGGTTCGAGGAAAGAAGCCGTTTTTTGCGCTTGCGCCGATGGCAGATGCCACCGACAATGCCTTCCGTGAAATTATTGCGAGGAAAAGTAGAATTGAACCCTCTGAAAATGGCTTGTTCTCGTGGCGAAGATTCGTGCGAGCCGATGTTACGGAAAATACGGCGCACTCCTGTGCGGCGTGTTTGAGTAACGAGGCGCAGCCGAATATTCGATGCGAGGACTGCCAAGCGGAGCTCATGAAAAATTCCTTCTTACCTTTTCCTGTTTTTAGAGGGTTTGATTCGTTGATGAGCACAAAACACGGGGGACCGGACATCATGTGGACTGAATTCGTCGCTTGCGACGGATTAGCGAGCGATGAAGGGCGACCTCATCTCATTTCCGACCTCGCCTATACCAAAAAGCAACGACCGATTATCGCGCAGATTTTTGGGGGTAATCCGGAGACGATGTGTATCGGTGCGCGCGAAGTGGCGAAGCTTAATTTCAATGGCATCGATATCAATATGGGATGCCCTCAAGAGGCGATTATCAAGCAGCGCGCCGGCGCCGATCTTATTCGTGATCCCAAGCGCGCAAAGGAGATTGTGGAAGCGGTGCGCGAAGGAGTAAAAGCGGCGGGAAAAGATACGCCGGTGTCGGTGAAGACGCGCATTGGTTTCTCGAAAGATATACTGGAAGAGTGGATTCCCGAGCTTCTTTCACTCAATCTTCCCGCGTTGACTATCCATGCCCGCACGCGCAAGGATATGTCGAAAGTACCGGCACGTTGGGAGCGAGTTGCACGTACAGTGGAGCTGCGAAATGAATACGCACCTCATACGCTCATTATCGGTAATGGTGATGTTACGAACATTTCCGACGGTATACACAAAGCACAAGAGACCGGCGCCGACGGCATCATGATTGGTCGCGCGGTGTTTGGTAATCCTTGGATATTCCTTCATACACCGCGTGAGCAGCGCGGCATGCACGAAGAGAACCCCGCACCCCTCGTGGTGCGGGGTGAGCATACATGCAGTGTAGAAGAAATTCTTGAAACACTCACCGAGCACACGAAACTCTATGAAAAAATGCACCCAAACAAAAACTTCGCCATCATGAAAAAGCACTATTCCGCATACGTCCGTGGATTCCCTGGAGCAAAAGAACTCCGCATGAAGCTCATGAATGCAGACACGTATCAAGATGTATACAGAATAGCAGGGGAGTTTCTGAGACGGCTTTAGTTTTGACTTTTTCCTGTCCATATGTATACTCAAGAAAGCAGTATTTTTTCGAACCTAAATCAGGACGATATGAAAATAACTTTGAAAAAGAAAGGGTTTATTGCCCAGGTCGCCTTCTTCTTTGAGGGAGGAAGAGTGAGAGAAATGAGTTTTCCACGCCTTATCTTTAAAAAGTTCCTGCCAAACATCATTGCAATTCCGCTATTTTATGTTCTCCTGGGGATAACTTATATTGCAGGGTGGACCTTAGAGGGTATGGCATGGACTGAAGACGTGGTGGTAAAAGCGACAAATATTGTTTTTCCAAAGGCCGTGTTCAAATAAAGCGGGAGTACCCGCTTTTTTCTTTTGACATATTGTTACATTGTGATATAATGCTTTGTACGCCATGTTGGGTAATGGCTGATGTTTCTTGAAACATTAGAGGAAAGTCCGAACACATCCGACACCACTTTTGTGGAGTTGCAGAGAGAAGGGGCGATACCGAGCATGTTGGTTATTCGTCCTTAGAGCCTGTTCATAATCTCAACGGCATTGAATGAAGAACAATATATCCTTGTCGGCTTAACACATCATATACCGGCTGCAAATCGCTCAAAATGCCTTGAAGTACGAGAGTACTCCTTCGTCATTTTTCACGATTTTCGCTCGGTATATGATGCATTACGCACGACATGAGATTATGAACAGGCTCTTAAAGAGCAAGTACATGAAAGTGGTGTCGGAAAAGGGTAGCGGGTAACGCCCGTCGGTAGCTTGAAGGGGCTATAGAGGTGCGAGCAGAGACGTCGTATTCCGAAAGGAATCGAAACCCGGTTTTTCTTTTTCAGGAGAGCAGGGTTAGTACCGTGGTAACGCGGGTGCTAAAACATCATGCAGAAGCGCATGATGTTCGCACGAACATTCGCAAGCGAATGTTTTAGTGAAACGGCTAAATCCTTACCTGTGTGCAAGGCCGTGCTGAGCACCACTTTTGGTGAAAAAGATTTTTTACCAAAAGTGGTGCTCGGAGTGCCGCATTGAGGTGTGTGGCAACACACATCCCAGATAAATCATTATCGCGCGCGTAGCGCGTACAGAATTCGGCTTACAGACATGGTCCTTCAAAACATCAAAAATTCCGCGCAAGCGGAATTTTTGATTTGATTTGCTTTACAAACAATCTTACTTATGATAACAAGAATAAAGAACTTCGATAACACACTAACATGTTCATTATGAAAGAGGATAAAAAGCTACTTGTGGACCACGAGACCATGATGCGAATCGTGGGCATGAATTTCAAGGCTGCCAGGGACAAGACCTGCCTTTCTCAAGAAGAGTTTGCAGATAAACTCGGAGTGAGTCGAAATTATGTCTCCCTGGTCGAATTAGGGAAAAAGTATCCAAAATTAGAAGTATTGCTTGATGCCACGGAAATAGCCGGTGTTTCGCTGGAATTTATGTTTGAAGGTAATCCTGTTCGCGAAGCACTGAGCAGAGTCACAGAAGTGTATGGTGTTGAGGCGGTACAGTCGGCGTTACAGAAAATGAAATGAGAGGCCTAATCAGCCTCTTTTTTTGTGCCCAAACTCCTGTATGGTATAATCTTCCATATGTCACAAGCACTGTATCGTACCTATCGCCCCGCCACATGGAGCGAGGTCCGCGGACAAGAGAGTATTGTTGCGGCGCTCAAGGCGGCAATTCTCGCAAAAAATCCCGCCCACGCTTATCTCTTCGCCGGTGGACGCGGCACGGGAAAAACAACCGTTGCCCGCATCTTTGCCAAAGACCTGGGATGTGTACCGGAAGATATCTATGAAATCGATGCGGCATCGAATCGCGGTATTGATGATATTCGCGAGCTTCGTGAGGCGGTGCGCACGTTGCCGTTTTCTTCGTCGTATAAGGTGTATATTATCGACGAGGTGCACATGCTCACCAAGGATTCTTTTAATGCGCTTCTGAAGACACTGGAAGAACCGCCCGCGCATGTCATCTTTATCCTGGCGACGACAGAACCGCACAAGCTTCTCGACACAGTCGTCTCACGTTGCCAAGTCTTTACCTTCAAAAAGCCCGGCATTGAAACACTCTCTGATATCGTGCGAGATGTTGCCAAAAAAGAAGGCTACACACTCGACGCTTCGTCTGCCGGCCTCATCGCGCTTTTAGGCGACGGCTCATTCCGCGACACGCTTGGCATGTTGCAAAAGGTGATCGGCGCTTCCTCAGACAAAAAACTCACCCGAAAAGAGGTGGAGGAGGTGACCGGTGCTCCGCAGGCCGAAACCATTCACGCGCTTATTGAAGCAGTGGCGTATGGCGATGGTGCCAAAGGCCTCGAAGCAATCCGCACGGCAAAAGAAAGCGGTGTGGCAATGGATGTCTTTGCGAAACTCCTCTTGCGCAACCTCCGCACATTGTTGCTTCTTCGCTTTAATCCGAAAATAAAAGCGATCCTTGCCGAGGATGTGTCAGAAGACGAACTCACCAAACTCGAAATGCTCGCCAAAGATGGAGGTGCACGCATCACCGCCGATACCCTCCGCACATTCATCCAAGCCGAATACGAAATCTCCCGCACCTTCATCCCCGAACTCCCACTCGAACTTGCACTTATGGATTGTGTAGGGGAGTAAAAACGTAATGAGATTTGTGTTTTTTATGTCATTCTGAACTTGATTCAGAATCTATCGTTGTCCTAGATTCCGGGTCAAGCCCGGAATGACAGATTTTGTGCATCCGTTTGACTAAACACAAAAAAGTGTTATCATGACACGACATTGCCGGATCGTCTAATGGTAGGACAGCGGGTTTTGGTCCCGTCAATCTAGGTTCGAGTCCTAGTCCGGCAGCACGAGCGATAGCGAGAGCGACGAACTAGGACTCGAACTCGTCGGGGGTCGGGGTCGCCGGAACGGCCCCGTGGAGGATGTCCGTGGAACCGTGGGTTCCGCGAGCGGACCGAACACCACCTTTCGTTTACGAAAGTGGTGCTTGGGAGCAGTGAGCACTCCTAGTCCGGCAGCACGATTATTTTACTCTAATTTGTGACGGGTCATTGGCGATAATCTCGGGATGTCCCTGGTACATCTTAATCAAACCGGTTGCTTGAATTGTTTTGTAGCCGTATGTACTTTCCGGTGCTTTGAAGTTGTTGGCGGATGTTGCAAATATGACGGTTGTAAAACCGTTTTTGTAGTCTCTCTTTTCGTTGAGAAACACGTTGCCTTTGTTGGACGTATACGGGCTGGCAACAAAATATTCCACGCACATAAAATCACCTATGTGATCCCATGATTCTTCCGCCGTGATACACTCTGCGGATTGCGTGTCGGCACTGTATACCGCGTCGGGTGTTGTCGCTATTGGTGTATCCGAATCACCGGTAAACAGACGTATACCAAATGTCACTGAAACTATAACCAACACCGCAATGATTATATTTTTGTAATCTTTCATAAGAATGTGTTATCTATTAAAACAATGAGTCCATATGCCCAAGCCCTCGGCTTTTGCTTGCCTTTGAGCTTCTGCAAAGTAGTCATAAAACATATCGTCCGGTGGTATGTTCAAGACTTGAGCGTACCCATTCCGCACTAATGCGTAATTTACGAATACACCGTCGTCCGTGAATACATAGCGAAGAAGTCTGCCGTAATGATCTGAGTCCGTTTTGTCAGACACAAGATACAGTTGTTTTCCCATTACAAGCTGTTTGTTGAATGCCGTTGCCTCCTCGTCGTAGCATTCTTCGCCGACTTCGGGATGATGTGTTTCCGGCGCGTCTATGCCCGCATAGCGTATTCTCTCGCCCGCGTTTATATGAATCGTGTCTCCGTCAATGACTTTCTCCGCATACACCTCAGTGTTTTGACTGTCCGCGTTGTATTGCTGCTGGTGTTCCTCTTTCAGATTTCCAAGAGAGATAAGAGCAGTTATTGATCCGAGGACTCCAATCAGAATCAAGATTTCAATTATGTTTTTCTTGCGTTTTGTATTCATGTATACTCATAATAATACTCGTTTCATGCTTCTTGGCAATAAAGGCATTGGGATGGCTCGATACTCGCAACTCGCAACTCCTTTTGCTATACTATGTCCCATATGAAAATATTTTCCAAGAAGAAACGGGATCCGCTGAACAGTCCGCGGATTGGAGGAGGGAAGCGTTTTGATGCAGATACCATTCGTAAAGAATGCCACGACACGCACGACGATCACATTGATGTGCGTATGTGTGCCGTGGATCGGGAGTTTCGCCAAGGGTTTGAGCTTATTCATCGGTATCCGGCGTCGGTGACTATTTTTGGTTCGACACGTTTTACCGAAGACAACAAATACTACGAAATGGCACGAGAAACAGCACGACGCATTGCCGATGAGCTTGGCTATGCTGTGGTCACGGGTGGCGGTCCGGGTATTATGGAGGCGGGGAACCGCGGTGCGGTGGAAGGAAATGCGCCGTCGGTAGGTATTACGATTCGTTTGCCGTTTGAGCAGCGCACGAATGATTATGTTGAGCATGAGGCATCCTTCTATTATTTCTTTTCTCGGAAAGTGATTCTGAGTTATTCATCCGAGGCGTATATCTATTTCCCGGGCGGTTTTGGTACACTCGATGAATTTTTTGAGATTCTCACACTCGTACAAACAAAAAAGGCGGAACGACTCCCCATCATTCTCATGGGAAGTGAGTATTGGAAACCGCTCGACGAATTTATTCGCAAAGAGCTTTTGGAAAAACACGGCACCGTCAGTCCGGAGGATCCGGATTTGTATGTGATTACCGATGATATTGATGAAGCGGTTGCAATGGTGTCTCAGGCACCGGTGCGAAAGAAGTAGTGGCAGGAGATTAGGAGATTAAAAAGTTAAATGTTAAAAGCACTATCATGGAGCAATTGCGACAATATGAATTTGATGCGCATGTAAACGAAGGGACGTTGCGTCTCGCTTTTGTGGGTATGTCGAATGTTGGGAAGAGTCAGCGGGCGCTGTCGCTCGCACAAGATTGCAATTTTTTCCATCACAATGTTGACAAACGTATCGCCAAGGATCTTGGCTTTAATCATGTCGATGAAGTCGGCGGATGGTTGGGGTATCCTGATACCCCCGAATATGGAGAGCGAGAAAAACAATATCTTGATTTGGAACAAACACATACCAATCTCCGCACTCTCGATACCGATGGAAAGAATTTGGTTTTCGATACGACAGGCAGCGTCGTGTACCACTGCGAAGACATACTCAATTGGTTGAGAGACAACACTCTTATCGTGTATCTTTCCATTGGCGAGGATGATATGGAAGAGATGATGGAGCGCTTTTTCAAAAATATTAAACCACTCGTATGGGGAGATATGTTTGTAAAAGAAGAAGGGCAAAGTGTGGAGGATGCCATTCGAGCTTCGTATCCAACACTTCTTCAATATCGTGTGGGCAAATATGCAGAGCTTGCGCATATCACTATTCCCGCCACTGCATTTTGGGATACGAATGGCATGCAAGTACTTGATATCATAAAACAGACATTGCCGGAGTAAATGTCAAAAAGAATTACGTAATTAACTACATAATTAATTACGTAATTAACTCTAGAGTAAACTCTAAACACACAAACGACGCCGCTTGTGTTTTTTCGTTTATCGTTTACAGTTTATCGTTCCTTTACTGCTTCAAAATCGCATGCAGCGTATCGGTAATGCGCTTCTTTTTTGCTTCCGATGGGCAATTCTCATCGACGCACTCACACATGGATGCTTCCGCATAGAGTTCGCCTACCTTGCGCAGTGCGCTACGAGTGGCTTTTATCTGATAGAGAATGTCCGCACATTCTTTTTCGGAAGAAGAAATCGCCTTTTTCAGACCTTCGATTTGACCCTGCACACGGTTTAAGCGGTGAATGATATCTTCAGTGATCATAGAAGAGAGCATATACCCGCCTGGGGTATGTGTCAAGCACAGCATGTATCTTAAGGAATATTTTAAACAAAAAAGTTAATTGTTAATGGGTTACGAACTACGAACGTGTACGAACATACGAACATAGGGCATTGCGAGTATATTCGGTCCGGGAAACAATCCTCTCTTCGTATGTTCGTATGCATTCGTACTTCCCTAGGCCGACCGTGCCGGTCGCACGGGCTAGGTGTACCCCCAAGCGTATTTCCACCAAGCTTGATTCATAGTATACTGTAAGGCAATGAAGAAACGCACGCGCGCGAATCAATCAGCACTTTTCTCGCCCGATTACCTCATATTCTTTGCGCTCATCATTATTATTGCAGCCGTGTCATCGTGGCAGGTTCCCGCCCGTCTGAACGTCCCGAGCGAGACGGCGCTTATGTATTGTAATGATGCGTACCTCGATAGAGTTGAGTATTCTTCTTCTGTAAAGACAGTAAAGGTGATAAGCATGCTCCCCGGAGGCGGTGCCACATACCATGTTGTGCAGGAAACTTCATTCCAATGTCCTGTGGTCGCACCGGAGACAATGAGTGATGAGTGCCGCGGCATGCTTGAGGTGAGCGATTGGGAACTTGTATGTGAGGGTGAAAAAGGCGCTCTAAGTGATAGTGATATAATGGAAGAAGACGAGCATGATAGCAAAGAAGAAAAGCAGCATCCGGATATTACCGTTATGCAACCTGTTTTTTCCGATGTTGTTTCGTCTCCTCTTCACGTTGAAGGAGAAGCAAAAGGGACGTGGTTCTTTGAGGGTGATTTCCCTGTGGTCATAACGGATTGGGACGGGCGGATTATCGGAGAAGGGTTTGCGACCGCTCAAGGTGATTGGATGAATGAATCATTTGTACCGTTTGAAGGCAACATCGCATTTACGGTTTCTGAAGACATGCCGTATCATTCCGGTACCGTGATATTCCAAAAGAACAATCCATCAGGTCTCCCCGAACACGACGATGCACACGAAGTGACCGTCTTCTTTGAAGAAACAGCAACAACAACCCAAGACATATTTGGTATCGAGGTAAACTAATACAAGACACAAGACATATGACATCCGGTATCTATCCGAAAGTGCTAAAGGCAAATGGAGAATACGAGCAATTTGATCCTGAAAAATTGCGTACTTCGCTTGCACGTGCCGGTGCACAAAAAAACATCATTGAAGGAATTGTTTCCTCTGTTATATCCGAATTAAAAGAAGGAATGTCTACAAAAGAAATGTACCGCCTGGCATTCGGCATGCTCCGCAAAAAACGAGGCACCAAGCCGATAGCGATTAAATATTCCCTCAGACGCGCGATTGCCGAACTGGGTCCTTCGGGATATCCGTTTGAAACATTCTTTGGTGAAATACTCAAACGCAAAGGCTATGATGTGCGGGTGGGTGTGGATGTGAGGGGGTGGTGTGCACCGCATGAAGTGGATGTCTCAGCTCGCCAAAAAGGTACTCACACGCTGGTGGAGTGCAAATTCCACAACAACCATGCATTGCGCAGTGATCTGAAGACGGTGCTGTATGTTCAGGCGCGATTTGAAGATATCGAGAAACGTCACGCGCAGAAACACATTGAGACAGATCGTTTCCATGAAGCGTGGCTCGTCACTAATACCAAGTTTACCGCCAATGCGATTTCGTACGCCTCATGCGTTGGTATGACACTTATCGGATGGGGATACCCGAAAGGAAAGGGCTTGCGTGAATTGGTGGAAGAAACAAATATTTATCCGATTACCGTACTGCCTGGATTATCTCGTTCCCACAGAGAAGCACTTCTGGAACAAGGTATTGTAACGTGTGCTGATCTGGCGCAACACAGAACGGCGCTTGTCGATCTTGGTCTCTCGCCAAAACGCATCACTCAGGTGTATAATGAAATGCGAATGGTATGTCCTGATGCATGTACCGCGCATGACACACATGCTTAGGATAAGAAATACAAACCAACGATTGCAATGAGCACAAGTATGCCGACTCCGAATATGATACGTGCATGCTTCCGATTGGGCGCGCCCGGTTCTTGTTGAGAGTGTTTATTATCGTTTTGGGTAAAAAGCACCACGGCAAGAATCGGCAAAAAAACGATGAGAAAGAAAATGATTGGTTCCATAAGGAACATGGTATCACCTATACACACATATGAAAACAGACGAACGTCTTCGTGACGGCTTCAAGGTATATAAAGAGGAGGAGAACGACAAGAATTCAATTATTGTCGTGAGCTTTTTCCGTAATGAGGAGGATGCGATAGATAATGTTCGCGCGACAGAACTGGTGATTGAAGACGCACGAAAGCTCATTGAAGAGTCGTCTCACGAGACGTGCCACGCATTGATTGATCTTGCGGGCATTGGTGAAAAAATGCGAGTGTTGGTGCCTGAATCACGCGAAAAATACGCCGAGCTCATGAATCATCCGCGCGTCGGTAAAGTCGCCTTTCTAGGAGCGAATGCTTTCGTGGCAAGTTTGATTGGTGTTCTTGCTCGGATGACAAACAAATCCGATCGTGTACGGTGGTTTTCCGATATCGACGAAGCAAAGAGCTGGTTGAAGGAGTGAGAAAGCGATAAACCATCTAACGAGCCTAAAGCATGCCAAGTCATGCTCGGCCTCGGTAAACTATAAAATATAAGCAAAAAAAGCGACCGAAACGGTCGCCTTTTACATGAGGAGTTCACGCCTTCTCCCGATAATATCTTTCAAGATGTTTTCTACGTTCTCCAAGTATTCTTTCATATGGCATACGTAGAAATTGTCTAATGCTTGCAGTCGTTTGCATAGCTTGTCATTTGCATTCCTGTTTTTATACAGCTCATTCCTTTCTCGTATGAAGAGTACAGGAATACCGTACTCAAGGACATCCTGCATGTTCTTTACCTTGTCATCAATGGGTGACTCAAAGAGATGATGCCATATAATCAGTTCAACATCATTTCTCGGGTCAACGGCTTGAGCGTGGGCTCTGGAGAAGAGACTAACTTCCCGAATTGTAATCTTAACATCTTCTCTTTTTGCAAGTGAGAAAAGACCCTCCTCTATATTCTCTATGATACTTTCTCTCTGCAAAGTGTTCTGCAGGACCAAGAGAGTGATATTCTCCATAGCATGTAACATTTTGTTTGCGTAAGTTTAAAGCAAATACATCTCCCCAAAGACTACACGATGTGCTATGATTGTCAACATGCATGAAGGATTTTTGTTTGCGATAGAGAAAAAGATTCCCGGTGCGCTCGGGCGCGCCGGCGTGCTTTCCACGCCGCACGGCACCATTGAAACACCGGCTTTTGTGACGGTGGGCACCAAAGGCACAGTCAAAGCGATGACCCCGGAGCAAGTGAAAGACACAGGCGCGCAGGTGGTGCTCGGTAATACCTATCATTTGTATCTTGAGCCGGGTGAGGCAATGGTAGAGAAGATGGGCGGGCTGGGCGAAATGATGCATTGGGAAGGTCCGACCATGACTGATTCGGGCGGTTTTCAAGTCTTCTCTCTGGGCTTTGCATTTGGGACGAGCGTGTCGAAAGTGGCCAAGGCCGAGGAAGCGACATCCGAGGGTGCGCCGCTTGAGCATGAACGTGAACGAGAGGGGAAACTAGCAAAGATTGATGAAGACGGTGTTACCTTCCGCTCATATAAAGATGGCTCTGCACATCGCTTTACACCGGAGAAATCCATGGAGATTCAGCACGCTCTCGGTGCGGACATGACATTCGCCTTTGATGAATGTACATCACCCACAGCCGGGTATGAGTATCAAAAAGAGGCAATGGATCGCACACACCGATGGGCGGAGCGGAGCGTGAAAAGATTTCGTGAGCTTCAGAACAACCGCGGAGAAAGAGCACCGCAAGCGCTTTTTGGTGTGGTCCAAGGTGGGCGTTTTGAAAATTTGCGCAAGGAATCAGCCAAGACCCTTGCGGAGATGGATTTCGACGGCTTTGGTATCGGTGGATCATTTGTGAAGGAAGATATGGACACTGCCGTTGGCTGGGTCAATGAGCGTCTTCCGGAAGAGAAGCCACGCCATCTTCTGGGGATTGGTGAGCCGATTGATATGCTTATTGGCGCTGGAGAGGGCGCGGATCTTTTTGATTGCGTGGGACCCACGCGTATCGCACGCACCGGCATGGTCTACACCAAAGATGGGCGTATTAATCTCTGGAATGCCAAGTATGTTTCAGACATGAATCCGATTGAAGAAGGGTGCGGATGCTATACTTGCCGGAATTACCCGCGCGCATATCTCGCACACCTCTTTCGCAGCCGCGAAATGCTTGCCGCCACGCTCGCATCGATTCACAATGTGTATTTCCTGGTCAATCTCATGAAGCACGCACGAGAAGCGATTCTAAACGGCACATTCACCGAATTCAAAGATAAGTTTATACAGAGATACACAAGGTGATTTTCGTTTGATTTTTTCTTCGGTTTATGGGAGACTGAAAGTAGTTTGTATAATCTGTAATTCATAAGGAGGAATTATGGCAGGAAAAATTTTTGAGAAACTGACAGGAAAAAAAGTCCCTGGGACAGTGGAGGAAGTCGACAAAATCGTTGAGGAAACAACGGGGAAGAAACTCGAAGTCTCCGACAAAGAAGCATTTCCGGTCGTTGATTGCGATGCGGAAAAAGCAATGAAAAAAGCAAAATTGTCGATAAACGACGACGAAGATAAGCGATTGGTTGAGTGTGCCAAGGGAAACATTGACGCTTTTTTCGGGAAATTGAATGAGCTTGAAAAATCAGGAGCACTGGACTGCATCTTCAATAAAGATTTTTATCTGAAAGTCAGTGCAAGACTTGATAAGATGAAAAAGGAGAAAACGGAAAAGTAGCGTAAAGAAGGCGCGAGCGTAAGCGAGCGCCGTTTTTTTGTCCCTATACTCTTTTTGTCATTCCATACTCCAACTCCTGTCACCAAGCACTAAACTTATGACTGAGATGGCACAGAGGACGTTAAGAAGTAAAATCACTGAGGATGACATACCAGATTTCCAAACACATAGGTTTGGTGCTCAGTCTCGAGCGAGTTGTTTCGGAAAGTGGAACAAAACCAAAGACTATCTTTGGTATGTATACCAAAGATAGTCTTTGGTTTTGCAAGATCCCGCATCAAGTGCGGGATGACACTAAAAAGAGTGTGCTGTTAATTCTTAACCTTTAATCTCCTAATCTCCTCATTTTATGCTACAGTATACCCACATGAATAAGCTCACGCTCAAAGGAGATTTTACGCCCGCGGGGGATCAGCCCAAGGCAATTGAAGGACTGGTGAAGGGTATGAAAAAAGGTTTGCGTCATCAAACTTTACTTGGTGTGACCGGCTCAGGGAAAACATTCACCGTGGCGAATGTGATTGAAAAGATAGGGAAGCCGACGCTTGTTATTGCACATAATAAAACGCTCGCCGCCCAGCTCGCGCAAGAGTTTAAAGAATTTTTCCCCGACAATGCCGTGCACTATTTTGTCTCGTATTATGATTTTTATCGCCCCGAGGCATACATGCCTTCATCGGATACCTATATTGAAAAAGATGCACAAGTGAATGAAGAAATCGATCGACTCCGCCATGCTTCCACACAAGCACTTCTCTCGCGCAAAGACGTAATTATCGTGGCATCGGTGTCGTGTATTTATGGTTTGGGAAGTCCAGAAGAATATGAGAAAGAACATCTGCGTATCAAAAAGGGCATGAATATCGTGCGCAAAGAATTCATGGGGGAATTGGTGCGCATTTTTTATGAACGCACCAATGCCGATCTTTCGCCCGGGCAATTTCGGGTCATTGGTAATGTGATTGAAATCATGCCGGTATCGGAGCGCGTGATGTATCGGCTTGAGCTTTCCGGCAATGTTCTTGAAAGAATTATCACGATTGATCCGACAAGCGGGGTTACTCTTGAAGACCTGGAGGAATTCTTCCTCTTTCCGGCAAAACACTTTCTCGCAGATAGTGAGGTACGCAAACGTGCACTTGAAAATATTAAGAAGGAGTTGGAGAAACGCTTAAAAGAGCTCAAAAAAGAAGGGCGAGAGCTCGATGCCGATCGACTCAAGCGCCGCACCAATCAAGATTTGGCAATGATTCGCGAAGTGGGATACTGTAATGGTATTGAGAATTACTCGCGTCATCTTTCCGGTAAAAAAGAAGGTGAAGCGCCCGATACATTGCTTTCGTATTTTCCCAAGACGAAGAACGGCGAGCCTGATTTTCTCACCATCATTGATGAATCACACATGACCATTCCACAGCTCAATGGTATGTATGCCGGCGATCGTTCACGCAAGGAAAATCTTGTTGAATATGGTTTCAGACTCCCTTCGGCACTCGATAATCGTCCACTTCGCTTTGAAGAATTCAAAGAGCGGGTAGGGAGCGTGGTCTACACATCTGCCACACCGGGGCCGTATGAAGAGGAAGTATCCGAGCAGGTGGTGGAGCAAATTATTCGCCCGACAGGATTGGTTGATCCTGATGTATCGGTGCGCGGTGTGGTGGAAAAAGGGGAATATCCCGGACAGATTAAAGATTTTATTGAGGAAGCGAAAAAAGAAATCGGTAAAGGCAATCGCGTTATTGCAAATACCTTAACCAAGCGTATGGCCGAGGACCTTTCCACATTTCTCAAAGAGGAAGGTATTTCGGCGGAATATCTCCACAGCGATGTAAAGACAATTGACCGCATTAAAATTCTGACCGAATTCCGCAAGGGAAAGAAGGGAGGGGGATTTGATTGTCTGGTGGGAGTAAATCTCTTGCGCGAGGGCTTGGATTTGCCGGAAGTAACCTTCATTGGTATTTTGGATGCTGATAAGGAAGGATTTTTGCGCAGTGAGACAGCGCTTGTACAAACGATTGGCCGTGCTGCGCGTAATGTTGATGGACGGGTGATTCTCTATGCCGACACCATAACCAATTCAATGAATAGCGCTCTTGAAGAAACGAAACGTCGCCGCTCTCTGCAGCTTGCATACAATGAAGAGCACGGCATCACACCGCAGACGATTCGGAAAAAGATTCATGATATCACCGAAGCACTTGAAAGTGATCGTGAAAAAGCGGTGCGTGCGAATGTGGAAGCCGATGAGGTGGCGTTTGCAAAAGACCCGAAACGCTTGATCAAGCGCAAAGAAACAGAAATGGCAGAAGCCGTAAAAATTCTCGACTTTGAAACAGCAGCAATTTTGCGGGATGAGATAAAAATATTAAAGGAACGAAGCACGGTTCACGAAGCACGAAGCAAGGGGAAAAAGAGCGAACGATAAACGATATAAGTAATGAGATTAAAAGTTGGAAGATTAAACACTAAAAAGGAAAACAATGCGCGGGCTCACGCTCGCGCATTGTTTTCAAGGTAACGTTGGAACAACGTTGCTCCAACGTTGTCTCTCCAGAATGTATATTCTTGTCATCCCGTCCAACCCCACATTGGTGAGCACGAGAATGTACATGCCCAACTCAGCAGTAATACTACTGGTGAGTACCATAGACTTTTCAGAATCATAAATGTGGGGCTGGAATGCGGGATCTTGCAAAACCAAAGACTATCTTTGGTATGTATACCAAAGATAGTCTTTGGTTTTGTCCGCAATCCACTTTCCGAAACAACTCGCTCGAGACTGAGCACCAAACCTATGTGTTTGGAAATCTGGTATGTCATCCTCAGTGATTTTACTTCTTAATGTTCTCTGTGCCATCTCAGTCATAAGTTTGGTGCTTGGTGACAGCATATTACTTTCCACTGTCATTCCCGCCTCCGAGCGGGAATCTCCGTCATTTTGCCACAAAAAAGCACCGGGGCTGCCGGTGTTGTGAATCAATCTTCATACCCCATCAGTGCAAGGTACTTTTTGTATGCGCCTAAAACCTCATTTGCTTCTTCTGGAAGCTTTTCAAGTGCCTCCGTGAATTCTTCTTTCATGAGTAGATCGGTTTCTTTTGTGGGATAAGAACGGTATTCACCAAAACCAGCAAAGTCGCTCTTTTCTGTATATTCCGCGGCTAGAAGAAAGTTCAGATTATCCGCATCAATAGCGAAACTAATATATTGAATGCTGGCATATTGTTGAGCGTCTATCTTAATCCGACCGTCAGGGTCAATGGAAAAACTGTACGCTACAAAGTCACTACCATTGTGTCCTTGAAGTTCTTTTTCGTAGCGATAATACCGTCCACCGTTACCCCACTTTTTTCTATACCAGAAACCGGCGCCGTATTTCTGACGCGCATAGTAAATGTCCATGATTTTCCGAACATCTTCGGGGGCGTGTTTGAGAACAGAGAAGAATCTTTTTGTACGAAGAAGATCATTTTTCTCACTTAACTTTACCTCAAACCGCTCTCCTTTTTCTCTTGTACAGAGAAGAAGTGAACGAATTTCGCCCAATGGACCCCGAGAGTAAGATATCCGCTCCGCTCGTTTTCCGTCTCGGACATAGATAAGAGTGTTTACGGAATCTTTTTTAATTTCAACACTGTAATCTTCAGTTATGAAGTATGTGTAAGTTGTATTTTTGGGGCTTACGGTTGTCTCCCATTCAACTTTATTGCAACTGATGATTATGACAGACGAAACCAGAATCAAGAAAGAGAATAGTTTTTTCATTGTCGGGTTGTTTTTCGGTGAATGAAATTGAAAAGAAATGCTACCACGATAGTACATGATGTGTATTTTATGTCAATAGAGCGCATCTCAAACATTTCGTCTATACTAGTATACACGAGACCTGCAAGAATGGTTCTCTATACACCCCATGCACAAAGCGCGGGGTGGTATGGTGTGTATGGGCGGAGCCGCCAAAGTTACGCTTTGGCAATTCTGCCAAAGCGTAACTTTGGCGGCTCTTACGTGGCCGAGCATCGCTCGCGATGCTATAGGCATATGTAACTTTTAATCTCCTACTGTGGCCGAACATGATTTATCATGTTTTAGGCACCCTCAATCTCCTAGCGTATGGAAGAAAAAATCATCGTCAAAGGGGCGCGAACCCATAATCTCAAGGATATTACCGTGGAAATGCCACGCAATACCATGGTCGTCTTCACAGGGCTTTCCGGATCGGGAAAGTCGTCTTTGGCGTTTGATACGATTTTTGCCGAAGGTCAGAGGCGCTATGTGGAATCGCTTTCGGCATATGCGCGACAATTTCTTCGTCAGATGCAGAAGCCGGATGTTGATGAAATTGTGGGGCTTTCGCCGGCTATTTCCATTGATCAGAAGAGCCGTTCAAATAATCCGCGTTCAACGGTGGCAACCATCACAGAAATATACGACTACCTCCGCGTGCTGTATGCGCGTGTGGGCAAACCGCATTGTCTTGTGTGTGGCAGGGTGATTGAGCGATTGTCGCCGGATGAAATCATCAATTTTGTTTTGAAAGAAGTGAAAGCAGCGCAAAAGGAGGCGAAGAAAAATACGAAAGAGGTTATGGGCGTGGCATATGAATCACTCGGCGTGGAGCTCGGCGCGCCCGTGGTGCGCGGACGCAAGGGCGAACACTATCAGCTCCTCTATGATCTTCTCGGCAAAGGATTTTCCCATGTGCGCGTGGATGGAGAGAAAAAGAGTTTGCGCGACAATATCACCCTCACCAAAACGAAAAAACACGAAATTGATGTCGTGGTAGACACGATTGATCTCCTTGATTTTGATTCCGACCCTAAAACGACACGCGAACGCATGGCTGAGGCGGTGGAGCGCGCGCTTGTGGAATCTGATGGTTCGGTGCGTATCCGTATCGGAGAGAAGACGACGCTTCTTTCGGCTACCTTTGCCTGCCCGCATGATGGCTTTTCGTATCCGGAAATTGAGCCACGCCTCTTTTCATTCAATTCACCTTATGGTGCGTGTCCGGCATGTAATGGATTGGGGACGAAATACGCATTTGGCACAGAGCTGTGTGAAGTGTGCCATGGCGCCAGACTGCGACAAGAGGCGCTTCATGTCACATTAGGGGACCCAAAACCGGGCACAGCAAATAAAAATAAAGGGAAGAAAAAAGATATAGGGGTGAATATCGTGGAGCTTACGGCTATGTCGGTACGTGATGCCGCCGATTTCTTCATTGAGCTCAAGCTGAGCAAACGTGAGCACGAAATCGCCAAGGTCATCCTCAAAGAAATTGAGCATCGTCTGCAATTTCTTCTTGATGTAGGCTTGGATTATCTCACGCTTGATCGCCGTGCCAATACGCTCTCAGGCGGAGAGGCACAGCGCATTCGTCTTGCTTCACAGCTCGGCAGTCAGCTTGTGGGTGCGCTGTATGTGCTTGATGAGCCGACCATCGGCCTCCATCAGCGTGATAATGACCGTCTCATTCACACACTGAAGCATCTCCGTGATCTGGGCAATACCATTCTCGTTGTTGAGCACGATGAAGATACTATTTTTGCTTCCGACTATATCGTGGATATTGGGCCGGGTGCCGGCGTGCGCGGGGGTGATGTTGTTGTTTCCGGCTATCTCGACAAACTCCTTTCAGCAAAAACCAATCCTTCCAAATCAGAGACCCTTTCATATCTCCGCGGTGAAAAACTCATCCCCGTGCCCGAGAAGCGCAGGGATAGTAATAAAGGTGCGCTTAAAATTCGCGGTGGGAAGGTCTTTAATATTAAAAATCTCTCACTCGATATTCCGCTCGGGCGCTTTGTGGCAATTACCGGCGTGTCCGGATCGGGGAAGTCGTCGCTCATGCATGAGATTTTGTATCAGAATCTTCGTGCACGCTTTGAGAAGAAATATCGCAGTAATGATGTGTACAATTGTGCGTCATTTGAGGGAGCGGAATATGTCTCGCGCAGTATTTTGATTGATCAATCGCCCATCGGACGCACACCGCGCTCCAATCCGGCAACCTATACCGGCGCATTCACCCACATCCGTGATCTTTTTGCCTCAACGGAAGAAGCGCGTATTCGCGGATGGAAATCCGGGCGCTTCTCATTTAATGTGCCCAATGAGCGCGGTGGCGGACGCTGTGAAGCGTGCCAGGGAAATGGTGTCATTGCCGTGGAAATGCATTTCTTGCCCACGGTGTATGTGACGTGTGATGTCTGTGGCGGGAAGCGTTTTGATAAAGAGACACTGGAGGTGAAATACAAGAAGAAAAGCATTACCGATGTGCTTTCCATGACGGTAGAGGAAGCAACCGACTTTTTCGTTGACATTCCGGCAATTTATGATCGATTGAAGACGCTGGTAGATGTGGGCTTGGGATATCTCGAACTTGGACAATCGGCAACGACGCTTTCAGGTGGGGAAGCGCAGCGCGTGAAGATTTCTTCAGAGCTGTATCGTCCGCATACGGAGAAGACGGTGTATCTTCTCGATGAGCCGACCGTCGGCCTCCATTATGAAGACGTGCGTAAATTGATTGGAATCCTCGACGAGCTTGTGAAGCGCGGTAATACGGTGATTACCATTGAGCACAATATGGACGTGATTAAATCCGTCGACTTTCTCGTCGATATGGGTCCTGAAGGAGGCGAAGGTGGCGGTACCATCGTGGCAAAAGGCACGCCCGAAGACGTAGCTGCGAGTGAGAAATCACACACGGGAAAATATTTGAAGAAGGAACTCAAGAAGAGAATTAAGAAGTAAGAATTATGAATGAAGAATGGAAAGCAATGCGCGGGCTACTTGCCCCGTCGGAGTCTTGGCGGAGTGGGGACGCCCGCGCATTGTTTTTCAGATAACGTTGGTACAACGTTGTCCCAACGTTACCTCTTCCAAATCTATATTCCTGTCATTCCGGCCCCCGAGCCGGAATCTAGAGTTTTGTGCACATATTCGTGTCTGCCTGGATCCTGAATCAAGTTCAGGATGACAAGTTATTATTTAAATAAGCGGCGCTGTGCATAAATGCACAGCGCCGCTTATTACCCGCAACAAAAAAGCTGGGTGTTTCCCCAGCTTTAGCACCTTGTTATGTCATTCTTCCGAAAGCAATGCGACTATCTTTGGTAAGAATTTCCAGTCAATATCCTTATCGAGAATTTTGACCCCGCCAGACCCTTGTGCCGGCGGCATGGCACTTAAAAGCAAAACGTTGATATGAGGGAACATGGCTTTTACTTCTTGAGCGAATCCAATCTCTCCTCTCGTGAGGAAAATTACACCCATGTATGGCTCAAAATCACCGGGCTGTAATTTTTGTTTAACAACAGTTACAGAGAATCCTTTTCCCTCAAGGTATTTCTGAATGATTTCTGTTTGTTCATTGTAGCAAGCTTCGTCTACGGGATTGCTACGATCCATGTATCCCCATGAACCCCAGTTGCATATGACAATTTTCTTTTCCATAGTTTTTTCTTTTGAAGGATCAAAGGTATTTTTCTAAGCTATTGCGAAACTGAAAATAAATATATACCATGACACATATTTTGTCAACACCCCAAACCGTGAATCTCAAAACTCAAAATATGGCTTAAATGTGTGTGTGAAAATCCGATAAAAAATTCAAAAATGGCTAAAAATAAGGTTTTTCAAAAATAGTTTTGAGATTCACGGCCCAAAATAATATATACTGAAGGAGTTACATTCTCTCAACTCTCCTCTCTTTACTCTCAACTCATCTATGACCCGCGAAGATCTCAAAAAAATAACGCTTCCTGATGCGCCCGGTGTGTATCTTTTTCGTGATGGGCGGGGGAAGATTTTATATGTGGGAAAAGCCACGTCGCTCAAAGACCGCGTGCGCAGCTATTTCAATGCCGACACCGCCACTTCTCGCGGCCCGCTTATTGAAAGAATGACTGAGGCGGCAAAGAAAGTGACGTTTGAAGAAACGGAATCAGTCCTTGATGCGCTTATTCGTGAGGCAGTGTTAATTAAGAAGCATCAGCCGGCATATAATTCCAAAGAAAAGAGCGATACCAGTTTTTACTATATTGTCATTACCGATGAAGAGTTCCCGCGCGTACTGCTTCGTCGTGGGCGAGAGCTTTTTGCTGAAGACGGACAGCAGGATGTGCGCTCTTTTTTCGGACCGTTTCCCAAAGGTGGTGTGATTCGTGAAGCGCTTAAAATCATCCGCAAAATTTTTCCCTTTCGAGACACGTGCACACCACATTCGGGAAAACCGTGTTTTAATTGTCAGATTGCACTGTGTCCGGGTGTGTGCACGGGTGAGATGAATGCACGAGAATATCGAAAGCATATCAAACGCTTGGAGATGTTTCTTTCAGGGAAGAAAAAAGTGTTGATTGAAAAGCTGGAGCGCGATATGCTCCGAGCCGCCAAAAAGGAAGAATTTGAAGAAGCGTCACGGCTCAAGCGTATGCTCTTTAATCTGGAGCACGTGCATGATATTGCTCTCCTTAAGCGTGATACAAAAGAGGAGGATAGCTATCGCATTGAAGGATATGACACGGCGCATATGGGAGGCAGTGATGCTGTGGGGGTGATGAGTGTGGTTGAGGGAGGGGAGAAAGCAACGAGTGAATACCGCACATTTTCTCTGAAAGAAGCAAAGCCGGGCGACGACGTGGGTGCGCTTGCCGAGATTCTCTCGCGCAGGCTTGCGCATCCTGAATGGCAGTATCCCAAACTGATTGTGATCGACGGCGGTAAAGCACAGAAGAATCGTGCAGAGCGTGTGCTCAAAGAAGCGGGTGTCGGTACCCCGATTGTGTCTGTGGTGAAGGATGAAAAACACAAGCCGCGAGAGATTCTTGGCGATAAAGAGCTTACCACCGAGCATGAAAGTGCAATCCTCCTTGCCAATAGTGAGGCACATCGCCTCTCAATCGCCCGCCATCGTAAAAAGCGTGATACAATCAAGAAATAGTTGTCTAATCAACGAAGTCCGTCTTCACTCATTATAAGCGAGACAACATTACACCATAAAAATGAGAATCTTGCAGACAGGACCGTCCTTTCGGAGATTGACATAATGACCTTTTCGAGTATTGTGTATAGAGAGTAATGGTAAACAAAAGATACAGCAGACATGAGACACAATATTTTAACTACTGATGGGCAGGCGGTCACTGAAGATTCTAACGTTCTCTATTGTGTCGTAGAACATCTACGGTATACAGGAAGAATTAAATTTGAGAACGTCTCTACTCTCCTTAAAAGAGGTATCAAGACCTTCTTTTGTGATTATGAAATCGCGGAGAAGAGAGCACAAGAACTCAGGGGAAAGGAAATTGAGAGCCGGCGTTACTACAATTTTCTTACACGTTTTTGAAAGGGGTATATCCACCCCTTTTTATTTTGTTGTATTTTCCTGTTCGAAAAGGGGATGACGAACAAAACCAAAGACTATCTTTGGTATACATACCAAAGATAGTCTTTGGTTTTGTAAGATTCCGGCTCGGGGGTCAGAATGACAACTTATTTTTACGTGCCCGAGCATGACTTGTCATGTTTTAGGGTCGTTCAACAGTTAATAGTTTATCGTTTGTTTGTCTGCTATACTTAAGCCATGTACGCAGAACGCATTGGTATCATACGGGGAGGAGAAGCACACGAACGCGAGCGCTCGCTCGAACTTGGCGCGGCACTCATTCGCGCATGTGAAGATATTGTATACGATACGGAAGATATTTTTGTCGATGAGAAAGGGAAGTGGTGGAAAGGCGGAATACATGTGGAACCCTCACGTATACTCGACACACTTTCTCTTGTGGTGCCCGTCTTTCCCGGTGCGTCACCTATGTCCGTATGCATAGTAACCCTCGCCGAGCAGCATGGTATTCCGTATATAGGAGCGTCTCCTTTTGTGGAACAAGCCGCTCATCATCCGGAAAGACGTGCCACGCTCCTCAAGGAGAACGACATACACACACCGCATGCGGTTTCGCTCCGAGCATATGATGCGCCGAGTGCTCAAGAGGTGGCATTGGCGATTGTGCGAACGCATCCTTTACCGCTCCGCATTGTGAGTGTTCCTGTGGAAGAGAATGCCCACATGGCTTCACCACTTATGGCTATTGAAGAGGTGGAACATACACTTTCAGATATGCAACCTGGCGTGCGCGATGTGTTTGTAGAAGAAGACGTGCAGGGAAAACATATGAGCGTGTACCTCATTGACGAATTTCGCGGAGAAGAACGATATGTATTCCCTCCGGTATCTACAATCGCCGGCATACCTCAGGTATGGTCAAAAGAAGAGGGGAAAGACGCCGAACGAACCGCTCGTGCCACAGCCGATGCGCTCTCGCTTGAAGGATTCATTCGCGTGGATCTCACGCTCACACCAAAGAAAATTATCGTGCGTGATGTACGCACCACACCTGATTTCACCGCCACCTCACCGCTCCACAGTGCAATGGAGAACGTGGGGGCGACGAAAAAAGAGGTTATGGAGCATATTGTGCATATGGTCGTGGGGGATGTTGTGTAATTTTCTAAAATGTTGTATTGTCAATGGTGGAAAATTTCAAAACAAAAATATTTTTTGCTATGCAACATACAACATTGATTAATCTTGAGAATGGTCAGTGCACATTTTCCGGTGATTTCCATTCAGGCATAAGTGCTTTTGTTACTTTTAATGCGGTAAATGTACCACTTGATGATGTGGAAGGTATTCTTTTCCCAGAAATAATTGCTCTATTTTCCTCTTTCTTTTCTCCACGTGAGGAAAAACATAGTCCGAAGGAGGAATTGGAAAGAAGAAAAAGCTTTGCCTATGAGCTTGGCATGATATAACCACCTGAAACACGGTGGTTTTTTGTAGCGCGAGGGAAAACCCGAGGTTAAACCTTTGGATAAATCCAAAGGTTTAACCTCGGGTTTTCTCGTTCGGGCCAGGCGAATCGTCCCAGAGTTACTAACCGAAATACTGCGCTGAAGCTTGTATTTCGCCAAGTACTCTTGGACGGCGCCTCAAATCCTGCGCAAGCGCAGGATATATTCCGGCCCTTCGATTCCGCACGGGATGCAAGCAGTTGCATCCCTCTGACCCTCACTCACTTCGTTCGTTCGGGCCAGGCGGAATCGAACCGCCGCCATACCCACCCCATGGGTACATACTGCCACTGTACTATGGCCCGTTCTTCTTTTGTCTTTGAGGATATTCGGGAAGATCCCGTATTGTATCCGACCGCTTGTGGTTTAGGGTCAAGTGCGGGATGACAAACAATTAAGTCGCCAGACATACTCCGCCGTTCGATTCCGTACATGCCACACCTCATAAGCTAAGTGCCCAATACATATAGTTTAGACCCTTTGGGGGGTAATTTAATGTATGGAGAATATTTAGCATCTGAGGTGTGGCATTCCACCCCTCCCTTTGGTCGGGCTGGGCGGAATCGAACCGCCGCCGCACGAACCCGAATCGTGCACACTACCACTATGCTACAGCCCGTAGCGCGTACAAGTGTACCATATACAGTATAATTTGCCAAAAATATTTTTGTGTGGTTTGCTGTGTTATCCCTTGAAAAAGAGTGTTCTGTGTGGTGCAAAATTGATATAATAAGAGGAATTAATAGCACATATTTTTTTGTTATATGATACTTCAATACATCGTGGAAAGATGGAATGTCGCAATTGCGGTAATGATATCTATCGCACTTGTTGCGCTTTCAAGCGGCATCGCGCTTGTGTATGCATCATCCACATCCACATTTTCCCAAACCATTAACCCGGGAACACTTGCTGTCGACATTGTAGACGGCAGTTATGTATCGGTCGGCTCACCTGCCATGAGCATGAACGCCGTCAACTTTAGTTTCTCGTGTCAAACATCCACCGGCTCATTCGGTACCGCAACGGAGCAAATTTATGTTTCCAATCCTGATGCAGCCGACAACGGTTGGTCGGTGACACTTGCTGCTTCAGCAACAACCGATGTCTGGGATAGTGCGGGAACCGACTTTGACTTCAACGATGCAAGCGGGTCGGGATGTACCGATGGCGGTGATACCGATAGTCTTGGTGGTCAGATGACCGTTGACGCATCCGGCGCAACTCTTGCCACCGGAAATTGCGCATCATGCACCACGACGAGCGTCACTCTCGGCTCATCAGACGCATTTGAAGAAGGAACCACAGATACCATCACCGTTGTCACCGGTGCTTCAGGATCTGATGATATCGGTGATTGGACGGTGCGAAGCGTTTCCATTAGCCAGGAGATTCCCGCCGAACAACCCGCAGCATCCGATTATAGTATTGATATGGTACTCTCCATTGCTGCAAGCTAATTATGGTAAGTCAGACACACAACGTACTTGTCGGTAGTATTCTCGCCACGTTTCTTTTCCTTGCCCCGTTTTTTACCTATGCCATTGAATACGGCGGTTTGGGCGGACGTCCGGCATTTCCGCAAGAAGATAATCCACGTACTGATTCTATTTTTGTGCATACGGCGGAACCGGGCACAGTCATTGAAGAGGGGGTGCGCGTGGTAAACAATAAGCAAGAAACAAAGACAGCGCTTGTCTATGCAACCGATTCCACACCTTCCACCGGCGGGGCGTTTGCCTGTGAGCAGATGTCGGATACGAAAGACACTGTCGGTGCTTGGATTCAGCTTGAGAAGAGCGAGGTCACACTTGAGCCGGGCACCAATGAATTGGTACCGTTTACCATCACCATTCCCGCACATGCCAGCGTTGGAGAGCATAATGGGTGTATTGTCATTCAGGAAAAGAAAGGAGGATGAAGAAAAGAAAGCCGGTGTGAATCTTTCCACTCGTCTTGGGTTGCGCGTTGCCATCACTGTTCCGGGTGAGCTGGTACGCGATATCACCATCAGCGATTTTGTCGTTACAAAGCGCGACGACGGCAGTTTCTTCCTCACGCCCTCAGTGGAAAACTCGGGTAATGTCTCCGTGGATGTCGATATCAGTGTAAAGACGCGCCATCTCCTTGGATTTCTCTACCATGAACACGGCGGGCAGTTCCCTGTTCTTCGCGGTGAGACATTTGAGCAAAACTTCGAGCTCAAAAAGCCTTTCTGGGGCGGGTGGTACCGCACATCGCTTGCCGTGAGTTATGATAAAGGGGAGGCGGCCGGTGTTGGTACGGAAAGCGGCGAAGCACTCACGACGCTCAAAGGTTCTTCGTACTGGCTGTTCTCCATGCCGACCATTGGAGGATTGATTGTGGAGATTATTATCCTCATCGGTATCGTGTGGCTACTTTTCATGGTATATGTTGCCAAGAAAAAAGCGCAGTGGATTAAACGTTGGGTATCCTATACTGTGCAAGAAGGGGACGATATACAAACAATTTCAAAGGCGTTTCGTATCCCATGGAAACTCTTTGTGAAGGTGAATAAACTCAAACCACCCTACACCCTCTCTCCGGGCAAGGAAGTACGTGTTCCCAAGAGAAAGAGTAAGGGCTAGGACTGGCTTCGTTCTCTCTTTCAATCGCGCCGCACATATGTGCGGCGCGATTGCTTGATTTAATAATGATTACGATATGCGTGTGAGGACTGCGAAAACATGTCATTCTGAGCTCGACTCAGAATCTCCCCGAATAACTTCAAGAAACAAAATAACGAAGATTCCGGGTCACCAGAGCCCCACTTCCACCAATGCCATATATAGTAAAATACTTTTTATTTTTTCTTCTATCGTCCATAATTCTTTAATGTGTTCAGTGAAAGTGAAGCTCGGCAGGAGCCCGGAATGACAATATATTTTTTGTACACAAGAACCGTGAACAGGCTCTAAGACATGACTACCACATGCATGCGCTCAGTGTATTTTCAATGAGAATGGTTCGGGGTATAATTCAAGGTGACATGGCACGAAGCGAGTGGTATCACATCAGAGAAACACATATGAGTATACATTCACCCTTCCTCATAAAGAGTGTCTTGGTGTGTGGGGTGCTTCTGTGTGCGCTTACGCCGTTCGTCAACGTGCATGCAGCGGTGGGTGATGCCTACATTGCGCGTGCCGGAAGCGGATCGCTTATCACCAACCTTAATGATGTCGAAAACACGCTAACCTATGACACGGAAGTGAAAACGTCGTCGGATATTACGCGGCAAACGGGCAATCAAGCGTTCCGTATCCAAAATTCAGGCCGTTATCTCATCATCACCAATACGAGCTTCGACTACAACGATATTGGCAACAACAATCGTCACGTTGTCCGCACCACGATTAAGGTGGGAGGCACAGCGCTTTCAAGTGTATACGGCATGGCGTCCGGATATGGTCGTGACTCGGGAAACGCAGCCGAGGATGGCGTGGTGACGGTTGCTTATATTGATCATACCGTCTCGGGTGGCAGTGCCGACGATATCACCATCCATGTGCAAAATCTCGGTGATACCGCCTCCACTGACGCTGCCGATCAGTTTGCGAATCGCTCCGGTATTCAGATTATTCGCTTGCCGGATGATTCGGAATATCTGCAAGTACGACGAACATCCGACATCACCTTCACCGGCACCCTTGGCTACAGCACCGCAGATCCAACCTGGAATGAATTCGGTTGGGAAAACGAAGACGCGGAAACCGACAATTCGATTATTGAATGGGTCTCAGGCAATGATGTCACCCTTAAAGAAGCGGGGCATTATCTGGTCATCTACAGTATCTATGCCGATTCGCCTTCCGGCCGAAAGGGTGCCACGTATCGCTTGAAGCTTGACGACACTGAAGTACCTGCTTCCCGCGTTGTTTCCTATATGCGCCGAAGTAACGGTGCCAACGATGCCTGGGTGCAGTGGGCCGGCTTCATCGAAGCGTCGGCAAATGATGTCTTGAATATCGACTGGGGATCCGCTTCAGAGACGGCTGGTGGAGCGCTCGATGAGGCGACGATGACAGTTGTGAAGTTTCCGGACACCGCTGATTATGTCCGCGTGCGCTATGATGCCAACCGCGCCGGCGAGACGACCGGTGCATATCCTTTCAATCAAGAAGATGAAGATGACGCCGGTGTGCACGATAATGCAACAAACAACTCTCGCATAAGCGGTGACAGCGATGAGCACGACTGGCTCCTCTTTGCTTCTTGGTTTGCCCGCACGACAGCCGTCGACTCTGCTCGCGTGGCGGAGCACTTCCGCTGGTATCGCAGTGGCACGGAGGTACAGTACGGCTCCGGCCTCTCCTATCACCGAGGTGACCAAAGCACCACCGGTGTGCCGGCAGGCGGTCGCATCGCTGCTATCGTCGCCGACAGTCTCGGATTAGGCGAGTATATGGAACTCAATCTCCGTCACGAAGCCAGCGGAAGCGATGAAAACCGCGACTTCATCGCAGACCAAGTTGGTATCACAGGTGTGGCACTCGACACACTTGTTCCCGCCGGAACACTTACCGTTGACATCGTCGACTCAGGCGGTGATTCGGTATCCTCTCCATCTATGACGATGGCGGCCGTCGGTGCCTCAATCACATCGCAGACCGCCACCGGAGTATTTGGTGTTTCGGGTGAGAAAATTCGCGTGCAAAATGGCACGGCAAATGATCAATGGACACTTACCGTTGCCGCTCAAGCCTCAACCGATCTTTGGGACGGATCAAGTGATTATTATGATTTTAATGACGGATCGGGTGCAAGCGACGGTGGCGACACCGATAGTTATGGTGGGCAGATGAGTGTGGATGCGGCAACCAACGGTGTTATTACTCCCGAGGGAGGATGTTCATCGTCGAATCTTACTCTCGGTTCTGAAGCATCGTTTGAAGAGGGAACGACCGACTCTATCACCATTCTCTCTGCAGGTAGTGGCGCTGATACGAGCTGTTATTGGGATGTGACGGGCGTGGATATTGACCAGCTCATTCCGGCAGAACAAAGCGCTGATACCTATTCCATCGACATGGTCTTAACGGTAACAGCAAGTTAAACATGAGTATGTCCTTTCGTATCATTGCAGTGATGAGCGTCTGTGCCCTTTTGGGATATGGCACGGTGCTTGATGCGTCGAGTACGTCATCGTTTCAGATTGAAATCGTGCCCGGCCCGCAGTGCTACGACGGGCAAGACAACGACAATGATGGACTCATCGACCATCCCGACGATCCCGGCTGTGATAGCAAAGCAGACAATAGTGAATACGACGGTCCCGTGTGTGGCGATGGTACCTGTAATGGAGACGAAGACTGCTCTTCCTGTGCAGATGATTGTGGCTCCTGTCCTCCCGCAGGCGGTGGAGGCGGTGGAGGTGGTGGTATTGCGCCACCGTCCGATCCCATTACCAGCGTGTCATTCTCCGGACGTGCCTACCCGCTTTCAACAGTAACCATTCTCAAAGACGGCATGCCCGCAATCACGACCGTGGCAGGGCCGGACGCCCGTTTCAATACAACACTCACCGGACTTGATGCCGGAGACTACACATTCTCGGTATACGGTACCGACGACGAACATCGACGTTCCACACCCTTCACGTTTTCGGTAGAAGTGACACGCGGTGCGTCCACTAATATCTCCGGTATTTTTCTTGCACCGACCATCGATGTGGACAAGCGTGAAGTAACACAAGGTGAGACAATCGCCATCTTTGGTCAATCCATACCCGAATCAGATGTGTCCATCATGGTTGCATCAAGTAATCCGGTATTCGTCAATACGGAAACTGACGACATTGGTGCCTACATATATCAATTCGACACATCATCGCTTGAAAAAGGGCAGCATCATACCCGCTCCAAGACGGTGGACGGGGTGAGTGTGAGTTCGGAAAGCCAGCTTGTTGCTTTTCTCGTGGGTAATCAGACAGTTCTCAAAAGGGCAGGGGGTTTTCTTATAGGCGATGTCAATTACGACGACAGGGTAAACTTCGTTGATTTCTCTATTGCCGCATATTGGTACAAACGTGTGCTCAGTGATGCGTTCTTCATCACAGAAGGCGAACGCCTAAACGGCGACGGTGCTGTCACATTCGTAGACTTCAGTATCATGGCATATCACTGGACGGGATAATATGACCTACTTTTATACCACATTCTTCTTTTTCTTTTTGTTGTGCACTGTGCCCGCACAGCTTTTCGCCGCGCATATGTGGGTCGTGCCGGAATATGGTCCCATGCGCGTATATGATGAACAGATATTCCGTGTCGTTATTGATACGGAAGGGGAGACAGTCAATGCGGTGGAGGGCACAATTATGTTTGATCCTGAAGCGTTGGCAATAACCCGTGTGGTAGACGCTAATTCTATTATCAATTTCTGGATTGAAGAACCACATGTCGAGGAAAGTGGCGTTGTGTTCTCAGGCATCACGCCGGGCGGATTTAATACCAAAGAGAGTATTCTTCTTTCCGTCGTGGCACATGGTGTCGCCGCAAAAAAAGCACCAATCATGTGTGAATCGTGTCGCGTTCTTCTTCACGACGGACACGGCACGGAAGCGGATGTGTCCGTTTCTCCCTACGAAGTGTCGGTACTTCCCTGGACTCCCCATGCCTCAGAGCCGGATCGCCCTGCGACGCTCACCGATCGCGAACCTCCGGAGCTTTTTACTCCGGAGCTCGTTTGGGATGCATCGTTGTTCAATGGAGCACCGACACTTCTCTTCGCCACCCAAGATAAAGGCAGCGGTATTGATCATTATCAAGTGTGCGAATTCGGATATGGTTGTCTTCGTGTTGAAAGTCCGTACAGAGTCAAACAAAGGTGGCTGCCCACTGACATGACAGTCATTGCTGTCGATGGCAATGGTAATACACGTGAAGTTATCCTCACTCGCGATAAGACGGGGTACGTTCTCTTTGGTATACTGATAGTAATCATCATACTTGGTGTTCATCTCATATGGAAAGAACGATATTCTCCTCACACGTCGTAGCAAGCATTTCCATTGCCTGTATTCTATACCTCACTCCGTTTGCGGCGCATGCCGCCGAGCTTGTACTCTCGCCGTCGGATCGGAATTATACGGTCGGCGATACGTTTTCATTTACCGTGTATGTCGACAGTGTCGACAGAGCAATGAACGCCGTTTCCGGCAGTATCAGCTTTCCGTCCGATAAAATGAAAGTGCTGTCTGTGTCGAAAACAGCATCTCTGTTTGATTTATGGGTACAGGAACCGTCTTTTTCCAATACGAGTGGCACGGTTTCATTTGAAGGTATTGTGCTTAATCCCGGCTTCCAAGGCAGAAACGGACACTTACTTCGCGTCACCGCACGAGCAACGGCGGTCGGATCTGTGCCAATTCGTTTTTCTCAAAGTTCAGTGCTGGCAAATGATGGTCTTGGTACCAATATTCTCTCGGATGTGTCGGGAGCATCGTATATATTCTCAGGTGAATCACCCGCTGTTCCTGTTTCTTCAACACCAAGTACCGCCGGAGGACCCGGTGCGCCCGATGTTGTCTCAAGTACGCATCCTGATCCGTCGAAGTGGTATGCTGTCCGTACCGCTACGTTTTCCTGGAACCTTTCTTCCAACGTAGACAAGGTTCGTCTTTTGGTTGATGATTCGTCTCGTTCAACGCCAAGTGTTGTCTACACACCGCCAATTGATACAAAAGAGGTTCCTGACATGGAGGACGGTGAGTGGTACATGCATGTGCAGTTCCACGACACAAGTGGCTGGGGAAGTGTGGGGCATACACGTTTTCGTATTGACACACAACCGCCGACGTCACTTTCAATAACTCCCGTCGAAACAAGCGACCCAACCTCGCCGACTCGCGCGTTTGTCTTTGATGCCGAAGACACGATGTCCGGTATCGATCACTATGACATCATTATCAACGGTGATGTCACCGAGATGTGGGTAAACGATGGAAGTAATATATATGAAACACCTGCTCTTCCCCCCGGCGATTACATTATGATTGTCCGTGCGACGGACGCAGCGGGAAACAGTATCAGTCGATCCGCTGAATTTAGTATTGATTCGCTTGAGACACCGCGTATTACCGAGTACACTCGTCAGCTTATTGAGGGAGAATTTCTAGTGGTAAAAGGCGAAACTCTATACCCGGGAGGCACCACGGAAGTCTTTGTACAACAAGGAAATAGAGATGTTGTATCATACAGAGTGACCAACGACGAATCAGGAAACTTTGTCTTTGTCGCGGAGAAACGAGCTGAACAAGGACTCTGTACCATATGGGCCGAGGTAATTGACACGCGCGGTGCCCGCAGTATGCCGTCCGGACGAGTTACCGTTGCGGTGGAACAAACGGCACTTATGAAATTCGGAAACCGAGCAATACATGTCATGGCAGTCCTTGTGCCGCTTGTTGTGCTTGTATTGGCTCTTATTGCACTCCTGTATTATGCGTGGCATCGATTCATTCTCTGGCGAGCGGCCTTAAGGAGGGAGGTGTCTGAAGCTGAGGACGCGCTCAAAAAAGCATTCGCCTTACTCGTGGAAGATTTGGAAGAACAGCGCAGTGTGTTGGAGAAAGCACGAAAGAGCAGAAAGCTCACCAAAGAGGAGAGTTTGGTCATGCGACGAATGAAGAAAAATCTGAAGGATGCTCATGAATACATTCAAAAAGAATTGAAAGACATCACACGAGCAGTGAAATAATAATGACAACAGAACCGGTCTCACTGAAAATCTTTTCAGTGAGACCGGTTCTAGAAAAAGGGTATGAAGTACACGAAAATGTACACAACGATTCCGCGCCTACTTGGCGCAATGACCGGCTGGATTCTGGTGCCCGCTATAGCTGGCGGGCTTTTAGGTACGTGGCTTGATGAGAAATACGGCACTGCTCCGTGGCTTTTCTTGCTTATTTTAGGGCTTTCCTTTATCATATCGGTTGTTGGTATCGCTCGTATCGCTTTTGCCGAGTTTCGCCGTATGGATGGCGAACAGAAAAAGGACGATGAGGATACAGTCTAACTATGCCCGAAGAAACAGCCCTCTCCACAGACACACACGCATATGACGCCTCCCATGAGGGGGCGGCTCTTCATGAGGGGGAGTCGCATGGGGAACACGCTCACTCTCTTGCCGCAGAGCCTATTGCCGAAATTGGTGGCTTTGAAATTACCAATGCACTTTTTACCTCATGGATTGTTGTTGTTGTCATTCTGATTATCGGTATTGGCGTAAGGCGTTCAGTAAAAGAGGTGCCCGGTAAACTCCAAGGCTTTTTCGAACTCGTGATTGAAAGCGCACTTGGCATCGTCGATTCGGTAACGGGCGATAAAAAGAAATCTCTCACATTCTTCCCGATTGTTTTTGCACTCTTTCTCTTTATTCTGCTTAATAATTGGCTCGGCCTTATCCCGGGTGTGGGCTCAATCGGCTATATTGCGTCCGTCGACGGACACGACACCTTTATCTCATTTCTCCGTGGAGGAAGCGCCGACCTCAATACCACGCTCGCACTCGCTATTATCGGCGTGGTGGTAAGCCATATTTTTGGTGTGATTGCCGTGGGGGCGTGGAAACACTTCAATACATTCATCAATATTGATGCACTGCTTGCTATTCCTGCCCAGGTAAAGAAAGATCCGACTGTGCTCATCGTGAATCCGATTAATGTATTTGTCGGTTTGGTGGAGATTATTGGAGAGTTCGCCAAGGTGGCCAGTCTTTCCTTTCGTCTCTTTGGAAATATCTTTGCCGGGGAAGTGCTCCTGGCTTCGATGTCGGCGATATTGGCGTTTGGACTACCCTTACCATTCCTCTTTTTGGAGGTATTGGTCGGTTTGATTCAGGCTGCCATTTTTGCTATATTGGTGCTGTCGTATTTGACAATTCACACCTCCGAAGGACACTGATAATCCCTTTGGATTATCAGCATTTTCTTTTTTAAGAGCCTGTTCATAATCTCATGTCGTGCGTGATATGCCCATATACCGAGCGAAAATCGTAAAAAACGTTGATGGAGTACTCTCGTACTTCGAGACGTTTTGAGCGATTTGCAGCCGGTATATGGGCATATCAGCCGACAAGGAAATTTTTATTCATTCAATTCCGTTGAGATTGTGAACAGGCTCTAAGAAGGAGTGGTACGAACGAAAGCGTGTGTCCCGCATGAGACACGTTTCCGTGCGTATCATACGCTTTTATTACTTAATCAACAGGACCTATCTCATATTAAATGGCTTGTTATCGCCCCGAAAATTCGTGCGAGCTGCAGTCTCGGAGACCGAAGCGTACTACTTGTACGGTGATGTCGAGAAGCAAGGCGCAGTCGAATTTTCGGGGCGAGAACTGCCAAGCCTCCACACGAAGTGGGAGAAATACTCTTTGGAGCGGTTTAATATGAGATAGGTCCTGCATACATATGGAAGAAGGAATTATGCTTGCAAAAGCACTTGCTATCGGTATTGGGTCACTCGGCCCCGCTCTCGCAATCGGATTCATTGGCGCAAAGGCAATGGAATCCATTGGTCGCAATCCTGAGGCTGCCGGTAAGATTCTTGTGCCAATGCTTCTCTCAATCGCATTCGCCGAAGCTGTTGCTATTTACGCACTGGTTATTGCGTTTAGTATTAATTAAGTGAACGATTAAACGAAAAACTATAAACGATAAAAGCCGCGCGAGCTTCGCTCGCGCGGCACTACCAACTACTCACTAAAAACTAACAACTTCTCGAATTTTCCCCGGATAAGGGTGTAAACCACTTGCTCGAAACTCATAACGATAAAAACTGCGCGCGAAGCGCGCGCCTATAAGCTAAAAGCTATCAGCTATAAGCTCTCGTATGAATCCAATCGTCGAATCATTTCACATTGATGTCGGGCTTCTCATTGCCCAAGTAATCAACTTTGCCATTGTCTTGGCTGTTTTGTATTTCTTTGTAGTGAAGCCGCTCACACATGTTCTTGAGGAACGTACCAAAAAAGTAGAGAAAGGAATTGCAGACGCCCAAGCGGCCGACGAACAGCTGAAAAAAGCACACAGTGGGTACGAAGAAAAGCTTGCTGAAGCGAAAAAAGAGGCACATGCACTCCTCGAAAAAACACGGGAAGACGCGGAAAAGAACCGTGTCGCGGCACTCACGGAAATGAAAGAAGACATGCAGCGTGAGGCAGAAAAAGAACATGCTCGCATGGAAGAGGAAAGAAAACAGCTGAAAAACGAGCTTCGCGAAGAGACCGCTGATTTAGTGGTGCTTTCTTTGGAAAAAGTATTGGGAAAACTCGATTCGGAAACCCAAAAGAGTCTTGTAGAAGAGATTCGTAATGAATCATAAAGAGCCGCGAAGCGGCGATTCATACTACCCTCCTCATGTACTGACTTACTGAATTATGAAAAAACCGAGCCCACAATATTATGCCCGCGCACTCAAAGCCGCCCTCGAAGAAGGCGGTGAGGAACGTGCCGAGGTTCTCAGCCGTTTTTGCACTGTGCTCTCCGAAGACATGATGTTGCCGTATGCAGACGAAATTCTTGAGGCTCTTCGGCGCTTATATGATAGAGAAGAGGGAAGGGTTCATGCTCATGTTACTTCAGCGAAAGAGCTCTCGGAAAGCGAGAAGCATATTATTACGGAGTATGTAAAAGAAAAGACGAATGCTACTTTCGTTGAGCTCTCTGAGAAGACAGACATGTCGCTTCTTGGCGGCGTTACCCTCCGATATGAAAATCGCCTCCTCGACGGAAGCCTCAAACACACATTGAAGAAACTCAGTACTGCACTGAAAACACATTAGAACAAATTACAAGGACTCCGAATGTACGAATAATTACAAATCTACAAATGGTACAAATATTTACCAATAAAAGGAGCTGCGTAGCAGCGATTCATACTGACATACTACCCTCCTAATTTACTAACATACTGACATACTAATCATGAAAGACATCATCATCGATGAACTCAAACAACGTATCGCCGGCTTCACCCGCGATATCTCCGACACATCATTTGGTACGGTTGTTGCAATCGGCGACGGTATCGTTACCGTAAGTGGTCTCCCTGAAGCACGCATGTCGGAAATGCTTTCATTCGGTGAAGGAGAGAGCGACGCTTTTGGCGTTGTGATGAACCTTGAGGAAGGGCAGATTGGCGCTATCGTTCTCGGTGAATATGGCGATATGAAGGAGGGAGACACGGTAAAAGCAACAGGGCGTATTCTTGAGGTGCCTGTTGGTGAGGGAATGATCGGTCGGGTGGTTGGTCCGCTTGGCACACCACTTGATGGCAAGGGAGCTGTTGTAAGTGATGCCTTTTATCCGGTGGAGAAGGTGGCCCCGGGTGTGATTACACGTCAATCTGTGTCGGTGCCGATGCAAACAGGCATGAAGGCAATTGATGCGATGGTGCCCATTGGTCGTGGTCAGCGTGAGCTTATCATCGGCGATCGCCAAACAGGAAAGACAGCAATTGCCATCGACACAATCATTAATCAAAAAGGTAAAAACATGAAGTGCGTGTATGTGGCAATCGGTCAGAAAGAGTCGAAAGTCGCCGGCATTGTCGCCAAACTCGAAGAACACGGAGCAATGGAGTACACAACTGTGGTGCTCTCAGGAGCATCGGATCCGGCCTCTCTTTCATATATTGCTCCGTATGCCGGCACTGCAATTGCCGAATATTTCCTTGATAAAGGTGAAGACGTGCTTGTGATTTACGATGATCTCTCCAAGCATGCTGTTGCCTATCGAGAAATTTCACTCCTTCTTCGTCGCCCGCCGGGCCGTGAAGCGTATCCGGGAGATGTCTTCTATCTCCACTCGCGTTTGCTTGAGCGCGCGTGTCGTTTGAATAATGATTACGGTGGCGGGTCAATTACCGCACTTCCCGTTATCGAAACCCAATCAGGCGACGTGTCTGCATATATCCCGACCAATGTAATTTCCATTACCGACGGACAAATCTATCTTGAAACCGATCTCTTTCACCAAGGTGTACGTCCTGCGGTAAATGCCGGGCTCTCCGTATCGCGTGTGGGCTCATCAGCACAAACAAAGGTCATGAAAAAAGTTGCCGGCAAGATGCGTATTGAGGCGGCACAGTATCGTGAACTTGCGGCATTTGCTCAATTTGGTTCTGATGTTGATGAAGAGACAGCGCAGCGCCTGGAACGCGGAAAACGTCTTTCAGAAGTCTTCAAGCAGGGTCAGTATGCGCCGATTGCTGACGAAAAGCAGGTAATCGTTTTTTACGCACTCCTGCATGGCTTTGTGGATGATGTGCCGGTAGAGCACGTGCGCTCCTTTGAAGAAGGATTGTACGCCTATGCCGACACATCGGGCAAGGAGGTGCTCACCGAGCTCGCTGAAAAAGGGGTATTTAACGATGAACTCGAAGAGAAACTGAAAGCGCTTATCACTGACTACCGCGCAACGCTCGATTATCTCGAGAAGGAAAAAGAATAAAAAAACATTACACTACACTTTTCACCGTCCTGCAGACAGGACCGTCCTTTCCGAAAATACCGTATGGCAAATCTCAAAACAATCAAAACACGTATTCGATCCGTCGGAAGTACTCGAAAGATTACAAAAGCGATGGAGATGATTGCCGCCACAAAGATGCGTCGAGCGATTTCCGCGGTACTTGCCACCCGCACATACGCCAACCTCTCTTGGGAAACACTTCTCAATATCGCTGAATCCATTGGCGCATGTTCTGATGAAAAACTTTCTCATCCGCTCCTTGAAACACCCAATCCGCGCAACAGCGCGAAGAAAACACTCATTATCCTCATCGCTTCCAATCGTGGACTCTGTGGCGGATTTAACACCTCCGTGATGAAAAAAGCGCACGATTCGATTCAGAAATACGAGAAAGAACAGGGGCGCGAAGTCACGTTCATCGTGGTGGGGGAAAAGGGAAAAGAAATGTATACACACTATGGCTACGACATTACAGCCGCATTCCCTAAAGAAGATTCGGTATCATCATTTGAAGAGATTCGCCCTATCGCGCATACAGCAACAGAAGGGTTCCTCGCGGGAGCATACGATAAGGTGCTCGTAGCCTACACCGATTTCATCAATGTCGGCACACAGACACCACGCGTAAAGCAGCTCCTTCCGGTAGATATTTGCACCGAAGATGAATATCTCGGTATTGCAGGAAGAGGAGGAAAGCTCGAAACACGACGTGCCTTTATTGAAGAAAAACGTCAAAGACACTGCAAGAAGGAAGGGGAGGTGCCGTTTTCACCGATTGCGTATCTCTTCGAACCGTCCGCTACTGAAGTACTGGGTAATCTCATCCCGCGCCTTATCGATATTCAGCTGTACCAGGCACTCCTCGAATCAAATGCGTCCGAACACTCTGCACGTATGAATGCCATGCATGCCGCAACGGAGGCCGCGGGAGAAATGGTGGAGGAATTGACCCTCTTTTATAATAAAGAGCGTCAGGCGACGATTACCGCCGAAATCAGCGAAATCGCAGCCGGCGCAAATGCTTTAGCTGAGTAAACGAATTACAAATATACAAATTACAAATATAGCCGTGTCTTTCCCATTGATATACCCATTTGTAATTTGTATATTTGTACATATTCGTAATTCGATGTTTAATTTTTAATCTCCTAACATCATGTCCGACACACATTCAAACACAGGATTTATCACAGAAGTCATTGGGGCCGTCGTTGAGGCCAGCTTCCCCGAGTCGCTTCCGAAAATATTCTCCGCGCTGCACGTGCAGAAAAAAGATGCAAGCGGCAAAGAAGAAACGCTCGTCTTGGAAGTACAGCAACACACAGGGCGCAATCGAGTAAAAGCACTCGCTCTGGGGACCACGGAAGGACTCACACGAAACGACACAGTGGTAGACACCGGAGAAATGATCTCTGTGCCTGTAGGTAAAGAAACACTCGGACGCATATTCAATGTCTTGGGCGAGCCGATTGATAATAAAGAAACTCCGCGGGCAGTGAAGCGTTATCCCATTCACCGCGAAGCACCGTCATTCACCGAACAATCCAAGGAAACAGAAATCCTTGAAACGGGTATTAAGGTCATCGACCTCATCTGTCCGATTGCCAAGGGAGGAAAGGTTGGTCTTTTCGGTGGTGCCGGCGTGGGAAAGACGGTGATCATTCAGGAATTCATCAACAACATCGCTAAAGAGCATGGTGGATATTCTGTATTTGCCGGTGTGGGTGAACGCACCCGTGAGGGAAATGATCTCTATAAAGAAATGGAAGAAGCGGGTGTGCTTGATAAGGTGGCGATGACATTCGGTCAGATGAATGAGCCGCCGGGCAACCGTGCGCGTGTGGCGCTTTCCGGTTTGGCAATGGCGGAATATTTCCGTGATGAAGAAGGTCAGGATGTGCTTCTCTTCGTGGATAATATCTTTCGCTTTACTCAGGCAGGACTCGAAGTCTCCACGCTTCTTGGTCGCATGCCCTCAACCGTGGGCTATCAGCCGACTCTGGCAACAGAGATGGGAGAGCTCCAAGAACGCATCACCTCCACCGATAAGGGCTCTATTACCTCGCTTCAGGCGGTGTATGTGCCGGCCGACGACCTCACCGATCCTGCACCGGCAACAACCTTTGCCCACCTCGACTCCACTGTGGTCTTGGCACGTGATCTCGCCGAAAAGGGAATCTATCCGGCAATCGATCCGCTTGCATCCACCTCAACCCTTCTCGACCCGGCAATCGTCGGCGTGGAGCATTATGAGACGGCTCGCGGTGTGCAGAAAGTGCTTCAGCGATATAAAGACCTTCAGGATATTATTGCCATTCTCGGAATGGAAGAATTGTCTGATGAGGACAAGCAAATTGTATATCGTGCTCGTAAGATTCAAAAGTTCCTTTCACAGCCATTCCATGTGGCGGAAGTCTTCACCGGTCATCCCGGGAAGTATGTGAAGCTAAAGAACACAGTAGCGGCCTTCAAAGCAATTCTGGAAGGAACATACGACGAGAAAAGTGAGGACGACTTCTACATGAAAGGCGGTATAGATGAGGTGGGGAAGTAAATATTCTTTTTGTCATCACACACTCTTCTGTCACCGAGCACCACATCTATGATTATTATGAGTTTATAATCTCCTCAGTAGTATGATTACTGAGCTGAATATATATATTTCTAAACACATCAATGTGGTGCTCGGTCTCCCCAAGAAAACCCTAAAAATAATTACTATGTTTACATTCGAAATTGTTACACCTGAGCGCGTTGTCTCCAAAGAGACGGTTACCTCGCTAACCTTGCCCACGTTGGCAGGGGAGTTGACTGTGCTTACCGGCCATGTGCCGATGGTGACAGCACTTTCTCCGGGTGTTATCGAAACACAAAAAGAAGACGGCACTCGTGATGTGATGGCGGTGTCCGGTGGTTTTGTGGAAGTGATGCATGAGAAGACGGTTATTTTGGCAGACACGGCCGAACGAGCAGAAGAAATCGACGAAGAACGCCTGGAGAGAGCAAAAGAAGAGGCACAAAGAGTGATGGAAGAGAGTCGCCGTGTTGATGTGAATCAATTCACGACAGCGTCAGCACGCCTTCAGCGTGAACTTGCGCGCACAAAGGCAATGAGACGCTGGCGAAATATTGGAGGAAGAATTCGTTCCGATAAGTCATAACTTAGAGCCTGTTCACAATCTCAACGGAATTGAATGAATAAAATTGTCCTTGTCGGCTGATATGCCCATATACCGGCTGCAAATCGCTCAAAACGTCTCGAAGTACGGCAGTACTCCATCAACGTTTTTCACGATTTTCGCTCGGTATATGGGCATATCACGCACGACATGAGATTACGAACAGGCTCTTATAATTTTATTCATTCACTATTTCCATATGCACACTTGCACACACGCACTTATTACCTGTGAAGACTTCCGCCTTCATCAAAGAGGAGATGGACGCAATTATGTCGCAGATTTTATTAAAGAGCTCGGCGGTGAATGCGACCTCATCACTCGCGGTGGGGCAATCCAGGATCTCGTCCGCCCGCAGAGTGAAGGATTTAAAGATGCAGTGATTCGCGACCTCACCGTATCGGTGAAAAAACATTCTGTCACAAAAATCATTCTGCTGAATCATGAAGACTGCGGCGCTTATGAAGCAATGGATTTCGAAGCTAGAGAACGAGAACTTACTCAGCACACCAAAGACCTTGAGGAGGCAAAGAAAATCGTCGAAGAAACATTTCCCGGTGTCGAAGTACTCCTCTATTTCGCATATCTCAAAGAGGGAAGTACAGACGAATTCGACATCAAACCGCTTACATAGACACTCTAAAACTGACCGCGAAGGTCAGTTTTTTGTCTAAAAACAAAACATCGTCATCCTGAACTCGTGCCGAGCACTTTTTTCGCTTTAGTGAAAATGGTACTTGGTGATTCAGGATCCAGCTTCGGAATCTAGAACCGTTAGTTATCCCGTCTCAGCAATGTTGAACGCAAGACGTTCATCTCCTAAAATATCCTTCGTAATCTTATTTATCTCACCGGAAAACATTACCCGAAATGGCTCATGTGCAATAAGAAGCTGTTGTGGCTTGTTGTAATACTCTACAACTCTCTCAGGATCAGTGGGATCGTACGGCTCAGCACACATTATCTCCGTAATTTCTTCAATAACTTTTTCTTTATACAAATCACGCAGTGAACCTTCAGGTAATACACCGCCGTTATCTTCAGCAACACGTTCCAGTGCCGCAATGCGAACCTCATTGGCATTAATAGTGTTCTTCTCTTTACGTCCAATACGCTCAAGCGCCTCGGAAATAAGTGCTTCAGCGTTACCTGGCTGCATGAGATGCTCAGTATAAATCTGTGCCACTTTATGAATGGCCTTTTCAGGCACCATTACTTCTACCTCGTTTGGCATTTCATAGCGGTTACTCATACAATCATTATACATCCCATACACATCTTTTCAACACAAGCATTTGACAAACAAAATGAGTGTATGGTATGGTGAAATCTGGAATTTTTGGTAACTTCAAAAGAATTTTGGGAAATGAGCAAAAAAACACTGCTGAGAGACGACCAAGGAAGAAAAAGTGTCGCCACGCCTTCAAAAACCGCAATGACCCCCGCCGACGAGAAGCGGTTTGTAGAACTGCTTGAAGGGATGACATGGATTGACATACTGCAAAGAAAGAATGGGTTAATTCTCATCAATCACGGAGATCTCTTCTTCAGCTCGCTTCTTGCAGAGTTGAAAAAAGGTCCGTGTGTCGGGAAAAGCGTTGAAGCTTTTCTAGAATTGCGTGAGCGAGTGGAAGGGGTGGCAGAAGGGTCCTTGTCGGACTTTTCGTGTGCTTCGGAAACCTTGAACGAAATTCTTATTGCGCTTCTGCGTAAAGCGGTTGTCAATGAGAAGTTTGTTCAGACTTTCGAAAGACAAATATTCGGTTTTGCTTAAAAACAAAAAGGAGTGTGCTATGAACAGACAATCTTTTTTGACCACATGCTCTCTTATTTCTTTCGGTTTGAGAGAAATATACAGAGCATACAAACGCCATATCCTTTTTTCTCTTTCTTGTCGATGCGCGGAAAAGGGTGCGAAGAGGATATCGTTGTTCTTACTGAAGCGCGTCATTCTTTCCCCCGAACCGGTTTTTTCTTTTCTATCAACGGGTAATATGTACCTGCATTTTTTGAAAGCAGCAGAGAAATATGCCCATAATTCCTTTATGAAGTATGCTGAAAAAGGCATTGGGCTTTTCGAGGATGATGGATTACATTTGTTCCCATTTACTCTTTGTCGTCAGTATAAAAAAGCAAAGGCGATGGCCGAGGAACAGGAAGCAATACGCAGAGAAAGAACGAGAATGGAGAAGAAAAAATACGTATCCGTGAGGGAATGTCGCCGTTCGTGCGAAAATTTGTTCCCGATTTCCATACCACCTCTATGATTGAGGTGGTTTTTTATTCAATTAACACCCAAAATCCCTTGCTTTTTTTGGTGTGTTCTATATAATATTCCTCACTTGGGCCTGTAGCTCAGTTGGCTAGAGCACCTGTTTTGTCCCGAAAAATAATGAGCAAAGCGAATATATTTTTCGAGATCCCGAGTAAGTCCTTTTGTCCGTACCATATCCTTATAGTGAGTAGTGTGGGCCCGTAGCTCAGTTGGCTAGAGCACCTGTTTTGCAATCAGGAGGTCGCTGGTTCGAACCCAGTCGGGTCCACACTGACCATTATCATTTTTACGGGATATGAAAAGCATAGCCGTTCCACTTCTTGCTTTTCGGTACAATCAGGAGGTCGCTGGTTCGAACCCAGTCGGGTCCACACTGACCATTAGTCACAAAAACACCCCTAAAGGGGGTGTTTTTGTGTACTACCCATCTTGTCATCCCGCACTATTCCGACTCGGAGAGGTTGAAATGATAAAAAAGAAGAAAAGTATTATGTGTGGATAAAAAAATTAATTAATTTATTATATAATAAATTATATAATTTATTAATTAATTTTCTCACGTATATGCCACGTAAAACTCTCGGAGAACGAAATACGCGCAAATTATTAAAAATAGGAAATGGAAGTATTGCTGTCACACTTCCGATAGAAATGGTCCGTAATCTCAAATGGCGAGAAAAACAGAAGGTCACCGTCCGCCAGGAGGGAACTAGGCTCATCATCGAAGATTGGAAGAAATAATCTTGGTGAACGGGCCTAAAGCATGGCGAGCATGCTCGGCCACAGTAAAACGCTGAACTATTAACGATAAAAGCTATAGGAGATAGAAATAGAAAGCGCGGCATACGCCGCGCTTTCTCTTGACACAAGTATCTATACCAAGGTTCAACCTTGGTATAGGTAAGTATAAAACCATTGTAATATAAGGCTATAATCATAATAGCATCCTTATACCAAGGTTGAACCTTGGTATAAGGATGCTCGGCCGCGGAAACAACAAACCGGAGTCGTACAATACTGCTGTACGCTCCGGTGTTCTCGGCTAATTGCCGATTATTTTTATCGCTTTTGCGATGAGATGGTATGCTACAAAGAGCATAACCACCCCCATAAAAGCGATTGGAGTGATCATGAGCCAGTCTCCCGGCTGTACACCCCACTCAATCGGGAGCTGATGTATGACGACACCAGCCCTGAAAGAGACAAAGAATGCTGCCACAAGAAGAGCGGCAACGACTGTGATTTTTCCCATCCGCATAAGTCCCCCTTGGATAAGGTTTTGCGAAAATTGTGTCTAAAAACTCTGAATAGTATTATACACAAAAGCATACTTTTGTCAATACTTCGTGCTTTATGCATAAAAAAGCGGCCCCGTACCACAAGGTACTGACGGACCGCGCTGCAAGATGCAGAGAGGTAACCAATCTCCCTACACCAAATCTTTTACGACTCTTTCTCTTTCTTCTGCAAGTAAACCTTCCGCTGATAGCTTCCAGGCTTCCATAACCGGTTTCCAGGCAAGGCCAAGGCGAACATGATAAACCCTGGCATCAAATCGTTTGAAAAGATCTGCCCAGATGACCACATGGTCACCTGCGGAAGCGTACGCAGTAAAGAACCCTTTTGATTGTTCAAGAGTATCGTGATTATGCTTCTCTTCAAAGAAAAGTATCCCAGCGCCATTCATTGACAAATTGAGAGCAGAAAAATACGCCCTGAGGTTTCTTCTGAGAATCTTCTGCATACTTCTCTCGTCTTCTTTTTCTCTGTCAAAATGAGGGAGAGCGGTTGTCCCCACGACAATAATATCTTTCAATTTATCTGGTATAGGGACTTTCTCGTCTACTTTTTCTGCTACTTCTTCTGCATATTTTTCAGCTTCCCTCCGAAGATCCCTCATGGATATTGAGGAAAATTTGATGTTAAAGATTTTCTCCGGCTCTCTCTGACTTGTACTCATAGTTGTATTCTTTTGGCGGTTGCAAAAAACAAAACGGCTTACACAATACCATACATGCAAAAATTACGCAAGTAAAAACGGCCCGTGTTCGGGGCCGCTCGTTATTTTTCTTCTGCAACACCAATAATTTTTATCTCTACAAGGGAGATAAACCTTGGTGTCGGTTTCCACACACCCAGTATATTTGTATTCCCGAAAAGGGAAGAAATACTGTGCTGTGGGATTTCGCCCATATTGAGAAAATTTGCGTGCTCTACAAATGTTGCAGCAATATCTTTTTCGCCGTCTTCCTTGAAAGTGAAAAGGTGTTCCGTTTCTCCTCCCAAAGCGTCCATTGTCTGAATAATGAGGCGAGAAGGGATAGGTTCGGGGGAAAATACGCGGGGCACCATTACATCCGGCACATATTCTTCCTGTAATCCGAAAAATACCGCCTGCCCTTCTTCGATCATCGCGTGTGGTGAAAAATACCGGAACAGACCTCGGGCGTTTTCTTCACTCATTTCTTTGGAAAGAGTGAAGATAAAGTTAAAACATATCTCCATGTCGGATGGCTTATGCAAAAGCATGACATGACCGGCACCGGAGCGTACGATGCGTTCGTGTTCCATAAGAGACTCCATATTTGATTGTTGTTGTATGTTCTGCGCCAATCATGCACGAAGTGGGAGCGGTTGTCAAGAAAAAACCTCCCGATAGTCGGATGATCGGGAGGGGAACTTGTCACAAAGAAGGAACTTTGAGGAACGGTATGGCGGGCGTGAACAGTCCGCCATCAAATTCCTGCCGGGGAACGAGTGTTTTGAGATACATCTTTCCGCTGTTGCATCCCCATACCATGACCAGCTGGTTGAGGTACGCAACGGTCTGGGGCACCGGCTCTTCCGCCGTGTAGAGTACCATCCATCCGCGCTTGTTGTCCGGCGCGCCGAGGAGGATACGTTTTTTGTGCGGTGCAACTTTGCCGGCAACGTGCATGCGGTGATGGGCGTACGCGGACACGTCGTTGCAAAACATGCCGAGACCGCGGTCTCCCGCGAGACATGTCTGAATTTCCCACACCGATGCGTCTTCAAGTATTTCGCCCACATTCTCGGACGCGGGGAGAAATACCGCAGAAGCGGATGGAAGCCCATCATATTGATTGACACTTTCACCCTGTTTTTCCTTCGGCGCAAACAGGTGCAGAAGAAGGAGGTTTGTTTCTTTACTCATAGCTTGCTTTGTTTTTGTGAAAGAAAATAGTGCTTTTTGAAAACCTTGTAAAGGGTATATGTCCCGTCTAAAATTGTCAAGAAAAAACCGCTCCGGCGAAGGAGCGGGGAAGTAGGTGCATATCAATTCGTATGATGCGCGAGATCGTAAACGACACTTTTATGCGCGATGCCGATGGCAATGCCGAGATTACCATTAGTACCGACTCCGTCATACATTTGTACCAAGAACGTCAGGTGATTGTTCGCCGGCGCATCGGCGCGCCATGCAACGAGGTGATTCGCCTGCATGACCTCTTTTCTTTTACGGAAATCAATCAATCCGAGATCACTTTCGAGTTCACGTACGAGGATATGCGCGAATTTCACAATATCTTCATCTTTCGGGAAAAAATAATAGCTACCGACAACTTGCGGGGTAAACGGCATGAATGATTCGTACAACAACGGGTCTCTGTCGTTATACGCGCGTCTTCCATGCTTCGCCGCGTATTCTTTGGCTTTTTCACATGCTGCAACAACACTGATAATGTTGCCCAATCTGCCTCTGAGAACACCGGGAGAAAATTCAAGAGCATTGATATTCATTATCGCCTCCTTTGAAGTGTTTTTTATCAAAGTCAATCTTTCACAAGGATGGACTTTCTGCAGTGAAAAGTCAAGGGCGCGTAGGGCGGCTCCGAAGGAGCCGTCCTTTTGCTTGACAGCTTGATATTATGTGGTGTACCAAGGTTCAACCTTGGTACAGAAAATATCAGAAAAATAATCGTTAAAAAGTGGTAAAAAACGTGTTTTTTCACGATTATTATTGACATAATCGTGAAAAAGACTATAATATACGGTATATGCCACGAAAATCTCACACATTTTCAGCAATTCAATCTCTTAGGGAGCGGTATTATGCAGCACTCCCGGGGAAAGAGTCTCTCATTGCAACAATCAATGCCGCGGAAGTTCCCGAGCATGTGTACAACTCAAATGCGATTGAAAACAGTACACTCACTCTTGAAGAGACTGAAAAGATTCTTCTCCAGATTGATTTGGAGCGTTTTGTGAATGAACGAGAAATTTTTGAAGCGAAAAACCTTGCGCGTGTCGTTGAATATATGGAAGGGAAGGCGAAAGAAAGCGAGCTTTCAACGGACATGATACTTCTTCTCCATCGCATGCTTATCAGCAATATTCGTGATGATATTGCCGGCAGATTTCGTGCGGAAGGGGAATGGGTACGCGTTGGGTCGCATATCGGTGCAGATCCGAAAGATATTGAAACACTGATAACCGACATGCTCGCGACATATCACGCGCGCACAAACGAACATATTGTAAAGCGCGTTGCGCGACTTCATCTTACGTTTGAACGTATTCATCCATTTGTTGACGGAAACGGACGTATCGGACGTGTGCTCAACAACTACCTTTTTATTCGCGAAGGATATGTACCGATAAATATCGCTTTTGAAAACCGTGCTCTCTATTATGATGCGTTCAAAGCATTTGACACCAAAAAAGAAACAAAACCCATGGAAGAAATCGTTGCTCGGGCGCTTGCGCGCAGTTACCATAAACGGCTTGCCTATCTTGAGGGGAAACAGATTGTCTCATTGAAAGAGTATGCAAAGAAACGTAAACTTTCACATTCCAATCTGCTCAATAAGGCAAAGCGGCAAACGATTGAAGCATTTCTTGAAAAGGGAGAGTGGAAAATCGGGGAATGAGTTACCGCAAAGCAAAAAGGGCGGCTCCTTCGGAGCCGCCCTTTTGCTTGACAATCTAATGTTTTGTGGTTGACCAAGGTTAAGCCTTGGCACGAGACTCGTGACAGAAAGACAAGCGGCGCGGTCCTAAAGGACCGCGCCGCTTGTCATCCCGCACTCTTGCCGAGCACTTTTTTCACTTTAGTGAAAATGGCGCTTGGTGATGCGGGATCTTACAAAACCAAAGACTATCTTTGGTATGCATACCAAAGATAGTCTTTGGTTTTGTCTGCGAGATTTCGGATTACGTTTTTGTTTGATATTTTATTTTTGTATTTTGATATGTTCTATCGGACATGTAAGGGACAGGGGATTTTGGGCTTTCTTTTGCAGGGTTTTTTGGGTGTCCTTTAGGCAACAGATTGACACATCATAAAGGACATGTTGGGCTTTGTTTTGGGTCTTGACAATATGCGGGAGGGGTAGAGTATGGGAAGTAGACTCTTTTTTAATGTTGGGGAAGGAAGATACAGGCGGTTCAAGACAGTGCCAAAACACAAGCGGTCGGGTAACCCGCGACACGCAATGTCAGGCATACCGTCTCAATCCTTCGTCACATGGAGATTGACGAACCGTCCGTTTCCTTTCCCAACTTTATTTTCATTTGAATCACTTTTCTCTGAGGAGTACAATTATGTGCAGGGGAGAAACGATTCGGATACTGAAAAACATTACTTTGAATTGAGAACATGTGGTGCGCGAACACATCCATATGTTCGTGCTCGGTCGAGTCGAGGCGAATGTCTTCGGTTCTACCGAGTGCGAAATACAGCGAACGTACAAACACTTTCCGCGCGCTCACAAAAATATAATAGCAGCATAGATCCTTTGGCTCTTTCACTTTTTATCAGCTTTGTAAGCGTATTTCGGGTGGAGAGTTTTTTTGTGCTCCGCTCAAAATATACTTCTTATTCGTTTATTCATTGCAGTATTCGGATATGTCGGAATAGATATATTGTTTTCCAAAGGTTAAACCTTTGGAAAGAACTGTGGATAACTTTTTTTATCCTCTATACATACTCATATCCCGACATACTGATTACTGTTCTACTGATTATTTATGAACAAACAACTCTTTATGAGTATTGCGATGCTTGTGTTTGCGGGCGTTGCAGTCGCAGGCGCAACAGGCGCATTCTTCTCCGACACGGAGACATCAACCGGCAACACATTCACCGCCGGCGCGATTGATCTCAAGATCGACAATGAAAGCTATGTCACCAACATGGACGGTGACTTGGTGGCAAGCCCTGCTACGTCCTGGGGTATTGATGAGGACATGGGTCTTTTCTTCAATTTCCTCGACATCAAGCCAGGTGACCGCGGTGAAGACACCATCTCCATTCATGTCAACAACAATGATGCGTATGCATGTATGGCGATTGATATCACGGCGACACCAGACAATGAATGTACAGAGCCGGAAGGTGAAGTAGACGACTCCTGTGCCGTAGAAACTGACGGCGAGCTTCAGGACGAGCTCCAATTCGCATTCTGGAACGACGATGGTGACAATGTGTATGAGGGTCCCGATGGTGGTGAATACATCTTCATGGGACAAGGTTCTGCTGCAACTCTCTTTGACGGCAGTTACATTGCACTCGCAGACTCCCAATACAATGTATGGACACAGACGGGCGGTCCCATCGCCGGTGGTGACAACAATGAGCCGGTACACTACATTGCAAAATACTGGTGTCTTGGTGACATGGCAGAAGCCGCTGTCACCCAGGACAACGAGGGAAAGACCGGGCAGAACGGTCCGCTCGATCGTGGTACCGGTTTCACTTGTAGCGGTGCAAACACTACCAACCTCACCCAAACCGATGGTATGGAAGTGGATGTAGAATTCTACGCTGTACAGTCACGTAACAATGGAGACTTCGTGTGTTCAAGCATGAACCCTCGCGATATCACCTCCGTGGAAGGCGAAACATGGGCAAGTTCTGTGGGTTCGTTTGATGAATCATGGCAAGCAGATGCACGCTATGGTGACGGAGGAACAACTGCTGCACAAAACGAAATTCGCATTGGACTTCCGGGAGGAGGTAGTCCAATCGCACAGACACATACTGATAACGCAACAGGTTTGTGGCGTAGCGGTGTGACAGAAGACTTCACTCTGACGTACGATGGTGCAGGCAATGCAACGTTTACTGTTGGTGATAAGTCTGTAAACGCTGTGACTACGGTTCCGGCAGTTGATGGCTCTAACCTTGGTCTTACTTTGAAGGTTAATTCAGATGCTCCCGACGCATCACTCGTACTGGCAAATGTTCAACTTGACGGCATGAGTCCTGTCGGTCCTGATTCAACTTCTGCATCAGGAGCAGGTGATAAGGGCTCTCTTGTCATTAGTGGCGACACTCAGCTTGCTGATGGCTTCACTCTTACAGGTCAAGTTACAGCGACATGGTCAACAACTCCCACGGGAAGCGGGGGAGAACAGTTTGGTCTCTTGGTTCAAGTTGACTAATCTTTCAAACACCACAATCGCGTGAGCGATTGTGGTGTTGCCCTTCGGGGTTTTGACAGATAAATGAGTTGGGTGTGGCTGATTTTGTAAACGATAAACTATAAACGGTAAACGATAAACTCGTTATCCTGAACTTGATTCAGGATCTACGAAGATTCTGTATCACCAAGCACCATTTTCGCTAAAGCGAAAAAAGTGCTCGGCAAGAGTACGGGATGACAGAGAGAAAGAGTGTGCGTGAGCACACGACCCTAAAAGCTATCAGCTGCAAGCTAACTTCCTAAAACATGAACAGATTATTTACAGGAATTGCGACTATCGCTCTTGTCGGTGTGGTTGTCGCAGGCGCTACGGTGGCGTTCTACAACGACACGGAAACGTCCACAGGCAATGTCTTCACGGCGGGTTCTGTTGATTTGAAGGTAGACCACACATACGCTGAGTACAATGGCGAAGTGTGTAATAACTGTGTTGAGGGAGACACGGAACTTATTGTAAACGGCGGATTCGAAACGCCGGCGCTTGGCAATGGACAATGGGCTGTGTATCCCGACGGCTCACTCACGAGTTGGGACGTAACCGGCGGTTCTGCAGGCCTTGAAATCCAGAATAATGCTGCTGGTGCACCACATAGTGGAAATCAGCTTGCTGAACTCGACAGCCATACTCCCGGTGATAGCGCCTCGGGAATTGAACAGGTGGTTGATACTGTGCCCGGTCAGCAATACCGTCTCACTTTCTACCACTCACCGCGACCGAACAATGGTCCCGACACCGACAATGCAATTGAACTTGGTGTTCTTGTGACATCAACAAGCGGTGTCATGGTGAACGATGTCATTGGACAGCCTTCGTATAGTGGTTCTGGTACAGTGTGGAAAGAGTACACCTACGACTTTGTCGCTCTTGATGCACAAACCACCGTGAGCTTCACAGATGCCGGTTCACAGCAAGACACTCTCGGAGGATATCTTGACGATATATCTCTTGTAACACTTGATTGTGATGACACATACACTTATGGGGGTACGTGTACTCTTTGGAGTGAAACAGACTTGAGCGGCGAAACATTTTGGAACTTCAACGATGTGAAGCCGGGTGACTGGGGCAAGAGCATTATCTCACTTCATGTGTATGGCAACGAGGCATATTCATGTCTCTTCCCGCACAATATCGTCGACGATGAAAATACTCGTATTGATCCGGAAATTGAAGCCAACGACACGACTGACGCTGTGGGTGAACTCTCCGGAGAACTTGAATTCTTCGTTTGGGGTGATGCGAATGCAAACAATATGTATGATGTTTCTGAGACGGTGTATGTTCCGGCAGGAACTTCATTCGATCAAATTCAACAAAACATGATTGCTATGCCGCTTCTTCCGAACACGCCGGTAAGTCTTATTGGCTTTGATTGGTGTGCAGGTACGCAGACCGGTCCTCAAAACACCGGTGATTCAGATCCCATTACTTGTAGTGGAAGTGGTATGGGTGACATAGCACAGACGGACAAGGTTATTTCTGAATTTGTTGCGTATGCGGAACAGCAGCGTAATAATGATGGATTTAATTGTGCGGATGTGGTTATTCCTACCACTCCTCAATAAACAGATTCTTTGAAAAAACTTACTGATTGAAAACGGCGCTTGCGTATGCGGCTCCCTAAAACATAGCTTGCTACGTTTTAGGGACCGTGTGCGAGGCGCCTGATACTAGATTGATGACGATGTTGGATAATATGTACTGCTCGAAGCTATGTTGCTGAGCGGTCTATTAACATTTCGAAACACATAAATCTAGTATCAGGCGCCTCGCTAGGGCGTCGGTTGGAAGGCGATACAAATGTTTAACTTTGGTATCGCGAAGATTCCCGATCAAGTCGGGAATGACAAAAGAGGGTGTGGAGGAGCGCACGAAGTGCGCGGACTAAAAACTACAAACTAACAACTAAAAACTGGTGTAATCGTCCGCAATAGCGAAGATTCCGGCTCGGAGGCCAGAATGACAGCTATATAGAGTATGAACCTCATCAATACCATCTGGAAAATCGCATATTATGCGTTTACGGCTGCCGTTCTCTGCATCGCCGCCATTCTTGTCTTCTCGCTCATTCCGATGAAGGGGAATGTCCAGGTGAAGATTGTGTCGTCGGGTTCGATGGAGCCGGCAATTCACACGGGGAGTTTGGCTGTCATTTTGCCGCAGAGCATGTATGCCATCGACGACATTATCACATTCGGCGAAGACACACGTGAGAAGGTTCCAACGACGCACCGTATTGTTGACATGCGTGTCGAAGCGGGACAGACGCTCTTTCAAACGAAGGGAGATGCCAATGAAGATCCGGATGTGCGCGAGGTTGGTGAAGGGGAAGTGATTGGAAAGGTGCTGTTTTCCATTCCCTATCTTGGATATATTATTGATTTTGCGAAAAAACCGATTGGATTCTTTCTCCTTATTGTGATTCCCGCGGGGGCGATTATTGTGGATGAGGTGTGGAAGATAATTAAGGAGGTGCGGAAGGGGCGTGGTAAGAAAGAGGATGGTGGTGGAGAAATAGATAGTGAAGGACACGCTGACTCTGTAAACGATAAACTATAAACGATGAACGATAAAAAGAAAAATATCAAAAACCAAACAAAAAATGACCCTAAAGCACAGCAAGCTGTGCTCGGGCAAAGCTTGAATTAGCCGTTTGCTTTGGTGAATATGAGGAGCGCGCGTTAGCGCGCGAATACTAACCTCCTAACTTATTAATCTCCTAATTTCCTAGGTACATGACTCGTCTTAACGAACAATACATTCAAGAAGCAATTCGACGCATCGTCGCCGTGTTTCTTGTTGTGGGCATGAATGCCGCCGGGCTCTCGGCGGTGGGTGAGACGTTTGGCTACTACAACGATACCGAACGCTCAGACGGCAATCTTTTTGCGGCGCATATGCTGGACTTTCGTTTGGAGCCGACGAGTTGGACTCCGCCGGAATCGGAGGCAGACCTTTTCTACGGCAATACCGGTTTTCGAGACATTGAAATTATCGACGAAGGCACCAGTACTGATTTTTACTACGTCGCTCATGCTGATAATATGGCGGGCGATGTCGACTACTGTGACGATTTGAATATTAAAGCCGAATACGATTCGACTACATACTATAATGGTGCGCTTACCGCGTTTTCCAGTGCACCGGATGCAGACACCCTCGGCACCTGGCACTACACACTCACGTCGCCGGTAAATCATCAGAATAAGATTTGCTCGTTTGATATTGTGTACGACGGTTGGCAAAAGGAACTGCCGGGATACATGCTCGGTGGATATTACGATACAGAAAAGGTGGAAAATACCATTAGCTCATGGGGATTGCGTATCAATAAGGTGTATTATGATGTTGCGCCGTCTCTCGGCAGTGAGCCGGCGAATGAATGGATAGAGATTTTCAATCAGACGGATGTACCGCTTGAATTTGCCGAGTGGGAACTGTGTGATAATACATCATGTGATGTTATGCCAACGTCCACGCCGGCAATTCCCGCCGGCGGATATGCGGTGATTTCAGCAACGAGCACGACATGGGATTATTGGAATATTCCGGATGAGGTGGTGAAGATTGAGATTGACGACAATGCAATCGGTGGCGGTTTGGCAAACGATGGCGACCATTTGCTTTTGAAGCGCCCCGATGGTGTGGTGATTGATGCTGTGGGTTGGGGAGACGACACGGCGGTATGGGATCCGGCTGCACCTCTTGTGCAAGAGGGCGGCATGCTTGCGCGTAATCCTTCGGGAACCGACACCGACACACCTGCGGACTGGAGTGAGCTTCTTCCGCCGAGCGTGGATATGCTCAATCCCGATGAAAACGACAATTCACAAACATGGTACTGGACATACACCTATACCATTGAATGGAATGCAGAGAACCACAACGGTCCTGACGGAGATCTCTCTATTGATCTTTCGTACATTCGCGATATCAATGCTGATGAAGTGATTGACGACGGTGATACCGAGCACGTGATTGCAACGGGTATTGGTAATACCGGAGAATACGACTGGACGGTGCCAAGCGGATTTGTGGGTAATATCTGGATTAAACTTGTGGCATACGGACCGGAAAATCCAATGGTACATGCCTTTACCTTTAGTGGTCGTGTATGGGATCCGTTCCCGATTGAAGCGATGATGGACGAGCCGCTTATGACGCCGGTGCCGGCGGAGGATGAGCCGATGCCGGAAATGGAGATTGTGGGCAACAATCCGGCTCTTGTGGCACTTGGTTCTTCGTATAGCGATATGGGTGCGCGCGTTTTGAATGCTTCGGGTGCTGATATGAGCGTGCACACGGAAGGAACTGTTGATACCGCTGTGGCGGGGGTATACGAGATTGTGTACACAGCGGAGGCAGACGGGTATGAGCTCACAGGTACACGACTTGTGGTTGTCTACGAAGGGGAAGAGGTGCCGGATGCAGCTTCCTATGCGGTGCCGGCGATTGAGATTGTGCCTGAGGAAAGCCTACATCCAGCTGAAGCTGGATCGGCCGAGGGTTCGGATGTTGAATCAGGTGATACGATGATGCTCGGTGACGATGGTACTGACGGTGCTTCGGATTCCGGTGATGATAGTGATGGCGCGGGTGCTGAGGATGGAGCAGCTGATGACGGTAGCGCGACGGCTTCTGAAAATAATGAGGACAATGAAGAAGGTGATGCGTCAGAATCGGGCGAAGGAGATGAAGACGGTGAAGACCTCAGTCCTGCTGAAGCAGGATTGGTCGAGGAAGATGAAGTTGGCGAGGAGAACGACGAAACAGCTTCTCAAGATGAGGAATCAGAGTCGGGCGAATCGGCCGAGAGTGAAGAACAGGGCACGGATACTGCCGCTTCTGACGAGTCTGAGGATGTCGAAACACAAGGCTCTGAGGAGACAGTTTCCGAGAATACGGAGGAAGAAGATTCAAGCGATGCTGAAGCGGGATCGGTCGAAGAAGAAAGTGAAGAAGAGATGCCCGGTTCTGCCGTAGAGGAAGATGAGCAAGAAGCACTGCGAGAAGAGGACACACCTCTGGAAGATCAGCATGATGCCCAAACAACAGAAGATGTACCGCCCACCGAAGATGATACTTCTCAAGAAACACATGAAGAATCAGGCGACTCTTCAGAACATGAGAGTGATTCCGACACCGGAAACGAGCCGGACACTTCTGTCGAAGATGACACATTATCAGATAACGGCGAAGAGACCGCCTAAATACCATGACTATGAATACATTCATGCACAATACGCTTCTCGGAGGACTGCTCTTCACCGTTATGGCGATGGGACTGTTTGTTGGGTCTTCCACCGCACATGCAAATGGAAATCTTGAGGTGCTTTTCAATGGCGTGGCATCCTCAACGGCCATGTTTGGCGAAACCAATTTTCTCCCCGGCGATACTGCCGTGGGTACGGCGCATGTGACCAACAATGGCAGTGAGACGGAAACCGTACACACCGATACCATCTTCGAATCCGATCCTGACGGCTTAGGTGATCACATGACGCTGGTGATTACCGATAATGTGACGAGTATAGAGTGGTACAACGACTTCTTTGGCAATTTCCTTGATGACGGCGAAGTGTCGCTCGGCGATATTGACCCTGGTCAAACAATTATCTATACCTATACGGTTTCTTTCGAAGAATTGACCGGTAATGACATGCAGGAAAAGAGCTTGTCGTTTGATATTTGTGTCGGCTTTGAAGACCCTAATGGCTATGTCTGCGGTACGCAAATCAGCGACGGAGAGGATCCGTACTGCGGTGATGGCACGTGTAACGGCGATGAATCGTGCGAAATTTGTCCTTCCGACTGTGGCTCATGCGGCGGAAACGGAGGTGGAGGAGGCGGCTCCGGTGGAGGTGGTGGCGGTATTATTGAGAGCTCGCCGCTTACTATCGCCAATGAGCGAGTTGCCGACTTGAGCACACCGTCGCCGACGGCAATCGGTGATGCAAGTGGTGAAGCAATTATTCGATGGGAAACATACCGCAACGGTGCACTTGAGCCGGCGACCAGTCAGGTTATTTACGGACTCAAGACTCATGGCGACGGTAATCCCGCGGCAGGCTATCCATACAGTATCAACCTCACACAGCCGAATTTTGGGTATCCGCACGCCACGACAGAAGACCCAACGTTGGTCACACACCATGAAGTCACCCTTACCGGTTTGGAAGTGGGCGGCACGTATGTGTATCGTGTGGTTTCGCACGCTTCGCCGGCGACTGTAAGCTATCAGCATGAATTTACCATTCCCTATGGAGACGAAAGCGGACCGAGTGATGATGGAGGAGGCCTAAATCCTGCTGAAGCAGGATCGGCCGAGGGAGGAACAGGCGGACCACTTGCCGATGGAGGCACAGTGGGTGGCGGAACCTATACACCTCCCTCACAAGAAAACGTCCTTCCAGGTGGTGGAGGCGAGGAGGAAGAGCTTCTGAAAGACGACGGCAACGGACTCCTTCCGGCAGGTCTTGGATTTTTGCCGGCAAGCTTTGCCGAACTTGCCATGTGCGCATTCTGGTTTATCCTCGTTCTTGTTATCATTGCAATCATTTGGCGATTGTATCGGGCATGGCGAGAAAAGCATGGCTACGAGGTGAGTAGGGAAGAAGATTTGCGTCTCTGGATTCTGTGTGACGTTATCGCAATCTTTATCCTCTATCTCTTTGGCATCTTCTGTCCGATTATTCCGCTCGCGATTCTATTGCTCGTGCTCATCATTTGGTGCATCAAGCGCAAATTGGATAAGAAAGGAGAGGGTACCATGTCTCAAAACCAACCTAATATACAGGGAGAGGAATAATTATCTCCCTGTCATTCTGAACTCTTGCCGAGCTTCACTTTCACTGAATAAGCAAGAAAGGAGAAACGATAGAAGAAAAAAGAGAGTATTTTACTGAAAACGCTTGTTGGTGAAAGTGGGGCTCTGGCGATTCAGAATCTCCTCTATCTTATTTTTAGAAATTGTTTGGGAAGATTCCGTATCAAGTACGGAATGACAAAATCAAACAAAACACACAGCGGTGCCTTTGGCGCCGCTGTGTGTTTTCAGCACACCCCTCATCTATACCAAGGTTTAACCTTGGTATACAGGCTTTCCAAAGGTTTAACCTTTGGAAAGGGTGCCCTATACCAACCAGGTATAGGGTGTTTGTTTTTATAGGGAGTTGAGTTTCGCATAGCGAGAATGTGTGAAGATTTGTGAAGAAACGCAGGTTGGCTATACGACTTTGTAGATTCCCGCTCGGAGGCGGGAATGACAGAAAATAATTTTATTTGCAATGACAGATAAAGTTTTTCCGTGATATACTTGTATATATGGATGAAAATACTTCCAACAATCCGAATCGGTTTTGGCCTGATGAGGGGGATAGTGATACTGAAGCGAAATCGGTCGAGGACCTGAACCAAGCATCACTTTCGCCTGACGGCGAGGGTGATGCTTGGTCGGTCGAAGACCTACATCCTGCCAAGACAGAATCGGTCGAAGAAGGCGCGCGCGAAGCGCGCGCCGATACTATACCTCCCACAAACTCTACTCCCGCACCAGAATCACGAAGAGAAGAAACATCTCCTGAGGTAGAGCAGAGTGAGCCTGAAAAAGGAGCATATCGCGCGCCCGGCATGCCTGAAGGTGCTCCGCAACACATTCCCGACACCGTAAAGGTTGGGAGCGAGCTTCCTCCTTCAGCGTCCGCCAGAGAGCAGGAGACCATTCATCCACCATCACACGGTTGGACTCCTGAAGAAGAAGATGAGGTGGGGGTCGTCCATACCAATGCAAAAGGTGCAAAGCAAACCGGAAACAACCTCACTGTCCTCGCTTTCTTCGTGGTCATTGCACTCGTCGTCCTCTGTATCTTTCTGTATCGGTATCTTAATCTGGCACTTGGTATCGTATAAATACACATACTGACTTATTGCCGTGTTATACTATACGCTATATGGCACACTATCTTTCTTTCCTCATTTTTCCTGTCTTGTCTGTTGTGTATTATGTGCAGCCTTTCGGGCATATCGCGCACTACGAAATTCTTCTCACGATTTCAACATTCCTTTTCTCTATCTTCACCGGATTTTTCATTGCGCGCCAAGGTAATCGTTACAGCGCCATCCGCGACCGCGTCACGTCTTTTGACGGGACTCTTTCAGGTATTTATCGGTTATGCGGACATTTAGGAACTGACGTGCAAGCAAAATCAAAACAGATTATCACGGCACACTATGAGACAATTCTCTCCAACCATGCATGGGATTACCATGTCACTCATAAATCTGAAACCATTACATCTCTACACACTCTCATTGAAGAGAAGCTTGGGGGAGAGCAATTACCAACTGTGGCTGCGTTTTCCGTTCAGCGTATTCTCTATGCTCTCAAAGATCTCCAAAGTATTCGCAAAAGCATGATTGCACTCTACTACGAACGAGTGCCGCGCTTTCAGTGGATGCTTATGTACTTCCTCGGCACCATTCTTTTTCTCACACTTTCTATCATTCCATCTCAAGAGCTTGTCTATAGTTCCATCCTCAAGGGAGCTTTTGCGAGTTCAATCATTTTTGTCTTTATCTTGCTTAGAAAGTTTGATGAATTGAAATTCTTTGAGAAAAAGGTAGGGGAGGACTCCGCACGTGACGTACTGGATATTTTTGCAGAGAGGAAATAGTCTTGCTAAACTACCCACTAAAAACTCTAAGGCGCGACAAGTCGCACTCGGGCACGACCCTAAAGCACGACAGGTCGTGCTCGGGCATGGCAAAAAAGTTGGAAAGCAGATGGCGGGGCGAAAGCCCCGCCGATTGTTTTTACTGACCTCCTGACATACTGACGTACTATCAGCACGCGTGTTTTTGCGCTAGCGCAAAAACACGCGTGCTGATATACTAAGGTCATGTTTTCAGTATTCAACAACCTTTCAGAAGACGACAAAGCGATTGCCATTGAGAAAATGATTGCTCAGAGCCGTCCGAGTAAGGATTTCTTTCTCATGATTTCGTTGTCGGTCCTCATGGCGGCATTCGGTCTTATCATGAATAATATACCCGTCCTTATCGGAAGTATGCTCGTGGCACCGCTTCTCTCGCCCGTGCTTTCGCTCTCGCTTGGATTTGTTATTTCCGATACCACACTTGTGCAACGTTCGCTTATCACGATTGGGAAATCAATTGTTGTGGCTGTTATTGCCGCAGCGGCTGCCACACTCCTTTTTGGAAACAGTACTGATATGTCATCAAGCTATATGGATCCGTCGCTCCTGCATATTGCTGTGGCTATCGTTGCCGGGCTTGCCGCATCATTTGCCATTGTGAAAAAAGAACTCAATGAAATGCTTCCGGGTGTTGCGATTGCCGTCGCACTCATTCCGCCGATTGCCATGACGGGTGTCGGGTTAGCGAAGGGAAGTTGGGGCGCTATGACCGGCGGATTCATTATTTTCTTGCTCAATGTTATCGGTATTGTCTTTGCCGCTATGGTCACGTTTTCACTTATGAATTTCTACGTGCGGCGCGGTGTTGCCATGCGCGCGATTGAAAAAGAGAAAAAGGAGATGGCTGAGGAGGAAGAAATACAGAAAGCGAGTGAGACGATTGGGGAGAAGGAATGACTGGGCGACACCAAGGTTCAGCTTTGGTATTCATACCAAAGCTGAACCTTGGTGTCGCGACAACCTCACTTTTGAAAAGGAGCGCACGCAGTGCGCGATCTATAAGCTAAAAGCTATCAGCTACAAGCTCCACTATGCATATATCGCAACAGACAATCTTTTTTGCGCTCATCGGTGTTATTATCATCGGTGGTATTGGTGTGGCAATTACTCGTGTAGGAGAGGGAGGAATGGCCGCTCCCGCAGAGAGTATCGTCACCGATTTTCAAAGTTGTGCCGCTGCAGGAAATCCGGTTATGGAATCGTATCCGCGCCAATGTCGCCACGGTGAACGTACATTTGTGGAGCATGTCATGTACGCTCCCGACGTGCTGACACCCCAGCAGTGCATCCCCGCCGGGTGCAGTTCGCAGTTATGCGTCCCCACGGATGTCGCACATGAAATAGTCACCACATGCGAATGGACACCGCTGTATGGTTGCTACCGAAAAGCAACGTGTGAACGCCAGGAAAGCGGGCAATGTGGATGGACGGAGACCCCTGATTTCACAGCATGTGTAGAGAATATTGCGGAGTAATGCCATACCAAGGTTAAACCTTGGTATGGAAAAAATTTCGCAGAGTGGTCATATAATGAAGATCCCGCATCAAGTGCGGGATGACAGCAAATATCCGATTCGTCATTCGTATTATTCGTACCATTTGTAGATTTGTAGTGATTTGTACATTCGTAATTCATGGAGTTCCTTTCCTTTTTCATCATTCTCATTGCCGGCTTGTTTCTCTCCGGAATATTTAGTCGGCTTCATGTGCCGTGGGTGGTTGCATTATTGGTAACCGGTTTTGTACTTGGTCCGCACGGTTTGGCAATTGTGCCCACCGGAGATCCGACACTTCTTTTCTTGAGTGAAATCGGACTCATTTTTCTCATGTTTATGGCCGGCCTCGAGACGAAATGGTCACGTATTCAAGGGCGCTTAAAACCAATTGCCATCGTCAGCATTTTTACCACCATCGTTCCCTTTGCCGGAGGAGTGTTGCTTGGTGTCGGCCTCGGTTTCCCCTTTTCTACTGCGCTTCTGCTCGGTATTGTCTTTATTGCATCCTCTATTGCCGTTATTCTTCCAACGCTCAACGCGCGCAATGCTCTCGGAACACCGCTCGGCGACACTATTCTCGGCTCGGCAATGGTCGCCGATATCGCCGGACTCGTTCTTCTCTCTATTTTTTTGCAAAGTATCCATCCTTCCACTACACTCTCTTTGTGGATATTTTATCCGCTCTTGTTGGGCATTCTCGTCCTTCTCAAATGGGGCATCCCCCGTGTTCATAATCTCTTTCGTCACCTTTCCACGCAACATGCTTTTGAGCGTGAGATACGCCTCATACTCATGCTCATGATTGGCACGGTGGTCATCTTTGAACTCCTCGGACTTCATGCGGTCATTGCCGGATTCTTCGTCGGCTTCGTACTTTCCGAATCGGTAAAAACCGACATCCTCAAAGACAAACTCCATGCACTTGCCTACGGCGTGTTCATTCCCATCTTTTTTGTGCTTGTCGGTGTACAGGCCGATATCGGAGGACTCTTCTCAGATACTCGCTCGCTTATCATTCTCGGTAGTGTCCTTGGCAGTGCGTTTCTCTTAAAATTCGTAAGCGGATACATCGGTGGAATAGTAAGTGGTCTGCAATCTTCGGCTGAGCGTCTTGCCTTGGGCTTTTCTCAGATTCCTCAGCTTTCTACCATGTTTGCCGCTGTCTTTGCCGGTGCATCACTCGGACTCCTTGATAGCACTCTTATCGCAACATTTATCGCCGGAAGTGCACTCTCCACCATACTGGCACCGCTTCTTCTCTCGATAACATATGAACGTATTCCTGAAACACACGAAGATTCCGTATCACCTACTCCGCCAAGGCTTCGCAGGTCATAAAGTGCGGAATGACCCTAAAGCACAGCAAGCTGTGCTCGGGCAGGGCCCTAAAGCATGGCAAGTCATGCTCGGGCACGGCAGAAAAAGGGAGCGCGCGTTGTTCCTACTTCGCTAAAGCTCTGCGGGACGAGTAGCGCGCGACCTACAAGCTAAAAGCTATCAGTTACAAGCTCCATTATGACATCACGTATTGAAAAACATGCCACGGCACACGCATTTCGCGTGCCAACACGCTGGTTCGTATGGTATGGAGCTGTCCTTGTGATGTGTATGGGGGCAACGTTTATTTTTCAATATATTCCCGGAACCGAGTTTGTCACGTTTGTGCTTTTGGGTGCAACAATCGGGTACGCGCTCTCCGGTGGTGTGTTTTTGATGTTGGTGCGCCGCCGCCTCAAGGCGGCGGCGCACATTACCCACGCATTCAAGGAAAGCCGCGACCGCTACGCCCACGCACTTGAGAGCTCAAAAACGGGCACCTGGGAATGGACAATTTCCGGCAAAAGCGCCACCGTGTATGTCTCGGAGCGGTGGCGTGAGCTCTATGGATACACCGAAGCCACCGCACCAAAGAATCTTGAAGAATGGATACTGCTTGTGCACCCGGATGACAGAGACGCTTTTCTTCGTCTGGCACGACATGGCATCGATACAAAAGCACGTGCGTATAAAAATGAATATCGTATCCGCTCGGGCACATCGGAAGAGTATCGCTATGTCCGTGATTACGGCTCGGTTGTGGTGGAAGGGAACACACACAAACTCATCGGCTCAAGCCATGATGAGACACCTATTCGTATTGCTGAGGAGGTATTAAAACGACGCACACATGAATTACGAAAGGCTAACGCGCAAATTAAAGAAGAAATACGAAACACGCGAAAGTTTCAACAGGCGGTGGAAAGCGCTCACGATGCTATCACTATCGTCGACACGAAAGGCGAAGTCGTTCACGCAAATGATGCATGGTATAGTCTTATCGGCATGGCAAAAAAGGAAGCTCCGAAAGAATTTTTCACTCCTTTTGAAGAGCACACACAAAGTATTCACATGCGTCAGCTTAAAAAAGCGCTCAAAGACACAACATCATTTGTAAGCGACGACTTCCATGGCATTCGCGCCGATAACAAAGACGAGGCGTACACGGCAGAAATATCCATGTCTCCCGTCATAGACGATGGGAGGGTGGTGTTCTTTGCTATTATTGCCGGTGACATTACCCGGCGTAAAGAGATTGATCATGCTAAAACCGAATTCGTTTCTCTGGCATCGCACCAGCTGAGGACGCCGCTTTCAGCGATACGCTGGTATACGGAAATGCTCAAAGAGGGTATGGGCGGCGCAATCACCGATACACAAAAATCCTACCTGGAAGAAGTATATGCGGCGAATATTCGCATGATTGATTTGGTGAACTCACTTCTCAATGTCTCACGAATCGACATGGGCACTGTTCACAGTGAGCCGGAAAAGATTGTGATACCGCCGATTGTAAAAAGTGTCATCGGAGAATTACGTCCGAGGATTGCCCACAAGAAACTTTCTCTCAAAGAAGAATATGCACCGGATATACCCGAACTGTGGTTTGATCCGCAACATATGCGTATGATTTTTCAAAATCTTCTTTCCAATGCGGTAAAGTATACTCCCGAAGGAGGTGTTGTCACCGTGTCTGTTCGTCCTGAAGGAGACAATATATTCTTCTCTGTTGCCGACTCAGGTATCGGTATCCCCAAAGAACAACAACCGCAGATCTTCAACAAGCTCTTTCGTGCGGACAATGCCCGTGAAGTGGACACAACCGGTACCGGCCTTGGACTCTATATCATCAAATCCATTATTGAGAAAGCGGGCGGCTCTCTTCGCTTTGAATCAGAGCAAGGGACAGGCACTATCTTCTATGGTATACTGCCCATACGGAAGGAAAAACCAACCGAAACCGCAGGTTCTAAACCTCTTGTTTAACACACCACTCCGAAAGGACCGTCCTCTTTTTTTGCGAAAAAGTGTGGTGTAATATTATTTATCATTTGAACTATGAAACGCATCCTTATTCTCGAAGACGACACTGTTCTTGCTTCCGCAATTGAGCATCAACTCTCCATGCGGGGATTTAAGACGCATACGGCACACAGTGTTCAAGAAGGTATCACCATACTCTCCGACACGGCCGTTGACGCTATTTGGCTCGACCATTATCTTCTGGGCAAAGAGGACGGTATTGATTTTGTCGCTAAAGTACGCACCATGCCGAGCATCGCTTCTGTTCCTATTTTTGTGGTCTCAAACTCTACGAGTTCCGAGAGCATGAAGTCCTATATCCAGCTTGGTGTGGATCAATATTACACCAAGACCGATTATGATCTCTCTCAAATTATTACTGACATCGAGTATGCGCTTAGAGCCTGTTCATAATCTCAACGGAATTGAATGGAGAAAATAGGTCCTTGTCGGCTGATATGTCCGTATATCGGCTGCAAATCGCTCAAAACATCTTGAAGTACGACAGTACTCCTGCGAAGTTTTTCACGATTTTCGCTCGACATACGAACACATCACGCACGACAGAGAACCATAAACAGACTCTTAAGAAATAATCTATGACAGACACCACTTCACATAAAACAGTGCTCATCGTTGAAGATGAAGAACCGCTTCGCCGAGCTGTTGTTGACACACTCACTCACGAAGGATTCAATGCTATCGAAGCAAAAGACGGACAAGAAGGTGTTGCTCAGGCAATCGCTCATACTCCCGATCTCATCCTTCTTGATATCCTTATGCCCAATATGGATGGTCGCGCCGCTTTAAAAGAAATTCGCAATAATGAGGCAACAGAACACATTCCCATTATCATGCTCACAAATATGAGCGATATGTCGTATGTTGCCGAAGTGACCAGCTATCCAAAGGTGGATTATCTGGTTAAATCCGATTGGAGTATCACGGATGTTCTCGGAAAAATTCGTCAGGTGCTCGGATAATACGGATAACACCACATAATTTCACCAAAAACAAAGTCCGGCTTTAAAAAATTGAAAAAAGTGTGGTATAATATTTTTTCATTTATTTTATTTTACACCTATGTCACTCAAATCAATGCTCATGAAGAAGATGATTGGTTCCCAAATGAAAGGGATGCCACAGGATCAGCAGGATGCCATTCTCACTGCCGTGGAAAAGAATCCTGAGCTTTTCCAGAAAATCTCCGCTGATATCAAGGCGGAAATGAAAAAGGGGAAAGATCAGATGGCGGCAACATTTGCCGTGATGCCGAAATACAAGGAAGAACTCCAGCGCGCAATGGGACAACCTAGACGCTAGTAGCTAGTTGCTTGATGTCGAATGATGATGATCATACTCGATGACTTTTTATCGTTTATTTATTTATAGTTTATCGTTATCTATATGAAACTATCAGAAACCGGAGCCAGTCTCACTGAAAATGGCTTGTTCTCGCGCATAGATTGCGTGCGAACCGTAGTTGCGGAGACTGTGCCGCACTCTTGTGCGGCACAGTCGAGCGGCAAGGTGCAGCCGCAATGTAGGTGCGAGAACTGCCAAGCGCAGCTCTTTAACACATTTTTTTCTTCCTGCGCGATTTTCAGTGAGACTGGCTCCGATTACGACAATGCGCAAACGGGATGCTGTGCACTCATCAATCCGGAAGATTTTGATGGGAAGGAGTTTATGTGGGACAACAAGCTTTTTGTGAAAGACCATATTCGTTCTTTTCTTCACATGCCGCTTAATTTCGGAAGTGTTATGGGTCGCATGCACACAAAGGTGGAAGCCGCTGAAGCATACCCTGAAAACGGTATCATGCTCTCAGACGAAACATCCCTCTGGGGCGCCGACGCATATCTGGAAGTAGATCGCGAGGTGCCCGGATGTGAGATGGCGAGCATGTCGGGAACCTTCCTCACAAAAGTATTTGAAGGACCGTACAGCAATATGCGTCAATGGATACAGGAGATGGAAGAATATGTCGGCTCGCAGAACAAGGAACTCAAAAAGATGTATTTCTACTATACCGCATGTCCGAAATGCGCCAAAACATTCGGAAAAAATTACGTTGTCATTTTTGCACAGGTGGCGTAGACTATGAACTCGACACCAATTAAAAGTCGCATATGGAAAGAAGGAGAAATGTTTGTTGCGCTCAATCCTGACACCGGCGTTTCAAGTTTCGGCAACTCTCGGAAAGAGGCAATGTCCGCACTAAAAGAAGCGGTGGAATTATATACTGAAGATACTCCTTAAATTATGAAAGATACTGAGAAAGAAAAACTGATTCGCCGTACAATGAAAGAGGCAGAGAAAGGTATACAAGAAAGCAGTGCACCATTTGGAGCAATTATTGCTGACATGCACGGAACCATTATCGTCGCCGCATATAACACGACAAAGACACACAATGACCCCACTGCACACGCCGAAATCAACGCTCTTCGTAAGGCGGGTAAGAAATTGGGAACAAGAGATTTGAAAGGATGTCTTCTTTTCAGTAACGCAGAATCGTGTTCTATGTGTATGTCAGCGGCGGTTAAAGCGGGGATCACTCAGTTTTATTTCGGCGCACCGAGCGAGAAGCATATGAATCCATACATTACTGTTTTTGATGTACAAAAACATACTTCGCATCCTATCCATATCGAAACAGGTATCCTCAAAGATGAATGTATAGCTCAAATACGAAGAGGTCGTGAAAGGCAGGTTGGCCATTCGTAATTCGTATATTCGTATGTATTCGTAATTCGTTTTTATGCTCTCTATCGGAATCGTCGGACTGCCGAATGTTGGTAAGTCAACACTCTTTAATGCGCTCACGAAAAAATCCGTTCCTGCGGAGAATTTTCCGTTTTGTACCATCGATCCGTCGGTCGGTGTTGTTGCTGTGCCTGACGAACGCTTGGGGAAACTCTCTCTGTTCTCGCAATCAGCAAAAACCATTCCTGCCGCGATTGAATTCGTGGATATCGCAGGACTTGTGAAAGGTGCGGCAGAAGGGGAGGGTTTGGGCAATCAATTCCTCTCACATATCCGCGAGGTGAACGCTATTGCGCATGTGGTGCGTATGTTTGAGGATGGCAATGTCACTCATGTCGATGGTTCCATTAATCCGGTGCGCGATATCGAAACCATCAACATGGAGCTTATTCTCGCTGACATGGCAAGCGCGGAAAAGCGTCTCGGTAGCCTTGCAAGTGAACTCAAACGTGGCGACAAAAGTGCCCAGCTCGAAGAGCAAGCAATCAAAAAACTTCTGGAAGGATTTGATGCCGGAAAACGTGCGGCAATTATCGATCTTTCAAAGGAAGATCGTGAGGCGGTCAAACATCTTAATTTTATTTCCGCAAAACCGATGCTCTATGTGCTCAATACGAAAGCGGGCGCAACCAATCTCTCCGACACACCCGAAGATCCACGATATGAAGCACTGATGCAATTTCTTACCGATAATGGCGCTCAGCATGTGATTGTCGACGCCGGTATTGAGCATGAACTTTCAAGTTTGGAAGGGGAGGAGAAGAGCATGTTTCGTGAAGAGCTGGGAGCGGGAAGCGACGACGGGGTCAATGATTTAATTCGCGGAGCATATGCACTCCTTGGTCTTATGACATATTTCACCACAGGAGCCGACGAGACACGCGCATGGACGGTGAGCTATCATTCCACCGCACCGGAAGCGGGTGCCGCCATCCACAGCGATTTTCGTGATAGATTCATCCGCGCTGAAGTGATCCACTCCGACACACTTCTTGAAAGCGGTTCATATGCAGCTGCTCGTGAGAAAGGTCTCCTGCGCACAGAAGGGAAGGAGTATGTGGTGAAGGACGGGGATGTGGTGGAGTTTAAGATCTAGGAGAATAGGAGATTAAATGTTAAACGTTAAAAATAATAAAACGAATAACGGTAAACGATAAACTAAAAAGCGCGGCGACCTTCGGTCGCCGCGCTTTTTCCAGACAACGTTGGGACAACGTTATCCCAACGTTGTCTTTCAGAATCTCCATAATATTTTGTCATTCCGGCCCCCGAGCCGGAATCCAGAGTTTATGAACCACTTTGTTTCTGCCTGGATCCCGCATCAAGTGCGGGATGACAGCATACTAGTGTACACCGTCATTTGCGAGACAGAAGAAAAAGCTGGACGTAATACCGGCTATCTAAAAACTAACGGCGCCTGTAAGAAGACGCCGTTTCAAGGGCTGAGAGCAGATTCTTGACCCTCCCCCTCCTCTTTACTTTTTCAGCTTTTCGACAGCATCGTCAATGATGACGCTAATTGTCATAAGACAACTAGCGACTCCCATTGCCAGAACACCACTCGCGAGCGATGCGTCAACTCCACCAAAGACACTAAGTCCAATGGAGCATCCAGCCAATATGCTGAATACGTATTTCATTTTCTCACTCCTTTTGCTTTTTTTAGTTTAGTCTTACTTAGGGAACATCTTGTCTACAATTATACACATCTGAACCATTTTGTCAATACCTTGTCGAAAATGGCTAAGGGGCATACAATAATATTCATATGGAACAATACACACAAACACACACTGAGGGAGAGCAAGTGCCGACTTCTTCCTCAGCGGCTCCCTCAAAGAAACCGAAGAAACCTCTTTCGGCTGTTCTTAAATGGGCCCTTATTTTGGCTATTATCGTCGTTGTGAATATCTTTTTCGCGTCGGTTGTGCAACTTGCCTATCCGTCGCCGGAATATAATGACTTCTGCGAAGAAAAACAGGTGAAGATTATTCCCGAAAACCAGGAGGATTGCGAGGAAGTGGGAGGAAAATGGTATGAAGACAAATATATCCAGCGCACCGTACCTGGCGAAGGAGTGGAGATTCCGATTATTGAACAAGAGCAGGAAGGATACTGCGACACCGATTATACGTGTCGTGGAGCATACGATGATGCACGCGAGCTCTATGAACGCAATGTCTTCATTGCATGGATTGCTTTCGGTATTATTCTCATCCTTATAGCGGTGCTTATTCCGGGTCTTGGTGCCATTATGCATGGATTCTCCTTGGGCGGTGTCTTGGCGCTCATTATCGGTTCAATCGGCTATTGGTCGGACATGGATGAATATATCCGCGTCATCGTCCTCGGTATTGCCTTGATTGCGCTTATTATTATCGGCATACGGAAGTTTAGAGAATGAGATTAGAAATATGAAAAACGAAATATGAAATATGTATAAAAAACAGCGCGGCACCTTCGGCGTCGCGCTGTTTTTCTGTTCACTTTTTCTTTCCATGTCATCCCGCACGCTTGCCCCGCTCAGTTTTCCTTTTTCTTGAAAACTGGGGCGTGGGTGATGCGGGATCTCGAAAGAGTTGTTTCATAACATGTAGATCCCGCATCAAGTGCGGGATGACATGTGGAGTGGTGGTGCGGAATGACGGGCGGATGGAAAAGCCGCGCGCCAAAGTTAAGCTTTGGCAGAATTGCCAAAGCTTAACTTTGGCGCGCGACTCGTGCTACGTGCTTCGATATATCTGTGCTTTTATTTTCACAAAATCTCTGATACAATCATTCATACTGTTTGTACAGCTTGTGCACAAATCCTATGAAATACGATCACGTATCCATTGAGAAGAAGTGGCAGAAAAAATGGGCAGAGGAGGGTGTGTATCGTACGCCCGAGAGTCTCACAAATCCCAAGAAGGCATACATTTTGGATATGTTTCCGTATCCGTCGGGTCAAGGACTTCACGTGGGTCATCCGAAGGGCTATATTGCCACCGATGTAATCGCACGTAAAAAAAGAATGGAAGGATATAGTGTGCTTCATCCGATGGGATGGGATGCTTTCGGCTTGCCCGCTGAAAACTACGCACTGAAAACCAAAACCCATCCGGCAGTGTGTACGAAAGAGAATGTCGCGCGATATAAAAAGCAACTCTCCATCATCGGCCTCTCCTATGATTGGGAACGTGAAATCAACACCACCAATCCAGCGTATTACAAATGGACACAATGGGCATTTCTGAAAATGTTTGAGAAAGGGCTCGCATATGAATCAGATGAGCCGATCAACTGGTGTCCTTCGTGCAAGACAGGGCTTGCAAATGAAGACCTCGAAGGCACGATGTGTGAACGTTGCGGCACGGAAACCGAGAAGAAATCAATGCGCCAATGGGTACTTCGCATTACCGATTATGCTGACCGTCTTCTCGAAGATTTGGAAGGTCTCGATTGGCCGGAATCAATTAAAGAATCCCAGCGTAATTGGATCGGCAAGAGCGTGGGAACAGAAATTGACTTTCCGATTGTTTCTGAAGAAAAAAGACGTGTCATTATCATGCATGGAAAAGACACGTCTCCGAAAGAGAAATGGTATCCGTGGATTTCGCAAGAATTAGAGTCCCTTGGCTATATGGTGGAAATTCCCGAGCTTCCGTCTCCAGAAGACCCCGATATCAAAGAATGGCTGGATGTTTTAGACAGCCTAAAACTAGACTCAAACACCATCCTCGTCGGACACTCTCGAGGAGGCGTGGCAGTTATGCGGTACCTTGAGCAACTTAAAGATTCAGAACAAATCGCAAAAGTCGTACTCGTAAGTACAAATTCCGGAAAAGCAGAAAAATCATCAAAGGGATTTTTCTCGGAGACAGGATATGATTTTTCAAAAATCAAAAAACACTGCAATGAATTTATCGTCATTCACTCTAAAGATGATGAGTGGGTTCCTTTTTCTGCGGGAGAAGAGAACGCAAGAGGTCTTGATGCACGACTTTGTACTTTTGAAGATAAAGGACATTTCGGAAAAAAGACTCCAGAAGTTCCAGAGATACTGAGAGAAGTGACAGACAGTCTCACCGTCTTCACCACGCGGGCTGACACGCTTTTTGGATGCACGTATGCGGTGGTAGCGCCGGAGCATCCACTGATTGAGAATAATGAATCAAGAATTACGAATTACGACGACATACGCGACTACGTCGCTACAGCGAGAAAGAAAACGGAAATCGAACGCACGGCGGAAGGGAAAGAAAAGACCGGTGTGAAGATTGAAGGAATTGAAGCAATCAATCCGGCGAACGGCGAGCATATTCCCGTATTCGTCGGCGATTATGTGCTTGGTGATTATGGAAGCGGTGCGGTCATGGCAGTGCCCTCACATGATGAACGCGACTTTGCTTTTGCAAAAAAATACAACCTCCCAATCAATGATGTCGTTATTCCTGATATTGTCGATGTGAAAAACCCTCCTCGTGAAGGAAAGGAGACAGTCGCTCGTACGATGATTCATGGCATTGTTCATGATCCCAAGACAGACAAGTATTTATGCCTGGAGTGGCCAAAACAAAATTGGACGACATTTATCACCGGCGGCGTTGATGAAGGGGAAGATTTGCCGGAGGCTGCACGAAGAGAGATTATTGAAGAGACAGGATACACCAATATTGAGTTTGTCCGTTCGCTTGGATCAGCGGTGCGCAATCAATTCTTTGCAGCACACAAGGATGAAAATCGCTTGGCGTTTGTGCACGCCATGCTTTTCACCCTCGTCGACGACACACAAGAAGAGGTGGATGAGGAAGAGCGTGCGCAACACACACCTACATGGCTTTCGTGGGAAGAGATAGGGAAGCGAGAGAATCTTGCCTGCGCTGAGTTCCCGATATGGGAGAGACGCAAAGATGGACGCATTCCTTTTACGAGCGATGGCTGGGTCGTTGATGCCGGAGAATTCTCGCATATGACATCGGCGGAGGCACGCGTTGCCATCACCACGTGGCTGGAAGAGAAAGGTGTTGGTCGTTCCAAGACAACATACAAGCTCCGCGACTGGGTTTTTTCGCGTCAGCGATACTGGGGTGAACCGATTCCAATCGTGCATTGTGAAGAGTGTGGCGCTGTGGCAATTCCCGAGAGTGAATTACCGCTCACATTGCCGGAGGTTGAAAGCTATGAGCCGACAGACACGGGAGAGTCGCCGCTTGCCTCTATTGTCGAATGGGTCAACACCACCTGCCCGAAGTGTGGCGGGAAGGCGAAGCGCGAAACCAATACCATGCCGCAGTGGGCGGGCTCATCGTGGTATTATCTGCGCTTCATGGATCCGCACAATGACACGGCGCTCGTTGATCCGGAAAAGGAGAAGTATTGGTCACCCGTCGACACATATGTGGGCGGTGCCGAGCATGCCACACGGCACTTGATCTACGCGCGTTTCTGGCATAAATTCCTTCATGATATTGGCGCGGTCTCGGAGAGCGAGCCGTTTGCCCGACTCCAGCACGTGGGTCTTATCGGCGGCGAAGACGGCCGAAAGATGAGTAAACGATTTGGCAATGTGATCAATCCTGATGATATCGTCAACACATACGGCGCTGATACATTGCGCGTGTATGAGATGTTTATGGGAGCATTTGATCAAGACACTCAGTGGAGCACGGAGAATATCATGGGCTCCCGACGATTTGTGGAGCGGGTGTGGAAACTTGCTGAGAAGGTTTCCGACGAAGCGCCGGAGCTTCCAAAGAAAACCGAAACACTCCTTCACAAGACAATACAGAAGGTGGGGGAAGACATCGATATCTTTGGCTTCAATACGGCAATTTCCGCCCTCATGATTCTCGCCAATGCACTTGAGGAAGAATCAACACTTTCCAAAGAAACGTACCTCACATTCCTCTCGCTCGTTGCTCCATTTTGCCCTCATAGCGCTGAAGAGATTCGAGAGCATTTGGGAGAGGAGGGAAGTGTGGTGGATATTCCATGGCCCTCCTATGATGAGAATAAGCTCGCCGACGAGACACTTACCATCGTTGTCCAGGTCAATGGCAAGGTGCGAGGAACGTTTGAAACGAGTGCGGATACACCTCCAAATAAGCTTGAGAGGGAGGCACAAAAACTCCCCGAAATCCAAAAACACATTGAAAACAAAGAGATTGTCAAGGTCATTACGGTTCCCGGAAAGTTGGTCAATATTGTGATAAAGACATAAAGAACACCTACCCTTGACACAGTGCTTGACACTGTTTCGGGGGTATGCTATCTTAGAGGGACAATTATAGACATTCTGGATAGTATTTATCAGACGAGATTTAATCATATCTTTATGAAAACCATTTCATTTAATCCCAAGACAATATCGAAGAAACTCCTTTCGGGGATTTCCGATCGTGCACGCGACGTTGTCGTGAAGCGCTTTGGTTTGGAGTCTGACAAAGGGCTCACTCTTGAGGCAATCGGCCAGGAATACGGCATCACCCGTGAGCGTGTTCGCCAGATTGAAAATGCCGCACTTGCCGCTATCCGAAAGTCGGAACATTTTGAAAAAGCGAATCCGGTTTTTGAGGAGCTTCGCGAGGTTATTGCCAAGCTCGGTGCCATCGTGCCTGAAGATGAACTTCTCTCCTATGTCTCGTCTGATTCTAATGTCCAAAATCACATCACCTTCTTCCTCGTCTTGGGTGATCCTTTCATGAAGGAAAAAGAAAATGCTGAATTCCGCCATCGCTGGATTACGGACGCGGAAATCGCTCGTCGCGTGGAAGGGGCACTCCGCGAAATTGCCACCTCAATTGATAGCGATGCACTCGTCCCTGAAAATGAGCTTGTTGGACAATTCCTCGACGCACTTGAAGATGTTGCTGATGAATACAAAAATGAAGACAACGCCCTTCGCTGGCTCAAACTTGCTAAAACCATCGATAAGAACCCTCTCGGTGAATGGGGTCCGGCCGCATCAGCAAGCGTGCGCGCCAAAAGCATTCGCGATCTCGCATACTTGATTATTCGGCGCGAAGGCAATCCGATGCACTTCTCTGAAGTGGCAAAAGCCATCGAAGAGACATTCGGTCGCAAAGCACACAAGGCAACGTGCCACAATGAGCTCATTAAGGACGACCGTTTCGTGCTTGTTGGCCGTGGTCTGTATGCACTCACCGATTGGGGATATATGCCGGGCGTGGTGCACGATGTGATTCGCCAGCTTCTTGAAAAGCACGGTCCGCTCACACGCGATGAAATCGTCGATCTTGTTTTGAAAGAACGCTACGTGAAGCCCAATACCATTATCGTAAACCTTCAGAATCCGAAATACTTCAATCGCGACACGAAGGGGCGGTATTCTATTGCGTAAACGCCCAGGACAAAACATACGGCGCGGCGACCTCCGGTCGCCGCGCCGTATGTTTTGTCCACCACCACCGTGGAATCACCTGCTCTTTTACCGTATAATAAAAGAGTTCTGAATATGTTTTCAAGGCGGCGTAGCCGCCTCACTAACCTCCTAACATACTCATATACTAATCTCCTGACCTATGCTTGACGGTATTATCACATTCTTCGGTACCGGACTCATCTATGCGCTGTATTTCATGAATGAAACAGCTCTCTTCTGGTTGCCTCCCGTGCTCCTCGTTGTCTTTACTCGATTATGGGTTTTGTATGTCCGAAGAAAATTCATTCTTGAGCGCAAACGCGTCCTCCTTGAAATCAAACTCCCGAAAGACACGTATAAATCACCGCTCGCCATGGAAATCATTATCGGCGCGCTTCATCTTCCACTCCGTGAAGGAAATCAATTTATCAAATATATAAAAGGAGGCTCATATCCATGGTTCTCGCTCGAAATGGTATCTATTGAGGGGAAAGTACGTTTCTTCATCTGGACAGAAGAGGATTTCCGCATGCTTATAGAGAATCAAATCTATGGTCAATATCCAGCGGCGGAAGTCACCGAAGCGGTCGATTACACGCGTCATGTTCCCTACGGTCAGGAAGGTTCAGAATGGAAACTCTTCGGCTCAAATGTAGTCCTCACGAAAGATGATCCGTATCCGATTAAAACATATGTTGATTACGGGCTTGATAAAGATCCCAAAGAAGAATACAAGGTTGACCCGATGACAGCTGTTATTGAGTATTTGGGAAGCTTAGGAAAAGGGGAACAGGCATGGATTCAAATACTCATCTGCGCCACGAGAAAAACAAAAAAGAATGTTTTTGGTATCTTCGGCAGTGAGCGTGATTGGCAAAAAGAAGGAGAAAAGCTCGTTGAAGAAATACAAGAGGAATACAAAAAAAAGAACAAACCCGACAAAGAAGGGTCCTTTCCTCCCACGACCGCCATGTCGAAAGGGGAAGCGGAAAAAATCGCCGCCATCGAACGCAGCACAGGCAAGCTCGGTTTTGACACCGGCATTCGTATGATATATCTTGGCAAAGGAGACGCGTTCAACGGAGGAGCTATTCCCGGTCTTATGGGATCGTTTAAGCAATACAACTCCAACGACCTCAACGGCTTTAAGCCCGATAATGCGACAAACTTTGACTTTCCTTGGCAAGACTATAAAGGCACTCGTCTCAATAAGAAAAAAGCTGCTATCTTCAATGCGTATTGCGCACGAGGGTATTTTCATCCTCCCTATTCGCGAAAGCCGTTTGTGTTAAATACGGAAGAACTCGCGACAATCTTCCACTTCCCCGGCAGCGTTGCCGAAACGCCGACATTCGAACGCATCGAATCGCAAAAGGGAGAACCGCCGTCAAACCTGCCGTTTTGATTCAAAAGAGCTGTTATATGTATTCCACCCAAAAATCTTCCGCGCGTCTTGAGCGTATGCAATATCGGGTTCTTGAATTTTTTCGGACGCATACCCGCTTTCGTCGCCCCAAACGACCGCTCTATACGGCACTTGCAGGAGCTGCAACCGGCTTGATCTTCTTTGTCGTCTTTCACATGGCAATTCTACCGCCGGGAGACTTTCCGGTTGGTGCACTAGTGTCAATCAAAGACGGCACCACCGTGGAAGAAGCCGCCAAGATACTCAAGGAACGTGAGGTGATTCGCTCGGCATTTATATTTAAAGCACTTACCGTTCTCACCGCATCCGATACCGGTGTTCTTTATGGCGATTATTTCTTTGATGTTCCCGAATCGGTGTGGAGTGTTGTCTCGCGTGTTACACATGGGCAATTCGGTCTTTCACCGATTCGTGTCACTATCCCCGAGGGAGCAACCATCTACGATGTCGCAATCATTCTTTCCTACCACATACCATCCATAGCCGAAGACACATTCATTGAACAGGCAAAAGACAAGGAAGGATTTCTCTTCCCCGACACCTATTTATTCCTCCCCAATGTTTCAGCCGAGCAAGTGATTTCAGATATGGAAACGATATTTGACAGAAAAGCACGTCCGATGATTGAGAGCTTGATCGAGGACACCGACAAAAGTGTGCACGACATCGTCATCATGGCATCTATTCTTGAAAAAGAAGCTATCACATTCAGTGACAAGCGCATCGTTGCCGGTATTCTTTGGAAACGCATGGACATCGACATGCCGCTTCAGGTTGATGCCCCTTTTGCTTATGAGCGTGATAAAAATACGTTTCAATTGACCTATAGCGATCTCCTTGAAGATTCCGATTACAATACCTACACCCGTACCGGCCTCCCCAAAGGACCAATTGCCAATCCCGGCCTCGAATCCATCATGGCGGCACTTGAGCCGGAAGAAAGCCCGTATTATTTCTATCTCTCTGATCTCCAAAGCCAAATCCACTACGGTCGCAATTATGATGAACACCTCTACTACAAATCTATCTACCTCGACTAAGCCAAAAGTGTTTGTCGGGATGTCGGGGGGTGTTGATTCTTCGGTATCGGCGTCGCTTTTGCAGGAGGCCGGGTATGATGTACGCGGTGTGTTTATTCGTGTGTGGTCACCGTCGTGGATGCCGTGCACGCAAGAGGACGATCGCAGAGAAGCGGAGAAGGTGGCGACACATCTCGATATTCCTTTTGAGGTGCTCGATCTTTCTGAAACATACAAAAAAGAGATTGTTGATGACATGATTGCCGAATATGCGAGCGGGCGTGTACCCAATCCGGACGTGCTGTGTAATAAGCATGTGAAATTTGGTGCTTTTCTTGAGCATGCGCTTAGGGAAGGTGCGGATTTTGTGGCAACAGGGCATTACGCGCGTATTGCCTCACCGGAGAAAAGAGGGTTTTTCAAGAAAGGGAGCGATGAGTATCGACTCCGCCGTGGAAAAGATGCCAATAAAGACCAGTCATATTTCCTCTGGACGCTTGGGCAGAATGAGCTTTCGCGCGTCCTCTTTCCCGTGGGAGGATATGAAAAAAGCGAAGTGCGAGCTCTCGCAAAAGAATTTGATCTCCCCACAGCCACACGCAAAGACAGCCAAGGACTGTGCTTCATCGGACACATTGATTTGAAAGAATTTCTCTCATACTATATTGATCCAAAAGAGGGAAGCGTACTCGACAGAGAGGGTAACCATATCGGTGTCCACGACGGGGCACATTTCTTCACCCTCGGTCAGCGACACGGCTTTACCATTATCAAGAAAGGTACGGATGACGCGCCGCATTATGTCGTCGCCAAGAATATGAAAGAAAACACAATCACCGTGGCCCATGAGCCTGATATGGCGCATTGGGAGACGAAAGAAATGCGCATTGACGCAATTCATTGGACGGGCATAGCACCAAAAGAAGGGAAGAAACATGGTGCTCAAATCCGCTATCGTGGAGAGGTTATTCCCTGCACACTGGAGCATATTTCGGAGAATGAGACTCTCGTTTCCTTCCGCGCACCCAACTTGGCAGTACCCGGCCAATCACTCGTCGTCTATGATGGTGATGTGTGTATGGGAGGGGGAAAAGTAATTTAGCATTTAGAAGTTAGGAATTAGAAAATAGGACAAAAGGAAACTCCGTCGAAAAGCTTCGGAAAGACCATAATAGGCATACCAAGACCTACTAATTCACGGGTCTTCTCGGCTATTTTTTTACAAACAGCTTTGAAATGTTTAAACTCGCGACCAGGCAGATCCCAAATATCTATGGTTATCTTCACCGCCTCAGGTGGCGGAAAGCCAGGATAGAAATCGTTCATCGATGCAATAAAATTCACCTTGACCGATTCCTTGTTGAGCTTCAAAGCTGTCTCTCCAGCGACTGTTTCTTTAATAAATTCCTTCAATTCTCTTGCCTCTCGGCATTTATCCGAAGGAAAACCTTCTATTGTTTTAAACGGCATTATAATGCCTCCTTTTATCTGAGATTTTATAGTGCTTATTTTATTTCTTCCGCCACCAAACATACCACCAAATTGTTAAAAAATCAAGTGATTGACAGGGGGTGTGCTGAACGAGTACTATAGGCGTATTATGGAAAACACACAGCACAACAACGACACGGAAGCACGCGGCGCGTCATCGACTGCACGCATGTGGACCGTCTTTATTATCGGTATATTAATCGGATTCGGTGGTCATTATCTCTGGGATAATCGTTCTGTAAGTGACAATACCGGCGCAATTGCCGAAGACACGGAAGAAACCGAAAACACAAATGAGAAGGAAGCGGGGAACGAGAACGGCACAAGCACCAAGCCGTCTATCAACGACATCTTGGCTGTTTCCGCAACCGCTCTTGAGCAGCCGGAGGGATTGCACGTTTTTGTCAACAGTGTTTCAGCGGATCGTACCGTATGGATTGCCGTCCAGGAAGACAATAATGGTGAACTGGGCAATATTTTGGGTGCAGCGCGACTCCAAGAGGGAAATCATGAGGGCGTATGGATAGACCTTCTTCGCAACACTGAAGCAAGTAATACCTATTACATCACCGCATATGATGATAATGGCGATGAAATGTTTAGCGCCGAGGGAGACATGCTTCTTCCCGGACCTGAGGGGAACGGTGTGATTGCATCGTTTCGTGCGGTACGGATTTAAGTGAACGATGAACGATAAACGTTAAACTATAAACGACCCTAAAGCACGACAAGTCGTGCTCGGGCACGTAAAAAAGAAAAATATCAAACATAAACCACCGATGAGCTCACGCTCATCGGCGGTTTTGTCCAAAAACAATCGTCATTCCTGGTGACCAGAAATCCAGGATGACATACGTGGATAGTAACTCTAGATTCCTGGTCAAGCCAGGAATGACAAAAATAGAGAGTGGTGGTAGAAGGCGCGGCGCAAGCCGCGCCTTCTCGAAACTCGCAACTCGATACTCGAAACTTCTCCATATACACCACACCAGAGAAGATTCCCGCTCGGAGGCGGGAATGACCCTAAAGCACAACAAGTTGTGCTCGGGCAAAGCAATGAGAGAATATGATATAATAACGTCATGTCTCAATACTACAAACCGCATAGAAATCCCAATTGGAATTATGGAGGGGATCGCTTTCGCTTGAGCCGTTCCAAAATCGATCTCTTCAAAGAATGTCCGAGATGTTTTTATATCGACAATCGCCTCGGTACCGCCCGACCGCCCGGATTTCCTTTTGCACTCAACTCCGCCGTTGACGCACTGCTCAAAAAAGAATTTGACATGCACCGCGCCCTCGGCACCAAACACCCCATCATGGAGGAATACGGCGTAAATGCCGTGCCGTTTAATCATGCACAGATGGACATGTGGCGCGAGAACTTCAAAGGTGTGCAGACAGTCCACCAAAAAACCGGTTTTACCGTCTCCGGTGCCGTTGATGATATTTGGGTTGGGGAAAGCGGGGAGCTCTTTATCGTCGACTACAAATCAACAAGTAAAGATGAAAAAATCACCGCCCTCGACCAAGAATGGCACGATGGGTATAAGCGTCAGATGGAAGTGTATCAGTGGCTTTTGCGAGAGAACGGCTTCACTGTCTCCAATACCGGATATTTTGTCTATGCCAATGCCACGAAGGAGGTGGACGGCTTCAATAAAAAACTTGAATTTGATCTGACGCTCATCGCCTACGAGGGTAATGATGCGTGGATTGAGCAAACTCTTGAGGAGATTAAGGCAACACTTGCGGGCGGAAACATCCCCGCGCCACATCCTGAGTGTGATTATTGCCGATATTACGATGCACGCACGCAGGTGTCGGAACCGAAGGAGAGTTCTGAGGCGCCGAAGCAAAGTGGGCTGTTTGGGTAAGAATGGAATATTACTTTAGATTCTGAATCAAGTTCAGAATGACAGAATATAAATTTTGTCGTAAAAGAAAAGTAAATGTCGTCGCCGTGCTCTTTTGGCGCAAGCGCCAAAAGAGCACGGCGACGACGCAGGACACGTATTTTGGAATTTTAATTTTGGATATTATTTGTTATTTGATGCTTGTGATTTTAGAGCCTGTTCATAATCTCAACGGAATTAAAAAGAATATCATGTCCTTGCCGGCTCAATGCATCATATACCGGCTGCAAATCGCTTAAAATGTCTTGAAGTACGAGAGTACTCCTTCGTCATTTTTCACGATTTTCGCTCGGTATATGGTGCATTACGCACGACATGAGATTATAAACAGGCTCTAAGATTTATACCGCTATGTCTACAAAGCGTGAAAAAACATCATACTGGTACCGGCTACCGCTTACCGATGTGCTCCACACATTGGGTGTCAATCCGACAGAAGGATTACCGCTTACCGAAGCTGAAAAACGATTCAGTAAGCATGGTCCGAATACATTTGCCGGTAGCACCGCGCACTCATTGCTCCGTACCGTTTTCACTCAATTTAAAAATCCGCTTGTCTTCGTGCTCCTTGGGGCGGCTCTTGCCACGCTTATTCTTCACGAATACATCGATCTCATCGTTATCATTGCCGCGTTGCTTATTAATGTCATCATCGGCACGCTCCAAGAAGAACGCGCATACGGTGCATTCAAAAAACTCAAAGACTCGCAGGAAAAGGAAGCGCATGTGATGCGTGCCGGCAAGCGTCATATCGTTTCCGCTGAAGGACTCGTGCCCGGAGATATCTGCATTATAGAAACAGGTATGTATATACCGGCCGATATGAGACTCATTGCAGTGACTGATTTTGCAGTGAATGAATCGGCACTCACGGGGGAGTGGATGGAAGTCGTCAAAGAAGTGAAAGACATTCCTGAAGAGTGCCCCATCACCAGTCGTGATAACATGGCGTGGATGGGAACACTCGCGGTATCGGGCAATGCCGTAGGCGTGGTCGTTCACACGGCGGAAGACACGCAGATTGGTCGCATTGCCGCCGAGCTTGGCGAGGCAACTGAGCACGCCACCCCTCTTCAAAAAAATATCAAGCGGCTCGCCATTCAGCTTACTTTTGCCATTTTTGTCGCTCTTCTTTTCATCGTCGCTATCGGACTTTTCCGCGGGGAGTCGTGGGGTGATATGCTCCTTGTTGCGATTGCTATTGCAGTTGCCGCCATGCCCGAAGGACTGCCCGCTGCGGTCACTGTTGTCTTGGCGCTTGGCATGGAAAATATTTTGAAGAAAAAAGGATTGGTACGCAATCTCCTCGCGGCGGAAACCTTGGGGAGTACCACCACCATCCTCACCGATAAAACAGGCACACTCACCCAAGCTGATATGCGCATTGCATCAATCATTACACCTCACACCCTGCAGCAGGAATCTGGCGATACTCCGGAAACACCTTCGGCTCACGTGTCTGGAAACACCGATGAAAAAGATGTGCTGGCAATGGCGATGCTCACCTCCGATGCGTTCGTGGAAGGATACGACGACACGGTAGGGAAATGGACCGTGCACGGTAGGCCGGTAGAGCGTGCTATCATGCTTGCCGGAGTGGAATCAGGGGAACAGCCCGACATACTCACTGCGCGGTATCCAAAACGCGACACCATTCCCTTTGAATCGGAACGAAAATATGCCGCAACGCTCCACACACTCTCGAAAGGAAAGCGACGCGTGTATGTGACAGGTGCGCCGGAAGTGCTGCTTGAAGACGCCACACATGTGTACAGAGAAGGAAAAAAGAAGCGCATGGGGAAAGCGTTGCGCGCCATGCTCGCGGAAAGACAGGAGAGTGAATCGGCAAAAGGATTGCGCCTGATTGGTGTGGCATATAGAGATGTTGATTGGGACACGTTCCCTAAAGAGGCGTTTTCTGATCCCGCATTCCTTCTCGAAGAAACTGTCTTTGCCGGTTTTCTCATCATTCATGATCCGGTGCGTGAGGATGTCGCGGCTTCTATTAAAGAGGCGCGCGCCGCAGGCGCGCGCGTCATCATGCTTACCGGCGACAATGAAAATACCGCCCGACGCATCGGAATCGAAGTCGGCATTACCAATATGTCGCGCAAAGCGCTCACCGGAAGCGACATTGCCGAACTCACCGATGCAGAGCTTCGCGTGGCACTCAAAAACACGGACGTCTTTGCCCGCGTATTGCCGGATCAGAAAATGCGCATTGCACGGCTCATGCGCGAAGACGGGGAAGTGGTCGCCATGACCGGCGACGGCATCAACGACGCCCCCGCATTAAGAAGAGCCGATATCGGCGTGGCTCTCGGAAGCGGTACGGAAGTCGCCAAAGAGGCCTCCGACCTTATTCTGCTCAACAACAGCTTCACCACCATTGTCCACGCCATTAGAGAAGGTAGACGCATTCTCGACAACATGCGCAAGATTATTGCCTATCTCCTTTCCACCGGCTTTTCGGAAATCATTGTCGTTGGTGCAGCGCTCTTTGTCGGTCTTCCCGTGCCGATTCTCCCCACACAAATTCTTTGGACAAATATCGTCGGCGAAGGATTCATGAATTTCGCATTTGCATTCGAGCCCGCGGAAAGCGGCATCATGCGCAAAAATCCACGCTCCCAAGAACGCAAAAAAATTATCATCCCCAATATTCGCACGCTTATTATTATCCTTTCGTCTGTTACCGGTGTCTTTCTCATTGCCTTGTATCTTCTGTTATACATATCCGATTTTCCGATAGAGAGAATACGCACCATTATGTTTACCGCTCTTTCCGTCGGAACGATTCTTTTCTCATTTTCTCTGAAAAACCTCTATACACCGCTCTGGCATATCGATTTTCGCAATAATCCATACTTGCTGCTCGCCCTTTTTGCAAGCTTCGGTACGCTTATTTTGGCGCTTACCGTGCCATTCCTCCAAACACTCCTATCGCTCGTTCCGCTTTCGCCTCTCGACATCCTCTTCGCGATTATCATCGGCATGTTAAACATCATTTGTATCGAAAGCGTGAAATACTTCGTCTTCATGCGGAAAAAAACAGTTACGAATTACGAATAATGTACGAATATACGAATGGGTGATATAGTGTATGTACTATTGACTCTTCGTGTCTTGTTACATAACCATTCATATTATTTATTCATATGCTTAAAAAATAAACTTGTATTCGTATATTCGCGTCTATTCGTAATTCGTAATTATGGACATCGCAACAATCCTCATCGCCATTATCGCCTCAGTCATTGCTGCCGGCATCGCCGGATTAGTCGTGGTGCGCATACTCAAAAAGACTGCCCCTGAAGAGAATTCTGAGGAGACGACCAAAGACCTGATCATGCTCCAAAACCAGCTTGAAAACCTCACGCGCGCTATCGACAGTAAGCTGGGAGAATCCCGAAAAGAGATGCGAGAGGCCGTTGAGAGCCAATTTTCGGCGTCTCAGCGCCTTATCCGCGATATCAATGAGCAAATGACCGATCAGCTCCTCAGCGTGAAAAAAGAGGTTTCCGAGGTGGGGGAGTCGAGCAAACAAGTCTTTACCCTGGCGGAGCAGCTCCAAAATCTTGAGAAGGTCTTGAAACATCAAAAGCAGCGTGGAAATCTTGGTGAGGCAAGCTTGGAACTCTCACTTTCCAATATCCTGCCGCCCGACGCCTATTCCATGCAGCATCTTTTTAAGGGGGGCGATCAGGTAGACGCTATCATCAAAACCAAAGAGGGTATCATTCCCGTTGATGCAAAATTCTCGCTCGATAATTATAATCGTATTATCAATGAGCAGGATGAGAGCAAAAAAGAGGAACTCGAAAAAGAATTCAGAAACGACTTGAAAAAGCGCATCGACGAGACGGCAAAATATATTCGTCCGGAAGAGGGGACACTGCCCTTTGCATTCATGTTTATCCCTGCTGAGGGTATCTATTATGATTTGCTCGTGAATGAAGTCGGTGCCATCAAGGTGAATACCCGAAGCTTAATTGACTATGCCTATCATGAAAAGAAGGTGATTATCGTTTCGCCGACAACATTCTCCGCATATCTCCAATCGGTGCTGTATGGTTTCAAAGCGTTTAGGATCGAGGAACAAGCGGTACAGATTGAAAAGCAAGTTGGCATGCTTATGAAGCATCTGAAGGCCTATGACGAATACTTCACCAAGGTGGGTAATTCCTTGGGCACCACGGTAAATCACTACGACAAAGCACAAAAAGAGCTCACAAAAATCGACAAAGACATCCTCAAAATCACCGGCGAAAACACCGAATTTGAACCTCTGTCACTTTCGAAGCCGGGGGAGGTGGAGAAGGGGAATTAGAACACGAAGAATCCGTATAATAGAGTTCATAAAATGAAAAAGGTGCACATGCGAACATATACACCTTTTGAGTCTCATTTTTTAGACTCGATTGGAGTTTCCTTTATCTCCTCTTTCTCAGTACTTTGGACATAAAAACTGACAAGGAGGATGACAAGAAGGACAGCACCCCAGAATGTGGCTATCTGTTTGCCTTCTTTTTTTGTCATTTTCCTGTTTGTGTTTGTGTTTTGGGTGAACAATTGCAGTACAAATGGTATTATAACACCCTTATTATATAAGTCAATGCCCATTGACCAGAATGCTTGCATTTAGAGTTCATATGCTGTATGATATGCACCACTATGACACAAGCAGTTATTGAAACAGGTGGTAAGCAGTATCGTGTCTCAGAAGGCGACACAATTGAAATCGAGAAGCTTTCCGGCGAATATAAGGAAGGGGATACTGTTGTATTTGATAGTGTACTCCTTAAAGACGACGGTGCGAAGACCACACTCGGCACGCCGTATATTGACGGCGCAAGTGTAGAAGCCACATTCGGTGAAGCGGGGAAGAGTGACAAAGTGACCGTCATCCGCTACAAAGCAAAAAGCCGATACTTCAAAAAGCGCGGGCACCGTCAGCTGTACAATACGGTAACGATTTCGAAGATTAAATAAGGACAACACAAGCTAAATGCTTGCGTTGTTTTTGTTTAAAAAAACAAATACACCCCCCGAGTAAAAAAGGGGGGTTACAATAGTAAACTTACTACCTATTTGCAACATACAGAGTCGTTTGTGAAAGGATGATGCCCAACATCCCCACAAGGCCAACAAAACCAAGATGTAAAGAGTTGATGCTGAGCATATTGTACAAGAGCTGACCCAGCGGAAAGGACCCAGCAAAATATCCAACCAAGAAGGCACTTACCCCAACAAGGGATAAGAAGGTGAGAAAAAGACCTTCGATGGTTTTTGCGCTTCTGCTGAAGCACCTAACAAAGTGGGGTTAGTCCGCGCTTGTTTATCGTTTATCGTTCAACAGTTTATCGTTCTCCTACCTCCTATTCTCCAAAGCGCTGCGGAATGTATCGTTGTCGGAATACTCGAGTTCGGTGCCGGTGGAAAGCCCTTTCCCGAGCAACGACACATTCACGCCAAGCCGCTCACACATTGGCTCCAGCGTTTTCCTCACATATTGTGCCGTATTTTCTCCTTCCACATTTACTGAAAAAGCGAGAATAATTTCTTTCAGCCCTTCCTGCGCACCGCTCTCCACACGCGCCACAAGCTCCTTGATACGAATAAGTCGCGCCGGATCCTCAGCCAACACAGGAAGAGAGCCGCCTAAAACGAAATACTTTCCATCAAACACTCCCATGGCATGAATATTCTCAAAGTCCATATCCTTTTCCACGACCAAGAGCCGTGTATTATCGCGTGCGGTATCGGCACATATCGGGCACGTTACAGCACCGTTTTCTTTTCTGAAGAAACGATAGCAGGTGTCGCATTGCACGATTTCCGAGGAAAGGGCGGTGATGTTGTGTGCAAGTGCTTGACGAAACCCCGGAGAGCTGTTTAAGAGAAAATATGCAAAGCGCCGCGCCTGGCGCGAGCCAATGCCGGGAAAGCGTTTGAATGATTCGGTTAATTGATCAATGAGGTCCATGAGGAATTGAATGGATGAGGGGGTAACATAACGTAAAGAGAGCAACGTGCCAAGAATGAAGAATTACGAATTAAGAGAAAGAAGGTTCTCATATTTTATTCTTAATTCTTCGCTCCTTAGAGCGATTCAAATGGATCCACCTGCGCCTTTTTATCAATTGAAAGGAAAGTGGTTTGCTTATCGTCGAAATACAGTTCAATAAATCCCGTCGGACCGTTGCGGTGTTTTTCAATCAAAATCTGCGCCACATTGGGTTTATCTGATTGATCATTGTATTTATCCTCGCGATGAATAAACATCACCACATCAGCGTCTTGCTCAATAGAACCGGAATCACGAAGGTCGGAGAGGCGAGGCTTACCGCCGCGTGCTTCCACCGCACGAGAAAGCTGAGAGAGGATAAGCACCGGCACTTCCACTTCTCGTGCAAGCTCCTTGATGCCGTGGGAAAGCTCCGTCACTTGATTCACCATGGAATCATAGTGTCGCGCGGGAGTAATGAGCTGAAGATAATCCACAATAATGAGCCCCACACCATGCTTTGCCTTGAGCTGACGCGCCATCGAGCGCATACCCATGATTGTGTTGCCCGGCTTGTCGTCGATGTAGATTGGCGCTTTTGAAACGCGATCAATAGCGTCGCGAAGCTTCTCATATTCTTCGTCGCTTTTGAGCTTTCCGGTGCGGAGCTTCCATGCGTCCACTCTAGCCTCGGCAGAAAGCATACGGTTCACGAGCTGATGCGAGCTCATTTCAAGAGAAAACACTCCCACGGGCACTCCATGACCAATAGCGGCGCCGCGAGCAATATCAAGAGCAAGCGTCGTCTTACCCATCGAAGGTCGCGCGGCAAGCACCACCATATCAGAAGGTTGTAAGCCCGAGAGGAGAGTATCAAGATCGGGGAAGCCCGTGGGCACGCCACGAGTCGTCCCTTCATTATTGTGCAGCTCCTCATACTTCGCCCATGCTTCCGGCAAAATATCGGCAATCGGCATAAACGAACGCTTGGTATATGCGCCTGTCACAGAGAAGATTTTCTTCTCAGCGGTATCAAGAACCTCTTCAATATCTTTCTCCTCGGCATAGCCGAGCTCGCTGATATGATCGGCAATGGAAATGAGCTCACGCTTGATGGCTTTAGACTTCACGATGTGCGCGTAGTATTCGGCATTGGAAGCAGAGGGGACGGTGCCGGCAAGTTCGGTGATGTAGGCATTACCGCCGACACGATCGAGTGATTTGCGTTCTTCGAGTCGCGAAGAAAGAGAGAGGATATCAATCGGATCGCCCTTCTTATGCAACTCAAGCATCGTCTCATAGATAATTGCGTGCTTGTCAGCATAAAACATTTCCGGAGTTACCAAATCCGCCACATCAATCATTGCCGCGGGCTTAATCATAATGGCGCCAAGAAGCGCTTTTTCAGAATCGAGATGTTGGGGCGGAATACGTCCACCGCCTCGTGTGTTTTCTGACATGGTTTCCATATTGTACCATACCAAAAAAGAGCGACCAGACGACAAAAACCGAAAAATAGGGGAGAGTGTGGGGATAAACTGGGGATGATTCAGAAAGACCTAAAGCATGACAAGCATGCTCGGCCACAGTAGGAATTAGGAAATAGAAAACAGGAATAGCAGCGCGTGGACCTTCGGTCCGCGCGCTGCTATTGCAAAATATGTGAACATAATAAAAATGAGTTTTACAATTCCGGACATTCCCCGTGCTGCTGATTACGTAGGAAAAAGTACGGTAGCCGCAATACTGACTCTTCTCTCGTCAGTTACCGGACGAATGGCGAGTACCGTAGAAGACGAAGATGGTAGCGGTCCAATAGCAGACACATTGAACGGTTTTGCTGAGGGGTGTATTGAGCTTCAAAATATCATTGATCCGTCTGATGACTTTACCGAACATGAGGTCGACGGTTTTAATATCAAAATTTACTTCAATTTCGGTATTTCACTTTCTCCAAAGTAGCGTATTTTGTTAGAAGACCCTCTCAACACGCCCGCCGTCGGGCGTGTCTTTTATTTCATATCCTTTTTCGGCGAGTTCGTCACGAATTGCATCAGACGCGGCATAGTCGCCTTGTGTACGAAGCTCGTCGCGCTCTTTGGCACGGGCGATAATATCTTCGGGAATATATTCTTTCTCTTCGCTTTTAAGATCAGCAAGCCCGAGACCAAGCACGCGGTCCATGTTAAGAAGCGTGGCACGCTTCTCGCCGGCATCCATATCGGAACCGAGCACATCGTGAAAAACAGCGAGCGCTTGCGGTATATTTGCGTCATCGGCAATTTTCTCGGAAAAGAGTGCAATTGTTTTTTCATCGGGCTTCGCGCCAGCATTTTCGGGAAGCGCACGAAATGCCTTCGCAATATTCTCCAAACCGCGCGAAGCCGCCTCAAGCGCTTTCCAGGTGAAATTCTGCTTCGAACGATAATGTGCCTGGAGGAAAAAATAGCGCAGTGCAAGAGGGGAGAAGCCCTTCTCTTCCACCTCTTCAAGCGAATATCCGGTGCCTTCAGACTTGGCCATTTTTCCGCCGTTTACCGTAAGGTGTTCATTGTGCAGCCACATACGCGCGTACTCTTTTCCGTCATGAGCTGATTCGCTTTGTGCGATTTCATTCGTGTGATGCACCGGAACATGCTCAATACCGCCCATATGGATATCAATCGTCTCGCCAAGATGTGCCTCAATCATCGCCGAACATTCAATATGCCAGCCGGGAAATCCTTCGCCGTGATCCACGAGGGGAGACTCAAAGGGCGAATGCCATGTCTGCAGAGCATTTTTATGAGTACCCGCTTTGAAAAACCACAGCGCAAAATCGAGACGACTTTTCTTTTCCGAATCTTCCACCTCACCGCTACCGGCACCGGTCCGAAGTTCATCGAGATTCTGTCCGGAAAGCTTGGTGTAGTCTTTCACCTTGCTCACATCAAAATAAATCGCCGATGGAGTAGTGTATGCAAAACCTTTCGAGAGAAGCGTTTCGGTAAGCGCAATCATATCGGAAATATGATTGGTCGCACGCGGACACACGGCAGGGGGAGTGATATGGAGCGCAGCCACATCTTGCTCATAGCGATCGATATATTTTTGCGCAATTTCCTCGGGAGAGAGACCTTCACGGCGAGCACCCTTTTCCATTTTGTCTTCTCCTTCGTCTTCATCGGAGGTGAGATGGCCGACATCCGTATAATTCCGCACAAGCTTCACATCGTAGCCAAGGTAGGTGAGAGAACGGACCACCACATCGCCCATCACTGCCGCGCGAAGATTACCAATATGCTGTGTCCAATATACCGTGGGCCCGCACTGATACATCGACACCAAGGGCGGGTTCCCTGGCTTGAAGAGTTCTTTTTTGCGGGTAAGTGTATTGGTGAAGTAAATGTCTTTCATAAAATACTTTGAACTGAAAAAATATTGTTGTCATTCCGGACTTGACCCTAAACCGCAAGCGGTCGGGCATGAGTCCGGAATCTTCGTCATATCATTTCCGAAAACTGTTCGGGGAGATCCCGCATTCCAGCCCCACATTTATGATTCTGAAGAAGAAAAGATTTTTCTCGGTAGAATTATTGCTGAGTTAGGGATATGCATTTCCATGCTCAATGATGTGGGGCTGGACGGGATGACACGTATATTGATATTGACTATGGGAGCGGCGCGGCGTAGCCGCGCCGCCTTTCTCATTTCTAATTCCTAATTTCTAACTTCTGTTCTCACATCCAATCCTTATGCCGGAAATACATAAACATTATCAATGTCGCAACCACCATAATACCAATGACGACCCAGAAATCTCCCGGATAGCCGACAAACGGCATGTCTTGCGTGTTCATGCCGAAGATGCTGGCGACGAGCGAAAGCGGAAAGGTGACAAAAGCAAGGATAGTGAAAACCTTCATGGTCTCGTTTTGCTTGGTCGTCAAAAGTGAGTCATTGGTTTCGCGAAGTTCCATAAACGACTCCCGATGACTTTCAAGCTCCGAGGAAATGCGATAATACTCACCGATAAGCGTATGCATATACGGAGCAAACTTCGCACCAAAAAAATCGGGGCCCACATTTTCAAGCGATTCCAACACATCCTTGTGAAGCCGAATCGACTGTTTGAAGTTGAGTAAATCGCGCGACACGCCGGAGAGTGCATGCACCATTTTTTTCTCCCTCCCTTCAAAGACATGTGTTTCAATTTCTTCCAAATCATCACCGATGGCATCGAGTCCGTAGCCAAGTGATCGATACAAATTTCGGAGAATAAAGAAAAGGACAAAGCCGGCATGATTACCCATCACACTTCGATTAACCATGGAATGCACTTCAAAGACTTTGGAAAATTCGTGAATTGGATCAACCATCTCATAGTGCGTGGTGATAATAAAATCTTTTCCCACGATAAAATCGACTTCCTGTTCGCCGTAATCATGCGCCGCACCGTGATTATGCAGATACGCAGGAAAGTGAAGAATGAGGTAGAGATAGTTTTCATGGAGATCCACTTTCGGACGCACCGTCGGCACAAGAAGCTCCTCGGCAACAAGAGGGTCAATATGAAACTCCTGCATCACTTCGCGTATTTCGTCCTGTGACGGAGATTCCAAATCAACCCATGTGATTTTTTTGTATGTATAGCGCTTAAGCATAAAAAGAGTCGCGAGTTACGAGTATCGAGTTTCGAGAAAAGGGTAATATAACTTGGATATAGTATACCATAGTTTAGTTGTTAGTTTTTAGTGAGTAGTTGTTAGAACGCCACTTCGTGGGCTTGACAAAAACTTATGAGGATTTATTATAAGTATCGGTAAAAATCATCGCAACATAAAGAACAAGGAATTATGAAAGAACACAGGTCGTCAGAAGAAAGTCTAGGAAATAACATCAGAAAATATCGTGAAGCAAAGAAGCTTTCTCTGGAAAAATTGGCGCGAATTTCAAATATTTCTTCTGGATTTTTAGAAAAAATAGAAAATGGTAAAACATATCCCCATCTCGAAATAATAGACAGACTCGCGCAATCACTTGATGTCTCGGTATCTGACTTGTGGAAAGGAGACAAGATTTCTGAGGCATTTCATGAACTTGTGGATGCGTTCGACGTCGATGAAATACTCAAAGGATTACGAAAAATGTCCGACAGAGGGAATAGGTTTCAGAAGGGAAAGGGATATCCTGATGTCGACAAAGACACTTTCGGCAAGAATTGAAATGTGCTGCACCGAGGTGCAGCTTTTTTTGTGGAGGCGTGCGTCCCCACTTCGCCAAGGCTCCGACGGGGCAGGGAGTGCGCCGTCTCGCAACTCGATACTCGAAACTTAGCCATGTACTTCATGACAGTAAAGATTCCCGTTCAAGCCGGGAATGACAATCGGAAATTATGCTATAATATCTTTCATGAACATCTACCATCGTATCGTCTTCGGTGTACTGGCTGTTGCACTCATCGCTGCATCATTTGGGCTCGGCGTGTATGCCGGATACACGGAACGTCCGGAAGCAGAGAAAGTCACTGACCTCTTTCATATTACTGACGAAGAAATCACCGGTGCCGCCGATTTTGAACCGTTTTGGAAAGCGTGGAATCTCCTCAAAGAACACTATGGCGGGGAAATCCCCGATGCGCAAGAACGTGTGTGGGGTGCCATTTCCGGCATGGTTGGCTCCGTGGGCGACCCATACACCGTTTTCTTTCCACCGCAAGAATCGGAAAAGTTTGAAGAAGATATCAGCGGACAATTCCAAGGCGTCGGCATGGAGATTGGCATGAGAGACGGCATTCTCACGGTGATTGCGCCGCTCAAGGATACCCCGGCTGAGCGCGCCGGCATGCGCAGCGGTGATCGTATTCTGGCTATCGACGAAGAAACCACCGACAGCATGTCGGTTGACGATGCAGTCTCCCTTATTCGCGGACCGGAAGGCAGTAGCGTGACTCTTACCGTGCTTCATGAAGATGCCGGAGAGACAGAAGATATTGCAATCACACGCGCTGTCATTGATATTCCCACCATCGACACCGACATTCGTGATAGCGAAACAAAAGAGAGTAAAGCCACGGGTGCCAAGGAAGATATCTTTGTCATTTCGCTCTACAATTTCTCCGCACAATCGCCCAATCTCTTCCGCAACGCATTGCAAGAATTTATTGATTCCAGCGCACACAAACTCATCCTCGATCTCCGCGGTAATCCGGGTGGATACTTGGAAGCGTCGGTCGATATGGCGAGCTGGTTTTTGCCGTCGGGAAAGACGATTGTCCGTGAATCATACGACGATAAAGAAGATGAACACGTGCACCGAAGCAAGGGATACGATATCTTTACCGATAAGCTTGAGATGGTTGTCTTGATCGACGGCGGAAGCGCCTCAGCTTCTGAGATTCTCGCGGGCGCACTTTCCGAACACGACATTGCCACGCTCATTGGCACTACCACATTCGGCAAAGGATCCGTGCAAGAACTTCTCCCGGTGACAGACAACACATCGCTCAAAATCACCGTTGCCAAGTGGCTTACACCGAGCGGCAATTCCATTTCCGATGGCGGCGTTGCGCCTGATATTGAAGTGGAGATGACCTATGAAGATATCATGGCCGATAGAGATCCACAAATGGACGCGGCAATTGAGTTTTTAGCAGATAACTAGAACCCATCTCATATTAAATGGCTTATTCTCGTGCCGACTATTCGAGCGAGGCGCAGTCTCGGAGACGAAAACGTACTATCGTACGTTTTCGTCGAGAGACAAGGCGTAGCCGGATAGTCGGTGCGAGAATTGCCAAGCTTATGCACGAAGTGCAAAGTGTTATTTTAGCGGTTTAATGTGAGATGGGTTCTAAAATCTATGTCATTATGAACACCATTACCCCCGGCATTTATCACCACTATAAAAACAAAGATAAAGAGTACGACGTGCTCGGTGTCGGTCGTCATACAGAGACACTCGAAGAACTTGTCTTCTATCGTGCACGCTACGACACCGACGATTTTGGTCCCAAACCTCTTTGGGTCCGCCCGCTTGCAATGTTTGCTGACACGGTGGAAACACCGGAAGGCACCGTCCCTCGCTTCACCTTTCTCCGCCCTTTTGACAATTAATCATTTCAAGCTCTATGAATAATTCTCATCTCATCTACATTCTTCGAAATATCGCACGTGTGCTTCTCACGCTTATTGCGCTGTTCTTCTTTATCTTTTCTCTCCTTTCGGGAGCGGAATTGTATGGCGGTGGCATCTCCGGCATTGTTCAAAATAGTCCCAATGCTTTGCCATGGCTTCTTCTTCTCATTCTCGCCGGAGCAACGTGGAAGTGGGAGAAGGCGAGCGGTATTATCGTTGTTCTCTTTGGACTCTTCACGCTCATTGCGTTTAATGCTTGGAACGAACCCTTCGTTCTCTTTGCGATTTCACTTCCGCTCATTATCCTGGGTGGTATTCTTGTGGGAGCGTCGATGTATACAGGAAAGAGCGGGCAGGAAAGCTAAATGATGTCATTCCACACTCTCTTTTGTCATTCCGTACTTGATACGGAATCTTCTCCAACATTCTTCAGAGGTGGTGTTACAAAGATTCTCAACTTGCCCCGCCGCTTGTGGCTTGGGGTCAAGTCGGGAATGACAGGTATATGAGGTGGGTGTGCGCCAAAGTTAAGCTTTGGCAATTCTGCCAAAGCTTAACTTTGGCGCACTTTGTCTTTTGTTGTGAGAGTAGTTGATTTTCGAGGAAGAATATGATTAAATAGAGCAACTATGAAAGTTATCTTACTGAAAAACGTCCCCAAAGTGGGAAATGCATTTGACGTCAAAGACGTAAAGCCGGGATTTGCCCGTAATTTCCTTATCCCGGGCGGATTGGCAGAAATTGCCACCGATGCGGCCATTGCTCAGATTGAAGAACGCCGTGCCAAGGCAGCTGCAGCACATGAAGCGACACGTGCCGAAGCAACAGAGCACATCAAGGCTCTCGATGGAAAGAGTGTCACCCTCTCAGAAAAAGCCAATGAAAAGGGGCATCTCTTCGCAGGTATTCATCGCGCGGAGATCATTGCCGCAATACAAGAACAGCTTTCTGCAGCCCTCATGGAAGAACACATCCTCACTGAGGAAGCCATTAAAGAAACAGGGGAGCACGCAGTAGAAATCGGCAACGAAGCAGCGAAAGCAACGCTCACACTCATCGTAAATGCAGCGGAGTAACAAAACTCTCACACAAAAAAAGCCCCGCGAGGGGCTTTTTTCGTGAACAAAAGCGGCGGGCGCATGCCCGCCGCTTTTTTTTGTTATTTTTGTTTGATATTTTTTATTTTAGGCTTTGTCCGCTACTTTCTCCTCTGATTCCACATGCGCAACCTTCTTTACCACGGTCTTACCGTTGAAACCGGTCTTGCGCTTGGTACCAAAACGCACCACGCCTTCAATGAGAGAAAAGAGGGTGTGATCTCTACCAAGGCCTACATTCTTACCGGGTAAAATACGCGTACCACGCTGACGCACGATAACAGAACCAGCCTTTGCTTCCTGTCCGGCATAGAGCTTCGTACCGAGATATTTCGGATTCGAATCTTTCAGGTTTTTTGCGGATCCTCCCGCCTTTCTATGTGCCATAGGTGTTAATTTGTCCGCGAGCGTTCACAGCATGGGAAGCTCGCGCTATAATTGATGTAATGGCAGATAGTATAAAAGAAATGGGGAGAAAAATCAAGGGGGCGGGGGAGAAAGCGCACACCCTTCTCGGGCACCGTGAAATAACGTTGTCAATCCTTATGATTTTGGTCGCTGTCGTCTCTTTTGAGCTTGGATATCTCTCTCACACAGAAGCCGAATCCTCCTTTAGTGTCCTTCCACCGCTTACGCGGGAATTGGAAGGGAGCGAGCCTCACAGTGCCTCATATGGCGCTCAAACAGCCGCTCTCGGCGCCGTGGGAGCTGTTTCGGGCTCGTATGTGGCCTCCAAAAACGGCTCAAAATACCACTATCCATGGTGCTCCGGCGCCAAACGCATGAAAGAGGAAAATAAGGTATGGTTTGATTCGGCAGAAGAAGCCCTCGCCGCCGGCTACACCCCGGCAGCAAATTGCCCGGGACTTGAATGATGGTCTCTAGTCGCTAGTAATCGGTATCTGGTTACGCCCGCTTCGCGGGCTTGACAGATATTAATATATCTGCTATGCTCCCAGTAGCAGGTAACAATAGAAAAAGTTAGGAAAACAAAAAATAGGGGATCATGATCGAAATAACATATCGTCGCAAAGAAGACGACGCAATTACCAAGGTCGTCTATCACACCGCATACACAGGCTCTCACTATTCTTTCACTGAAGAGAATAAACCTTTTCCCGAAATGGAGACGGTCATTTCTCTTCATGTGCAAGAAAAAGATCTCAAAAGGGTGCGTGCGCTATTCACTGACGCTTCGGGAGGATGTACAATCCCTATCGTCAATACAAAAAGTATCCAGCAAAGGTTCTTTGGGGATATCGCGAAGATTGTCTTTGCAGCCCTGGTCTTTGGCGAGCCAGGTTCTTTCGGTGAAGATTGACACACTCCCAGCAAGAGACAAGAAACACAACGGCGCGGTATTCGTATCGCGCTGTTTTTTTGTGTAAATCTTTGGAGTAGAAAAGGCGCGCGTAGCGCGCCTTTTCTATTTTCTAATTCCTAATTTCTAGTTTCTAACTTCTAATCATCACCTCTCTTCTTCGTCACTTTGAGTACTTTGAATGCGCTGATGTTTCGCGCTTCTTCAAGTGCTTTTTGCGCACTTTCGGGGAGCTCGGCGAAGGCGTCTTCGAGTTTCTTTTTATCCGGCGCAAGCACTGATTCCCACACACCCGCTTCTCGCAAGAGTGGCTCCGCTTTTTCCATATCATAGGAGACGCGCTCTTGAGAGCTTCTGGTCACATAGCCATCAGAAGAGAAGACACGCTCCAGCCCTTGGGCATCCAAATACCGATTGATAATATCTTTGAGTGCCGTCATGCGTTTCTTCGTTGCATCTTCCGTGTCTTTGAGCGCGAGAAATTCAGAAAGTGCCGATTGCAAATCTGTATCATCGGGCGTGTACTCCTCTTCTTTTTTATACTCATGCGCCCACATCGGACACAGATGCCGAAAATCACACCAGCCGCACAGCGGTCCGGGCGTGGGAGGGAAGTCGTCTGCTTCGGTGCTTTTCTCAATGGCGCGAATCACTTCCAAAATATTTTTCCTCACAAGCTCGAGTTTCTCTCTTGCCATCGTTGCCGACACCTTCTCATTATGACGAAGGAAATACAGCGACACGGTGATATCCTCGGGCTTGAGATCCGGCCAGCGCTCCACAATTGCCAAGCTATACAGACCAAGCTGCATATTATCTTCAAGCATAGCCACGCTCGGCATTTTCTTGCCGGTCTTATAATCCAAAATCTCATACTGCGAAGAATCCGGATCTTTATCGAGGCGATCAACGATACCGATGAGCGTGTGAGTCTCTTTGCTTTCCGGATCTTCGATATCCACCGAAAATCTGCTCTCGAGTTCCACCGCATTGAAATTCCACGGATTGTTTTTCTTTGCAAAGCTCTTCAAAATCGCCAAGCCCTCGTCCATATACATCGCTTCTTCTTTTTCCTTTTGCGCTTCGTCGCGCCACACCACATTTTCCGCAGCCGACTTCCACGCGCTTCTGTAATGACTCACCACCTGATCGAGAGTGGGGTAGAGCGGGTCGCGCTCAAACATATACTTCAGTGCATCATGCACCACTGTACCGAAGACCTGCTCCGGACGCTTGGGCGTTTTCACCTTATCAATCTGACGAAATTTGTATTGCAATGGACACGTCTTATAGGTATCCAAAGCCGAGTATGACGTACGCATATGGGTGTATTGTAGCACAGAACAGAATAACGAATTACGAGTTAAGAATTAAAGAAAGATGGATATTTCGCGAAGCATTGACGTTGGGCTATATAGATGATTTACTGTATGCGGTAACACTAAATAACATTGGGAGGAAATTATGCAGAAATCAGAAAAGGAGAGAAACGTCCTCAGAGCTTTCATTACCGCAATTATTTGTTCTACACAACAGATAACATCACACGAGGAATTCGAGCAAGCTATATTTGACGCAACGGAATGGAATGGCTGCATACTTGTAGTCACTCCGGATAACGAACAACTCTACGTTGCTCAAGTCGCTAATATCTCTATTGAATCACCACAAAGAGGGTTCGCAAGATCTATTCGTGGAACAGACACGTTTGAAATAAATCTATGCAATGCTTTTGATCCTCAGTATCCTCTGAGAAAAGACATTGTTCTTTCCATAAAGAGTGAAGAAGATTTCCAAAGAGAATTTACAGAGAAAAATAACTCTGTTTACGTTGTTCCTAAAAAGGTACCGGCTTCTATAGGAGATCAGACATCACATTCGTTACAGATATTTCAGAAAGTTATCGCCGGATTACAAAAAATTGTCAATCCACAGACCTAAACTATTGTGAACGCAAGACTGAGAGCTCCGGCACTACCACGCCGGGGCTTTTTTCTATACAATACGAGCATGAAAAAGGTATCTGCCCGAGAAATTCGTGGCTTTAGGAAAACGGTATATGAGTATTACCGTGCTCATGGGCGACATCATTTGCCGTGGAGGAAGACGACCAATCCGTATCGTATTATGGTATCGGAAATCATGCTCCAGCAAACACAAGTGGAGCGAGTGGAGAAAAAATATCGAGAGTTTGTGAAAACGTTTCCCACGCTCAAATCACTCGCTCATGCACCTCTTGCCGATGTGCTTCGAACATGGCAAGGGCTTGGCTACAATCGTCGCGCAAAAACGCTCCACAAAGCAGCACAAGAGGTGCTGGGGCATCACGGCGGGGCCATGCCACGCGACTTCAATACGCTCACAAAGCTTCCGGGTATCGGACCATCAACTGCCGGAGGTATATGTGTGTATGCGTATAACACGCCAATCGTGTTTATCGAAACAAACATCCGTCGTATTTTCATCCATCATTTTTTCCACGATGCCGAAGGGGTAGGGGATGCGGAGATTACACCGCTCGTAGAGATGACGCTTGATCGGAGCAATCCAAGAGAGTGGTATTCCGCACTCATGGACTACGGCACCTTCCTGGCAGAGACGATTCCCAATCCAAATAGAAAGAGTAAACACTATTCGAAACAAAGCGCGTTCAAAGGATCAAAGAGGGAAGTGCGCGGCGCAGTTCTCCGAGCGCTCACGGAAAAACCTCTCACCAAAAAAGAGCTTCTCTTCCTTCCATTTGAAAAAGAGCGTATTATCGAGGGGCTCCTTAATCTCTCTTCCGAACATTTAATTCATAAAAAGGGGAGGCGGTATTATTTGGGAGAAAAATGACAAAGCGAATTACGAATACATACAAATATACGAATTACAAATATTTCTTTTGTTGTCATCCCACACTTGATCCTAAGCCATAATTGGTCGGATACAATGCGGGATGTCCCCAAGCTAACCTCTGAGGATGATCTTGTGGAGATTCCCGCTCGGAGGCGGGAATGACAGTGGTAAAAGATTTCTGTGATTCTAACCTCAGTAGGGAACCAAGGTTGAGCTTTGGTATTCATACCAAAGCTCAACCTTGGTTCCAGATCCCGCATCAAGTGCGGGATGACACGTGTATGTATTTCAAAAGAAATATTCGTATGTTCGTATCAATTCGTAGTTCGTAACCTTTATATGCAGAGAACACCACCCAACAATTCAAATCCGGGCAAACTCCCTGAAGGAGTACTTCAGCGCAATATCGGCACAATAGCCGAGCGAAAAGAACGTGCCGGAGAGATTATGAAGCGTCTGAAAAAGCTTATTCCGGCAAAGGAAGCGACAATCGCACTCAATTTCGAGAGTCCTTGGGAACTTTTGGTTGCCGTGATTCTTTCGGCGCAGTGTACCGATAAGAAGGTGAATGAAGTGACCGCCGTGCTTTTCAAGAAATACCCATCGCTTGAAGCATATCTCACGGCGGAGCAAGGAGAGTTTGAACGCGATATTTACTCCACCGGTTTCTACCGAAATAAAGCAAAACATATTCTTGCTTCTGCAAACATGATTACTGAGGATTTCGGTGGAAAAGTACCGCGTACCATGGAAACAATACTCGCACTGCCGGGCGTGTCGCGAAAGACTGCCAATGTTGTGCTCGGGAATGCCTATGGGGTAGTGGAAGGAATCGCCGTTGATACCCATGTGCGTCGCTTGGCGCGTTTATGGAAGCTTACCAATGAATGGGATCCCAAAAAGATAGAACGTGATTTGATGGACGTCTTGCCGAAAAAAGAGTGGCTCAAAGCGACGTATTATTTCATCGAATACGGCAGACAATACTGCCCGGCAACAAAACGTGACCACAGCACGTGTCCACTCGCTGAGTTTGAAATCGATTGATTTTCCCATGTATTTCTGCTAGGTTAGGGGAGGATTGCACAAATATACTTCCTCAAAATACGACAAAAAGGAGATGAAATGGCAACAAAAGAGAAGAAGAGTCTCACTCTTCCCGCTATTCCGATAGCGACTTACAAAACTGGTGGATACTACTTTGCATATCTCTCGGCAGGAGAGAGCTCCAGTAGTGAGGAGGACCAAAAGCTGACATACAGGTTAGGTCTTACATGGGGCGTAGGGATTACACCCCGAAAAGCCGGTGAAAATTTTCTCAACAAAAACATGAAAGAGCTAATCGTCATTCAGGAAAAAGAAGGTTCGGCTTTTTCTCCAGACGATTTCAAACTTAATCCAGAGGAGGAAAGGGTATGAAAGGACAGTGGAAGATGATACCTCTTGTTGTCTACCCAAGACAACCGAACGGAAGAAATGGGTATATGGCATATCTCAAAAGCCCAAGAAAGAACACTCTGAAGGATCACAAAGCGTATACGAAAGAAAAAGCGTGTAAGGCGACCTTTGGTAACACAGCAGACGAAGCAGCGTCTCAATTTATGTGTAAAAACTTCAAGAACTTTACAATTGTGACAGAACGTCCGTATGAAGAGATTCCTCTGCCATAAACATAAACATGGGTAGCTGCAGGTGCTCTAAGAGAGCGAAGGGAAGAGGGCTTTTGACCCTCTTTTTATTGAGTGTATAATGTCGCACAATATATCTTTTCCGACATTATATATTTTCTTTATATATAGCAACACCTATACTGACCACTCAAAAACGAGCTCTTGGACGCCTTTTTTGAGGCTCTGTACGCCCCATCACGGCTTTTTATGAGTAAAGTTGATACATTGTACAAATACAAATACACGCGCCTGTCCCGCAAAGCTTTTTGGCACTATTGTCATTCCGGACTTGATCCGGAATCTTCGCTATATTTTTCACTAAAAGATTCTGAATCAAGTTCAGAATGACAAAAATATAAGTTATTCAACACGACGTTAGATAAGCGCGCCTTTCATTTTTCATATTTCTTTTTTCTAATTTCTACCGTGCCAGTCTCATATTTTTGTTTTCAGTAAGACTGGTTCTAACCTACACTTCAATCTGCGGGGGTTCAAATTGTTCGCTTGGCGGTTTGTCTTTGATTGATTCCATGACATTCACAAACGGTTCCCAAATATACGGAATCCAAATATTCTCCCAGAACCAAATAGCCGGTTCTTTGAGCCACGTGTCCCAAGCATACACAATTGCCTCCCACACATACGTGAGATTGTTTTGCACATCCTCAGATCCAACAATATCTCGAAGATTAAATCCAAAGTATCCCAGAATGATGATAAGGACAACGACAATGACGATTGTTTTGATGAAGCCGCGCTGTGTATTCATAAAAAAACGATGAACGATTAACTGTAAACGATAAGATAAAAGTTACATATTAGATGCGGAATGACATCTTCGCTCTAAATTGACCGAGCGGTGCGATACGCTTCCCCATTGACCAAATAATCGAGCGGGTTCATGTATCCGGAGAATGCCGACACAGGGATATAGGCGTTTGCACAATTCGTGCGTGTCTTGATGTCTCCGAGGCGCACAATCTCCACAGCATCCGAAGCATACACAGTGTAATGGAGATGTGGGCCTGTGGAATATCCCGTATTCCCACTATACCCTATTGTATCACCTGTGAGGAGTGTCTGTCCCTTCTCCACCTTGATAAGTGAGAGATGGGCATAGAGTGTGGAGAGACCGTTGTAGTGTTTGATCAACACCCATTTCCCATATGAATAACATCCCGGGACAGAATCGGTATTCCCCGTTGCCTGCACCACGCCCGAAAGCGACGCATACAAAGGCGTTCCCACAGCCGCACGCAAGTCGATACCATTGTGAGCGTTCCCGCCATACGCACCTGATTTTGCAAACGGTGTATTACCAAAATATTGCGTGATGTATACATTATCAACCGGCCACGCAAGCACACCGGATCCGACAAACGGCACACTGCTCGGATCAAGTGCGAATTGAAGCTGAGATTCATACTCCAGAAGCTCTTTTTCCAACTCCTCTTTTGCCGCCTCCTTTTCGGCAAGCTTTGATTGAAAAAGTGACTCTTGATTCTTCGTCTGCGTCAGAAGCGCATTCTGTGTCGCACGGTTTTGGTCGGCGATTTCTTTTTGGTCAGAGAGCTGTGAACTATAGGAAATTAAATTCTCCTGTTCTCTTTCGACAACTGCTTTGTCGTATTCGAGTTCGCTTTTGAAAACAACAAGCTCGTCAACATGATTGTCCATGTGTTCGTGGAAACGCTGCATGGTCTCAACATCATCCCAAAAGCGCGACAATGTATCGCTCGAAAGAAGAAGCTCGGCAAGTGAAAGCGATTCTGTCTCATCAATCTTTCGGATAAAGTGTGCGACGGCCTCTTTCTTCTCGGTAATATCACGCGACGTTTCGCCGATATCAAGCGAGAGTCGAGTAATGTTGAGTTTTGTTTTGCTAATCTGCTCTTGGGTCACGGAGATATCCGCCCCAAGCTTTCTGCGTGTAATGTCGAGTGTTTCCACAGTGTTTGCAAGTGTCGCTTTTTCCTCTCCGATTTCGGCAAGCTCGCTCTGGTACTGGGCAATTTCCGCTTCAAGAGCAGCAATCTCACCCTCACTGTCGGAAATCCTATCCTGAAGTTCGCTTACCAAATCAGCACGCACAAAGACACTTCCGGATGAGAGAATGCCCAAAGACATAATACCGAGTATGATGATTGTAATGGTGCGCGTTATGTTCATATTCTACTCCGAATATACGAATATATACCAATCTACAAATGGTACAAATGCCTACGAATATTTCCTCTCTGCACGTGTATGTCGGTATTTGTAATTATTTGTATCATTTGTACTTTTGTAGCGATTTGTATATTCGGAGTTCTATTACTTCTTAAGCTTTTCAACAGCAGTCGTAATCCGTGCAAGTGTTTCTTCTTGGCCGATGATTGAACAAATGGTAAACGGATCGGCTGATTTCTCTCGCCCTGAGAGCGCGTACCGCAATGGCCACAGCACATTCCCCTTTCCCTCTTTTTCAGCATAGTCCCATATCCCCTCTTTGACCGTCTCGGGCGTGGTGTAATCCACTGATTGCATTGTTTTTGCAAGTATGTCAAGGTGCTGTAATGCCTCCGCTGCATCGGCCTTTTTCCATACCAATCCTTCCGCATCGTATAGAGGTGCAGTAAAAAAGTACTCCCACTCCCCTTCCTCGGCAAGCGTTGCAATGTCGCTCCACTTGGAAATACGCTCAATCACCAATGCCTGCATCGCTTTCAGCGTGCTTTCGTCGCGTCCTTCAAAATACGGTAACATACGTGCATATTGCTCATCGGAAGACATGCGCTTGATATGCTCTTTATTTACCCAATCGAGTTTCTCCGTGGAAAAAACGGCACCGCCTTTTTGAATACGCTCGAGAGAGAATTCTGCAATCAATTCTTCAACACTAAAAATCTCTCGCTCGTCCCCGGGATTCCATCCCAAGAGCGTGAGGAAGTTGATCATGGCTTCCCTTTCATATCCAAGATCGGCATATGCGCTGAGCGACACTGCTCCATAGCGCTTGGAAAGCTTGCTTTTATCCGGTGCAAGGATGAGCGGAATATGCGCATAGATTGGCTCCGGTGCGAGAATAGCACGTCCGATAAGAATTTGTCTCGGGGTATTTGAAATGCCATCTTCACCGCGAATCACATGAGTGACGCCTGCATCGAAATCATCCACAACCACCGCCAAATGATACAAGGGATTCTCCATGTCGCGTGCAATGACAAAATCTCCCAGCTCGGTTGTGTCGAAAGTGATGTCACCGCGTACAGCATCAGAGAAGGTAACCGTCTCCCCCGTATTCTTAAAGCGAATCACTCTGCCGCTGCCACTCTGGTTTTCTTCCGCTTCATAAGCACTTCCCTTTTCAATCATCTCTCGAAGCACCTCTTTATGACGCGACATCTGCTCCGACTGACGCACGAATGTATCGTGCTCCAAGCCGAGCCAAGAAAGCCCTGCGAGAATGTCTTCCTCATATTCCTTCGTGCTACGTTCGGTATCGGTGTCTTCAATACGAAGCACAAATTCCCCGCCATGTTTGCGTGCAAAGAGCCACGAGAAAAGCGCCGTACGCGCACTCCCCACATGAAGCGCCCCCGTCGGCGACGGAGCAAAGCGTGTAATGACTTTTGAACCGGAATCGTTGGTTTTCATGGGTGTATTGTAGCATACGAGGGTACGAAGTACGAACGCATACGAACATACGAAAAGACCCTAAAAGGTGTCATCCCGTCCAACCCCACATTGGTGGGTACAGAAATGTATATATGCAACCCAGCAACCATGCTACTGGTAAGTATCATGCGTTTTTAGAATCATACATGTGGGGCTGGAATGCGGGATCTAGAGAGAAACAAAACTACTCACTTCTGCTTAGGGATAAACGAAGCAAATCAGAGACTCGTTGAGTTTTGTCTCAAACACAACGACGTATTGCACATAGAGTTCAGGGGTGAAAAGAGCGTGAATGATTCTGCTGGTTATGGTGAAGTTGAAAGAAATAAAATCCTCTTACCAACACCCTCATTGTCATGCAAAGATGTAGTGGAAGAAGAGTTCGAAAAATACAGAACGAACCCTGAAAGCATCGAGGCAATCGTCCTCAAGGTAAACGAGGCATTGCTTGAACAAAAGAAAAAACTTCAGGATAGAATTAACTGGCTGAAAGCACCGGCAGAAGCCGAAGAAGCTAAATGATTTTTGTCCTTAATTGCAAGAACAAAGCCGCGGGACATTCGCGGCTTTTTATGTGGCAGAAGTAAATCCCAAAAGCCCCGCACAGCGCTTGCGCTGTGCGGGGCTTTTTCTTTTTTTCTAATTCCTAATTCCTAGTTTCTAACTTCTAGCTTTTCTCATGCCTCAATCCAATCTCAAGAAGCGCGTCGGCAATCTTCTCTGCGGCGTCGAATCGAGCAAATGATTTCGCCGCCTTCATCATTACGAGCTGTTCATCCTTGCTTTCAAGGATACGAGTGAGGTTCGTTGTAAGCACATTCGGTGTTAGATTCTTATCTTCAATCACGACACACGCCCCGCTTCGCGCATAATTGATCGCATTGTGTGTTTGGTCATGACTCACATCCGCCGAAAGCGGTAGGATAATGCTTGGCGTCCCCCATGCGGCGATTTCAAATATGGTTGAGCCGGCACGCGACACAACAACATTGGCAACACCCGCCGCCATCTTCATCGCCAAGTCATTGAGATACGGAAATGCATGATAGCGACTGGCATGCGGATTATCTTTCAAAATCACACTTGCCGTCTTTTTCACATCATCGATATGCGCTTTTCCTGTTTGGTGGATGATTTCGTATGTCTTCACGAGATCGGGCAGTGCGTCGAGCAATGTTTCATTAATGCGCTTTGCTCCCTGAGAACCGCCCAAGAAAAGAATGACCGGTGTCTTTGCCTCCAGATGAAGATACTCACGCGCACCTGCGCCATGTGGCTTTAAAATAGATCGGCGTACCGGATTACCCGTGAGTGCGACCTTCTCTTGCGGAAAATATTCCGCGGCTGCCGGATATGAAATGGCAATTCTCTCGGCAAATTTCGCCGCATAGAGATTCGCACGTCCGGGCTTTGAATCGGATTCATGGATGACAACGGGAATCCCCAAGATGCGCGCCGCAACCATCACCGGAAAACTGGTGTATCCCCCTTTGGAGAAAATAACATCGGGGAATATTCGGTACACGGCCAATACAGCACGAATGATCCCGAAGAACGTCTTAAACAAATCGGTAATATTCCAAATCGACGCATAGCGACGAACTTTCCCTGCGCTGATACGGACGAAGGTGATATTGTGCTCCAAAAGCGCCGCCTCATCATACGGATGCGGTCCCATAAAATAGAGCTGAGGCGGAATGAGGTGTTGGACTTTCGCACGGCGAGTGAGTTCGTCGGCAACGGAAATAAGTGGATAGAAATGACCGCCGGTACCTGATCCTGTGAGGAGTATTTTCATATATTACGAATTTACAAATACATACAAATGTACATATATTACAAATATACAAATCATGTACTTACGCTAGGTGACCATTTGTACATACGTAGTATTTGTATATATGTACTGATTTGCAGATTTGTATTACTTCTTCATTTGCTTATACATGTATTTTACCCCTTTTTTATGTGTTTGGAAACATTCAAAATAATGCCCACTTGTGCCAGAGTGACGGCAAGCGCCGTTCCCCCATGGCTGATAAAAAGCAATGGCAATCCGGTAAGTGGAAAGACCTTGAGCATGGCGCCGATATTTACAAACGATTGCCATACCACCATAATCACAATCCCTGAAACAAGCAACATGGAAAACATGTCCGGAGCACGCCGGGCAATATACAAACCGCGATAGAGAAAGAGCATAAAGCCGACAATAATGAGCGCGGCACCAACAAAACCGAATTCCTCCGAAGCGACTGCAAAGACAGAGTCCCCTATTGGCTCAGGTAGATATGAGAATTTTTGCACACTCTGCCCAAACCCTCGTCCCACCATGCCTCCCGAACCAATCGCGATAAGCGATTGATTGATCTGCCAATCGGATCCGAGCATGTCTCCCCCGGGCTGAAAATACGTGACAACTCGTTCGCGAGTGTAGGGTCGCAACGCAAGCACACTCCCTAATACAACTATGCCGATGAGAATACACACGGCGATATGTTTCCATTTCGCGCCGGCAATAAGGAGCATTGAGCCGGCGGCACCGGCAATCACAATAAACGTGCCGGTGTCGGGCTGCAAGAGAAGCACTATTCCGGCAATACTGAGGATGATGAGAAACGGCACAACACTCCATTGCATTGAACCAATCTTTTTTCTCACCGACGAGAGCCATGCAGCCAAGTACACCACCACGGCAAATTTCAAAATCTCAGCAGGCTGGAAAGTGGTAAAGCCCAGATGAATCCAACGCTTGGCACCACCGTGTTCAAATCCGATGCCCGGGATAAACACGAGGAGCATCACAAGGAGCGCGAATATACCAATAGGTAATGCGTACTTTCTCCACGCCTTATACGGAATACGCATCCCCGCATAGAGCCCCACGACCCCTCCCACAAGTCCAAGTAAAAATTGATTAAATACCACTGAGCCAAACTCAGCTCCCTCACGTCCGTGCAAGCCGAGCGATGCAGAAGCAAAGACAAAGAAGCCTCCCAATGTGAGGAAAGCAACGATAAGCAAAAACCATTTGTCGAATGTTCGCTTTCTTGACATAACATCAAAATATACCCACAATCAACGAAGTCCGTCTAGAGCCTGTTCACGGTTCTCATGTCGTGCGTAATGCACTATATACCGAGCGAAAATCGTGAAAAACATCGATGGAGTACTCTCGTACTTCGAGACGTTTTGAGCGATTTGCAGCCGGTATAACAGTGCATTAAGCCGGCAAGGACTTATTCTTTTTCTTTCAATTCCGTTGAGAACCGTGAACAGGCTCTTGGCTTTCATTGAATGACTCTCTCTATCCTGCAAGTGCAATGATAACGCCCGCCACCGCACACATGGCTGAAAAAATCCAATACCGCATCGTCACCTTATATGCCGACCATCCAATTGCCTGGAAGTGATGGTGAAGTGGCGCCACAAGCAATACCTTTTTGCCATTCCTGAATTTTTTTGAAAGAAGTTGAAGAGCTGTTGAGCCAGCCGTTGCTACAAGAGGTAATGCAATGACGAGAAGAACAAGTACTTGATTCGAGAGAAATGCCACCACGCCAAGCGCCATGGTAAGCGCCATTGAGCCGGTATCCGACATATAAAAACGGGCAGGCGGAATATTAAACCAAAGAAATGCGAGAATACCTCCCACGACGACAAAACAAAATGCCGAGAGGTCGATTTGATTTTGGGCAAAAGCAATCACACCATAGGCGGAAAAAATTGAGGCAAACACACCTCCCGAGAGTCCATCGATACCGTCAATTACCCCACCAGCATATGATCCGAGCATGACAAGAATAAACAGAGGCAAGAAAAACCAACCAATTTCCCACTGTCCGACAAATGGAACAAATATATCCGTAACACCAAGTTTAAACATGAACCATAACGCACCAATAAGACCTGTGCCAGTAACCACGGCGAGGCGCTTCTTCACGTTAAGACCGGTGGGACCCTGTCCCACATGCTCAGAGGTCGCGTATATGTCGTCAATAAAACCGACAAAGGCACCAACAAACAGCGCAAAGAGTGGAAGCCATGTTTGTGTTCGGGTCACGAATTCAAGCTTGTCGGCAATAGAACCGGGCATCACATGTGCAATAATCCAAATACTCGCCACCGAAAGGAGTACGCTCCCCCAGATAATTACTCCTCCAAAAAGGGGTGTGTGTGTCTCTTCCTTACCTCTAAAACTTTGAGTCATCGTAGCAGGCTTACCGTCAAGAGAAACCTGCAGACGTTTCTTCTTCCACATTTTACGAGAATACAAAAAGTCGGTCACAAACGGAGTCATGCCGATTCCAAAAAGGAAGGCAAGAACGGAAGGAAGCAATACTTTGATGAGATTAATATCGAGGACCATATGTTAGCATATGAGTATGTTAGTAAGTGAGTAAATTAGTATGCATGAATCGTTGCTACGCAACTCTTTTCCTGGATTCTGAATCACCAGAGCCCCACCCAGCCCTTTCCGAGAAAGGGCTCGGTCGAGCTCGGCAAGAGTTCAGAATGACAGCCATTTCTTCTTTCTTGTCATCCCGCACTTGATGCGGGATCTTCGCTATTTTGTGTGTAATATGAAGAATGACAAAAGTTGGTTATCTGTCTCTTAATGTCTTTATCGTCGCATCGATCAGTTTTTCAACATCCACAAAACGCTCTTCCACACTTGAGCCAAGTACCACGACAATAATCCTATACATTGGTTCAATCTCAAAAACAACGGCCAAATTCCCGCCCGCAAGATCTGTGTAGCCGGTCTTCCCTGCCACGAGCCCCGGGATATCTCGCGCGATGATATTGGTATTAGTAGCGTTGTGGAGAGTGTCTGAAGAAGTCACAAAAGACTCGGGATAGGCCGTTGCCTCAAGAAGATCCGGATATGTCTCAAGCATGTGAAGAAACAATATTCCTATGTCTCGTGCCGATCCATACGCACCCGACACATTCATATTCTCATCCAAACCACTTTCATTGAGGAAAAATGTTTGTGTCATCCTCAGCTGTGCGGCTTTCTCATTCATATACTCAACGAAACGCCCCTCTTCCCCAGCCGCACTCCTTGCAAGGGCTCGTGCCGCATCATTGGAAGAAACAGAAAGCATGAAATCAATCAAATCATCTCGCGAGAACGATTCTCCGGGAAGAAGACCGCTATCACCTTCGGGGACCAAATCACTTTCTTCAATCACAATACGAGCGTCGGTAAATACACGTTCACGCACAATGAGTGCCGTCATCGCCTTCGTAAGCGATGCAAGAGGAAGCTGCGCATAAGATTCTTTGGAAAAAAGCTCTGCGTTGCTCATCGTATCATACACATACGCACTCTCGGCACGAAGCGAGAGTGTCTCAAAGAAATCCTCACCACCACATGCAACACATGCTGCAAGCAACTCCCCTCTCTCGGGCATATCTACCTCCGAGAAAACGCCATACGTATGCGGTATCACAAAAAACACCGTCGCTGCGAGGAGTGCATACAATCCATTCCTGTATATCACATGTCGATATCTGCTCATCATATGTCTAAACCTCTTCGTCGTCCGTCGCGACAGTTTCGCTTTCACTCTCGGGAGAAGAGACTTCGCTCTCCTCTTCCCTGCGCTCGAAATTATTGATTTCTCTGCGCACCGCCTCATAATCCGGCAATGCTTCCACAGATTCCACGCCAAGATGAGAGAGGAGCTCGAGCGTGGGGCGATACATCATACTGCGGCTATCTTCCGGATTGGGAATCTTTTCCACAAGTCCACGCACTTGGAGGTGCCTTAATGTGGAGGTGGAGTTCACACCGCGCACATGATCCACTCGTGCACGCGTTACCGGACCCATATACACCACAATCGAGAGGACCTCCGAGCCGGCTTTGCCGAGATCTTTTGATAATTCCTCTTTCACAAGCTCTTCGATGGAAGCGGCATATTCCGGCGCCGTGGCAAGCATCGCCCTTTCGGCATCCACAACAAGTCGCACACCACCATCCAAGCGCTCGCCGAGATTCTGAAGCGCCTCCCTCACATCTTCTTCATTTGCCTCTGTTATACGACCCAATTCACGTACCGAAACACCCTCCCCTTTATAGAAAAGCAGGGCCTCAAGATGGTCAGAAAGAGAATATGACATACCGTATATTGTAGCATACGAGGGTACGAAGTACGAACGCATACGAACATACGAAAAGACCCTAAAAGGTGTCATCCCGCACTCGATGCGGGATCCAGAGAGACACAAAACCATTCACTTCTGCTTAGGGATAAAGAATTACGAATTATGAATTAAGAATGTGGTGAAGCGGCGTCAACCGTCATTGGCATGATACAGCGAATGGTTAATGCCTTTGGCGAAGACGTAAAGACTGATGGGGTATATGATGCCCTTGATTCAGTTTCAAAAATCGCTCTCGAACTGAAGAAAAGGCTTGATGCTTGAAAAATAGCGAAAGGATGCTAATGCCGCTGGTGTATGCCGACGGTTATTTTTATATCAAAGAGCGCAGACGTTAGTCCACGCTTTTTTCCTATTTCCTAATTTCTAATTCCTAACTTCTAATCCCCATATCTCGGCGTTCCCGCTTTCATCGATTCGATTCTGATATCGCCAAAACGGTTCTCTTGTGCCACGTCCACCACGCCCTGCTTCACAAGCTCAAGCATAGCGAGGAAACCCACCACAAGCTCCACCTTATCGCTTCGGCTTCCGGTAAATTCTCTAAAGCTCAGCGATAAGCTCTTCTCAATACGCTTTGAAAGCTTCTCCATCATCGTTTCAAGAGACACCATTTTCCTCACCGTCGTCTCCGGCACTTTCTCCTTCTCTTCCGGCAAATGCTGAATGACTGCGCCAATCGTCTCACGCAGATGTGCGGCTGTTGTCTCTTCATCGGGAGCAAAGACCTTCTCACTCCTTACTTTCACACTACGGCCAAAAAGCATCGCTTCACCAAATCGCTTTCGCAAAAGCGTCGCTTGCACACGCACCTTCTCATACAATGCCAATCGATCCTCAAGATTACGAATATCCCCCTTCTCTTCATCGGTAAGAGAGAGATTCGGTAAAAGCGACTTTGATTTCACCAGCGCAAGCGTGGAGGCCACAAGCAAAAACCCCGCAACGTCTGAGACGGGAAAATCCTGTAGTGCCTTTACTTTTGTAATATACTCCTCCGCCACATCCGCAAGCGATACGTCACTCGCAAACACCTTGCGCTTTTCCATAAGCGAAAGAAGGAGCTCAAGCGGCCCCTCAAAGACATCTGTCTGCACCGTAAACTGCGTCTGTTCCATTTCCTCTATTATACCGTATTTCCTTCTCCCCTGTCGTGGTATTGACTTTTTCTCCAAATATGCAATCCTATCATCAGTTTCTGTAATCCCATAGAACAGAGTATTATGACAAATAAACTTTCATCGCAAGCCTTCCCGCGCGGAAGAAGACCGCATTTAAAAAGAAACCGGAGACCAACACCAAAACAGGAATCCTTCTGTCTTGTGCCGTACACACCGCAAGGAGAAGGTAGTTTTCTGAGACAGAACAAAGACCCAAAAACAACGCCTGAACTTTTCTGTCTCGTCCCTTCAAACTTTTAAACCCGACTATCATGCCCAAAAAAGAGAATGACGCAAAACGTCTTGCTCGCCTTTGTGACGAGGCAGCAGAAACTGATGAGGGAAAGATTTTCTCTATCACTATTCAACCGGGAGAAACTCCTGATGACATCTTTATGCGTATAATGAATGGGGTAACTTCTGAGGAGATGCCGCGAGAGAAGGGAAATTCTTTTGATTCAGGTGACAGCTGGGACACACATGGTGACCACATATGTCCCAAGTAAAGACAATCACTGCCCCTGCATAACACGGGGCTTTTTTTGTGGCATAGTAAAATCAGTCAGATCAAAAGCAGGGCGTGAGCCCCGCTTTTTAATCTTTAACTTTTAATCTCCTAACGTGGCCGAGCGCGACTTGTCGTGCTTTAGGCTTTCTCCCCCTTCGTAAACACGACACCCAGCTCATCTAATGTCTCCTGGTTCACATGCGTTGGTGAGCCGGTCATCGGTTCTTTTGCTTCACGTGTCTTTGGGAACGCAATCACTTCGCGAATATTCGGCTCTCCTTGAAGAAGCATCACCACACGGTCAATACCCGGGGCAAATCCTCCGTGCGGCGGTGTGCCATATTTGAATGCTTCAAGCATGTGTCCAAATCGTGCCTCCTGTTCTTCCTTGCTGATACCGAGAAGATCAAACACTTTCTCCTGCATCTCCTTTTTATGAATACGAATACTGCCGGAGCTCAGTTCACACCCATTCAAAACCAAGTCGTATGCATTGGCACGCACATCCAAAATATCAGCACCGCTCCCGGCTTTCATAAAGCGCTCTTCATCCTCTTCCTTCACCGAACAAAACGGATGGTGCGCCGCAGCGAGCTTTTCTTCTTCATTGATTTCAAACATCGGAAAGTCGACAATCCAGAGGAATGCAAGCTCGTTCGGGTCATTTTTGTCTTTGCGTAGATCCGGCTTATCAGAGCCGTATTTCTCCATTGCTTCCTTGTAGGTGATACGCGGGAACGGCTTCTGGGTAAAATGCTTTTCGGGGAAAAGCGTTTCCACGAGCTCGATAAACATCGCTTCCGTATACGCAAGCACATCTTCCTGATTCACAAACGACATCTCATAATCGAGCTGGGTAAATTCCGGCTGACGATCACCACGCAAATCTTCATCACGCATACAGCGCGCCATTTGGAAGTATTTCTCAAAACCGGCCACCATAGCGAGTTGCTTATATTGCTGCGGTGACTGCGGCAACGCATAGCACTTCCCTTTCTCAAGACGCGACGGCACCACATATTCCCGTGAACCTTCCGGAGTGCCTTTCATAAGCATCGGTGTCTCAATTTCCACGAAGTCGTTATTGTGCATATAATCACGGAAAAAGGTCATTACCTTATCACGCATACGAATGTTCTTCTGCAAACGCTCCGAGCGCAAATCCAAATAACGATATTTCAAACGCACCTCCTCATCAATCCCTAATGTGTCTTCTGTTACTTCAAAGGGCGGTGTTTCCGATTCATTAAGCACGCTGAGCGCTGTTATTTCAATTTCAATATCGCCATTAGACTCGTCTGTATTTACCATTTTCTCAGGGCGAGCGTTCACGATTCCCTTCACTTCCACAACCCATTCGGAACGAACAGCGCTCGCTTCTTTCTGCGCTTCTTCATGATTGGGAAGTGCCACCATTTGCACAATACCGCTTGCATCACGAAGATCGATAAAAATCAGCTTGCCGTGATCGCGACGCACATGCACCCATCCGGAAATGGATACTTCTTCGCCAATATGATTATGAAGGTCTTTAATTAGAGTACGCATAGGAAATTAAATGATGTCGAAACAATAATATTACTATGTATGCAGCTCAATAACTCTCTTCGGGTACGAAGTACGAAGTTATACGAACATACGAAGACATCTTCTATACCATTACCCACCTTTACTGTCATTCCGCACTTGATGCGGAATCTTCACTTTTTGAGATCCTGAATCACCAGAGCCTCACTTTCACCAACAAGCATTTCTGGTGACACACTTTTTATTCTTTCTTCTATCGTTTTTGATATTTTTGCTTATTCAGTGAAAGTCGAGCTCGGCAAGAGTCCAGGATAACACGTGTATTGCTTGATATAAACTATATTCGTATATTCGCATTATTCGTAGTTCGTAACTTTTCAGTAGTCGAGCCCAACAGCCGCACGCACTTCTTCAAGCTTTCGTGCCGCACGAGCTCGCGCCACTTCCCCGCCCTCATCGAGTATTCTCTTTACCGCAGCGGGATCAGCAGCGATTGCCTCGCGCTTCTCTCGCAACGGCGTAATGAATGCACGAATGTTTTCATAGAGCATGTCTTTGGATTCTTTATACCCTATCTCCCCTTCACGATATCGTCGTGCAATCTCTTCAATATCATTTGCGCTAAAGAGTTTGTGAAGTGCGAAGATATTATCTTCCCCAGGATCCTTCGGCTCCTCGGGAGATTTGGAATCTGTCACGATACTCATAACCGCCTTACGCAAAGTTTCATCGTCTGCAAAGAGCGGAATGGTGTTGTTGTAGCTCTTGCTCATCTTCCGGCCATCAACACCCGGCACCGTTGCCACTGATTCAATCGTCACCGTCTTAGGTGCTTTAAACATCTCAACACCATACGTGTGATTAAATTTCGCCGCCACATCGCGAGCAATTTCCAAGTGCTGATTCTGATCTTTGCCCACCGGCACCACACTCGCATCCTGAATTAAAATATCAGCCGCCATTAAGACAGGATAACAAAACGTCCCCGCACTCACCTCACTTTTCTTCGCCTCGGCATCTTTAAAGGCATGCGCGCGCATGAGATACGGCATTGAGGTCAGTGTATTAAAAATCCACGAGAGCTCGGTAATTTCCGGAATATCCGATTGCCGGTACATCACCGTCTTTTTCGGGTCCACTCCGATAGCCAGATAATCCATGGCGATACCGAGAGCATACTCGCTCATTTGCTTCGCGTCGGTAATGAGATTAAGTGCGTGAAGATCCGCCACAAAGACAAAGGTCTGATACTCCCCTTTGAGCTGGAAATCAACAAACGGCTTCATGGCACCAAAATAATTCCCCACATGATGTTGACCGGTTGGCTTCACACCAGTCAATGCGATAGGTTGTTCTTTTTGAGTATGCATAGACACCACTATATCACAAAACACAATTTTCGGGAGGGGTACGAAGTACAAAACAGTACGAACATACGAACAGGCTCTTAATACTCTCTTTTCCTGTCATCCCGCACTTGATGCGGGATCTCGAAAGAGTTGTTTCGTAACGCTTAGACCCCGCATCAAGTGCGGGATGACAAAAGAGCTCTGTTTACCCTTTCGTCTCCTCCTTCACACGCGGCAATGTGACGGTAAATGTCGCACCCTTCCCTTCTTTTGAATCAACGCTGACTGTCCCTTTATGTGCTTCAACAATTTCTTTTACAATATACAAACCGATACCGGAGCCGTTGGCGTGATACGCACCGCTATTATCGGCACGACTAAATTTTTCAAACATGCGCTTTTTAAATTCTTCGGGGATACCGATACCGGTGTCAACCACTTCAAAGACAACGTGTTTCGGATCGTCATCTCTCAAACACACCTCTACCTCCCCTTTCTCGGTGTATTTCACCGCATTGTCCACGAGATTGAGCGCAACCTGACGAATTTTCCCTTGGTCAGCCGACACGATTGCCCCGGGCTTTCCGCATTTGAATATCAAATCCAATCCTTTGTCTTTTGCCCCAAACGAAAGTTCTTCCACAACATTCTCACAGATATGGTGCATATCGACCGGTCGGAAATCATAACTCATCCTCCCTTGCTCAATGCGAGTCACATTGAGAAAATCTTCCACGACACCCACAAGCCGCTGCGACGAACGATAAATTTTCTCCACCGGCTCGACACTTCCCTTACACATTTTTCCAAACGAACCATCCAAAAGCATGGATGAATAACCTTTAATGGCAGTGAGCGGTGTCCGCAATTGATGCGAAGCAATAGAAACAAACTCCGACTTTTGCCGATCTAGCTCTCGTAACCGCGCGTTCGCCTTTCGAAGCTGCTCAGCAAGTTTCTCTGCCTCTTCACGCACCTGAATTTCCTGCATCACATTTCGTATAATAAACAATCCGGCAATTGTTGTGACAAGAAAGAGTACACTTTCTGTTATTTTATTCTCAAGATTTTCCGCAATGAGAAATCGAACAAAAATGAAAAAAAGTAGGCCGAATACCAATATTTTTGTCGTGACGACTTTTATGTTGAAAAGGTTGTGACGGATAATTGCATACCCCATTGAAAACACGAAGATTAAAGAAAAGACTGGTCCAAGCCATATGTGTTCATAAATGTTAAACCACGGAAGAATGAGATTAAAAAATAGCCCCAATAAAAACGAAACAAGGGTTCCTATGATAATCAGTTTCAATTGTACGCGCTGTATGGTATTTTTCTCCTTTACAAATGCGTAGACAAGTAAACTGTATGTCCAAACAATAAAAACAAAAAAATAAGCCGAATATGCAATGTATACGGGAATATTAAATGTGACACCACTGTTTTGAGGAGTAATCGACGTAATAAGGAAATAGGGATCAACCAACAATGCACCAATAAGAAAAAGGAGTGGGAGGGCGCAAATAACATTATGGACGAGCTTTATATGTTTATCGTTGACATATGAAACGGCAAAATAGAAAAAGAGGAGAGGAATAAACGCCGCTGACACATAATATGCGTTCACAAAGAGAAACGTAAAGTCACCATATTGTTGCTGTATAAAGAACGATATATTGAGTGCCCACAGACCGATGAAAATAGCTATGAGCGAGAAAAGAGTGGTCTCCGTTCGTTTACTTTTTTCTCCTCTTTTCCCTGAAATGACATAACTAAACAAGGCGCTGATAATCGCTACAGCAAATAATGAAATAACTTGATAGTCTAACATATTAAAACTTTCGGCTTATTTCCTCACGATGAGCACATTGTGAACTCCGAGAGGTTCTGTATATACGCGCATGTACTGTGCATTAAAGCCAGCACGACGCGCTAACGCTGCTAACTCGTGCGATGAACGATATATCATACGCCAATCGACAAAGTTGTTCACGAATGCATACTCTTTATTATAGTCAATATTGGCAGTAATGAACACGCCTCCTGAACGTAAGTAGCGGTACGCTTTTTCAAAAAGACGTTGCGCTTTTTCGTCATCGAAGTAGTCAAGCAGGCCGACCATTTCAATAATATCTAAAGACCCCTCATCTGCGTACTTTGTAAAATTGCTTGCAGTGTCAGTCACCCATTGCATGTGTGTTTTTTTGAGAACATCTTCATCACATACCGATTGTGCCAATGTGCGACTGTATGAAATTGCCTGAGGACTTTTATCTAAAAAGGTTACATGAATGTCCTTTTCGACATTCATTTCTCTTGCTCGCTGTATCGCTTCCAGCACCGCGCGCGCCGATCCAGACGCAATACTGAGCATGTGCACAGTATTATTGTGACATTCATCGCTATGAATGTTTACGAGCTCTCTCACAATTCCATTTTTTACAATTCTAAGACGGTTTCTGACTCCTTTCGCATTGTCGGTAAAAAACCATAGTGAACGAAATATGTTTCCCAGAAATGTTTCTTTTTTCCCTGTGTCCCCTTTCCGATACAGCACTTCCAGGGCCTGGTGCGTTGTTTTGTTCTCCAGTACTTCTCGCGCGCCTCTGTTTGTCTTTCGCGCTATATTATTCATACCCGGAACAAGATGTAAATGATTGAGTATAAAACGACCAATAGCGCGAAATGGTCTAGCGAAAGCATGATGATATTCTTGTTCGGGAAGATAATCGTGCATCGTATTGTAACCAATTGAAAAAAGAACGCTTAATTCTTCTCTAATCTTTTCGGCGGTTTTTTTGTAACACTCCACATCGGGTGTTTCCCCCTTGGCAACGACGCAGAGCGGGTTGTTGGTAAGCGGCTCGCCGAATGTGAGTGTGGCACGACGTTTCCTGCTGAAGAAATCTTTTGCTGTTACAGAAAACATCCCTGTAATGGAGACAGGAATAATCGTTGCTTTTGTATGACATACCAAATAGCCAATGCCTCCTTTGAAAGGTTGGATGCTGTCTTCCTCTTCCGGTAGCGTCCCTTCAGGAAACATGCACACACTTCTTCCTTGGTTTAGAAACCGTTCATGGTCATCGAGTGAGCGAGCATAATCACACAGTCCGCCGTGTGCCGGATGCGCCCCCCATACCTTAAACGATGTCGCACCGATAAAGTGTTTGGCACGTCTGTAATAATTGCGCTCACGTGCCACATACATCATTGGGAAAAATCGAGAAAAGAGTGGCAACGCCGCCGGAATCATAATCGGATCCCAGTAGCTTGTATGATTGGATACGAAAATAACCGGTCCGCGAATGTGCTTGATCCGTTTATATCCTTCTACACGAAGGCGAAGGAAGAAGTGCAGAATAATCTGCGCGGGAATCCACACGATTGTTTGGAGTATCCATGGAATAACGGTCCACCACACGTCTTTGAGACGCTGTTTCATATGTAAGAGCCTGTTCATAATCTCAACGGAATTGAATGAATAAAAATTGTCCTTGTCGGCTGATATGCCCATATACCGGCTGCAAATCGCTCAAAACGTCTCAAAGTACGAGAGTACTCCATCACCGTTTTTCACGATTTTCGCTCGGCATATGGGCATATCACGCACGACATGAGATTGTGAACAGACTCTAAGAAAGAAAAATTGATCGATTAAATACCTTCTTGCTGCAATTCTTCAACAAGCTTTTTTGCCGTGCGTGATAATTTCTTCGGCATTTCAATGGAAAGAAGAACGAGCAAATCACCCCTCCGCTCTCCGTCGCCCGTCGGCACACCTTTGCCACGCACACGCAATTTCTCACCGTGATGCGCTCCCGGAGGAATCGAAAGATCGATCGAGCCGTCGAGTGTATCAATACCGCGCGTTGCTCCCAAGAGCGCTTCGGAGAGCTTAATCGGCAGCTTCATGATGATGTTATTGCCCTCGCGTGAAAATTGCTCATCAGGTGTCACATGCACCTTGATATACAAATCACCTGCCGTGCCTTTTGGAATCGCCTCGCCGCCACCGGTGATGCGAATCATTTCACCGCTTCCGATTCCTGCCGGAATACGAATGTTCACCTCTTCACGCTTATGGAGTACGCCTTGCCCTTTACATGTCGCACACACCTCCTTGGGCACTTCTCCCGTACCGCCGCATGCCTCACACACACGTGTCACCGAAAATGTTCCAAAGGGAGACTTCCGTGCCTCATGCACTTTCCCTTGGCCATTACATGCTTCACATGTTTTCATTCCCGAACCTTTCTTAGCACCCGTGCCCCCGCAATCATCACACACGCCCATCTTGGTGAGAAGGATTGAGCGTTTTGTTCCAAAGACAGCATCTTTAAACGACACCTCAATATCAATCGACATGTCGCGACCTCGACGCTCACGTCCCATGCCGCCACCCTGACCGCCAAAAAATTGATTGAAGATATCGCCGACATCAAACTCCACGCCGGCACCTTGTGCACCGCCAAATCCACCAAAGCCGCCGAAATCACCGTATCCACCGCCGGCACCACCGAATGTTTGCCCATAGGTATCATACTCCGCGCGCTTCTTTTCGTCGGAGAGAATTTGATAGGCCTCATTCACTTCTTTGAATTTCGACTCATCCCCTTCCTTCTTATCGGGATGATATTTATGCGCGAGCTTGCGAAACGCCTTCTTGATATCGTCTTTGGATGCATTCTTTTCGACACCCAAAATACCGTAATAGTCTTTGCTCATAGATAGAGTCTCTTTCAGATTAAATGGCTTATGCTCGTGCAGCATATTCGTGCGAACCGATGTTGCGGAGACTGCGCCGCACTTTCGTGCGGTGCTGTTGAGCAACAAGATGCAGCCGAATATGGTGTGCGAGAATTGCCAAGCATTCATACGAAAGTGTGAAAATACCATTTTGGCGGTTTAATATGAAAGAGGCTCTACATAGTATACACAAAAAAACGCCCTTAGTGAAGACCAAGAGCGATACAAGAAAACGAGCCGGCAGCTCATCCGGTGGCGTCATGAAATAGGAATACATGACTACTCCTACGAGGAGTACAATTGCGAGAGCGATACGAAGTCGCCATATCACAGCCTCATCTTTTCTGGTAAAAAGAAAAAGCTCTCCGATGAGGAGGGGCCAGAGGAAGCAATAGAACAGCACCGTAACATAATCAATATGCATGGACACAAAGCTAAAGTTACAAAAAATTCTGGCATGAGCATATCATATTTTTCCTGAAATACAAAAAGGGGTACGAAGTACGAAGATGTACGGACATACGAATAGGACTTTTGCTTCGCTATTCTCTTTTGCTGTCATCCAGCCCCACTTTCACTGATTAAATTATTCTTTAAAGCAAGTTAGAAACTTCGTCTATCTTAAAATAGCCATATAAACTAATCAGTGAAAGTGGGGCTGGATCTAAACGTCAAGAAACAACTCTCTCGAGATCCCGCATCAAGTGCGGGATGACACCTTGAGATGAATATGTAAAAAAGCGCGCGACCCGAAGGGTCGCGCGCTTTTTTGTTTTTTCTTTTTTATTTTATTTTTGAAATTTTGATATTATGTGTGATTTGGAATTTGTTATTTGTCTTTTCCTTCTTCTCCTTCTTCTTTCTTCTCCTCAAATTCCGCATCGCGGACATCATCCTCATTGGGAGTCTCGTTCGCTCCTTCCGCACCGGGAGTCCCTTCAGCTTGCGCATTCTGCCCCTCTTTGGCGATATGCTCGCCAATCGTTTGCATTGCCGTTGAGAGTTCTTCGGATGCTTTCGTGATTGCCTCCGTGTCGTCCCCCGCGAGCTTTTCGCGAAGTGCTTTTACCTTCTCTTCCACATTTGTTTTAATCTCATCCGTAATCTTATCAGCATTGTCCTTGAGCGCCTTCTCGGCACCGTAGGCAAGTTGCTCGGCGGTGTTCTTCGTCTCCACCGCTTCTCTGCGCTTCTTGTCTTCATCGGCGTGTTTCTCAGCATCAGCCTTCATCTTTTCAATATCCTCATCAGAGATGCCTGATGTCGCCTCAATGTGAATCGACTGCTCTTTGTTCGTTGCCTTATCCACCGCCTTCACATTCAAAATTCCATTGGCATCGATATCAAACGACACCTCAATCTGCGGCACACCTCTCGGCGCCGGCGGAATACCGTCGAGCACAAAGCGGCCAAGTGAACGGTTGTCAGCAGACATCGGACGCTCCCCTTGCACCACATGAATCTCAACCGACGGCTGATTGTCAGCAGCCGTCGAAAAGACCTGCGACTTATTCGCCGGAATGGTGGTGTTCTTCTCAATAAGCTTTGTCGCAATTCCTCCCATGGTTTCAATACCAAAGGAAAGCGGCGTCACATCAAGAAGAAGCACATCCTTCACATCACCCTGCAAGATCCCCGCCTGAATAGCGGCACCAAGCGCCACCACTTCATCCGGATTGATTGATTTATTCGGCTCCTTACCGAAAAGCTCTTTCACGGCATTCGTGATTGCCGGCATGCGTGTTTGTCCACCCACCAAGATCACTTCATCGATATCGCTCACGGAAAAGCCGGATGCTTCCACAGCACGCTTCGTAATCTCAATCGAGCGATCAATATATTCTGCAGCGAGCTCTTCGAGCTTCGCGCGACTCATTTTGAGAAGCAAATGCTTCGGCCCCGATGCATCAGAGGTAATAAACGGAATATTCACTTCTGTTTCCATTGTGGTGGAGAGTTCGTGCTTTGCTTTCTCCGCCGCCTCTTTCAAACGCTGCAAAGCAAGCACGTCTTTGAGAATATCCACTCCCTGATCTTTTTTAAACTCTTCACCGAGCCAATTCACGATTTTCTGATCGATATCCTCACCGCCCATGTGCGCGTCGCCGTCTGTTGATTTTACTTCAATCACATCATCGCCAACCTCAAGAATGGAGATGTCGAATGTACCGCCACCAAAGTCGTATACGGCAATCTGCTCGTCTTTCTTCTTATTGAAACCATACGCAAGCGCTGCCGCTGTCGGTTCATTGATGATGCGCTTTACATCGAAACCGGCAATCGCTCCGGCGTCTTTGGTAGCCTTACGCTGCGCATCGTTGAAGTATGCCGGCACGGTAATCACCGCCTCAGTAATCGTCTCACCGAGCTTTGCTTCGGCATCGCTCTTTAGCTTACCGAGAACCATAGCCGAAATTTCTTCCGGACGATACGTGTCCTCACCCATTTTTACCTGCACACCTTCGCCATCTGATTTTTCGATAGCAAATGGAACAATCTCTTTATCTTTCTGCACGGCCGCATCATCATAGCGGTGTCCAATCAAACGCTTGATACCAAAGAGAGTATTTTCCGGATTGGTTACCGCCTGACGCTTTGCCGCCATACCCGCTGTGCGTTCGTTGTTTTTCGCTTTTGCGATAATAGACGGTGTCGTGCGTGCACCTTCGGCATTTTCAATAATGCGCGGCTCACCACCCTCCACGATAGCCATGGCAGAGTTTGTTGTTCCTAAATCGATTCCTAGAATTTTAGACATAAGTGTAACAATAAACGATTAACTGTTAACGATAAAAAGAAGTTGTCACCCAGCCCCACACTTTTGATTTCATAAAGAGAACATTCTCCTCAGCAACATAACGGTACTGGCAAGAATATAAGCTCTCAAAATCATTGGTGTGGGGCTGGGTCTTGGCAAGTCTCGTTTCAAATCCAATCACTTGCCCGCGCGTGCACTGCGCATGGAATACGCAGTGCACGCGCGGGCAGACGACCCCTCATCACTCCCCCACCTTCACGCGCGCAGCGCGAAGGACTTTACCATCAAAGAAATATCCCTTAGAAAGCACGTTTTGGACTTTTCCTTTTTCGCTCTCTTCTTCAACCGATACCATCTCCACCGCTTCATGCTTTTCCGGATCGAAATCCTCACCCTCTGGATCAATGATTTCAATACCGTGGTCATCGAGCACGCGCTTAAACTGCGCGTAAATATATTCCACACCGGTACGCCACCCTCTGTCCACCTTCTCCCAAGCTTCCTCATTCCCAAATGCCATATCAAAGCTGTCTGCCACAGAGAGAAGATCCTCAATCATCGCGCTCTTTCCCATATGCATCATGCGCACACGAGTATCCTCATGTTCACGTTTCACATTCACCAAATCAGCCTTCGCGCGTTGCCAGCCATCGAGATATTCCTGCTTCTCCTTCACCGCCACCTTCAGCTTCTCACGCAAACGCTTCATCGCCGCGGGGTCATTGCGAAGCTCGGCCGATGCCGACTCGTCGGCGTTTAGGCCCTCTTCCTCAAACACAACGTCATCCGCACTCTCTTCAGGTACAGAAGAAACGTCCACCTCGTCATTCATATCGTCGTTGATGTTATCATGAGTATCCATAGCGAAACCATTGTAACCCAAAAATCTTCTTTGTCAATTTTTGATCTGGAATGTTATTTTCCGGGGAGACAAAAATATGTTACTCATATCTTTCTCTCACGAACTCTTTCACATCTTTTGCAATTGAGAAAGCTTTTTCTAACTTTTTCTTTCCATATATCGGAACATTGCTGTGTGTTCCAATATGCTGTTCATTACGGAAAACACGAATCTGATCGACTTTCTTATATAAATCCTCGTCGAGAATTTCCTTGTCCTTCAAAAATCGAATAATCTGTCCAAGATTCATCTTACCTTTCCCGGACTTTGCCAAAACTCTACAGTATGTTCCAGCAACAATCTTACGTTCACTGTCGAGAACATGGAGCATCTTCTTATCTTTTAACTCCCATGTACTGTAATACTCTCTAACGTCATCGTCAGAGAATTCTGTATCAATCACATAAAAAACAAGCGCTTCGACAATCGATGCGGTGTAAATAATAATCGTCTTACGAAAAGCGCTCTTTGCAGCCTCATTATAGCTCTTTGACTCGGTAAACGGGAGTAGTGTCAGTATATGTTCAAACGATTCATCGAGATTCTTCCGTAAGACACTCTTTGGAATAAAAGGAAAATTTGATCCAGCCATATTCAAATCACGATGCATCTTTTAACATCTTTGAAAGGGAGGGATATCCTTTTTCCTTAAGATAATTCCCTAACTTCATATCACCACGAACGCCGAGATCAACATTATACGTCTTTTCGATAGTCGACATCTTTGTGTCAAAGCGCTTAGCGGTGAATTGACCTGAATTAGTTTTGGTGCGTGTGTTCTTCATAACCATATTATACCAATCCTAACTAACCTCACTAAACTGTCTTTTAAACTGCTCATATAGAATAATTGGTGCTTTTGTTATATTGAATGGCAGGATATATTTTATGCATTTGGTAAGGTTGGTTGTGGATGGTATTATTACTATATCTAAAATTATATATTGGTGCAAGTATTGAAATCCTCAATATCCATCGACTATATTTTATCACACAAAAGCAGTGCGGGCATGAAATGCCCGCACTGCTTTCTTTACTTCTCTTTCCAGTCCTCAATTACAATTTTTGCGCCGGAAGCGCGCACCGTCACCTTTTGTCGCTCCTTCAAGCGAAGCTCCTTCACCACTTTCTTGGGCACATTTACATAGTATGAGCCGGCCCCATTCTTTATAATTTTTCGCACATGTTTCATATACTGAAAGTATATCACATCCTGCCCATCAAAAACCTCATCAGAAATAGGTAACGTTGGGACAACGTTGTCCCAACGTTGGTGCTTTTGGGGAGCTGGGTGTGTGCCAAAACGGGCGAAACAGCTCTGCTGTTTCGCCCGTTTTTGTATACAGCAAAACCGCCCCTGCGAGCGGTTTTGGTTTGAGTATGTATATTAGCGTTTAGACCTAAAACATCCTCCGGATGTTCGGTCGACGCTAAGCTTTGCTTAGCGTTTAGACCACTGTGATGCGCGGCGGGCTTTCTTGAGACCGAATTTCTTTCGTTCCACACTTCGCGGGTCACGCTTGAGAAATCCTGCCGGTTTGAGCTCTTTACGAGTTTCAGCATCCACCTTCACAAGCGCACGAGAGAGTCCATGGCGCACCGCCTCAGCCTGGGCGTGAATGCCGCTTCCCACCACCTTCGCCGATACGGCAAACTTGGTTGCAAGACCGGATGTTGCAATCGCCTCTTGAGCAATCTTCTTCAAAGCGTCTGTTGGGAAATATTCAGCGAGCTCACGACCGTTGACCGTAAACGACGGCTTTGCACTTTCAGTGATACGCACGCGTGCCACTGCCGTTTTTCGACGTCCCACTGCTTCGATATAGGTATTTTTGCTTGTAGTTGCTGACATGAAAGTAAATAAAAACGATAAACTATAGACGTTAAACTGAAACTATTGCTGTCGTCTGTGGTATGAAAAACGATACACGTGAATACTTCTTAAACACTGTATTCGTATGTTCGTATTGGTTCGTACTTCGTACCCGTTGACTACTCTTCAACCGTGAGATTCTTCATCATCACCGCCTGGAGCTTATTCTTCGGAAGCATGCCTTTTACCGCCATGCGGAAGATTTCTCCGTATCCTTTCTTCTCAATCACCTCTCCCATTGTGGCAGACTTGAGACCTCCCGGATATCCGGAATAGCGCTCGTATGTCTTCTCTCCCTTCTTCTTCTCGGAGATATTCGCCTTTGAGGCATTCACGATACGCACAGATACATCCGGAGCAACATTCGGCTTATAACTCGACGTGTTCTTTCCCATAAGCGCCATAGCCGCTTCGGTTGCAACACGTCCTACGCTCTTTTCTTGTGCATCAAGTGTGTATTCCATAATTATACAAATTCAATAACAGCCATCGGACTTGCGTCACCGCTGCGTGGAGCAATCTTGGTAATACGGGTGTATCCACCGGCGCGGTTTTCGTAGCGCGGAGCAATCTCCTTCATGAGCTTCTCTGCAGTAATCTCAGAGCCAACGCGTGACACGAGCAAACGACGTGCAGCCACATCTCCCTTTGATGCACGTGTAATGAGCTTTTCGATAAACGGACGGAGCTCCTTTGCCTTTGCTTCCGTAGTCATAATCTTTTCATCACGCACAAGAGACACAGCCAAGCCTTTCAAAAGTGCTTTACGCTGATCATTATCGCGTCCAAGTGTTCGATGTTTGCTGTGATGTTTCATACATTAGGAATAGGCTCCGGAACCCGCCTCATATTAAATGACTTGTTCTCGTGTCACATATTCGCAGCGTAGATGTCTCGGAGACCGTGCCGCACTACTCGTGCGGTGCGGTTGAGAGACAAGGTGCAGCCGAATATGTGGTGCGAGAACTGTCAAGCCGTTGCACGAAGTGCGTGAGTCCTTTCTCTGGCGTTTTAATATGAGGTGGGTTCCAGTATACGGATTATTGCTTCAGAGTCAAGCCGAAGTTTGCGAGTGCGCGACGAATTTCCTGCACACTCTTATCTCCCACGCCCTCAAGAGCAAGAAGGTCTTCTTCACTCTTGCGCACAAGTCCGCCCACGGTGCGAATACTTGCCTCCAGCAGCGCATTGGATGTACGGCTGGAAAGCTCTTCGAGAGACTCGATGCGCGTTTTCAAAGCATCTGCATCGGTCTCGCCTTTTTCTTCCTCAGCTCCCTCTTCCGGTGCATCAGCAACTTCTTCCTCCGGTTCCTCTTCCTGGAAGCCAACAATCGCTTTCAATTGCTCAATCATCACCACAATGGAACGCTCGAGTGCTTCGCGCGGTGTGAGTGTGCCGTCTGTTTCAATCACCATGCGCAAACGATTGTAATCGGTACGATCACCAACACGCATGTTTTCCACTTCGTAGTTGGCACGGCGAATCGGAGTGAACGTTGCATCAAGCGCAATCACACCCACATCGTTCTTCCCGCCGGCATGCACTTCTTTGGCAACATAGCCGAGCCCTTTCTCCACGGTGATTTCAATTTCAAGAGACGAACCCTTAGCGGTCAGCTCGGCAATGTGCTGCTCGGGATTGAGTACACGCACCTGAGACGGCACGCTCAAATCGCCGGCTGTTACCGGCTTCGGACCCTTCAGGGTGCAGGTAAATGTCTGTGATTCACTTCCATCAAATGCCAATCGTACTTTTTTGAGATTGAGCAACAATGCAATCACGTCTTCTTTGACGCCATCAATGGTGGAAAATTCATGCGGAACACCGGCGATTTTCACCGACGTAATAGCAAAACCGGGAAGCGAAGAAAGAATAATTCGACGAAGCGAATTTCCGAGAGTGTGTCCGTATCCGGTGTAGAGACCATCAATCTCATAGATGCCTTTTGTCGCATCTTCGGATACGACACGTGGGGAGGAAGGGAGGACGACGCTGTGATCTAGCATAAAAATGGGGCTTAAAATATAATAAAATACGCCACCGCGACCGACACAGAAATGTGTGTCGGTCGGTTGAACGACTTATAGAACCAATCTCACTGAAAACCTTCAAACAAGAAGATTTTATTCCGGAGCTGCGCATGCGCCGTTCTCGCGCCCACACTGCGGCTGCACCTTGTCGCTCAACCATAACGTACAAACAGTACGTTATGGTCTCCGCGACGTCGGTTCGCTCGCAGTGTGGGCGCGAGAACAAGCCATTTTCAGTGAGACCGGTTCTTTGAATAAAACGAAAAACAGCGATTACGTTTCGCGTACACAAGGATCTGAGCAAGATTTCATGTCGAGCGTGAAATGCTCATATCTCGAGCGAAAATCGTGAAAAGTGTTGAAGGAGTACTGTCGTACTTCGAGACGCTTTGAACGATTTGCAGCCGGGATATGGGCATTTCAGCCGGCAAGCAACATGGATTTTTATCCTCTTGCGTTGAAATCTTGATTAGATTCTAAGTGTAACACAAAACTCTCGAAAAGGCAACACTTTTTCAGGCTCTGTGGATAGCTTATCGACTGTAGAACCCGATCACTGTCGGCAAATCAATACCCGCATCCGTCGCTTCTTCAAGTTTCGGAGCGCCAATCACCTCAGCGTGTACCTTCTTCGGGTCAAGCTTCACCCATACCGGCGCAGAATGCTTCTCAAGCTTCTTCCCGAGATCGGTAAAGAGCGGGCTCTTCATACTTCCTTCGCGCACACCGATAACATCCCCTTTCTTCATTGTGTATGATGGAATATCAATCTTGCGACCATTTACGGTAATGTGTCCGTGCGATACCATCTGACGAGCAAGTGAGCGTGAATTGGCAAAGCCACTGCGGAAGACCACATTGTCCACGCGTGATTCAAGGAGCACGAAAAGATTCTCTGCAGGACTACCCGCTTTCTTCATTGCTTCGCGCACATAATTCACAAACTGACGCTCGCGCATGCCATACATATTGCGCACCTTCTGCTTATCTTTAAGCTGGCGACCGAATTCAGTCACCATCGAGCGGTGCTTACGCTGTGATTGTGCCAGTCCGGGAGTATACGGCTTTTTCACAAGCGTACATTTTGCAGTCAAACACTTCTCCCCTTTCAGGAAGAGCTTCTCACCGGCACGGCGACAGATTTTACATTTGCTATTGGTCATCATAATACTGAAATTGAAATACTGGATTATACACGACGAGGCTTACGCGGTGTCGGGCCATTATGCGGTACCGGTGTGCGATCGGAAATTGCTGTGATGTCGATACCTTTTCCGGCAAATGCTCGAATGCCTGATTCACGTCCCATGCCAACACCTTTCACCACAACCGATACATCCTTCATACCCATCATAAGCGCTTTCTCGGCGATCACTTCACCAATCTTTGCCGCGGCAAACGGTGTTCCCTTTTTGGCACCATTGAATCCAAGGGCACCGGAAGAGCTCCATGCCAAGACTTTTCCCGCCTTATCAGTGAGGGTCAAGCGAGTGTTGTTGTATGTTGCTTCCACACAGAGAATACCGGAGGCAACCTTTTTCTTTGGCGCACGTGAAAGAGCGCGGGCGCGGAGCCCAGCGTCAACAGTACCTCCCTTCTTTTGTGCGACACGTTTTTTTCCCATAGGATCAAGAATCTATCTTAGTAAAAACCGCAAAATAAAAAATAATAAACGCAAAAGCTGTTGCTTGGCAGTTCTCGCGCCCGACATGTGGCTGCGACTTGATGCTCGCGTGCGTCATATGTCTATATACCTTACACTCCGCATCGTCGTCTCGCTCACATGTCGGGCGCGATAACAAGCCATTTTTACTAAGAAAGATTCTTACTATACAAGCCAATATGCTAGCATGAATATTACTTCTTCTCAACCTTTTTCTTACCGGAACCCATCGTCTTGCGCGGACCTTTACGTGTGCGGGCATTCGTCTTTGTGCGCTGACCGCGAGTCGGTAAACCCTGTCCGTGGCGTGAACCGCGATAACACTGGATATCCTTCAAGCGCTTTACATTCGACGCCGTTTCCCGCTTGAGATCACCTTCGATGGTTAGTGCCGTCACAATATCGCGAATAGCTGACTGCTGTGCTTCGGAAAGATCTTTCGGCTTTGCACCATACTCAACTTTTGCTTCGTCGAGAATATCGTGCGCAAGAGAACGACCGACACCATATACAGCGGTGAGTCCGATTTCGATACGCTTGTCTTCTGGAATGGTAATACCTGCGATTCGCATAGTTTAGAAGTTAGAAATTAGGAGTTAGAAAATAGAATGGGAGATTAAGAATGAGGAAATTAAAAAAATATTTAGCCTTGGCGCTGTTTGTGGCGAGTATTTTCACACACCACCCACACACGTCCCTTTCTTCGGACGGTCTTACACTTCGAACAGATTTTTTTGACTGATGCTTTAACTTTCATATTAGAGACGGCGCATGATACGCGCTTTACCACCGTAGGGATCAACCACCATAGCAACTCGATCCCCCACAAGCACCTTGATACGGTGAAGCCGCATCTTTCCTGACAAAAAGGCGATTGTCTCCTCGCCCGAATCAAGCGTGACGCGAAACTCCGTATTCGGAAGCGACTCCAAAACGGTGCCCTGCACGGTATTCTGTTCTGAAACGTCGTGTGCCATTACGATTGGCGCATATCATAGCACATGAAAGAAATAATGCAAGCGCAGATGTGATTTTTGCAACATTGCAAAAATCACATCTGCGCTTGCATTATTTCTTTCAGAATCAAGAATGAAGAATTACGAAACAAGAATCATAGTCCGCATCCCTCCCTGCAGAGCTTTAGCGAAGCGGGCTTGACAAAAACAATATATTCCATAATATGTAATCAGCAGTATTTTGCTCGAAACATAGTGTTTTGGGTTAAACAAAAATAAAGATGATACCATGGGTACAGAAAAAACATTGAAAGAGGTTGATGGTTTTATCCTCTCCACTGCGCAAGATGCGCTAAAAGAAGAATATGAAAAATATAAAAAGGCAGAGAGGGAAATTCTGGAAGATGCATTTGAAGAACTCGCCGAAGACCTCGAAAAATGCGTCGATGCATTTCGTTATTTCGGAAAGTTTATTGGTAATCTCCAATCATGGGCAGATACCAATAACATCCCCATTGCATTCTCCTTTGAGGCTAGCGGACCGGGGTCCTCTAACTTAATCCTTGTTTCTATCGGAGAAAAGAAAGGGCGCAAATCTCTCGACATGTACATTTCAGACACAATTACTATCTTCGGCATGAAAGGAAAAAAGCGCTCTCCGGGGCTTGATCCTCCTGACAACACAGAGATCTACCCAAGCACGCTTGAAGAAAAAGAGGGTGACATCTTTGAGTTCCTGAACAAAAAATATCACGTGAGGTCTTAAACCTCCTAAAAACGCAAAACGCATGATCCAACCACCCCAACGGACATGCGTTTTTTCTTTTTCACTACCCTCCTTTTTTACCCCGCGAAGCCTTGGCGAAGTGGGGTTGACAAAATATTAACCTGGTGTAGACTCGCAGTAGGTAGACGGAGATAGTTCTTTCTGTGTGAGGCTGTTACAGGATTACAGGATGTCTTGCGCCCGCAAGACATGCGAGATGGAATAGGGGCCATCCTGCTTACCTGTTACTTGAACAGTCTCACACGTTATTTTTCCCAGCACATTTCGTGCTGTTTGTTTTTGCAAAAAAAGAGGCGCGCGAGCGCCTCTTTTCATTCTTTATTCCCTAGGCCGACCGTGGCTCGGCACAGGCTAGGCATAATTCGTAATTCTTAATTCACTCATCTTCCACCTTCTCCCCGCCGATCATCTGCACAATGCGAATATCTTCCGGCTCTTCAGGGAAAGCGCTCTTCCAAAATGGGCGGATTGATGCCGTCGCATCGGTAATATCGAGATACGCAGTCATTTCCGTATCAAACATACTTCGCTCAAGCCCGAGAAGGTCGTTGCGAACGGCATAGGCATCAATATCCCACACCACATGCGCCGATCCCGAAAGGGTGATGGTAAATTGCTCTTCTTCACTCTCCGCCAAAGAGACCACACTGCGCTCACTCGATACCGATACATCCTCGCCATTCAAGAGAAAGACATCCTCCCCCGTGTATTCAAGCACATTTTGCTGTGCAATAAATTGTGCGAGTGCACGCTCATCAACAATGGCAACTTGCAAAAAGCCCTTGCTCGTAAGGCGAACCTCTTTGTCGTTCACCTCTACCGGATCACTATGCTCAAAACGAATATGCTCACTCCCCTCTACAATTCCGTAGCCTTCCGGCACATCTGTTTCAAGCTGCTCTTGAAGCGCTTGGGTAATATCTGATTCGAGCACAGCCCGAGCCGAGGCAAGATCCTTTTCTTCCGGCACTTTAATTGTCCCGATAAAACCTCCCTCCATGGGAGTTTTACTTCGTCCGTAAAAACTCTCATACTGCTCTGTCAATCCTGAATCTTTAAAACCCGGAACGGTAAAATCAGACAGTCCGATATTGTATTCTTCTCCCGGCTCGTCGGCATAGACCGTCACTTCGATTGATCCCGGAATCTCTTCTCCGTCGATTTCTGTCATCCCCGGCACCACAATTGATTCATCAATACGATATATACGTCCCTCACCGTCTTCAAATCGCGTGCGCTTCACAAGTCTTTGGTCGGCTCCTGAATATGCATTGTACACAACGATGCGTCCGCTTGCTCGATACGCCACTTCTTCTTCCCCCGCCGCAGGCACGTTCTGTTCTTTTTCCACTGAAAGCACAGCCGTTTGGTACGGAATAATCGGCTGCGCGCTTCCCTCCTCAATTTTCTCGGCAGCGGCAAATGTGTTGTCAATGAATACGGTTTCTTGTCGCGGAGTGATGGTCACCGTCGCACCGGCAAACATGTCCAGAAGCACAATCGCCACAACAACGACAACACCGGTCCCTATCCACCAAAGAGCACCTCCCCCCTTGCGCCCCCCGGCACCGACAGGAGTAAATTCCTTGGAATCAAAAAGGGGCTTGCGCGGGGGCACCGGTGCAAGGGGTGGTGTTTTTTTCTTCGTCTCAGATTTTTTTCTCTCACCTTTTACATATGAAAAGAAATCGCTCTCGGCAGGCACGGGGGCTGTGGGAGTTTCTTTTTTTGCACGAGAGAGGGGCGCACTCCTTCTTTTTTGTATCGGCGCCTTGGTCTTGGGCTTTTGTGTCTGCCCTCTCCTCGGACGAATATCATGGAATGTGTGTCGCTGCATATGTATGTATGGGATATGAGAAAGGTTCTCTTTTAGTATATCACGTCGGTACTTACGGCATGAGAACCTTCTGTGCACAAATCGCACCGGTCATAAGAAACACGTCCGGCTCAATGTCTCTCCCCATATCACATCGCCCCCTCAAATACAGCGGGTCAACACCGTGCACGATACTCTCATCGCGCTCAGCACCAAAGCGAATCATTTCCGCATCATCAATCACATCATGGAACCATGCTTTTACGTCGGAATCACACGTGAAGTACATCGTATGAGAAAGCATGTGTGTGTCAGCAAGGTCGGTGAGAGCGTGTTCATACGAGCGATACCACATATCACGAGCACTCTGAATCGCCTTTGTTATCTTCTCTTTTGTATGGCCGGTCATCTCCCCTTCACGGGAAAGATGCATGTACGACAACGCCTCTTCCGTGCCAATACCCGCCGATTCAGCAATGTGGCGAATAATCGTCTTTTTTCCCACGGGGAATGTTACCGTCTCAACAAGATTCATGTCATTGACCACTGAGACATCGCTGACCTCGCCCGAAATATCAATCATGATAAAGTCGCGTTCTTTCTCTTCGGTCACGTCGCGCAAGGCATTGAAAAGGACAGTGGAAAACGAATGGAACGATACCTCACAGGAAGCAAATGATTTTTGTATGTCATCGGAAATATTCTGCACAACTCCAAGAGGCGCCACGGAGAACACCGCACTTATATCCATGGTACGAATATCAGTGCTCTCAAGTCGGGAGGTTTCATATCCGTTTAAAAGCACTCGCATAACCTTCTCCTCAATAATCATGTGCTCGTCTTTTCCGATAAGCTCTTTCACATCCTCACTTTCAAGAAAGGCCTTTCGTTCTTGTACAACACGATTCACAATGTCTCCTTGACGAATTTTCCGCGGTCGATCAAATGCCACGTGAATACTCCTGGTCTGCGACGCAATCCACGGAGACGCAAGAGAGCAGAAAGCTTTCTTCGGACGTAATGCACCGAATGTGGTAAAACGCAAATGTGGAATGCCGCTCACTACCAAATCTTCTGAAACAGATACAACGGCTTTATACATCGATTGCTCCATGCGTGCCGCGTTGAGATTTTTTTGAAATACCATATCATGTCTCACGCTGTACACAATCTTCGGCTTTTTTTCGGGAGCAAAAAGAACAAGCGCACCGCCCACCGAAGCACTGCCGATATCATATACAAGCACAAGTTCAACATCCTTTTGTGAGTGACGAGAGAAAAGCGGCATGATGTAAGAGAATTAAGAATTACGAATCACCGAATTAAGCTAGGATGTTATTAGTATACCGTATATAGATGGAATATGGAAAACGAAATATGTACAAAAATAACAAAGGTCAAACAAGAAACACAAAGCCGCGCGCTCTTCAGGCGCGCGGCTCAACTTTCTTTATCGTCCCAAAATAAAGTTCTGTAATCGTATGTCACCCAGCGAATCCACAATTAAGTCAGCTCCTGAAAAATCCTGGTGCTTTGTGTACTCCGAAGGGACCGCACATACCATGCATCCGGCGGCTTTCCCTGCCACCATACCGTTGTGTGAATCTTCCAAGACCAGACATTCTTCTCCCGAAAGACTGAGTTTTTCAAGACATAGTGTATAAATATCCGGCGCTGGCTTCCCTTTCTCCACCATATCCCCCGACACAACAAACTCGAAACTATCGCGAAGATTGAATCGATCGAGAAGAATATCGACGAGAAACATGCGCGATGATGTACCGATACACATTCGAATATTGTTATCCTTGAGGAATGAAAGAAGTTCATCAAGACCGGGAAGTTTTTCCGCCTCAGTTTCATAGAGATACACAAGCAATGCATCTTGCTGAGCAAGTAACTCCTCAGGTGTTATACAACCCTCCCATTCTTCACTAATTATTTTTGCCCCCTCAAGGGCACGCTTCCCCATGCACTTCGTTTTCAAATCCAATGTTAATTGTTTCCCCTTCTCTCGGGCTATTTCTTCAAAGACGCGTGAGTACATGGTCTCCGTGTCAAACATCAGCCCGTCCATGTCAAAAATAATTGCTTGCATAATCCTACCCAAACGTAAATTTAAGGTAGAGTTGCACAATACCAATGATAAGGGCAATGCCATTACACAACACAAGAGGCACTTTCTTTATGCCAATACCGTACACAAGCCAGAGAAGACACTGGATGGCATACACCCACAACATGACAAACGATACATCTCCAACACTTTCTGTCTGTACAGACTTAATTACCTGAGGAAGCATTAAAAATGTACCCAGTATTGCGGCGAGATACCCTATCGCCTCTATAATTTTTTCCTTTGTTGTCATCATACTATTCAAGCTCCGCCTTAATACGGCGCACACCGGCAGATGAGGATTCTTCTTTTTTGATTCTGAATGTGCCCATGCCACCCGTGCGCTCCACATGCGGACCGCCACACAATTCGCGAGAATACACAGCACCATCCTGTGCAATGCTATAGACCTTCACCGTGTCGGGATATTTCTCCCAGAAACTTCCCTCCACACCGCCTTTTTTCGCTTCCTCTTTTGGCATTTCTTCCACGCACACTTCCACATCCCGCGAAATCACATCATTCACAAAAGCCTCAACACGATCAAGCACATCGCGTTCCACCTTTTCCGGATAGGTAAAATCAAAGCGCAGCCGCTCCTCGGTGATATTGGAGCCAGCTTGATGCACGTCTTCGCCGAGTTCTTTGCGCAGAGCGGCCAAAAGAAGGTGTGTCGCCGTGTGAAGCGCGCGCGTCTTTTCGTTGTCGCCCCCCAATCCACCCTTAAACTTCCCTTCCGCCGCGGTGCGTGATTTTTCTTGATGTTTTTTCATTTCTGCACGAAACCCATCCTCATCAATCTCCAAACCTCTTTCATGGGCAATTTCTCGTGTAAGTTCAATGGGGAAGCCGTATGTTTGATACAAATCAAACACTTGTTTCCCTGCGAGATAGTTTACACTTTCAGTCTTATTTTTTTTGTTTTCCTCATTATCCAATGCAAGTGTTCCGACAATAACATTCACTGATCGTTTCTCAAACTCTTTCATTCCCTGCGCGAGCGTTGCTCTAAACTTCTCCTCCTCCTTTCCTATCTCTTCTGCAATCACCTCACGTGCCTTGGCAAGCTCCGGATACACATCCATATACAAGCCGAGAGCAGCGCCGGCAATATCAACAAGCGCGCCGTGTTCCAAACCAAGTACATCTCCATAGCGCACTGCCCTGCGAAGCAATCGGCGCAAAATATATCCCTGATCGGTATTGCCCGGGCGCACCCCCGCTTCAATCAAAAAGACAGCCGTGCGGATATGATCGGCCACAATACGCATCGCGCGCTCATCCTCTTTCTCCGCTTTCTCACGGATCGATGCGGCAATCGGCGCAAAAAGATCCGTATCAAAGATATTGTCTGTCCCCTGCAGTACCATTGCCAAGCGTTCAAGACCGGCACCGGTATCGACATTGTTCTGCGAGAGTTTCCCAATCACCTTCTCGTCTTTCTTCTCATATTCCATGAAGACGTCATTCCAAATCTCCACCACCTTCTGTGCATCATCAGCCGCCAAGAATTCTTCGTGGCTCAAATCACCCAATCCTTCGGGGGTAATATCATAAAACATTTCCGAATCCGGACCACACGGACCGCTCTCTCCCGGGCTCCACCAATTGTCTTCCAAATAATAGATGCGGTGTTCGGGCACACCGAGCTTTTTCCACACCGCTGCCGCCTCCTCATCACGTGGCGCGTCAGAGTTCCCCGCAAAGACGGTAATATACAAACGCTCCGGATCCAAACCAAACCCTTCCTCCGTGCTCGTGAGGAGTTCGTAGCTCCAGGTAATCGCATCATCCTTAAAATAATCGCCAAGCGACCAATTCCCCAGCATCTCAAAGAAGGTATCGTGTGTTTTATCTCCCACCTCTTCAATATCCCCCGTGCGGACACACTTCTGCACATTGGCAATGCGCGTACCGCTCGGATGCCTCTCCCCGAGAAGATACGGCACTAAGGGCTGCATGCCGGCAGTGGTAAAAAGCACCGACGGGTCATTCTCCGGTACGACAGATGCCGAAGGCACAATAGCGTGCCCGCGCTTTTCAAAAAAATTGAGGAATGTTGTGCGAATGTCGTTGGATAACATACATTAGGAGAATAGGAGATTAAAAATTAGGAAATTAAGAAATTCTTTTTCGTACTTCTTCAATGACGTCAAACCAGTATTGTCCATGAGGAACATAGTCTTCATTGTCGCTTTTTATTTCTTCTTCCAGTTTGTCAACGTGTATTAACCGTACATCGGTTACTTCTCCATCATTGAAATTAAACTCCTGATCTTCTCTTAAGAGAAAAAAATAGACGTAATCAAATTCATTATTGTGATACGTATGTTTCGAAGATTTCTTCACTGTCTTCCAGTAGGAAAGCTGCTCCATGCTTACCTCCATGCCAATCTCTTCTTTTATTTCTCGCAGTGCCGCCTTGTCAACATCTTCTCCAGCACCGATATGCCCCCCCACAGAAATATCCCACTTCCCAGGGTGCAGTTCTTTATCCATGGAACGCAACTGAAGGAGTATTTCTCCTTTCTTAGTGTACATCCACACATGAGCCGCTCGATGCCACAAACCATCACGGTGCGCGACGCTTTTCATCTCTTGCACCCCTGTCGGCTCATTGTGCTCGTCGTATATATCAATCAATTCATCAGCCATACGCTATGCAGTATATGCAATATACGATACTTGGGCAAGTATTTACACACCAATAAAAAAGAACCCCGGGTGGAAAACCCGGGGGCGACCGCTCTTTTCGGCTTGTGCTTAGGGGTCGCTTATCCAAGCACAGCCTATCGCTGTTATACTCATGCGTACCGCGAAACGTACAGCGCATGAGCCCAACTGTTCTCTGTATCACCTGACCGTTGGCGTCATTGGTGAGAGTAAAAGGTACTACAACAAAAACTGGGTGAGTAAAAGAACATGTCTTTCCCGTGTACGAGGAGGAAAAGTCCGGAAGACTGCCGGTCCTGGCACGCAACGGATAATCGTACTACTGCAATATCAAATCGTAATATCAGCAAGTAATCATAACACCCGCACATATCCTTTTACTCACGAATTTCATTTCTGTGGTCTATTATACACATATGAAATATTTTGTCAAGCCCTTCCCCAGACCCCTAAAGACATGTTATTTCCCCCAAACCCTGCTATACTGAATTCATAATTCTTAATGTTTAATATTTAATCTCCTAACGTGGTCGATCGTCGCTTGCGATGATTTAGGCCCTCCTATCCTATGCTATACGACACCATCAAAGAAGACATCAAAACGGCCATGCGCGCTAAGGACAGCGAACGGCTCACAACGCTTCGCTCTATTACATCAGCGTTTACCAATGAGCTTGTTGCCCGGAAGAAAAAGCCTTCCGACACAGTAGACGACGAAATGGCGCTCGCGGTTGTGACCCGCCTGGCAAAGCAACGCAAAGATGCAGCCGAACAATTCCGAAACGGCGGTCGCCCGGAGCTTGCCGAAAGCGAAGAGCGCGAATTGGCGATTTTGCAAGAGTATCTCCCCGAGCAATTGAGTATGGAAGAGATTGTGGCGGCAGTGAAAGCGAAAAAAGCAGAGCTTGGCATTTCCGACAGCTCCGAGGCCAACAAGCTGATGGGTATGATGATGAAAGATCTCAAGGGCCGCGCGGACGGTAACGATGTGAAAAAGGCGGTTGAGGAATCCTTCAGTTAAAATCCCAAATCGCAAGCACCAAATCACAAATAAAATCCAATGACCCAATAATCAATCCATCAGCTGTCATTCCCGGCTTGAACGGGAATCTAAAAATCAAAACAACCACTTACTTCTACTTAGATCCCGCATCACCAAGCACCATTTTCGCCAAAGCGAAAAAAGTGCTCGGCACGGAGTGGGGGATGACAGTAAGAAGGGTTTGAGTGTTGAATTTTGATATTGAGTATTATTTGAGATTTGTTTTTTGTGATTTGTTATTTCATCACTCCTATGGATATCCAAAAATCTTCAAAAGAACCTGTATACTGGTTCCGTGCAAAACGATACGGATTGGGTTGGGACTTGCCACTTACCTGGCAAGGATGGGTTGTCTATGGAGTATTTATCACATGTCTCATCGGTGCTTCATTTCTCTTTTCTTTCGACACTGAAGAAGATGTTATGGCATATGTACGCACTGCCATCGGACTCGCCATACTCCTTATCTCAATTACCTGGTGGAAGGGCGAACCTCCACGCTGGCGCTGGGGAAAGGATGAGGAAGAGAAGTAAAATCTCAAATAATACTTAGTACCAAAATTTCCACGTCACCGAGCACCACACATATGTGTCTGAGAATGAATATCCTTGTCAGTAAGATATTTCACTGGGAGAAATATGTCCTTTACGAAGTCAAAAGTGTGGTGCTCGGTCCAGGCAGAAGTGAGTAATGAAACAACTCTCTGGATTCCGGCTCAGAGGCCGGAATGACAACAAATGAAGTATTCGTAATTCGTATATTCGTACAGATTCGTAATTCGCTTATATGGAACACCTCCTTCTCCAACTCAAAGAACGAAATATTCTCACCGATCCGCGTATTGAGGGTGCTTTACGTGCAATTGACCGTGCACGATTCGTACCGAAAGAAAAACGCCTTGAAGCATACCAAAACTACCCTCTTTCAATCGGCTACGGACAAACCATTTCCCAGCCGGAAACCGTCGTCTTTATGCTTGAGCTTCTCAAGGCGCAGCTGGGCGACACTGTTCTTGATGTCGGCTCTGGATCGGGATGGCAAAGTGCACTCCTCGGACATATCGTCGGTGAAAAGGGACATGTGCACGGTATGGAAATCGTTTCCGAGCTTGCGAACATGTCAAAGAAAGCGATTGAATCCTACGGTTTTTTAAGCGACGGAAGAGTGACTATTCATGAAAAAAGCGCTCAAGAAGGTTTACCTGAGGAGGCACCATTTCAGAGGATTATCTGCGCGGCTGAACTCCCGGAAGACATCCCTGCTTTCTGGATAGAGCAGCTCGCTCCGGGCGGACATATCGTCGCGCCTGTGAAAGACACAATCGTCCTTCTCATAAAGCATGAGAACGGCGAAGTAGAACGGCACGAACATCCCGGATACATGTTTGTCCCCTTTGTGGAGTAAAAAAGCGCGGTGCCTTTGGCACCGCGCTTTTCTATGTTTATGTTATTTATAACAAAGTTCCAGTGATTTTTTGAGAGTTTCTTCATCAATAGACAAGCCCACTCTTCCACGTACTTTATATACTTTTTCAATATCTCGCAATACTATCATTTCAATATCACTATCTTTGATTTTCTTATCATAGTGAAGTCGATCGATGATTTCTTCTACTTTTATATTCTGCGGAATTTTGGTTGGCAAATTCCATTTTCTGAGAACACGATAATGTTTTTCCTTATTCTCAGAAGAGAGTATCCCCAGCCCGTTAGATAATGTTGCGGCGCAACACATCCCGATACTTACAGCCTCACCATGATTTAACGTACCGTGAGAAAGTATTTCGATTGCATGTCCGATAGTATGTCCGTAGACGAGAATCTTGCCTTCATTTATTTCTTTCCGATCTTTTTTGATTGTCTTCAATTTCAAATATATCGTCTTTTGAATTGTGTCCTGAAAAGAAATTCCCTCCATCCCTTTTTCGAGCTCATCCAATAATCTCTTATCTTGGCATAACGCATGTTTAATACATTCTGCAATACCACTTCTCACTTCTCTCTCTGGTAATGTTTTTAAAAAATTAAAGTCAATCAATATAAACTCGGGCTCATAAAACATGCCGATAGTGTTTTTACCATGAGCCGTATTAATTGCCTGCTTACCGCCAGTAGTACTATCAGCCTGAGCCATGATAGTCGTGGGGATGTGGACAAATTTAATCCCTCGAAATAACGTTCCCGCAACAAAACCAGCGATATTTCCTACAACACCACCTCCAAAAGCAATAATGACTGTCTTTTTCGTAATCTCTTTATTTAGTATTTCATTACAAAGACTTTGATATTGATTGAGGCTTTTTGCCAGCTCCCCTGGTTGGATAACAAACATTTCCTTTTCGATTCCTCCTAACTCATCAAGCAGTGCTTCTCCCCATAAATCATTAACATTAGAATCTGTGATAATAACCAGTTTATCGAAATCGGTGTTGGAAAGGTGATTTTTTAGATTTCCTAATACGTTAGTTCCAGAATAAATAGGAATTGTCTTATCTTCACTACATGTTGTATATGAAAGCTTCATCATACTTTGTACTTATTGCTTATCCTCAATCCGATCCACCGCACGTTCGATGCGGTCGGTGTCGCGATTTACTTCCTCCACCCTGTCTTCGAGCCGATCATAGAAATATTCAAAATGTTGTTTCAGCTCCTGGGTGAATGTGTAGAGCTCACGACGAAATTTTTCCGTCATATTCATAACATCATTCTCTTCTTCCTTTTCAAGTGCCGAAAGTCGGCGATCAATACCTGAAAATCCTTTTCGTATCTCTTGACGCAATGTCTCAAGTTGTTGTTCAATAGAGTCCATGGTTATTACGAACTACGAATAAATACGAACATACGAACACAATGTATACCCTGCAATTCATTTTCCGAAACAACTCAATCTTCGTATGTTCGTACACGTTCGTACTTCGTACCCCCAGTATATCATATATCCGAGATATCAATTTCATCCGGGCCTTCCGCATCCTCCACGCTCATATCACCAATTCGTGTTCGTCTGAGTGACACAAGCGACGCGGGGCACCCCAAACACTTTCCCAATTCTTCACCAAGCGAGCGAATATATACGCCGCTTTCCACATCGAAATGCGCACGTGCCACTTTATATCCATCTTCTCGCTCTGAAAGACCGAGGAGTTCCGTTTCATGCACGACCATCTCCCGCAATGGTGCCTCCACCTCCTCACCACGACGCGCCTTTTTATACAGCGCTTCCCCGCCCTGTTTTATCGCCGAATATTTCGACACCGGAAGCGTCAATGTGCCCACCATTCCTAGGAGAGCCTCTTTCGCCTCTTCTTCCGACACGCCGCATTCTTCCGGTGCCACACGTGCAATCTCCTTTCCTTCAGAATCGCCGGAATCCGTCGCAACACCAAGGAGTACATCGGCAACATACTCTTTTGGCAATTTCAAAAAGTCGGTAAGCTTTTTTGTGTCGCTTCCCGTGGCAATGATAAGCAAGCCACTCGCCGCTGGATCCAATGTGCCTGCATGTCCTATTTTTACTTTTCCCTTTCCTTCTTCTTTTATTCGGCGTTGCAGTATCCGAATACAATCAAAAGAAGAGATGCCTTCCGGTTTATCAATCAGCACTATCGACATATACACGTTTCATTTCGCTAGGACGGACCAGAGCTTAAGTAGCCAGGTCCGTCCTAGCGAAAATTTTAAATCACTGCAAAAAGTTTCAGTACGAAAAAGACATACGCAAGAAGAAACATCATACCTTCCCAGTGATAGAGTCTCCTTGAGACTGTGGAGATAATAAAGATGAGCGTTACTAATGCCATAGCAGGGACACCGACAATGAGCGTTTGTTCACCCACGGGAAGTGCTGTAAAAAGTCCCGGGATACCCACCACCATAAGCGCGTTGAATGCATTGGAACCGAGAATACCGCCGATTGCAACTTCTGTCTTTCCGAGGGTAATCGCACGTGCTGAGACAATGAGTTCCGGAAGTGATGTGCCGAGTGCAATCGCCGACATGGAAATAATACCCGGCGCGATATTGAGTATGGCAGAAAGCGCAATAACAGAATCAACTAAATACGATGCGCCGAAATACACAGCAACTGCACCAAGAAGCAACAGACCGTAGTCCTTCAGTGAATAGAGACCGTTCATAAACTGTGAAAATCCGGTTTCCTTCTCTTCCACTTTCTCTTTGAGCTCGGCTGTCTTCTCCACAGCCGCAATACTCGCCCCGGCTTCTCCGGAAGAAAGCGAGTACACCATATACACGCCATATGCTACACACAGGATAATAGCTTCAACGAGTGTTATTTCTCCGTCGTACACACTACCGAGAAAGAGAAACGTGGAGAGAGCAAGGAGCGGCAATTCGAGAGCTATGAGATCGCGAACGATTTCAATGTGCCGTGCAATAACCGTAATCGTTCCCACAACGAGAAGAATATTGGCAATATTTGACCCTGTGGCATTTGCCACCACGATTTCCGGAATACCCGAGAACACACCCGCCAAGCCCGACATAAGTTCAGGAAAAGAAGTACCCACGCCAACCAAAATCACACCGATAACAAATGGCGAGAGGCCGAGCGAGAGGCCGACCTTTTCGGCGCCGGAAAGAAGCCAGTCGGACCCTTTGACCAAAACGGCGAGCGAGACAATAAAAATGATTGCAGCGATGAGTAGTGTCATTAGGTATTAGTATATCACAGGTTACGAACTACGAACGAGTACGAACATACGAACACAATGTATACCCTGCAATTCATTTTCCGAAACAACCCTATCTTCGTATGTTCGTATATATTCGTACTTTGTACCCGATATGGTATCATAATGCAATGAAAAAAATTGTTTTCGACATTGAGACACAAAACACGTTTCAAAGCGTTGGCTCAAATGACCCGGCGGCACTCTCCATCTCTCTCCTCGTCATCTACGATTACGACACCGATGCATACACGAGCTACACTGAAGACGAACTCCCTAAGCTCTGGAAAACACTTGAAGAGACATCACTTCTTATTGGATACAACTCCGACCACTTCGATATTCCCCTTCTCAATAAATATTATCCGGGTGATCTTACGGCTATCCCGTCACTTGATCTTCTTGTGGAGATAAAAGAATCGCTTGGTAAACGCATTCGTCTTGATGCTATTGCCGAAGGCACACTCGGAAAAAACAAAATCGGTCATGGCCTTGAAGCGATTCAGTGGTGGAAAGACGGTGAAATTGAAAAAATCAGGCAGTACTGCGAAGAAGATGTACGTATCACCAAAGAGGTGTATGAATACGCACTTGAGAACAAATCACTCAAATACACCGAGCTCGGCACCACAAAGGAATTCCCTCTCGACACATCCGATTGGGAGAGCCGCGGAGAAAACGAGCGCAATGCGATGAATTACACGTTGCCGTTTTGATATTAGGAAATCAGGAGGTTAAATGTTAGGAGATTAAAAAGTGCCGCTCACGCGGTATTTTTGCTCTCTCATAAAAATTAATTAATTTTCTCACAAAAAACTATGTGTATGTACATCAAAAAAAGTTGAAGCCCCGACTTGTCGGGGCTTCTTCTATTGCCCTTTTTCTTTTTTTGTATTACAATAATCCACACGTTGCAATATGTCCCTATCGTTCCCGGTGGTGCCCAAGCATAGCTTGGTCGCACCACCGAGGACCCACGATATTGCAGCCAAATCAAAGATTTGGGCAATATCGGGGCTAGCGGCTCTGTAACAACAATGTAATATGGCCCTATCGTCTAGCGGCTAGGACGTATCCCTCTCACGGATAAAACCGGGGTTCGATTCCCCGTAGGGTCACAATAACGCCGACACCGAAGCATGCCTTCGGTGTCGTTGCGTTTTGTAGGCCCTACGGGGAGTCGAACGGCGGAGCAGCGGGTCCCCGCTCTTGCGGGGCTGCGAGCCGCGTCCAGCAGCACTTTGTAAAATGCGAGTGCCCGGAGCATTTTACTTAGTGACTGCGGGACGATTCCCGTCACAAAACAACAAGCGGCGCTCCTGAAAGGAGCGCCGCTTGTTGTTTCCTTTTTTCTAACTTCTAGTCTCTAACTTCTAACTTACCGATCCGGTGCGATATCGTAATACGTAATCAGGAACTTCACGATGTCCATGAATGGATCCGTGAGTGTTTGTGATGCATAATCCACATCTTTGGGATACACATGATAGAGGAAGACCAAAAATTGCGGGTCATATGCCGGGAAGTATCCGAAAAAGGAGTGGAGATACCTGTCCTCATAATACCCGCCATTCTCCGGATCAGGAATCTGTGCTGTACCGGTTTTAGCGGCAATTGAGTGATGCGGTAATGCAACCGTACCGTCGGCAAGCGCTTCATCGACAACACGCACCAACATTCGCGTAATCTCTTCCGAAGCTGCTTCCGAGATCACCTGCCGCCCATCATCAGGATACATATGTTTATCCGGACGGCCAGGATACATAATCCTATCGACAACAAGCGGAGCGTGAAGCACGCCACCGTTTGCGAGAGCTGAGAGTGCCATTGTTGCTTCAATTGGCGTCATGGCAATCCCCTGCCCGAAAGAAGCAGTGGCAAATTCAATATCACGACTGCTATCGAGATTATCCGCCAAGCCATGTACTTCTCCGGGCAAATCGATACCGGTTTCTTCGTCGATACCGAATGCACGCATATACTCGGCAAAGACATCATTCCCCATTTCACTCACAATATGTGCAACACCGAGATTGAGCGAACGACTCAACACCTCTTGCATATCCACCACTCCGCGCGCTTTGCCGTCGTAATTGCCGATGGTATAGCCGTCGAGTGTGATACTCCCCGTGTCATCATACGTGCTCTCTGCGGTTATTGCTTCCGCATCGAGTCCTGCCGCCACCGTGAGCGGCTTCACAATAGAGCCCATTTCATACACACGTTCTACAAGAGGGTTCGCAAACACCGACACCGTATCCTCTTCTCCATAGGCATTGGGATCAAACGTAGGAAATGCCGCCATAGCATGGATACTTCCGGTATTGGGATCAACAACAATAGCACCGCCGCTTTCGGATTTCCAAGCATCACCCACATCGTCCAAAACATCTTCAACAAACCCCTGCACCGTTGGTTCTATGAATGTGACAATATCTCCTTCGCGTTCCTTGTCGGCATACAGAATACTGTCGGCGATATTTGAAAACAGTTCGGCAAAGAAATTCACCTGCACGCTCTCGCTCGTTCGCCTGAGAGCCGCATCATACTGCCGCTCGAGACCATAGCGACCACCAAGAGTGTCACCACTGTAGCCAACAAAACCAAGTACATGCGACGCCAACGATCCGCCCGGATAAAAACGCCAACTATACCGATATGCACCGATACCTTTATCGTCTATATCATGAATCAAATCAGCATCCCTCTGATTCAATCCCTCTGCCAAGAGCTCATATTGATCGTTGTGTTTTTGTGTGTGTGCGACACATGTTTCATAGGAAAGCTCGAGGATAATATTCTCGAGTGCTTCACATGATTCTCCCGGATACTCCACCTTCGAAGGATCCATAATCACGCGATAGCCATAGTTGAGTGTCGCGGCGGGGAAAGGTGGTTCGTCCTCATCCTTTGGGGTGAAATAAATTGTTCCTCTGTCGAAACGATCTGACACCGTTTGCACATATTGCCCCTCTCCTTCTTTTCTGAAATCAGCACCGTGAATAATCTGCACATGAAAAAGCCGCGCAACAAAAACAAGCGCCAATGCGCAGAAAAGAATAAATATGAGCTGAATACGTGATGTGGATATGTCGGTCATGGTGTGTTTTCTGTCATCCCGCACTTGATGCGGGATCTAAACGTTATGAAACAACTCTCTCGAGATCCCGCATTGTATCCGATTGCTTGCAATGTAGGATCAAGTGCGGGATGACAATTTTGCTTTGGGTTCCGCGTGAGCCAAAGGCTCGCGCGGCGTTTATAGTTTATCGTTCATCGTTTAGCGTTTGTTCACCTCATTCATCGCCGCCTCTCTCCCCTCACAGACAATTTTCTCAATAGCCGAAATGGCGACGTCTGTCGCTGCCTCAAGGAGGTGAGTGCGGCGGCGCGAGAGCGGCGAAAGCACATAGCGCGACACCGCCTCTCTCCCTTTTGGCTTCTTCATGTCACCAAAGAGCCCCACGGGGGCAACACCCACGCGCACGCGAACAAAGCGTGTTGTGCCGAGTGTGTCGATAATCGACTGTACCCCTTTATGTCCACCGCTCCCGCGGTCAAACACAATCTTCACCGAACCAATCGGCATATCGATGTCATCATACACCACGATGAGAGAGTTTTCTGCGTCAGCTACATTCTCAACAACTTTCTTCGCGCTTCTCCCCGATTCATTCATGAATGTCTCCGGCTTCAGAAGCAAAGCGGTAGCACCACAATTCAAACTCACATTCGCAATGAGTCCTTCACACATTTTTTCTTTCTTCCACCCACCCTCTCCCTTCTTACCAAGCAATGCATCAAGTACCAAAAAGCCGGCATTGTGCGGCGTCTTTTCATATTGTTTTCCCGGGTTCCCGAGACCCACAATGACAACATCAGTGTTTTTCATACATACAAGTATACCAGACAAAAACAAACCCGCCGAATAATACGGCGACTTTTCTTTTTGCTTTTATTTTTTATCGTTTATCGTTTATAGTTTTCTATGCTATCATAACCACACATCATATTTCTTTTTATTTTTCATTTGGTTTCTCATGAATACTCCCCCCCATAAAAGCCAATCAACACCTCCGTCTCTCGAGCCTGATACGCAGGAATCCGTTACCAAATACACCGAAAACTCATCACAAGAGAGTAAAACACAAACCAAGAAGAGAGGTATGCGCGAATTTTTCACGTCACTCATTATTATCGTGGCTATTGTCGTACCGGTGCGCATGTTTATTGTGAGTCCGTTTATCGTCTCCGGTGCATCTATGGACCCGACATTTGCCACCAACGATTACCTCATTGTCGACAGGCTCTCCTATCACCTAGGCGACCCAAAGCGCGGCGATGTGGTTATTTTCCGTTTTCCCAATGACCCGCACTTTTTCTTCATCAAGCGTATCATCGGGCTCCCTGGAGAAACAGTCACCATCTCCGCGGGCTCTGTATCAATCACACCCAAACAGAGTACTGAATCGTTTAAGCTTACCGAAACCTACATTATCTATCCGAAATATGAAAACATGTCTGCCACACTTGGTGTGGATGAATACTTTGTCATGGGTGACAATCGGTATTCAAGTTCCGACTCGCGGATATGGGGACCGCTACCAAAAAGTTTTATTTCCGGAAAAGCATTCGCTCGTCTCCTTCCTCTCGATACATTTGAAATACTGCCGGGTGAGTATCACTATGGAGCTGAAAAATAAATTTTACCACTTAGCGCGGCGGGGCTTTGCCCCGCCGCGCTCACTTTTTTCTCCTCTTAGAGCCTGTTCACAATCTCAACGGAATAGGAGAAAGAAAGATATATCCTTGCCGGCTGACACACTCATATACCGGCTGCAAATCGCTCAAAGCGTCTCGAAGTACGACAGTACTCCTTCGACACTTTTCACGATTTTCGCTCGGTATATGAGTGTGTCACGCACGACATGAGATTGTGAACAGGCTCTTAAAGTCAGAGAACAAAAAAAACTTTCAGTCAATCGGTATTCTCATATATACTGAGTGTGTCATCTAAGAGCCTGTTCATAATCTCAACGGAATTGAACGAAGAAGAACATGTCCTTGTCGGCTTAATGCGCCATATACCGGCTGTAAATCGCTTAAAGTGTCTCGAAGTACGACAGTACTCCATCAACACTTTTCACGATTTTCGCTCGGTATATGATGCATTACGCACGACATGAGATTACGAACAGGCTCTAATTAATTTTCTCTTCATGTCCCCTTCACAAAAAAAATCTTCAAAAAATCTCCAGTCGCCGAAAGGTACTCGCGATATTATTGGTGAGGATTTTTACGCATACCAAGGACTCTTTGAAAAGATTCAAGAAGTCGCCGTCTACTACGGCTTCCAACCGATTCAAACACCCATCCTCGAATCTGAAGATGTCTTTTTGCGTGGTGTGGGTGAGCATACCGACATCGCCGAAAAAGAGATGTACAATCTCAAGACCAAAGGCGGTGATCGCCTTGTCATGCGTCCTGAAGCAACTGCCGCTATCATGCGCGCCTACATTGAACACGGCATGCAATCACTCCCCCAGCCCGTCATGCTCTATAATTACGGTGCATTCTTCCGTCATGAAAATCCGCAGAAAGGGCGCCTGCGTGAATTCCGTCAATTCGGTTTTGAAATTATCGGCACGCCCAAAAGTATCGCTGACGTAATCGTCATCCGCACCATTGTCGATGCACTCGAAGAAATCGGGCTCTCCGATGTGTGTGTTGAGATCAACAGCATCGGTGATCCTGAGTCTCGCGCGGCGTATCTTCGCGCACTCACAAATTACTATAAGAAACATGCCGACACTATTTGCCCGACATGCAAGCAACGTCTGAAGACAAATCCGCTCCGTGTGCTCGATTGTAAAGACGAACGGTGCCAGCCGATTAAAGCAGCTGCGCCTGAATCACTCAATCACCTCTCCGCAGCAGCCAAAAAACATTTCAAGGAAGTACTGGAATATCTTGATTCTGCCGATATCGTGTATCGTATCGACCATACATTGGTGCGCGGCCTGGACTACTATTCGCACACCGTCTTTGAGATTAAGGCAACCCCGCCGAGTGATGAAGAAGACGAGAGCGCGCCCGCGCCACAAGCAGTTGCCGGTGGCGGACGCTACGACGGACTCGCAAAAATTCTCGGCTCCAAAAAACCGGTTCCATCCGTTGGCGCGGCAATCGGTATCGACCGCATTTTAAATACCGAAGGCGTTAAAACTCCCAAGCCGCGTATCATGAAAAAACCGAAAGTGTATTTCATTCAGCTTGGCTTTGAAGCAAAGCTCAAGAGCTTGTCGGTCATTAAGATGCTCCGCAAGGCAAACATCCCTATCATGCAGTCACTTTCCAAAGACTCACTCGGTGCACAGCTCGGCACCGCCGAGCGGCTTGGAGCTCCCTATGCGATTATCTTCGGACAAAAGGAAGCCATGGACGGCACCGTTATCGTCCGCAATATGGACAATCGCTCGCAAGAGACAGTTTCCCTCGAAAACCTTCCGAAATATTTGAAAGGGATGAAGTAACGTGAGTGAACGATGAACTATAAACGCTAAACGATAAAGACCGCGAGCTCACGCTCGCGGTCTTTTTTCAATCTAAAAAGCGCTCATTCACAGAGCGCTTTTCCTTACTTACCTCCAAAGAAGAGATCCAGCCCACATTCTTTACAGAGAGGATTAATCCCTTTTTGCTTATTTGCCTCGTATTCTCCTTCGTCTTTCAGGACAACCTCCCCACAAATGGTGCAAGGAACCGGTATCAGTTTACCTGTTTTCTTTTTCTTATCTTCGTCAGAACTAATACATCCAACATGCTTTGTTGTTTGCATAACGTTTTTGTTTAGATTGAAAGTACTTTAAGAAATACACTCTATATCATCTATTAACTATTTGCAAGCGTCATTTAAAAAGCACAGCGTTCTTCGGTCGCCGTGCTTTTTCTTGTCACTATCAACATTACCTGTCATCCCGCACTTGATGCGGGATCTTAAAACCAAGGTTGAGCTTTGGTATTCATACCAAAACTCAATCTTGGTTTTCGAATAACCCTAGGATGTGTCATTCCTGACAAGACCCTGGAATCCAGAGTTTTACCTACATAATTATGTCTGCTTGGATCCCGCATCAAGTGCGGGATGACAGTAAAGAGAATGGGGAGTAAAAAATCGGCGCGAGCGCAGCTCGCGCCGATTTTTTATTTTACAGTTCATCGTTTACGTGCCCGAGCACAACTTGTTGTGCTTTAGGGCTGTTCGTCTACTCCCCCGCGCCATCTCCCACCACGTGCACAAGTACCATATTGGTACCGCCCACCTTTCCAAACGGAATACCCGCGGCAATGATAATCGTATCGCCCTTTTTGGCAATTTTTTCTTTCACCACAATATCCTCCATCGCCGAGCGTACTTGCCCCACATACGTAAACGAACCGATGCGCCGCGCATGGCACCCAAAGGAAAGTTCCATCTGTCGCAGTGTCATTTCATTTGGTGTCGCGGCAAAAATCTCTTGCGACGGACGAAAGCGTGCAATCATACGTGCGGTAAATCCCGAATCCGTCAGCGCAATAATCGCCTTTGCGTTCACTGTGCGTGCCATACGTACAGCACTTTCACTCACCGCATCCACGATTGTTCGATCACACCCTTCTCGTCCGTTGCATACATGCGGCATACGGGTAATATCACGATTCTCACTCCTTCCTTCCACTTTTTGCGCCACACGGCTCATCACGTTTACCGCCTCCACCGGATAGGCACCCACAGATGTCTCTGCCGAAAGCATTACCCCATCAGCACCTTCGAGAATCGCATGGGCAATGTCGCTCACTTCCGCACGCGTCGGATTCGCTTCCGTAATCATCGTCTCAAGCATCTGTGTTGCCACAAATACCGGCTTTCCCAAAGCATTACAAATTCGAACAATGTCTTTTTGAATGAGCGGCACGTCCTCGCGCGGCACCTCCACCGCCAAATCCCCTCGCGCCACCATTACCGCATCCGCTTCATGAGCGATATCGACGATATGTTCCACTGCTTCAGGTGTTTCAATTTTCGCAACAATCTTCGCTTGCGAACCATGCTTTTTCAGAAGCTTTTTGAGTTCACGCACATCGTCCGCCGTACGCACAAAAGAAAGCGCCACCACATCCACGCCAAGCTTCACGCCCAAGACCAAGTCCTCTTTATCTTTCTTTGTAAGTGAAGAGAGCGAAAGATACGCCCCCGGCACATTCACCGTGCGTCGTCCGCGAATACGCCCGCCGATTTTCACCTTACACACCACATCACTTCCATTTATTGCACTAACTATGAGTGCCACCTTCCCATCATCAAGAAGTACTGTGTCGCCCTTCTCCACATCCTTATACAAATCCTCATACGTAATATACGCGCCACTTTCATCCCCCTTCCCTTTTTTCGTGCGCAGAGTAAACGTCATGCCCTTCTTGAGTGTTACAAACTCTGTCGCAAAATCTCCGATGCGAATCTTCGGACCCATGAGATCCTGCATAATCGCCACAGTGCATCCGCACTTCTCCGCCGTTTTCCGAATGGTCGTATATGTCGCTTTGTGCCACGAGTGATCACCATGTGAGAAATTCAACCGCGCAACATTCATGCCCGCCTTCATAAGCTTGGTAAGCACAGCAGGAGATTCCGAAGCCGGACCAATGGTCCCAATAATACGTGTCTTTTTCAGCATATATGTGAAGAGACTAAAAAATGAAATAATAAAACAAGAATATTATATACCGATATATCCTAAAGATACAGAGCATCCAACACCGCTTACATATACTGAGTCTATATCGAAATATAGAATTAAAATAACCACTATACTTTCAGGTGGTCATTTTAATTTGCATACGTAAGTGGTATTAGATACTCCTACATACAGCAAACGAGAGAAGTACTTACTTCACCGCAACACATATTTCTACTTCGTGTTTTCCTTCCGGGTCGCTCTTTGGATCGCTGCGGTAGATTTCGTAAAACGGTCGTTCGAAATCAGGTGTTTGATTATGTTTCGGAAGCCCTTCTTCCCAAATATCATTCCATGCTTTTTGATAATCCTCCGGACCTTTGGCGGTGAAAGATCCCACCATATATTTCCCTCCGGGAAGTGTTTGAATCTTCACATCACCGCTTCCTTCCATTCCCTCAGGCACGATGGCACACACATCAAGACGATGCTCTTCCGGCGGCGTGGTAGACGGATCATCATAATACGCAGAGAGAAAGACAGTCTCGGGAGTGAAAGCGTTTCGCTCCCCCATCCAGTTACCAAGCTGAGTAAACAATCGACTAAAAAGCTCTTTGTCTCCCGCATACGGACCTACATTGTGAATAAAAGCAACGCGCATCTCGGGGAGTTCTTGTATTGATGTATTCATATGAAAAAAATAAACGAATAACAAACTCTATGTAATCGACGCTTGATAAATACTCTCAATGACTTGAGCAAATGATGTATTAAACTCCTCATCACTTTGCTCTACAGAGAGCCCTTCCGTGAGTGCGCGGGAGAAACTGGCGATGACATTGTAATTCTTGCTCAATCGATTGTTCGCCTCTTCCCTGCTGTATCCGCCCGAAAGTGCAACAACGCGCACCACATTCGGATGCTCTGTAAACGCTTCATAGAGATTGCTCTTTTCGGGAAGTGTGAGCTTAAGCATAACAAGCTGATCGTCTGAAAGCGTGTCGAGATGTGATTGTATTTCCTGCGCCAACATCTCTTCAATCTCTGCCTTCTCCGGAGCAACAATACTCACTTCCGGCTCGATAATAGGGACAAAGCCTTGTGCAATAATATGCTTCGCCACTTCAAATTGCTGTGCCACAACCTCCCGTATCCCTTTCTCATGTAAGTCGTTGATGAGCGAACGCATTTTCGTACCCCATATGTGTTTTTCACGCGCGCGGAGAAGAAGCTCATCGAGATCCGGCATCGGCTTCATTAGCTGCACACCGTTTGTCTCTTCTAGAAGACCATTGTCCACCTTCAAAAAAGGAACAATGCCTTTTTCTTCCCAAAGATAATCAGCCGTATCTTTCCCCTCTATCTGATGCTCCATGGTGTGCTTAAAAAGAATTGCGCCGAGTATTTTTTCTCCGCTAAAAGCAGGCGATGTCGCAATGCGCGTGCGCATCTCGTGCACAAGAGCAAACATTTCTTCCTCATTGGCATACGCATCCTCGCCGATGCCATATGAAAGAAGCGCCCGCGGAGTCGATCCCCCGCTCTGATCAAGAGCCGCAATAAAGCCCTTATCGTGTCTCATTCTTGAAAGTTGTTCTGTGTTCATAAAGAAAGTATACCATACCCCTGGGATATGCCACGGAGGGATGAGTTGGGGGGGGTATTTCACCGTGTTTCTTCACGCTGTGATGCCCTTAATCTTACATAACCAATAATACCCGATGAGAAAAATAAAATTTCTGAGATTATTCCCACTGGACTAAAAATAATGAAGTTATAACTCAGCCACATTAAACCTACAATCAAAAGTATTATTCTCGTCTGCAATTCATCTTTATGAAAGATGGCAAATGTTGCAATGACCCCCGCCATTGCTGGAAGAAATGAAAAAATGTTTTCGTATGTAAAAAATAATATTCCAATCATTAAGACCACGAAAGAATAAAGAAAAGCTCGTTCTTTGGAGAAAATACTTACTAACCATCGTAAACTATTAATGGCAACAATGATTGACGCCGTTATAGCCCCCAACAAAATAAAATGTAGAGCAGAAAGAGCTCCTGCAACGACAAACAACCACCTAAATATTTTCCCTTCTCTAAACTGATACGATATAAATACTAAAGCAGTCGCAATGAACATCGATGCTTGGGAGATTACAAAAGATGGATTGGAGACGTCTAACATCATACAGAAACTATACCTGATTTTAATTATCTTGTCTGTTATTAATCTTTAAAAGTAGATTGCGCTACACTATACGCGCATGAACAAGCAAACAATTCACACCATTGAACATGCCTCTCTAAAAACATTCTTCGTGTGCATGCTTCTTTGTGCGCTGTCGGTTATTATTATGGTTTGGCTTGAGTGGTTTGGTTTCTATGGAGACATATTTCCTTTTCCCATTATTCCTTCCCTCTTCACCATTGGTCTGGCAAGTTTCTTAATCTGACTTCCTATCATTTTGTATAAGCCTATTGAGGTATTAAGCAGTGAAAAGTGAGTGGCTGGCACAAAAAAAGACCGCCGTGAGGCGGTTTTGCTTTATACAAAAAAGGACCAAGTCCATCAACATCGGCAGGGCCCTGCCAACGGCATCGTATTTTTTTAGGCCTCTCAGCCGCTTGGTAATGAGCCAAGAGGCTCGGACTTGATGCTGATGAGACAAGGTCCTTATGTCTGTGTCTATTCTAATCGACAGCTTGCTGTTTGTCAATACGATCTGTAAAACCCCGAGGACATGCCTCACCCGGGACCATACTAAGTGCTCGGTCACAAGTCACTAAGCATAACACTTCGCTAAAGCTCGTATTCTGCTAAGTGCTTCCGACCCGGCCTCGCCGTCGTCGCGCAAGCGCTCCAACATGGCTGCGGCTTTCGAGCCCTGACGCAAGCTAAGCAGTTGGCTTGCTCCCGCGGAGCATATGAAAAACGCCCCAAAGGGCGGGCAGGACTGTCCCGGAGTTACTAAGCGTATTGCTCCAGATATTCGCAATCCGCAAAGTACTCCTGGACGCGGCTCGCAGCCCCGCAAGCGGGGACCCGCTGCTCCGCCGTTCGAGCCCTGCCGCGGAGTAATATAGTAAGACCCCGAGGACATGCCTCGGGGTCAAACTATATTATGCTCCGCGGGCAGGGCTCGAACCTGCGACCAATCGGTTAACAGCCGACCGCTCTACCAACTGAGCTACCGCGGAATATTCTTTTGTCGTTTTGTGCTTTGTCCTGTCAGGGGCGCTCATTATCATACCAAAAGAGCAAAAAATGGCAATAGCCAAACTTGACCTTATCTCATATATGCATTACCCTACATGCAGTTGCACTTTATCCCAACCCTTTAAACAGAAAAAAGTCATGCCAAAAACTAATCCTATGGATATCCTCCCAGGAAGAAATCAGGGGCTCGAGGAGAAACCCGTTATTGAAGACGCAAAAAAGTTCCTTGCTCTCCCGGAGAGCGAACAATCCAAGATACTCAGAGACGAAGAAGACCGGACAGTCGTTCTCTATCGGAAAAAATTCATTCGTGAAGGAAAAGAGTTGAGGATACACGGTAAACTCACACCACCCTCTTCGCAGGTATACATCACCGGTTTTGAGTTATATTTAAAACTAGAAGAGGGGCGAGTTAACACCAAAATAAAATTCTATCTCTTCAACGGAGACTCAGGATCGAAACGTATTCCAGCTTGGGATAAAGATCTTTCTTGTCTAAGTGCTACACTCGAGGATGATAGCTACTTTCACCTCGACATGAGAATGAGATTAGGAGAAGGTGAGTTCATTCAGAAAATTCTCATCAATGCCGAGGAAAGTCTTATTCTTGCTGATGCATTGGAGAAGATGCATAAAGTCCGTTTCCATTTTTTCCCCTGACTCAGATACGAGAAACATCTCCACCCGCCGGATAAGGCGGGTTTTATTTTTTCGACGGAGCGTGCTCCATTCCCATATACACTCCTCCTTTTGTGAGTTCATCGGTCATCTGGGCGATGCGCTTCTGCCGTGTCTCTATTCGTTTGGCTCGGTCAATCCAGCCAATGTAATCGTTGCGCTGATACGCCGGCCGTGCCATGTAGTCGCTCCACACACCGCGCTCAACAAGCGCATCTTTCACATCTTTGGGCATGGGGAGAATTGTTCGCGAAAGTGCTGTCATATATTGTAGTGTATCACATTACGCAGGATTTGTTTTTTCTCTTCATATCACTCGTGTGGAAGAAATTACGGGAGGGGTTGACAAAGATGACACATTCTGCTATACATAACTATATGGTACATCACATACACAATTGGCTTTATACAAACACAAAGCAGGCAATTCAGGTCGTGCCTTTTTCTCGCATGACCTCTTTCCCTCTTTTGTTCAGCCGATATTTGTGTAGGTAATACTCTCCCTATGTATACCCCCTAGAAAGACTTCGGCCGGACAAAAGCCGAAGTTTTTGTTTGGTTGTAACTCTTTTCGCTCCTTCACAATTAAATACACCTCTCATGAAACACTCTCACATCCAGCGGAATATACGTGCGTTTCGTATATTCAAGACATGTGGCACCGCTCCTTTTTGGGCACCTATACTTATCTTGTACATACAAGAAATAGGACACATGTCGCTTTCCGACATTTACTTCATGGAAGCAATAGTGCTTGTCCTCACATTCTTGGTCGAAATACCCACAGGGGCAATTGCTGATATGATCGGAAGAAAACGAATGATTATTATTGGTGTCTTTCTTGACTTGATTGGTATGAGCATCTTTGCATTCGGGGAAGGAGTAACGGCAATGTGGTCTGGAAACATTTTCGTCATGATTGGCATGACCTGTATTTCAGGAGCGGACATTGCACTCCTACGAGATTCACTTGCGTATGAAGGACGAGAAAGAGAATTTCATAAAATTCTCGGACAAGGAAATGGAGGCATGATTGCACTTGAGACATTCGGTGCGCTTGCCACGGGTTTTCTTGCGGCAATCTCGCTCCGGCTCCCTATGATTGCAGGGCTTCCCTTTCTGCTCGTTTCTATTGGAGCAGCGTTTGCATTCATTGAACCGCCGATGCAGAAGAAAACGTCTGTGACCTCTGAGCTAAGAGGTATTGCGCTGGGGGCGCGCATTGCACTACGGAAAAAGAAAGTACTCTGGATTATTTTCTTTTCCGGACTTGCTGCTGTCGTTAGGAAAATATCGTTTTTCTCTTATAATCCATACTTTGAAGAAGTTGGACTTAATCTTTCGCTCTACGGTGTTGTCCTCTTCTGTGCCGGTATCATAAGCTGGCTCGGAAGCGCTTTTTCACATGTGGTGCATGGCCGTACACGTGAGTATGTGAGTGTTGTCGTATCAGTTATGATGCTCTCCGTACCATTTGTACTTATGGGTCTCCTCCCTTCACAGGGAAGTGTCGGCCTCATCGCCAGCTTTGCTCTCATGCGAGGGTTTATACCACCTCTTATGGGAGAAATACTCAACCGAGAAATTGACAGTTCCTCAAGGGCAACTGTCAACTCGGTGAAATCAAGTGTGGCATTCTTTATGCAAATGGTTGCACTCGGTGTGTATGGATTCGCCATCGACGCGTTCTCACTTACGACCTGTTTTGTCGGTGTGGGCATTATTGTGTTCTTTATTGGTGTATATCTTATATACACCTACAGACCGAAAGCTCTTTGAGTGAGTAGGTCTTTTTTTGTTGTAAAGAAAAAAGCTGGGTTCCGGCTCGCCCACGCCTCAGTTTTCAAGAAAGAAGAAAACTGAGCGGGATAAAGAGGCCGGAATGACAAGGTAGGCGCGGCGTCCCCACTCCGCCAAGGCTTCGCGCGGCAAGATTCCGCATCAAGTGCGGAATGACAAGGTAGGCGCGCGTAGCGCACCTTTTCTAACTTCTATTTTCTAATTTCTAACTTCTCATTGTATGCTACAATACCCCTATGTCATTCAACCCTTTCACGTGGTGTCCTGATGCTTTTCGGGTCGGAAATTTTCTCGCATTTCGCGCGCTCAAACGCGCCAATATCTGGACGACAATTCTCATCGTCTTCATCATGACACTCACCTTTCTCAATCTCGTCTTTGTGAGTGGCATTTTGAGCGGCTTGGTGGAAGGTTCTTCCAACGCTTATCGCGCGCAATATTCCGGCGATATCATTCTCTCCAATATTGAATCAAAAAACTTCATCGAAGACACGGCAAATATTGAGAAAACATTGAGGTCGTTTCCTGAGGTTGTGGCCGTGACCTCGCGCATGCTTGCCGGCGGCAGTGTGGAAGCGAATTATCGCAACAAGAGCAATGTGTCCGACAAGACAGAATCCGTCAGCGCCGGTATTGCCGGTATTGATCCGGCAAGTGAAGATTCTGTCACCCACCTCGCAGATCTCATCATTGCCGGAGAATATCTTGAAAAGGGTGATGCAAACGGCATCATTGTGGGCTCCAATCTCTTGGAAAATTATGTCCGCAATATCCCCGGCTCCGACACCCTCTCACTTGTAGACGTGGGCGACACCATCCGTTTGCGTGTCAACGGCACACTGCGAGAATTTACCATTCGCGGTGTCTTGAAGAGTAAAGTTGCCGCTGTCTCTCAACGCGTCTACATCAACGACACCATCCTCCGCCAGCTCCTCAACCGCCCCGGAAAAGACGCCAATGAAATCGTCGCTGTGCTCACTCCCGGTACCGATGCGGTGTACATAAAGAGTGAGCTTGAAAAGACCGATATCTGCTCATGCGCGAAGATTGAAACATGGGAAGAATCCCAGGGACAATTCTTCAAAGATATTGGCACCACGTTTGACATCCTCGGCAGTGTCATCGGTGCAATTGGTATCTCTGTGGCATCCATTACCGTCTTCATCGTCATCTTCATCAACGCTGTGACCCGCCGCAAATACATCGGCATTCTCCAAGGCATTGGCGTGTGTCCGTCGGCTATTACCATTTCTTACATCCTCCAATCGCTCTTTTATGCTTTTGCCGGCTCGGTTATTGGTTCGGCAATTCTCTTTGGATCCTTAAAACCATACATCGACGCCAACCCCATCGACTTCCCTTTCTCCGACGGCATCTTGGTGGCGCCAATTGATGTAACGCTCATCCGCATTGTCATCATCATTGTGGTGACCATTATTGCCGGATACATTCCCGCGCGAATTATTGTAGGGAAGAATGTGCTGGATTCTATACTAGGACGATGAGACCAAGGTTTAACTTTGGTTTCTCCCCTGCTGTCATTCCTGGCTTGACCAGGAATCCAGAGCAATTAAGCAGATTACAATAACCCTTTAGATCCTGCATCACCAAGCACCATTTTACTAAAGTAAAAAAGTGCTCGGCAAAGAGTGCGGGATGACAGCAAAGCGCGACAAGTCGCGCTCGGGCACGGCAGCAAAAGAGATATTCGTAGTATTCGTACCATTCGTAGATTTGTATGTTATTCGTAATTCGTAACCTATGATTAGTGTAAAAAATATTTGCAAGACATTCAGCTCAGGCACAACGCCGGTTCATGCACTCGCCGACGTCTCCCTTGATATTGCAAGCGGTGAATACACCATCATCACCGGTCGTTCCGGCGCCGGAAAGAGCACGCTTCTGTATCACATGGGACTCCTCGACACACCTACATCTGGCTCAATAGAAATCGACGGCACTTCTACCGAAGCCATGAGTGAAAAAGAGCGCACTGCCTTTCGTCTTACGCGCCTTGGCTATGTCTTCCAAAGCTATGCACTTCTCCCTGAGCTCACCGCACTTGAGAATGTGATTGTGCCACTTCTTATGGAGGGTCGCGCATTTTCTGATGCACGTAATGTGGCCGAAAAAGCTCTCAAGCGCATGGATCTCTCCGACAGAATACACAATCTTCCCTCTCAGCTTTCGGGAGGCCAGCAGCAGCGTGTGGCGATTGCCCGTGCCATTTCCAATAATCCGTCTATCCTTTTTGCCGATGAACCCACCGCCAATCTCGATTCCGAAACAGCTGCTGCGGTAATGGATGCATTTCGCGAACTCCACGATGCCGGACAAACCATTCTCATGGTCACCCATGAACTCGATCTCGTCCCCGAAGCCGACCGTATCATCACTCTTTCCGACGGTAAGGTAGAAAGTGATAAAAAACAAAAGGTGAAAAAGTAAAGCGGAGTGAATGTTTCTGCATACACTCTTTACCGTCATCCCGCACTCTTTGCCGAGCACTTTTTTACTTTAGTAAAATGGTGCTTGGTGATGCGGGATGACATGTCTTTGTGTGGACCATAAGATGCCTATGGTATACTGGAGTGGATTTTGGTTATTCAGGCCGTCAGGCCGTTTATCGTTAATCGTTTATAGTTTAATCGTTTCAAATATGGCAACAACAACACAAGTCCACATCGTGGCAGAAGATGAAGCGCAGGGAGCGGCCGCTCCGGTGTTTCAAGAGTTTATCGACACCAAGGGAGGCGTGCCGGAATGGGCGCAGGTAATGGCGCATCGTCCGGAAATGCTCGCGGCGTTTTATGAGCTTTTCAAAACGACCATGGGTCCAGGGCTCGTGGAACAAGACAATAAATGGAAAATTGCGTTTAAGGTCTCCAAACTCAATAAATGCGAGTACTGTGTCGGCGTATCCGAGAGCATGCTTCAAAAACTCGGCGTGTCCGAAGAAGACATGCAGTATGTCGATACCAACATTTCGCAAATGAAGCCTGATGAAAAAGCAGCTGTCCGCTATGCCGAAGCTGTCACGCTTGACGCGGTGAACGTGTCGGAAGATGTATATACCGAACTCAAAGAACACTACGACGATGCGCAGATTGTGGAACTTACCGGCGCCATCGGACTCTTCAATTACATTAATCGCTTTAATGATGCACTTGGGGTGATGCCGAGGTAGTCGCTAGTCGTCTGGTAGCTGGTCACTGGATAAAGGGGGGAAGCGGGCGGCGACCTTCGGTCGCCGCCCGCTTTTGTGCACAAAAAAAACGGCACGAATCAACGTGCCGTCCGGGTTTTACCCATTATGGAACCTTAACGCCTTTTCCTCCTTTCGAAGTTTCGCGCTAGTTTCCTCAATATCTTCCCTCAATTTTTTTGCTTGCTCCGCTAATTGTTTTTCTTTTTCCAGCTTACACTCGAAAAGTGATTTGAGCTGGATATAATTGTCGCGGAGATTTTTCAGCCGCTCAACCTCCGCATCGGTAATCAAATCACCGTCATGAAGGATTTGAGCGAGTTCTGGGTACTTTTTGAGATATTTTCTTCTCATGTCTATCCAGTACTCTGGAAGCAATTTCCTATATTTCCTCGCTCCCATAACTGACATAATCCCAAACACACTAGCGGGGACTATACCCACAGGGAACATTACGAGATACCAATATCCATCCTTCGGAAAAAACATAATCCAGATCAAGCCACCAGCCGCCAGACCCAACACTCCAATGGAAGTAAACAAAACCATGAAGAGAGTGAATCTCGAACAAGCAAAGAGTCCGAGACGCCCAAGGACATACCTATACCCAAGAAAACCATAGTTTTGTGTCATTTTTCTTCAATCTAAATTATTGGAAGAACTGCTTTGATTACCTCCATAATACACATATTGAGTATGATGTCAAGGAGGAAAAAACAGGCGCGGACATTTCATGTCCGCGCCTGTTTTTTTGTGTGTATCCTATTTTGTCATTCCCGACTCGATCGGGAATCTAAGCGCCAAGGTTAAGCTTTGGCAATTCTGCCAAAGCTTAACCTTGGCGCTTTTGACATTCGACAGTGGAAAGTAGTAGGGTTTGCATATTTTGAATTTTGATATTATTTGGAATTTGATGCTTGGGATTTGTGATTTAGAAAACCGAGGTTAAACCTTGGTATGTATACCAAGGTTTAACCTCGGTTTTCTATTCATACCTTAGTGCCTCAATCGGGCTCTTCTTTGCCCCTTTGCGCGCGGGGTATAGTCCGAAGATAAGACCGACGGCGGCCGAAACACCAATGCCGAGAGCGGCTGCTGAAATCGGGAAGGTCATCTCCCAGTCCACACCAAGTGACTGCGAAAGAATGACAGCAGCAATAGCCGAGAGTGCAAAGCCAATGATTGTACCAATCACACCGCCGGCACCGGTGAGCACAATGGCTTCCACCAAAAATTGCCGCAGGATATCAGATTCGGTGGCACCCACCGCCTTGCGCAAACCGATTTCTTTCGTGCGCTCCGAAACCGACACGAGCATGATATTCATCACGCCGATACCGCCCACCACAAGTGAAATCGCCACCATGGAGGCAAGAAAGGCGGTGAGCACGCCGAGGATGGTGCCCACCATATTAATCATTTCACTTGCCGTATTCACATAAAAATCGTCTTTGTCCGGGTCTGTAATGTCGTGCAAATCACGGAGCGTGCGTTCAATATCAAGCACCGCCTGATCCACCATATCGGCGTTCTCCATTCGAATCATGAGTTCATGGTAATGGTCGATGCCGAGAATGTACGTCTGCGCCGTATTTGGCGGCATGAGTATCACCTCATCGACATTGGTAAACATCACCTGTCCGGTCTTCTCAAAAAGACCGATAACCCGAAAACTATGATTTTTAATGCGTATCGCTTTGCCGATCGGATCGGCGCCCTCAAAAAGCTCTTCGGCGACTTTCTGTCCGATAACAACGACACTCTCTTTCTGCCGATTTTCTTTCTCGCCAAAGAGCATGCCGGATGCCAAACGCAAATCAAACATCTCCGCCATCATTTTCGCCGACCATCCCCAAATCTGCGGGCGATACGTTTCTCCGCGATACGATACGGACTCCGACACCATGACCGCGGGTGCTATTTCAACGACACCCGGCACATTACTCTCTTTGAGCAGGGCATTGACCTCGCGCTCCTTGAGCGAATCGGAAAGGTAAGCGTTCATCGAATCCGACGGTCCCGTCGGCTCTTTTCCGGGATTCACGCTGATGATGTCGGCACCGAGACCTTGAATTTCTCCCAAAATGAGATTTTCGGCGCCCTTTCCGATAGAGACAATCAGAATAATCGCCATGACACCAATCACAATGCCGAGAATCGTCAAAAGCGATCGCGCTTTATTGATGAAGAGTGCGACCCATGCAGTTTTGAGTGTGCGGAAGAAAATCATACTATTTTACAAATGATCCGTTATGACGGCTCCCTACCGCCGTATCGTCTTCTACCATGCCGTCGCGGAGTCGGATAATACGCTGTGCGTATTCGGCAGTGTATGTTTCGTGGGTAATGAGAAGCACAGTATGACCATTCTTGTGTAGCTTATCGATAAGCTCCATCACCTGTCCACCCGATTTTGAATCGAGGTTTCCCGTCGGCTCATCGGCGAAAATCACATTGGGCTTGTTCACGAGAGCGCGCGCAATCGCCACACGCTGCCTTTCCCCTCCTGAGAGTTGCGCCGGTTCATACTCCGCCCTGTGCGAAAGACCAACGGCGTCCACCGCCTCACGCGCCATATCCTCCCAAAGCGATTCTTTCATGCCGGAATATAAAAGAGGTAACTTCACATTATCGAGCACGGACGTACGCGGAAGAAGATTGAATGTCTGAAAAATAAATCCCATTTTCTTATTGCGCACATGGGCCAATTCTTCTTCGGTGTACTCCCCCATTTCTTTGCCGTCAAACATATACGTACCGCTTGTCGGCCGATCCAAAAAACCCAACGTATGAAGCAATGTTGATTTTCCCGATCCGGAAGGACCCATAATGGAAAGAAACTCGCCGCGTTTCACGTCGAAAGAAATACCCTTCAAGACACGGGTTTCCACTCCTTCGCCATAATATGTTTTTGTGATGTTTTGGAGAGATAACATACAATATGCGAATTACGAATTATAATACGAATATACGAATGGGTGACCTGCCTGCTTCGGGCTTACGATTTCTATACACCGTATTATATTTCGTAGCGTATAAAATGAGAATCTTGTTTAGTGTCATTCCGGACTTGATCCGGAATCTTCACTTTTTCTGGATCCTGAATCAAGTTCAGGATGACAGATATTTAGTTTCTAGCTGCAATATTCGTATATTCGCGTTATTCGCAATTCGTAATGTGGACTATTCTCGTACGAAGACGACAATTTCCTCGCCTTCTGAGAGACCGCTTGTGATTTCGATGTAGCCGTCGGAACCGCGGAGACCGGTTGTTACCGTGCGCACTTCAGGCTCTTCGGCACTCGTGAGCACACGAATGGTTCTTTCTCCTTCGCGCGTTTCCACAGCTCTACTCGGGACAGCAATCACGCCCTCACGCATGTCTGTTGAAATGGTAACATTCGCCGTCATACCCGAACGCACCAAATCTTCCGGGTCATCAAAGTGCATAATTACCTTATAGGTTGAGACTCCTTCAATCACCGTCTCAGCTGGATCAATCATCGAAACCGTTGCAACAAGCTCCACATCATCGTCGTATGCATCAAGCGTAAAGAGCGCTGTATCGCCAGTGCGCACTGATGTAATATCAGCTTCCGGGATAAACGCCTCAATCTCATAGGATCCGGTGGAAATAATACGCACAACCTCCATGCCGGCTGTGACAATCTCGCCCGCGTCTACTTCCAGAAACGTCACCGTACCGGATACCGGAGCGGAAATAATCGTTTTCCCGATACGAGCATCGTATCCGTTCACATCAGCTTCGGCAGCAGCGAGTGCCGCCTGTGCGGCTGCAATTTGCTCGGGCGTTGCCGGTGCTTGAGCCGCGTCACGCTCACGCTCTCTGATAATAAGCGTCTGCTCGGCTGTTGTATACCCTTCTCTTGCACTCGCCACTCCCGCAATTGCGGTGTTTACCGATGTGCGCGCCGCGGCAACGTCGGTCTTGTATCCGTCGATGGTTGTCTGAGTGAGGGACGATGATGCTTGGAGTTCGTTCACGGCGAGAGACACTTTTTGGAGGAATGTGCGCACGTCTTCAAGATAATCCGTCACATCAGAAAGCGCAGCGAGTATCGCCTCTTCGTTTCCAAGAAGGAGAGACTGCCAGGTGTCAAGCGTTTCGCCGATCAGGAATCGCCGCCATTCAACATCCCCCTTAAGCGTCGGAGAATCAACAGGGATATTGAGTGCCGGATTGACCGTGTCGGGATTGGAGAATAATTGATCTACGTCGTTGCGCACCGCATTGTCCGCGCGGGTAAATGCGTCTTGAATCGCATTGACAACACCTGTCTTTTCATCCTCAAGCGACTGCTCTGCCTGGACCACCTTAGCTTCATATACCGCCAAATCCTCCTCGCGCGTTCCGGAGAGAAGCTCTGCCAAGTCGGCGGCTGAGGCATCACGCCGCGCAATAGCCGCAGCTCGGTCGGCATACAAATCGGCATTGGAAAGATACACGAGCGTTTGTCCGGTATATACCGTATCGCCCACGTCAACTTTCGCGCCGGCGACTCGTCCGCCCGTTTCAAATGCAAGCGACACATCATGCGCCGGTGTGATGACACCGGTGACATCCACCTCTTCAATAACATCACGAAGCGTGGTAATTTCCGTTTCATACACAATAGCACTGCTTCCTCTGCCGAAGAAGAACCATACCGCGCCAATAACGACAACGAGAATGATTCCGACAAGCACTTTATGAGATTTGATATATGTGAGAATGTTCATGGAAAAACGATAAACGATTAACGAAGATGATGTCCTTGGTATATAAGTATATAACGATTTTCGTACAATGAACAGGGATATTCTGTGCATATGCAATATAATGGTGCGGCGTTTTTCTAAAGAAAAACGCCGCACCGTGCACAAGCACAAAAAAACAGGAGCGTTTAGCTCCTGTGTATACTCTATCCTGCTATAGAGGCAATATGCTCACGATAATCACGGTGACTGTAAATAACAAGAAAATTGTTAAAGCTATACCTGGCGATGTGCTCCCTACTTTTACGTACCAAATCAAAAGAGCAAATATGCCCAGGCAATACGCAAAAAGGACATCAAACGGTTCACCAACTTGCACTCGAACTCCCTGGGAGTCCAGCAGTACGTTCAGCAAAAACGCACCTGCTGGAACACAAACAGCAAAGAGAAGGGCGCCAACAGAAAATGTCGCTGGTGTAATTTTTTTATTCATAACCCATATATTTTGAGTGAATGGAGCCAACGAAACTGAAACAATACTGCCACATATCTCCCCATTTCGCAATACTTTGCGCAACGTCCGTAGCGCGGTATAATGCGTGAAGGTTTTTACTGCCTTATTTTCATTTTTACCGTGGCCGACGAGCACCTTCTTTGGGCTCGCCCAAAGAAGGTGCTCGTTTAGGCTCGTTTATCGTTAATAGTTAATCGTTTTTTATTATGAATCCATCCATTAAAAACACCCTGGGCGTAACCGGCGCAATCGCTCTTGTGGCCATTGCAATCGCCGGGCTCATGATTGCCGGAACGTACGGCAAATCAATTGAACCATCTTCCTATCGCAGTTTTAGTGTCAGTGGCGAAGGAAGTTCCTATGGCATTCCGGATGTCGCCACATTTTCCGTTGGCGTTGTGACCGAGGGAGATACCGATCTTGGCACGCTCCAGGAAGAAAATACCGGGAAGGTGAATACAATCATCGCATTCTTGAAAGAGGGTGGTGTCGCAAAAGAAGACATTACCACATCCTCGTATACTGTTTCTCCACGGTACCAATATTACCACTGCGGTGCTTCATACGATTATGGTATGTCGTCTGTTGAACCGTGCCCACCGGCGGATATCGTTGGCTACACCATCAACCAACGCGTGAGTGTGAAGGCACGTGATTTTGAAGTGATTGGCACGCTCCTCTCAGGAGTGGTGGACGCCGGTGCCAACAGTGTTTCATCACTCTCTTTTGAAATCGATAATTCAGATGAGGTGGAAAGTGAAGCGCGAGCAGAGGCAATCGCCAAAGCGCGTGCCAAGGCCGAAGCAGTGGCAAAAGCGGGCGGTTTCTCCGTTGGTCGCATTTTGGACATCTATGAGAGCAGTATCCAACCGCGCTTTGATTATGCCTATGCAGAAGATGCTGTTGGCTTTGGAATGGGTGGCGGGAAAAGCGCTCCCACAATTGAACCCGGCTCTGAAGAAGTAAATGTCAATGTGACCATTCGTTTCGAAATCAAGTAACGTAATTACGAATTGCGAATAACGCGAATATACGAATACCCAATAGTACTTCTATTGATTACATGCATGTATTCAAGTTATGCGCTTTTAAGAAATGTCACTAAAAAATATAACGGTACCTCAAAAATCGTAAGTCCGAAGCAAATATAAAACCCATTCGTATATTCGTATTATATTTGTAATTCGTTTTATCCATAATCACCCACACACATGTCTGATACACCAGAAACAAAAAAGCAGCTCAATCCATGGATTACCCCCGCAGCAATCGTCATCGCCGGACTTCTCATTGGCGGCGGACTATTCCTCGGCGGCGAAACGGCAAATCTTCCTTCACCTGAATATCACGATGTTTCAATCACCGATACCGATCATGTGCTCGGTGATCCGGAAACGGCAACTGTTACCATCATTGAGTACTCCGACATTGACTGTCCGTTCTGTAAGCGATTCCACGCCACCGCCCACATGCTCTATGAAGCATATGAGGGAGACGTGGCGCTTGTCTTCCGTCATTTCCCTCTTGATGCTCTCCACCCAGACGCGCGCGCAAAGGCCGAAGCCACCGAGTGTGTTGCTGAGCTCGCAGGAAACACTGCCTTCTGGAACTTCATTGATACGCTCTTTGGAGACATCGATTCAAGCAATACCGATCTTGCTTCACTTCCCGGTATTGCCGAAGGGTTCGGCGTAGATCGCGTTGCATTCACGACATGTCTTGAGAGTGGTCGCCATGCCGCTGCGGTAGAGACACAGGAGACAACCGCTGAACCCTTTGGCATAAGCGGTACTCCATACAGTATATTCCTGCTCCAAGACGACACTTACTACACCGTCCCGGGCGCGTATCCGGCCGACCTTCTTGCTCTCACCGTTGAAGCGGTGAAGGGTGGCGCAACAGCAAACGACGTCCAAGGACTTCTCGATCTCATCGCAAGTAATACCGCGACCGATGAAAGTGTGAATGCATACATCGACGAGTACCTCATAGAACATCTCCCCGAAGCAGAGGTAAACGAAGAAGAATAAGCCAAAACTCCCAACTCCCATGAGCTATACTCCTCCAGACAATATCCTTCGTGCCTACGCCAATGTCTTGGTGAATTTCGCACTGGATGATGGTAAGGGTGTGCAGAAAGGAGAGGTGGTGAATGTAGCTATAAAAGAATCAGCAAAGCCACTTCTCGTTCATATTCAGGAAGCGATTCTCAAAGCGGGCGGACACATGGTTTTGCAGTATATTCCCGAAGGGTTGGATAAGAGCTTCTTTGAACACACTTCAGATGAGCAACTTAATTTCTTCCCCGAAGAATATCATCGTGCTCGAGCCAATCTTTTTGATCATCAAATCGGCATTATTTCTACAGACGACAAACACGAGCTTGAGCGTACTGATCCGGAGAAAATCATGCGGAGGAGCAGAGCGATGAAACCATACATTGACTGGAAGAAACAAAAGGAAGATCAAGGGGGCTACACATGGACAGCCGCCCTCTATGGTACCGAAGCGATGGCGCGTGAAGTCGGACTCTCACAAGAAAAATATTGGGAGCAAATTATTCGAGCATGTTTTCTTGATGAGTCTGATCCGATTGCCAAATGGAAAGAAGTACATGGAGAAATAGGTCGTGTAAAAGAAGTCCTGGATAGCCTTCCAATTCACTCCATTCGTATTGAGGCACCTGGCACGGATATTTCCATGGAACTCGGCGAAGGGCGTATCTGGAAAGGAGGCTCTGGTCATAATATCCCAAGCTTTGAAGTGTTTACTTCACCTGACTACCGCACGGTAAACGGTCATATCACGTTTACCGAGCCGATATACCATAACGGAAACCTCATGAAAGGAATATCACTCACTTTTGAGGACGGTATTGTCACTGAGTATCATGCCGATGAAGGTAAAGCGCTCCTGAAAAGTCTTCTGGATCAGCAGGGAGGAAATCGTGTCGGAGAATTCTCCATGACCGACGGTCGTCTTTCACACATCACAACATTTATGGGAGAAACATTATATGATGAAAATGTTGGTGGGCCAGAAGGAAACACTCATATTGCTATCGGAAAAAGCTTTCATATGTGTTACAGCGGAGACAAAGACAAAACCCCTGAAGAATGGGATGCTCTCGGCTTCAACGACTCCCCCATTCATGTAGACTTGATTGCCACATCGCCCCGCACTGTCACTGCCACATTGAAAGATGGGATAAAACAAATCATCTATCAAAACGGACAGTTTACGGTATAACAACAAACGGGCGGCACCTTCGGTGCCGCCCGTTTGTTGATTTGCCAGGTGCGCGCAAGCGCACCCTTCTCGTAACTTGTAACTCGCAACTCGAAACTTTTTTCTACACCCCCAACATAGTGCGAATATCTGCCGGCGGTTCCCACGGAGGATCAAAAGAAAGCTCTACTCGAGTATTTTCAAATCCAAGCTTTGTGAGCGTGTCTTCCACTGCCTCAATGAGTGAATCGGCAAAAGGACACAGCGGTGTGGTAAGGGTCATCGTTATCTCCACACCCGGCACCTCTCCTTCCTTTTCTTCATCGATGGCAATCTCACGAATAAGCCCGAGCGTGACAATATCAATATCAAGCTCCGGATCTTTCACCTCTTTAAGCGCTTCTCGTATGTCTTCTGTGTGTGGCATATGTAAACGATACACTATAAACGATTAACGATAAACTATGTGTTGTCATCCCTCTCTTTTGTCATCCCGTCCAGGCAGAAGTGAGTGGGTCATATAACCCTGTAGATTCCTGGTCAAGCAAGGAATGACAGTAAAGGTACGTTTCGTATGTTCGTACTCGTTCGTAGTTCCCTAGGCCGACCGTGGCTCGGCACGGGCTAGGCGTACCCTTATGTCTCTCCCTCCACTCCGCCAAACCCTTCATCTTTCACTTTCTCCGCAAGCGAAGCATCACCTGAAGCAACGATTCTCCCCCCATCCATAACGTACACACGGTTGGGAGAAAGTTTCTTCACCACTTCCGGATTATGCGTTACCACGAGAACTGCCGTGCCCTTTTCACATGCCTTTCGAATACTCTCGCATACGGCATTGAGTGTTTCAATATCAACACCTGAATCAATCTCATCAAGAAGCGCAACCTTCGGTGCAAGTGCAAGAAGCTGTATAATCTCGGTTTGTTTTTTCTGTCCTCCTGAAAGCTCAGTATTCACACCACGAGAGAGGAGCTCGGCATCAAAACCTGCCTCCGTCGCTTTCTTGGTGAGCTCTGTATGAAATGCAAGTGGTGTATGCTCATGCTTCGGATGAAGATGGGTATCGGCAGACCGGATAAATGACCCAAGTGCAACACCCGAAATAGCCGGGGATGCTTGCGGAGAAAGAAACATGCCGTTTCGTGCGCGTTCGTGTGTAGGGAGAGTGGTTATCTCCATACCGCTCACCTGCACCGACCCTTCCGTAATGGCATATCGCGGATGACCCATACATCCAAGGACAAACGAGCTCTTACCGGATCCGTTTTTCCCCATGAGCACCGCACACTTCCCTTTTTCAAGCTCAAGCGACACACCCGAAACCACTTCAGTACCGTCCTTTGTCGTGATATGAATATTGTGTGTAGAAAAAATCATATAGTTACGAACTACGAACGAGTACGAACATACGAACATTACTTTTCCAGACCCTGTCTTCGTATGTTCGTATTGATTCGTACTTCGTACCCGCTACCTTAGCATCTTATGCAGTGTTCTTAAACCCAAGAGAGCGCAATTCGTTCGCGATGGCGTCACCGAAACACCAAGCATATCATAGATGTCCTTCGGCGACATACAAAGCACATCCTCCACCCTTTTGCCTTTCACCACACCGGAAAGCATATCACACGCAGCCACGGAAAGCGCACATCCTTCTCCATCAAAGCACATACTTTCAATGATACCGTCAGAGACTTTCACAGAAAGAGAAATCTCGTCACCGCATCCTGCATTCACACCCTTATGTGTATGGGTCGCGTCCTCACACACCCCTTTATGAAGAGGGTTGCGCGCATGTTCCATAATTTCTTCGTGGTATAAATTATACATATGATTACGAACTACGAACGAGTACGAACATACGAACATTACTTTTCCAGGCCCTGTCTTCGTATGTTCGTATTGATTCGTACTTCGTACCCAATCATGTGAATATGTGCTGGGCTTTTTTAATTGCACGCACGAGTGCATCGACATCCTCCTTTGTATTATACAGATAAAAACTCGCGCGGGCAGTCGCCACCTCTCCAAGCTCTCGCACCAATGGCTCCGCGCAGTGATGCCCGGCACGAAGTGCCACTCCCTCCTCTCCTGCAATATGCGCAATGTCATGCGGATGAATATTTGAAACCGTAAACGACACAATACCAATGTTCTTTTCCGCCGGTGCAGCGTAGATCTTCACGCCTTGAATATTCCCAATCTCGGCACGTGCATAATCCACAAGCTCACGGACATGCGCGGAAATAGATTCAAGCCCGATACCGGAAAGATACGTAGCTGCTTCCCCCAATCCAATCACTTCCGCAATCGGCTGAGTTCCCGCTTCAAATTTATACGGCGCATCAGTGCATCGTGCACCACTCTTTGTAACCTCTTCCACGATACCGCCGCCAAAAAAGACCGGGCGCAATCTCCTCATCAGCGAATCTTTCATATACAAAATCCCTACACCTATCGGCCCGCACATCTTATGCCCTGAGAAAAACATTGCATCCGCCGACATCTCACCCACAGACAGCGGCGCATGACCAACATATGCCGTGCCATCCAAGATACCGATAGCACCCGCCTCCTTTGCCGCATGCATCACTCTCTCATATGGCATCACCGCGCCTGTCACATTACTTGCCATGCTCATAGCCACGATGCGCGTCTTCCGCGTGATGAGCTTTTTCATTTCCTTTTCATCAACCATACCACCCTCACAAAGAGGCGCGAAGCGTAGGTTCATGCCTTTGCGCTCAGCAAGCTCCTGGAGAGGCACAAGCAATGAATGATGCTCGGAGACAGTCGTTACAATCTCCTCTCCCGCGCGATAGGTGTGGGCGGCCTCAAGCATGAGTATGAGCATATTAGAGGCAAGTGTTGCCCCGCCGCTTATCACAATCTCCTCTTTCTCTGCACCGATAAAATCAGCAATGCGTTCACGTGCTTCTTCATATCGAGCCGTCGCCTTTTCAGCAAGCGCGTATGAGCCACGATGAATATTGGCGCGTTCATGAGTGTAGTATTTCGTAAGCGCATCAATCACGCACTGCGGGGTTTGGCTTGTTGCCGCATTGTCGAGATACGCAAAACCTTCCGGCATGTTTCCGAAGATAGGGAAATCGGATTTAATTTTTTTAGTGTCAATATGTGTCATACAGTGTTTACTCTAGGTTAAACCTAGAAAATATCGTTATTTTATATCAAAAATCTATTGTCCTGTTGAAAAATGTTTTTCTCTTTGCTATCGGTACTTGTTTTCTAGGTTTAACCTAGAGTATTTGTCACTTAAATTCCTCATCCAACAGACGATTAAACTCAAGTGCATATTCCATCGGAATGGCACGGATGACGGGCTGCACAAATCCGCCCACGATAAGCCGGACGGCCTCCTTCTCTGAAAGACCGCGCGTTGCTGCGTAGAAAAGTTCTTCTTCCCCCACCGAGCCAATCCGTGCCTCATGCGAAAGCTCCACATCACTCCGCTTTGAAGCAACGACCGGATACGACGCCGAAGATGAATCATTATCGAGCATGAGCGAATCACATACCATAGAGGAAAGTGCACCTGAGGCCTCTTCTTTCACTTCCACATGTCCGCGAAAATTCGATACTCCCCCTTCGCGCACCACGCTTCGCGAATGCAAAGTCGAGGATGTCTCAGCCGCAGCATGAATCACTCGTCCACCGGTATCCTGCACCTGGCCACTCCCTGCCACAGCCACAGACTCGTGATGAGCCCGTGCCCCTTTCCCTTTCAGAACAGATGTCGGATACAGCATGGTCACACCGGCGCCCATATTTCCTCCGAGCCACTTTATCGATCCTCCTTCTTCCACATGCGCACGTTTGGTGTTGAGATTGTAGGTATTTTTCGCCCAGTTCTCAATGCTAATATATTCCACCGATGCATTCTTCTTCACAATCACTTCCACCACACCTGCGTGAAGTGCGGCATTGCGATATGCCGGCGATCCGCATCCTTCGATATAGGTGACCGACGAGCCCTCATCGGCAACGATCAGCGTGTGTTCAAATTGTCCACCCCCGTCACTATTCATCCAGAAAAACGCCTGAAGAGGAAGTGACACGCGCACACCCTTGGGCACATACACAAAGGTCCCGCCGCTCGTTGCCGCATAGTGTGCGGCGGTGAAGATATGCTCATCGGGACGCACCACCGAGCCAAAATATTCCCGCACCAGTGTCTCATGCTCACGAAGCGCACTGTCCATATTCATAAATATCACCCCTTGGCGAGTGAGCGTTTCTTTAATGTGATGATACACCACACCCGAATCAAATTGCGCACCGCTTCCGCCCATGTCTTTTTCTTTCGCCACACCCGCTTTCTCAAACGGCTTACGCACATCCTCGGGCACACCCTCCCATGTGTCTGCTTCACCAACAGGCGCCGGCGTATAGAAAGAAATGTCTTTCAGATTGAGCTTTGAGAGATCCGGACCCCACTTCGGCATATCCATCTTCTGATACGCGGAAAAACCGGCGAAGCGGCACTCCCGCATCCACGCCGGCTCCCCTTTCCCCTTTGATATATCACGCACAAGACGTTTTGTGAGGCCTTTCTGCATATGGTATTGACAATACTATAATATATATTGATTTTGGTCAACAAGAACCTCATCCGGAGAAAAAATAATGGAAGACAATACTTGGACAAAAGTAACGGATCTAAACACGTCGGACATACTCACAAGATTGAAAGCCGCACTGGACGACAAAAATCATCTTACTATAAGGGTGCACCGTACCTGGGGCTCGATGAGCGCCTTCTTCCTTAGAAACATACTAGCTTCAGCTGGTGCAAATGTGCTACGCGGGGAAGTTGTAGAATCGGGAGACATCTGCAGGATAACATATACAAAAACATGGCAGTCTCGTTTCTCTCTTGACACGCAAATCTACTTTTCCGGTAAAGAAGAGACGGTAGGACTCCGTCTTAGTCCTGTGACTGATGACCTCGTTCTAATTACGGCAGAAAAAATTATCGTCCAAAACAATGCCGTATGCGGGCCCAATAAAATTCTTACGGTCTGCACATGGTAATTAGTTCGGCACAAGCCTCTCAAGCGGGAGATGTCCTTAAAAAACATCTCGCCGCTTTTTATTTCTATACACAAAAAACACGGGCTCACCCCACTCCGCCAAGGCTTCGCGGGGCAAAAACTCGTGTTTTTTGTTTTATCGTTTATCGTTTAAAGTTTATCGTTCGCTTAATAATTTTTCAACTTCGCCGCCTTCTCATGCTGACGAATCTTTTCATGTGCTTTTGCTTCGATTTGGCGAATACGCTCACGAGTCACGCCGAATTCACGGCCCACCTCTTCAAGCGTATGCATGACACCATCGGAGAGTCCGTGGCGCATTTCCAAAATCTTGCGCTCTTTGGGTGAGAGGTCGTTGAGAATTTCAATCACCTGCTCGCGCAAAATATTGCGTGCAGTTTCGGCATCAGGGGAAAGCATTTTGTCGTCGGGGATAAAATCGGAAAGCACCGAATCTTCTTCATCACCAATCGGCTTTTCAAGTGAGACAGTGTCTTGATTGATGGTGCGAATCTGATGTACCTTCTCCACATCGATATTCATCTCGGTGGCAATCTCTTCCGGCATCGGTTCACGTCCGAGGTCCTGGGTCAAGCGCTTCACCACCTGCTTATACTTCGCAATCGTCTCCACCATGTGCACCGGAATACGAATGGTGCGTGATTGATCCGCAAGCGCACGAGTCACCGCCTGGCGAATCCACCAGGTCGCATACGTGGAAAATTTGAAACCCTTGGACCAATCGAATTTTTCCACCGCCTTGAAGAGACCAATATTCCCCTCTTGAATGAGGTCAAGGAGTGTCAAATCCGGACTACGGCCAACATATTTTTTGGCAATGGAAACCACGAGTCGGAGATTGGCACGCACAAGAAGTCCTTTTGCTTCTTCATCGCCCTTCTCAATGCGCTGCGCCAATTCGCGCTCTTTGGCAGCATTGATGAGCGGATACTGACCAATTTCGCGCAAATACATCTGCACGGAATCGTATGAGGCATCGTGCGGAATATTCTTCTCGTCGAGCGAGTCATCCAAATCTTCAAGAAGATTTCCTCCTTCAAGCACATCCACGCCCGCCTCTCCAAACATATCATACAGCTCCTCAAGAAAGATGATGTTGCGCTCAATATCGGGATACTCTTTGAGGATTTCGCTGTACGTCACAAAGCCGCGCTCTTTTCCTTTGGCAAGGAGAGCATCCGCACGTTCGTACATCGCTTTATCTTTGGGAGTGAGCTTTTTCGGCACCACTTTTTTTGCTGCTTTCTTTGCCGGTGCTTTTTTTGCTACAGTCTTTTTCACCGGCTTCTTAGTCACCTTCTTTGAAGCAGTTTTTTTGACCGTCGCCTTTTTCGCAGGAGCTTTTCCGCGGCCGACGCCAGCTTGCTGGCGTTTAGGCTTCGCCACCTTTTTTACGGTAGGTTTTTTCGCCGTCTTTTTTGTTGTTGTCTTTTTCGTCGCTTTTCTCTGGCCGACAGAAGCTTGCTTCTGTTTAGGCTTTGCCGGTGCTTTTTTCGGCGCCTTTTTTACCGCCTTCTTCACTGAGGGTTTCTTCGCTGTCTTCTTTTTTGATGTGGATGTGGACATATGGGAAACGATGAACTATTAACTATAAACGATAAACTTAAAAAATATCTTGTCATTCCTGGCTCTGGTGACCAGGAATCCAGGCAGAAGTGAGTGGGTTATATAACCCTGTAGATTCCGGATCAAGTCCGGAATGACAGCAGACGGAGTATTCGTAATTCGTATATTCGTATCATATTCGTAATTCGCGTATTTATGTTTCCTCTGCGCGAATGATATCCTGAAATGTTTTCATAAGCTCCGAAGTGTCGGCTCCGCTAAAGCGTGCCTCTTCGAGCGCTTTGGTCACCGACTCTTTTCTTTCGGAGAGAATCGCTCTCTTCCAGAGAATAAATTGCTCTTCCCATTCGTCCTTCGGTGACACGTCTCCCTGCACACAGCGCTCTTCAGCTTCAAAGGCAAGCCGGGTGCGCGTGGTCTCATCATACGAATCAAACGACACGCTCTCCCCTTCCAATATCTCATTCATGCGCGTGAACGCTTCTTCGGGCACGATTCCTTGCTCTTCAGCGCTCTTTTGCCATTCGAGAATACCAATCATATATTCTTCGTGCAACGCGCGTTTTGTTGCATTGCTCTCACCGGCGCGCGCATCCTTCTCTTTTTGCTGTGTAGACACGTGATTCCTGGGAGTGGACTCATGTTTCTCTACTTCCGCACGAACCGCATCAGGTGATGTTGAAAGCGCCCCGGCAGTCAATTGAACAAAGTGATCTTGCTCCAAGGCATTGGGTATGAGCGCTATAAGCGGTACCACATGCTCGGAGACCAAAAGCGCCGATTGTCGCATATCACTTCCCTCTTTTTTCCATCGTGCGGTGAAGAAGTCGATAATATGCGGTGCTTGCGAGAGAATCTTTTCCCATTCTTCGGCATTCTCCCCAATCACATCAGCCGGATCTTTCCCTTCCGGAAGCTCCACCATACGCACATCCAACCCGGCGGAGAGTCCGATGCGGGCGGAGCGCTCGGCTGCCGCAATACCGGCACTATCGCCATCAAAAGCAAAAATCACCTCCTTCGTGAGTCGCTCCATCATTGTCACTTGCTCTGGAGTGAGCGCCGTCCCGGAAAGCGCAACGGTCTCGACATATCCTGCCTGGTGACACAACAGTAAATCCATCTGCCCTTCCACTATGACAATTCGCTTTTTCTCTCTTAGTGCGGTGCGTGCTTTATCGAATCCGAAAAGAACGTGTGACTTTTTGTAGATATCGGTTTCCGGTGAATTGATATACTTTGCCGCCTCAGCGTTATCTTCACCAAAGATACGCCCGGAAAATCCAATCACCCTGCCGGCCGTATCGGTAATCGGAAACATAATTCTGCTCCGAAAACGATCATAATGCGATGCATGCCCCGGCTTCTGGGATATCTTCACAAGACCAATTGCCTCAATCTCTTCGGCGGTATATCCGAGAGAAGAAAGATGGGTGAGAATAGCGTCCCACGAATCGGGAGCAAAGCCGATACGAAATGCCTTCAGTGTCTCCGGCTTTACGCCGCGTTTATACAGATACGATCGTGCCGATTCGTTCTCCACGAGAGCGCGCTGGAAAAAGATTGTCGCCTGCTCCATTGCCTCATACATGCGATCACGCAATTCTCGTTTCTCCGGGGCTTCCGGCACAAGCTCCACACCGGCACGATGTGCCAGGAATGTGAGCGCGCCTTTAAAATCAAGTCCTTCTTGCTCTTCAATGAATGTGAAGATATCGCCACCGCGTCCGCAGCCAAAGCAGTGAAAGGTTCCTCGCTCAGGTGAGACGAAGAAGCTCGGTGTCTTTTCATTATGAAAAGGACAGCACCCCTTATAGCTCGCGCCTGCTTGCTTCAAATCGACATAGCCGCCGATAACATCCACGATATTCAAGCGCTCTTTAATTGTGCGGACGGTGTCAGACATAGATAAACAACTTCTGTGCACAGCACCGCAAAAGAGGTCCTACGCACTCTTCTTCTCCCACTCCTCTTCAGAATATCCGGTTCCTGCCGGAATAATGCGTCCGAGGATGACATTTTCTTTGATACCGGTCAGACGATCAACACTTCCCTTCACTGCGTTTTCAATCAAGATACGCGGGGTGTGCTGGAAGGAAGCGGCTGCAAGAAAGCTCTTGGTGGTAAGTGATACTTCCGTAATACCCAAGACAAGCTGTTCACCCTTTGCTTCTTCTTTTCCTTCTTCGGAAAGTGCGCGATTCGCCGCCATGAGCTCACTGCGTTCGATGACTTGTCCTTGCACGAATGTACTATCGCCCGCATCTTTAATGCGGTAGCGTGAGAACATCTGGCTCACAATCACTTCAATGTGTTTACGTGACACACTCGCACCTTGGAGGTCGTAAATCTTGCTAATTTCACTAATGATGTATTCTTGCGTGCGTTCTGCGCCGGCATACTTGAAGAGCTCGGGAATATGAGCAGATCCGTCGGAAAGGAAATCTCCCTTCTCAATCCTCTGCCCCGCTTTCACAATCGGACTGCGGCGATACGGAATCACATATTCAGTTTCTCCCTTCTTGCCTTTCGCCTTGTCGAGAATCACCGAAACAATATGCTCTGCACCTTCTTTCTTCACAGCGCTTACCTCACCTGCGGCGGTGGCAATCACTGCCTTTGATTTCGGGGTGCGACGTTCAAACACTTCTTCCACACGGGGAAGGCCCATGGTGATATCTCCACCTTCGGTGGCAACACCTCCGGAGTGGAAGGTACGCATCGTCAGCTGTGTACCCGGCTCACCAATAGCTTGAGCAGCCACAACGCCCACCGGCTCTCCGAGAGCCACTTCGCGTCCGCGGCCAAGATCAGTTCCATAACACTTCTGACACACACCATGCTTGGCGTTACATCCGAGAACCGAACGCACTTTCACTTCTTCCACACCGGCATCTTCAATCTTTTGTGCTTCGTCTTTGCCAAGAAGGTCACCCTTCTTATAGAGCACCTTACCGTCGGCATCTTTTACATCCTCAAGAAGTACACGACCGCGAATATTCTTCGCAAGCGACACCGCAAAGCCCGATTCATTCATGCGCTTCACGGTGCGTCCTTCTTTCGTACCACAATCCTCTTCCGTCACAATCACACTATCGGCAACATACACAAGTCGGCGCGTGAGGTATCCGGCCTTCGCTGTTTGAAGCGCGGTGTCGGCCAAACCCTTACGTGAACCGTGCGTGGTAATGAAGTATTCAAGCGGTGACAGACCTTCTTTATTGGAAGGAATAATCGGGAAGTCGATGGCCGCGCCGGCAGTGTTGGTAATAATACCCTTCATACCCGCCATCTGGCGCACCTGAGTAATGGTACCGCGGGCACCTGAGCGCACCATGTCGTTGATCGGTCCGTGCTCATCGAGCGTCCCGGGAATGAGTTTCTCCACCTCACCCACAACACCCTGCCAGATTTCAATCACGCGACGATAGCGCTCTTCTCCCGAAAGGAGTCCGTCGGCAAATTGCTCCTCCACATCTTCGATTTCTTTTCGCGCTTCCTCCACAAGTGCTTTTTTGCCTTCCGGCACTTGCACGTCATCCATGCTGAATGTCGCACCTGAGACTGTCGCATACTTGAATCCGAAAGCTTTAATCTTATCGAGCATATCCGGCGTTGCGTCCACACCATACTTCACGATGAGTGCATCAATAATGCGGGCAAGGTCTTTTTTCCCAACCACCTCATTCACATACGGGAAATCATTCGGCAACACACTGTTGAAGAGCAAACGCCCCACAGTCGTCTCAAACGGCTTGCCCTCAAAGTGCGCATACTTCGGATGATCCGATCCTGCAACCAAAATCTTCGCGCGGAAGTCTACCTGCTCAAAGTCGTATGCGGTAATGGCACTGTTGGGAGTCGGAAACATCTTCCCTTCTCCTTTTTGTCCTTCGATTTCTTTTGTCATCCAATAACACCCAAGCACAATATCCTGTGACGGCTTCACAATCGGATCACCGCTTCCGGGACCGAGAAGGTTCTTATTCGACGCCATAAGCTCAGCTGCCTCTTCTTGTGCTTCTTCCGAGAGCGGCACGTGCACGGCCATTTGGTCGCCATCGAAGTCGGCATTGAAGGCGGTACACACAAGCGGATGCACCTGAATAGCGTTTCCTTCGATGAGGATAGGGCGGAATGCCTGAATACCGAGGCGGTGCAGTGTTGGCGCACGGTTGAGAAGCACATACTTTCCTTCAATCACCTCTTCGAGAATTGCCCACACTTCCGGAATACCTTCTTCAATCAGACGATTTGCTCCGCGAATATTATACGCGAGCTCACGTTCAAGGAGTTTGGAAATCACAAACGGACGGAAAAGCTCAAGCGCCATCTTCTTCGGCAATCCACACTGTGAGAGCTTCAAATTGGAACCAACGACGATCACGCTTCGACCGGAATAATCTACTCGCTTTCCCAGAAGGTTCTGACGAAAGATACCCTGCTTTCCTTTAAGTGCGTCGGCAATTGACTTTAGTGCGCGACGCTGACCACCCACCATACCCGTCTGCGTCTGATGGCGCATGGAATTGTCGATAAGGGCATCTACCGCTTCCTGAAGGATACGCTTTTCATTACGCAAAATCACATCCGGCGCACCAATTTCTTTGAGCTTGGCAAGACGATTGTTTCGATTGATCACACGACGATAGAGATCGTTGACATCAGAGGCGGCATAGCGTCCGCCTTCAAGCGGCACCATCGGACGAATGCCCGGCGGAATCACCGGGATCACCGAAATAAACATCCACTCCGGACGAATGTTCGAAGCGATCATGGAGCGCACGAGCGAGAGACGTTTATTGAGCTTTGTTTTCTCAGCGCTTCCCGCTTTCTCCAGTCTCTCAGCGAGCTGTTTTTCCATTGCGGGGAGTTCGATTGCCGAACACAAATCATACAATGCCTCGGCACCGATACGCGCTTCAAACATCGTTCCGTATTTTACGGAATACCGATGGTATTGTGTCTCATCAATCACCAGCCCCACCTGAATGGACGAGAGCTCGCGTTTTGCTTCCGAAAGCGCTTCTTTGAGCTTGTCTTTCTCTGTGTCATTTGCCGCGGCTTTCGACTTCATCTTGTATTCGCTGTCCATTTCAGAGAGAAGACGATTGCGCTCATCATTATTCACTTTCGTAATGATGTAGCCGGCAAAGTAGACTACCTTCTCGAGGTCTTGCTGTGAAGTGTCAAGAAGCAGCCCGAGGCGCGACGGAATACCGCGCAGGAACCAAATATGCGCCACCGGGCTCGCAAGCTCGATGTGACCCATGCGTTCACGACGCACGCTCGCACGTGTTACCTCAACGCCGCACTTTTCGCAAACAATACCTTTATATCGAATACGACGGTATTTTCCACAGTAACATTCATAGTCCTTTTCCGGACCAAAGATACGCTCATCGAAGAGTCCTCCGCGTTCACTGCGACCGGTACGGTAGTTGATCGTTTCAGGTTTTGTCACCTCACCGTAGGACCAGTTCTTAATTGCATCAGGGCTGGCAAGACGAATCGAAATCGCATCGAAATCATTCGCAATCGCACCGTCATCATGTGTGTTGTGTGTGTTCATAGTTATTAGAACCTGTCTCATATTAAACCGCTCCTGATATTGTTTGCCACACTTCGTGTGAGAGCTTGGCAATCCTCGCACCAAGTATTCGGCTGCGTCTTGTCTCTCGGTCTCAACGTACGAATAGTACGTTTCACCCTCCGAGACTGCGACTCGCTCGAATCCTTGGCACGAGTATAAGCCATTTAATATGAGAAAGGTTCTTGGTTAATATAATTACGCATCCTCGTCTTCGGATTCCTCTTTCGTCACATTGATATGTTCGAGTGCGACATCGAGTCCGAGACCGCGAAGGTTTGATAAGAGCACATTGAATGATGCCGGAGTATTCGGAGCTTTCAGCTCGTCGCCCTTCACGATGGCATCAAATGTGGCTGTTCGACCGAGAATATCGTCTGATTTGACTGTGAGCATTTCGCGCAAAACATGGGCGGCACCGTATCCTTCGAGCGCCCAGACTTCCATCTCTCCAAAACGCTGCCCACCTTCCTGCGCCTTTCCTCCGAGCGGCTGCTGAGTAATGAGCGAGTATGGACCAATCGAACGCATGTGAATCTTATCTTGCACCATGTGATTGAGCTTGAGCATGTGCATATACCCCACGGCAATGTCCTGCTCAAATGCGCGTCCGGTGCGTCCGTCGTGGAGCTTCATCTTTCCGTTTTCATTAAAGCCGGCTTCCTTGAGCTCTGCTTTGATCTCTTCTTCGGTTGCTCCAAGAAATGTTGGCACCACAGCCTGATAGCCAAGCTCATGTGCTGCGAGCCCAAGGTGGAGCTCAAGTACCTGACCGAGGTTCATACGCGACGGCACACCAAGCGGTGTGAGAATGATATCCACCGGTGTTCCATCCTCCATAAACGGCATGTCTTCCACCGGCAAAATGCGGGAAACAACACCCTTGTTTCCATGACGACCGGCAAGCTTATCACCCACCGAGATATTGCGCATCGTGGCAACTTCCACATGAATTTCCTTCATCACACCGGAATCGAGATTATCGCCGCGGTCACGTGAGAAAACCTTCACGCCCACCACGCGTCCACGCTTTCCGTGTTCCATGCGCAGTGAGGTGTCTTTCACATCACGTGCTTTATCACCAAAGATGCTGCGAAGCAAGCGCTCTTCAGCGGTGAGTTCCGTCTCCCCTTTTGGAGTAATACGTCCGACCAAAATATCGCCGGATTCCACTTCCGCACCGATGCGAACCACTCCTTCTTCATCGAGGTCTTTGAGCTTCGCTTCACCAACATTCGGAATATCGTGTGTCGTCACTTCCGGACCAAGCTTTGTCTCACGCACCTTCGCGGAGAATGTTTCAATCTTAATGCTGGAGAATTTGTTTTCGCGCACGAGCCGTTCGGAAATAATGATAGCGTCTTCATAATTGGCACCATCCCAAAGCATGAAGGCAACAAGCGCGTTTTGTCCGATTGCCATGCGACCATCGACAGAAGACGACACGTCTGCAAGCACATCACCACGCTTCACCTTGTCGCCCACCGACACGGAAGGGCGCTGATGAAGCACCGTCGATTCATTGGTGCGCATGTAATTGAGAAGTTCGTAGGTGCGCTCTTTACCGTTCTTTGTCTCCTTCACCACAATCTTCTTCGCATCTGATTTGGTGATCTCTCCCGCTTCTTCTGCGAGCACGAGTCGGCCGGTGTCGCGCGCAGCGCGGTCTTCCATACCGGTAATCACGAGCGGTGCCTCAGGTCGCACACATGGCACAGCCTGTTTTTGCATGTTGGAGCCCATGAGCGCACGGTTGGCGTCATTGTGTTCCAAGAACGGAATCATCGATGTTGCCACAGAAAACGCCTGATTGGTTGCCACGTCGATATATTCCACATCTTCACGCGCAACAAGTGTCGGACGCCCTTTATGACGCACAGCCACTGTTGCCTCGGTAAACTTGCCCTTCTCGTCCACGCCCGAAGCAGCATGCGCAATATAACACTGCTCTTCTTCAAAGGCATCCAAAAATACAATCTCATCGGTAATCACACCCTTCTTCACTTTCGCATACGGTGTTTCAATCATACCGAAACGGTTCACACGAGCGTACACGGAAAGGTGCACAATCAAACCAATGTTCGGGCCTTCCGGCGTATGAATCGGACACACACGTCCATAGTGCGATGGGTGCACGTCGCGCACTTCAAGACCGGCGCGCTCGCGTGTGAGTCCTCCCGGACCAAGTGCCGAAAGCGTGCGGAGATGTTCCACCTCATTCAAAATATTGATCTGCGACATGAACTGCGAGAGCTGGTTCGTGGTGAAAAACTCTTTCATGCGCGCCTGAAGCGGTCGCGGAGAAATGAGGTTCACCGGCAGTGTGGTATCAGAATCCACGGTGGACATGCGGTCTTGGATATTACGCTTCATCTGCGTCATACCGATACGCACTTTCTGCTGCATCATTTCACCAAAGAAGCGCACGCGGCGAGAGCCGAGGTGATCGATATTGTCTTCCGTGGCATCCGGAGTGTGATTGAGCTCCACAATGTGCGACACAATCGACACCACGTCATCAAACTGAATAGTGCGCTGTTCGTGGATCGTCTTGTCTTCAATCGAAGCGCCAAAACGCTTATTCATACGAAAACGCCCTACCGGAGAGAGATCGTATTTTTCCTTGCTAAAGAGGCTTATCACAAAATCGCGTGCATTATTCGCTGCAGCAAGCTCGCCGTCGCGGAGGCGACGATAGATTTCAATATATGAGTCTTCAAGCGTTTTTGCCGGATCTTTCTCAAAGGTAAGCTCAATTGCCTTCTTTGTTTCTTCGTCCTTTTTAAACGCGGCAATGATTTCCTTATCGGATGCTCCGGCCGCAAAGACACGCAAGAGCGACGAGACATGAAACTTACGCTTCTTGTCCACGCGCACGTAGATACAGCCGTCAGGGTCGCTTTCAAATTCCACCCACGCACCGCGTGCCGGAATAATCTTTGATCCGAAATACTGCACGCCCTTCACGTCGTTTGCAATAAACATCACACCGAAGCTTCGCGCAAGCTGCGGCACAACCACACGCTCCACGCCGTTGATCACGAAAGTGCCGTGCTCTGTCATGAGCGGTACATCCGCCATGAACATCTCCTGCTCCTTCTCCGTGCCGAGCGTTTTGTTTTTGAGCTTCACGCGAACCTTGAGCGGCGCCTCATACGTCGCCTCGCCCACTTTCGCTTCATGCTCGCTTACTTTCGGCTTATCGAGCTCGATGGATTCAAACGTGAGCTCAAATTTCTTGCCCGAATAGTCGCTGATTGGAGAAAACTCATCAAAGATTTCTTTGATACCATCTTTCACGAACCACTCAAACGACGCCAACTGATTCTCCATCAAGTTTGGCATTTTTGCGAGCGGCTTTCTGAATCGTGAGAAATATTTCTGTTTTGTCGCCATAACAAACTATCACGATGATAGAACGCCTCCTCCCGCGCTCCACCCTCGAAAAGACTATTAAATAAGCTTATAACAAACTCCTCCAGCACAGTGCTCATAATGCCTCATTCCGATATACAACACAAAAAGAGAGCAAGATATCTTGCTTCTTCGGAATGGATACAATTATTCGGCAGTCGTATGCATTAAATGGAGGGAGAATAAATAATGCACTACGCTTTCATGACTCAATCTTAGTAGTATGGAGAGTATAATCTATATGCCTATTTTTGTCAATACCAACATTAGCTTAGAGCTTTTAGCTGATAGCTTATAGAGAAGGCGCGCGTCAGCGCGCCTGTCTAATAACTACCAACTAAAAACTAACAACTTCCCTATTTCCTCACTACATCCAAACAACCGCTTTCTATAAGCTACAAGCCAAAAGCTATAAGCTAACCTAAATCCCCGCAGTGATATTGTAAATCGGTACGAGCACGGAAGCGAGAAGTGTGGATACGCCCAAACCGAGGACCACAATCATAAACGGCTCAATCAATCCCACCAAGGTGTCGACGGCATTGTTTACTTCGCGCTTATAAAAGGCAGCAAGTGTTTTCAAAATATTGCCAAGCTCACCGGTTTCTTCACCCACGCGCACCATCTGCACCAAAATACCCGGCATAGTCGGATACTGCTCGAGTGCCGCGGAAAATGCCGAACCGGCTTTCACATCTTGTGCCACATCAAGCAGTGTTTTGCGATAGTCTTCATCGCCCACAACACTCGACGTAATCTCAATCGCACGCACCATAGAGATTCCCGAGGAAAGCATCGTATTCATATTGTCGGCAATACGAGAGAGGTAGAGTTTTGTGTAGAGATTTCCCAAGTATGGCGTTTCGAGTTTCAAACGCGAGAGCGCACGAGACCCTTCATCCGTTTGCGCATAACGAAAGAGGAAAAATCCGCCGATAATCAGTGCAATCAAGAAGAAAATACCGTATGTGGTCAAAAATGAACTGATCGCCAACACTATTTTCGTGTATACCGGAATCTCCTGACCGGTTTCCGTCAAAATCACCGACAAACGCGGAATCACCATGGTGAGCATGAGCGTCATCACCACAAAGAATGTCGCAATTACAAATGCCGGATACACAAGGGCGTTTTTTGTCTTTGAGGTAAGCTCATACGAACGATCCAAATAATCCGCCAAGTACATGAAGGTTTCGTTCAAATTACCCGATTCTTCCCCGGCCTTCACCATGTTCACATAGAAATCCGAGAAGGCCTTCGGGTGCTTGGAAAGTGCCTTGGAAAGTGATACACCTCCTTGAATATCATCAGCAACCGCCACCATAATTCTTGAAAGGAGCGGATTCTCCACCTCGGCGGAAAGCAAACGAAATGCCCGGAGAGCTGAGACATGTGCATCAAAGAGCGTCGCAATCTGACGTGAGACCATCACAATCTCTTTATTGGTCACACGCTGAAACATGTCGATTTCCATCGACAAAAGTGAACCGCCGCCTCCGCTTGCCTCATTCAAAGCAACGATAATGAAGCCACGTCGCTGCAACGACGAAATGGCAACCTCGCGATTGATTGCTTCAATAGTTCCTTCTTTTTCTTCCCCGTCTTGGGTAATGATTTTATAGGCAAATAACATAGTCGAGATATCGGATTCACGTGCTCCTAAATGAGTCGTTCAAGACCGCGCGGATTAAACGAATGCGTGTAGGCATCATCGGGGCGAATCTCCCCTGCACGGACAAGCTCAGCGAGTGACTTATTCATGTCAATCATACCTTGTTCCATACCTGTTTCAATAAGCACATTGATTTCATGTGTGCGCCCTTCGCGGATAAGATTTGCCACCGCTTTATTATTGATGAGAAGCTCATACGCCGGAATCATACCGCCGGAAATGCGCGGAATAAGACGCTGAGAGAAAATACCGTTCAAGCTACCGGCAAGCTGAATACGAATCTGATCTTGCTGCTCGGGCGGGAATGAGTCGATAATACGATCGATAGTTTGTGCGGCATTGTTGGTGTGGAGCGTGGAGAAGACCAGGTGTCCGGTTTCTGCGGCGGTTACCGCTGTGGACATCGTTTCTGTTCCGCGCATCTCACCGACGAGAAGCACATCAATATCCTGGCGGAACGCACTTCTGAGCGCCGTGGAGAAATCTTTCGTATCAACCCGCACTTCGCGCTGATCGATAATACTCTTGTCTTGATCGTAGACATACTCAATCGGATCCTCAATCGTCACAATATGTTCTGTGCGTTTGTGATTCACAAGATCAATCATCGCAGCAAGCGTGGTCGACTTTCCTTGCCCCACCGGCCCCACCACAAGGAAGAAGCCCTGTTGCTTCATGGCAAAGTCGCCCAAGACAAGCGGCAAAGAGAGTTCCTCAAGCGTGCGAATCTTGCGCGGGATAAGACGCATGGCAATGGAAATACTGCCGCGCTGGAATGATGCATTACACCTAAAACGCGCCTCTTGCCCGTATTCATAGGAAAAATCGAGTTCTTGGGTCTGGAGAAATTCTTCTTTCTTCTCTTCGGGGGTAAGCTCCGTAAGAAAGCCGAGTGTGTCTTCGGTGGTGAGAATATTTTTCTTTGCGAGCGGCACCAAGGAACCGGACACACGAATCGTCGGCCTGCGCCCCACGGAAAAGTGAATATCTGATGCATTCTCTCGGATGACGGTCACGATCAGATCTTCGAGTTCTGTTTTGTAATTCATAGATATATTATACCCGACCGAAGAAAGAAGTACCAATCAGCCCTCTGTGGATACAGAAGGACAAAACACAAACTCCAAGCACCAAATAACAAATAATACCGAAATCCCAATACCCAAAGAAACAAGCGCGCGGCGGCACCTTCGGTGCCGCTGCGTGCTTCTGTGTACTTCCCTACCTTTTTATCATTCCCAACGCAGTTCTTGTCATTCCCGCCCACGAGCGGGAATCCAGTTTTTCATCTACTTTTTCGAAATTGTGATTTATTTTGTATTTGAATATTGTTATTTGGAGCTTTTCCGTCTCCACTCCTCTATCGCACCATGATCCCCCGAAAGAAGCACCTTCGGCACGCGATATTGTTTTCCTTCATAGGTAAATACCTCCGGACGGGTGTATGTCTCCCCCGAAGCTACTCGGTATTCCTCCGGCGATTCTTCATTTCCAAGAACTCCCGGAATCCGTCGCGCCGTCGCATCAATAATCGCCATTGCCGGCACTTCCCCGCCGGTAAGAACATACGGCCCCATAGAAATCTCCTCAGCCCGAAGCGCCTTTTTCACACGCGCGTCAATCCCCTCATACCGCCCCGAAATAATCACGAGATGGTCGTAGCGCTTCGCCCATTTCTCCGCCATGTCATTTGAAAATTGCTCACCGCGCGGCGACACAATAATCGTCTTCACCTTTTCCCCTTGGCCGGTCTTCGATGATACAAGCTTTTTCCCTCGCGCCTTCTTCACCGCCTTCAAAATAGGCTCCGCTTCCATCACCATACCAGGCCCGCCCCCATACGGACGGTCATCAATCTTCCGCCATTTATCTTTCGTAAAATCTCGCGGATCATAACACGACACGGAAATCTTTTTCTCCTTCTGCGCACGCAAAAGAAGCGCAGAGTCAACATACCCCCGCACCATCTCAGGAAAAATTGTAATCACATGAAAATGCATAGTTACGAATTACGAATCTACTCTCCTCATATTCGCACTCTCTAAGATCTGGTCTTCCTGAGAATGCAAATATCGGAAAGGAGATAAATTATTGGCTATGATTCTTCAAAAAAATTTTTAATACTACTAAGATACTCTTTCAAATCCTCCGAATATGTCTCTGGAGCAAGGTGAGTTAAAAAAGTAATTCCTGAGAAATTATCTATCTCCTTGCAAATATCTTTACCAGGAAAAAATCTATTCCCGTCTTTTTGTGCGAAGTCTCTCATCCCTTTATAAACAGAAGAGAAGCCGCCACCCTTATCCCGAAATAATAACCATTCTCTTTTCTCAGTTTCTGTGTCAAATAGTTTTGAGAACTTTTTCGAACTTCCCTCTACTGTACTCATAAATTTATCCTCTATCTTTTTTTGATTTACTTTCCAAAAATCTCCATTGAAAATATCTTCTTTCTGAATAACCGCAAAATTCTCAATCTCGTTAACAGGAAGAAAAGAATACTCATATTTCTTTATATCTCTCTTAAATTGCCTAAAGAGTTTTTCTTCAAGAGCCTTCATCTGACCATCAGTTAGTCCGTCTCTATCAATTTGCCTAAATACAGATGGATTATATTCTGGATCAAGCTTTTTCTGATGAAGAATTCCTAATTCGACAATATTTTGTGTTGAACCTTCGGATGACATAACTTTGACGTCCTGAATATCAAGGTCCACCAAAAACCTCTCCCACAAAGAAACAATGTTTGGCTTTGAGTCTTCACAAATAAATATCTTGTCTGGTCTGGAAGATAACAGTCTTTCGTATTCTGACTTTTTTTCCTTAAAGAGATTTATCTCATTAATTTTCAGGCTATAGACTGACCTCAGTTCATTGTTTAACTCAAAAACACCCAACTCCTCTGACAAAAGGTCTCTATCGCTTTTTTCAAAAATAGAACTTTGTTCTACGTTCAAAGAGGTAATATTCGTTTCATTTTTCTCACCTTTATAGACTCTATACTGAGATACGTTTTCACCTTGTAGGGCAATAAAATTAAATGCATGACTAGTAACGAACACTTGTTTTTCCTTTAAGCTCTCACTGAGAAGTAATTCGGCAAACTGTTGGGCATTTCTATATTCCAGTGAATTTTCTGGTTCTTCAAAGCCCCATATGACAATTGGGGTCTTTTTATTCTTCGTAATCTCCGTCATTATCTGTGGAATAAATTTCGCCTGAACCCCATCACCACGAAAAGGAAGGTAGATATTCTGCTCAGTTGCAATCTCAAGGACTTGTGAAAAATCAAGTTTTAAATTAGGGATAGAAAAGGCGGACTCTTTTATCTCATGAGTATACTCTTTAAATTTTTTCATAAGAGCCTTTGACTCCTGATCTATCTTTTTATCGAGTTGCTCAGTTAAGTCACCAACTGTTAAAATATTCAGCCACTCTTCAATGGTCCTCTTATCGTCTGTAGCAATGTTAGTCAGACGAGAAATTTTGCGCCCAAGAGAATCTTGGTATTCCTTCTTCAAATAGTCAAAAAAAGATTTATCCCTTATCGCTGGGACATAGGCAAAATCTATTTTTTTCAAAAACATCGTCGTGGCAGTCTCTACCTTTGTCTGCCTTTTGCTAGCACCATCATCATATATAAGTTGTCGTTTACCATTCTTCGTTTTTCTAGAAGTCATTGAACCTTCTTTATCCCAAACCTTCTCAACCCAAAACGAATCCGGTAGAACAGTTGAGGATATGCCGAGACCTTTTTTGTTAAACAAGATACTGATACGAAAAAATTTCTTACCCTTCACCGTGTCTTTCGTAACGACATTCTCTCTCTCTTTAGAAAAATCTTTTTCAAAATCAATCATCTGATAAAAATCTGTTTTCGTTTCCGAAAAAAAGAGATTTAATGCTCTAAGAATATTTGATTTTCCCGAATCATTCGCACCAGAAAAGACATTCAAGTCCCTGCAATCTTTTATAATCGTACTTTCAGGAAAAGAGCGAAAATAGGCGATTTCTATACGTTCTATAATTCTCATATCTCTATACTAAATCATCCATTATCTTCCGTGCAATATGCTTCGCAAAATTAACTGGCACAGCGTTACCGATCATTTTATATCCATTCGCAACATCGTTATATTTAAATATAAAATCATCCGGAAACGTCTGGATTCTCGCGCACTCTCGAACAGACAGCCGACGATACTTATCTTCGTACCCAGGGACAAAGATTCTTTTATTTTGTTCGATGAATTTCATTTTCGGGGCCTGTGGATGAATTGGCGCATGACGACCACCTGCCTGTATTGTAAATGATGGCTCATCCCAAGCTCGCACACGATTTCTAGACATGTAAATCGTCGAAAAACCGCCGTTCATATATTCATGATTCGGTATTTCCAAACTCTCACCATTTGTCTTGTTCCTATCTTTGGCCGGCTTCGCTCTGCGCAAGTCATAAATAGCGTCCCTGAGAACAGGTTTATATATTTGTGGCTCAGGAAATTCAAACTTCTTTCCTAGATCCTTGTGATATCCAATGATGATGACACGTAATCTATCCTGTGGAACATCATAATCGTTCGCATTTAATAATTTTTGAGACACAACATATCCTGCGTTCTCAAATTCCTTGATAATATTTGAAAAAGCTTCCGAATGTTTGGGATGAAGAATGCCGGATACATTTTCAGCAAGGAAAAACTTCGGCTGTTTATCCTTTAGAAGACGAATATAATCATGAAAGAGTTGTCCACGCTTATCGTCTATCCCTCGTCCGGCACCTGCTTCACTCCAGCTCTGACAAGGAGGTCCGCCAATAAACCCGTCTGCGTCCGGTACTTCACATGATTGAACTTCTGTGATGCTCTTCTTATCTAATTTTGTATGTGGAAAATTATGTTCAAAAGTCTTCCATATTGATTTATCGAATTCATTTGCCCAAATAACCTGAAAACCGACCTTTTCAAATCCGAGATCAAGCCCTCCTGCGCCTGTAAACAAAGATACTAATTTCATAGTTAATCGTGACTGATATTCAGTGTATTCTTGAATAATTTCTTTGGTGACTTCAATAGATTTATATCAAACTTTAAAGATGGTTCGACTCTAGAACTTGCACTATGAATCCTAAAAGATAGTGTCCAGTCATTGTTCATAGTAACTATTACTGTTGTATCACTGTCGGTTTTGAAGACTATATCGGTAATCTCCGTAGGAAGAGGAACTTTAGGGGTCTTGTATTTTGGCTGAATTTCCTTGAAAGGTAAATTTAATGTCCCGTTCAAATTATAAGCGTGAATTTCTACAGAGTTCTTGCCCTTGATTACCTTATAGAAATCCCTATTACCAACAAGATATGCAACTAAATTTGAGGCTACCTTTTTAGGATTCTTTTTATAAAGACTTCTCAACTCCTCTACAAATGCCTGAAGGATTGGTACGTATATCTCTGCGTGATAATTTTTTAGTTCATTCCATTTTTTCTTTCCCTCACTCTCTTTTTTAATCTTCTTAAGAAGGTCAAATATGGGCACCACTGCATCAAAATATTTTTCTGACGCCTTAATGCCTAGCCACTTATCACCAAAATCTATATCTGAAGATAGTCGCGGATGTTTAACTGCTTTATGGTTATTCTTTGCAGAAACTCCAATTTCCCATTTCTGAAGTAATCTGATAGCAAGCACATCACGAACATCGCCTGTCTTACCATAATCATCAGATAAAATTTCAAGCTGAAGAACATCATCTTTGCCCATATCGTTTGAGAGTCTAGGTTCTATATCCATTAGAAAATTCACAGCAAAACTTGCTGATAAAAGATACTCGCTTCTTTTGCTCGGAGAGACACTGTCGAAACAACTTTTTGCAACATAAAAAGCTGAGTTCTTAATTACTTCAAGGTTGGTTTTACTCTTTAACTTATCCTCAAACGAAACAAGAAGAGCATACTCGAAAGATTTCCCCGTTATCATTTGTGCTGAATTTTTGTTTGCCATATTCTTAGTTTAAGAATGTATTGATGTAAAGTATTCTCTTTGTCTGCTTCCATATTACGCTCAATACAATATTTTTCACATTATAACATCTTTCCGTACTCTTTAGAAGCCGGTGATTTACAGGAATTATATAATTATAATTCTTTGTACTTGAAAGAACACACGCGCAGGCTTTAGCTTGCGCGTGTGTTCTTATGTGCTGCAAAAAAGTGCCCTTTTGGGCACTTTTTTGTATATCCGAACATTACCTTGGCAATGTTATAGGATTTTTTTCTTTTTTAGTCGCTTTAGTCCTTGAGTGCGTCCATTGCAGCGTCGAGATCTGCCGCTGCTGAAGACGGAGCACTGTCTCCTGCCGGAGCTTCTCCCCCACCGTAGCTACCGGTGTCGCGGAGACCGCCAACAGGTTCTTCAATCTTAAGGTTTACGCGTGCGTCATTCTTCATGCCCACAACGCGGAGGAGCGTACGAATCGACTTTGCGGTGTTTCCGCTCTTTCCAATTACCTTACCCATGTCTTCACGATCGACATCGAGAGTGAGAAGAACGCCCATGTCGTCGGTCTTACGATCGACCTTCACAGCGTCCGGATTGTCAACAATCGCCTTTACAACAAACTCCAAAAAAGCTTGATCTGCTTCCATATGGTATATATGCAACAATTATCAATAATGTATTCGTACCTCACAGTACGATATGTGCCCTATTGTACTTGAAAATCACAATCAATGCAAATAAAAAAACCATGCTTTACTCAGTGCATGGTTTTTGTGTCAATGCCTTCTTTGCTTTTTTGAACAGAAAGGCAAGAAGAAACTCTGTCCCGGCTATCACCAACACAGGGGAGAAGAAAAATAGAGGGGCCATCGTATCATGGAGACCCTCACTAAACATATGTACTCCCGTAAGGCCAGAAAAGAAAACGCCAATTATATTCGGAACAAAAGAAAGGAGTCTGGTCCTTTCAAACGAATACAACATTCCTGCCACAAGAAGTAATACAATTGTGGCTAGGAGAAAAGGATGTATGTCTACCATCGTCTTCCTGTTTAAGTTACATTCAAAATTAAGGAACTATAATGCTCTAAAACATACCTTTTTTGTGTTGGGGAGTCAAATAAAAATCGCACCTCTCAGGATGCGATGTGTTTTTGTCTTCGGTGAGCAAACAAAGGAACTACGTATGCCAAGAAGGCAACAATAGCTAACGGGGACGCAAGTGCCTCCACTTGATCAAGGGGAAGCGCAAAAGGAAGTACCCCAACTGTTCCGCAAAACAGAACAATGATGAGAAACATACCCGAGAGACCTTTCCATTTAAATCCCTCATCCTCCATGCTTGCGCTCAAACCCCAAGCAAAAATTGTGGTAAACATCAAAAAGACCACAGTAATCATTTGTACCTGCATAGCGTTGTATGATTAAGTGTTAGAAAAAACAAATTCCTTCCTCTAGAATACACGTTGGGAATTGTTGGGTCAAACACAAAACAGCCTGACACCACTTTCGATTACGAAGACGTTTATATCATGATTCAAGAAACACCGTCACGAGACGGTGTTTCTTGAAAAGAAATGTAAAAGTGGTGTCAGGCTGTTTTTGGATTATTATATTACTCTTCTTTCTTCTCTTCCTCTTCAGCCGGTGCATCTTCAGATGCTTCAGCTTCAGTTGGTGCTTCTTCTTGAGATGTCTCTTCTGCCTTCTCTTCAGCTAGAGCTTCAGGTGCAGCTTCTTCCTTGACCAATTCCTCTTCAGAGGAATTTTGGTCAGCTGGTGTCTCAGACGATGCTTCTTCCGCCACCGGAGCTTCCGCTTCTGCCTCCTTGACCGATGCCGACTCGTCGGCGTTTTGGTCTTCATTCTCCTTCTTAATCGGTGCCTTCTTCGGGAGCACATTCACCTTCTTCCCTTCAATAATACCTGCGCCAACGAGGATGTTGTGTACCGTACCGGATGTCTGCGCACCTTTGGCAATCCATTCCTTGATACGATCTTCTTTGAGTGTTGGGTTATCGAAACGCGGGTTATATGAACCGAGTACTTCAAGCGCCTTACCACTCTGAGCAGCGAAACGAGAATCCGTCACCACCACGCGGAAAGACGGGTCATGTTTACGGCCAACGCGTTGTAAACGTATTTTTAACATGGGGCATATCCTAGCACACCCTCGCACATCTGGCAAGCAAAAGTGGTTTCTGCTATACTGCGCACAATGAAACAATTCAAATCTAAAGGGAGCAAGGCTCCTCGAAAAGGCGCTTCAAAGAAACGCCCGGGCACGAAATCCGATTCACGTCGGGGTTTTTCAGGCGCTAAGGGCAAGCCTGCCCACCCGAAAGCGGGCGCAGGCAAAGGAATGACGGGCAAGCCGAAGCGCGGAAAGATAAAGACAAAAGAGCTGGAAGGAATCATCTCCATCACCGGTAAAGGCGTGGGATATATTCCCCTTTCGTCTGAGAGTACCGAGCGTGTGCGCATTGAGCCGGAACATTTGGGCACCGCTTTTCATGGTGATATCGTCCGCGTGCACACCACAGGCAAAAACATGCGCGGTGAAATACAGGGCCGTGTGGAAGAGATTATCACCCGCACACGCATGCGCTTTGTGGGCACCGTGGTGAAAGAAGAATGTGGCACGTCTGTCGTCCCTGATGACAATCGCATGTATGTGAAGATTTGTATCACAGACGACACCACGCCCGTGCGCGAAGGCGAGAAAGTGTATGTGAACATGCATCCATGGAATGACGCCAACACCACCCCAAAAGGCCAGGTGCTTGAGCGTATCGGTATGGCGGGCGATCACGAAACAGAAATGCGCGCTGTGTGTTTCGAACGCGGTATTGCTCCTGATTTTCCCGAAGAGGTAGAACGCGAGGCTTCGCTCATTGATCGGAGTATTTCGGAAGAAGAAATTGCAAAGCGTCGTGATATGCGCGATATCTTCACCTGCACCATCGACCCGGAAGATGCGAAGGATTTTGATGACGCACTTTCCTTCCGTGTGATAAATGAGAAGACAATCGAAGTGGGCGTGCACATTGCCGATGTCTCACACTATGTGACACCCGGTGGCGCTATTGATGCCGAGGCTGCCACACGTGCCACATCAGTGTATCTGGTAGACCGCACCATCCCGATGCTTCCGGAAGTGCTTTCCAATGATGTATGCAGTTTGAATCCGGAAGAAGACAAACTCGCCTTCTCTGCCGTCTTTGAAATTGACCGCACGGCACTTCGGAGAGGTGCTGTGGATATTACCAAGGAATGGTTTGGTCGCAGTGTGATCTATTCCGACAAGCGCTTCACCTATGAAGATGCACAAGCAGTGCTTGAAGGTGCCGAGAGTCCGCACACTGAAGCGCTCACTTCGCTCAACGCGGTGTCTGAAGCGCTCCGCAAAGAGCGGTTTGAAAAAGGCGCCATCGCCTTTGAAACACAAGAAGTAAAATTCACGCTGGATGCAAGTGGTGTGCCCACAGGGGTGAAAATAAAAGAACGCTTCGCCGCTCACAAATTGGTGGAAGATTTGATGCTTCTGGCGAATAAGCGCGTAGCTGAGTATATCGACCGTGCCAATCCGGCAGTGGCTGATTCTTTTGTGTATCGCGTGCATGATGTCCCCAACGAAGACCGCATTGCCGAGCTTGCTACATTTGTGAAAACACTCGGCTATGACCTGCCGCTTGGCAAAGAAGGTGAAGGTCCGGATTCTCGCGATATCAACACGCTTCTCAAAGCAATTGAAGGCTCTGAGGAAGAACGTGTGATCACCACCGCGGCTATTCGCTCCATGGCAAAGGCAATCTATTCCACAAACAATATCGGACACTACGGACTTGCTTTTGAGCATTACACACACTTCACCTCTCCTATTCGCCGATATCCCGATCTCATGGTGCACCGTTTGCTTGCACACGAACTTGCGGAAAATCGTGCGAGTGAAGAAGAGCTCGAGCGCTACGAAGTGATGACGCGGTACGCCTCCGAACGCGAAGCAAAAGCCGCTGAAGCGGAGCGTTCGTCTGTGAAATATAAGCAAGTGGAATATCTCAAAGGCCGCGTGGGAGAAGAATTTGAAGGTACCATCTCCGGTGTGACCAACTTCGGCTTCTTCGTGCAAGAGGCAGAAACACTCGGCGATGGATTGGTACACGTGCGCACACTAAGTGATGACATGTATGAGTACGATCAAGCACAGTATGCACTCGTGGGACAACGCACCAAAAAGCGCTACCGCGTGGGCGATCATGTTCGCGTGCGTCTCGTCCGCGCCGACATCGCCACCCGTTCGCTTGATATGGAGGTGATAGAGGATAGGAGTTAGAAGTTAGGAATTAGAAAATAGGTAATGTGGCTTTGCAAGAGACAGTAAAAAGCGCGGGCATACGCCCGCGCTTTTTGCTTGCATATCAATCAAATAATGATTACTATACGCCAATACCTGTACCTTCAATCACACTAAAACCAGAAGACGATGTCATTACCAAAAGCACTGGAGCCGTATCGTCTCCAAATTCTGACAGCTCCTTTCTTCATCATTTCACTCACTATCGCGCTGTCACTTGATGTCACAGGGAACAAAACGGAATTCGTTCTCATTTCTGTCTTCTATATCCTCGCGGATGTACTGGCAGTCAACTATTTGATTACAAAAGACAGAACACAGATGCGCGTATCTGTTGTTTTGGCTGCACTCATGTTCTTCTCAATCTTTCTCTACACGTATTTCGCACATGGAGAAGCGCAATACATATTTGTGCAACCACTCTTTCTTGTTGCGGCATCGAAAAGATTATTCCAAGACACAAAGATGTATCCAACGTTCCTCAATGACAAATGTATGACAATAGGGACCCTTGTTATCCTTGTCATTGCGAGTATTATCTTTCTGTGCAGCGAGATAATAACAACGGCAGTACACTATGTTCAGCTCATTGGTCTGTGTCTCTTCGGATTCTTTCTTGCTGTTGGTGATGATACAGAGGTGTTTACAAAGGAGACCGTTCACCTTGTTGGCACCATTGGAGTGAGTATTTTTACACTCTTCTGTCTCGGGGACGTATGGCACAAATGGAACACAACCCAAACGTTCATTGCAACACCGTTTGTGGCATTCTTCGCATCATTGCCGGTCGCACTGGTGTCTGGTCATGCAGATGTGAAAACGTTTAAGAAACGAGCAAAGCCCGGCGCATAATTGCCGGGTTTTTACTTTCTCAAGCCAAAAGGCGCGGTGTTCCTTCGGGAACATCGCGCCTTTTTCTTTTTTCTATTCTCTGTCATTCCGCACTTGATGCGGAATCTTCGTCATTAAAGACAACATCGGGATAGATTCTGAATCGAGTTCAGAATGACACCATATTATTTCCTCATACCCCAAAATCCTCGCGCAACAATAGCGAGAAGTCCCGCAATAAAACTTACGGTTGTAAAATAAAAAACTGTTGGCATGACGCTTTGTGTTATCATCATATCAAACGTCATGCTCATCTTTTCGCTATACAAATACCACATCTTCCCATAATGAAGAGCTGGCATGAACACACCGAACAACATAGACCCTATCGCCAAGTATTTTAGAAAATCAATACTGCGATTTCCTTTCTGCGCCAAAACAACTGCGATACCGAATAACGAGGGAACAATGAAAAGATATGTCCAATCTCCAATGAAGACAAAGTCGGTTAGTACATATCCGACAACAAGACCAATAATGATTATCGAAAATACTGGTGAAATATGTTTCATATATAATATGGTACCGCGAAAATCGAGACGGCGCGATGTTCCTGAAGGAACATCGCGCCTTTTTCTTTTTCTATTTTTTGTCATTCCCGACTTGATCGGGAATCTTATTTTATGAAAGCACTTGCTCGAGATCCCGCATCAAGTGCGGGATGACGGAGGAGAAGATTGCTCTGTTTTATACATATTTCATATTTCGTTCTTCATATTTCAAAATCATTTCGCATACGCCGCAGCTTCTTCGAGCTTCACTGAGATGAGGCGAGAAACAGCGTCGGATCCCATAGTCACACCGTAGAGCACACCTGCCCGTGACATCGTCTCGCGATTGTGGGTCACCACAATAAGCTGGGAATGCTTTGCAAGATTCTCGAGCATGTCGCCATAGCGGCGCGAATTGGCTTCATCGAGTGCCGCGTCCGTTTCATCAAGGACGAGAAACGGCGGCGGGTTGATCTGCGACATGGCAAAGATGAGTGCAATAGATGTCAGTGCACGCTCCCCACCTGAGAGCATCTGCAGTCCGTGGATTTTCTTTCGTGGCAACGACACCGCAATATCGATTCCCTCCTCGGCCGACGCCGACTCGTCGGCGTTTAGGCTTCCGTCCATATTATCCATATCAATATCAATCTCCTCATCTTTCTTCTTGCGCTTTTCCATTTTTACCAGTTTGAGTGCGGCATTTCCCCCACCAAACATAAGCGTGAAAAAGGTATTGAATTGTTCATTGATTTTCTCCAAACCACTCTTAAACGCCGTATCAAGCTCTGCCTCCAACTCAGCTGCAAGTGTGCGAAGTGATGTGGCTGTCTCTTCCAAATCACCGAGCTGTGAAGCAAGGAATCCATCGCGCTCTGCTGTCTCTTCGTATTCCTTCAGCACGTCTTCTCCCCCGCCAACCCCTGTCTCCTCTAAGCGAATCTTAATACGCTCAATACTGCGACGGCGATCCTCCTGGGCCTCGCGCGCTTCATTCAGTGCTTCTGTCTCATCACATACATACGTATCAAAATCTCGAATAGCACCGCCAATGAGCACCATGCCTTCACGAATCTCTTCTTCAAAGACGTGCGAGTCTTTTTCAATACGCGCCAGAGTGTCCTCCACACGTGCCATCTGTGCAGAAATCTCGTTTCTTTCCGCGCGATACGCATAGAGTTCCGTTTCGGCAGTGTGTGATGCGCTTTTCTCTTCCGCTACTTCGTGTTCGTAAGCGGCCAGTGCGCGCCGCGCCGCGTCTTCATCGTTTCCCGCGTGTTCAAAGAAATCATGTGCTTCCTTTCGCTCTGTCTCCAATCGCACCTTCTCTTCGGCGGCAGCAGCAATTTCCGCTTCCTTACTCTCGCTCACGACCGACGAGCGAAAATCTTCAATGCGCTTTTTCACATCCATGAGGATACGTCCGAGCATACTGGTGTCGCTCGTGTCTTTCAGCGCTTCCTCTAATCCATCAAGAAAACGCGTTACTGATTCGTGACTCACGGGATGATAGGTCTCTTTTTCAGCACGCGCAATACGCCCTTCGGTAATTGAAAGCATACCTTCAATGCGCCCGAGCTCTTTGCCCGCCACCTCCTTTCTCTCACGTGCTTTTTTCACCGCCTCTTCAAGCTGTAATCGCTTTGACGTATCCTCCACGTCCTCTCCCTTCTCTTGGCCGGCAATGCGTGCTTGTGCCTCGGCAATGCGTTTCTCCACCGCTTCAAGTTTGTGAGAAAGCTCTTTCTTTTTTGTTTCGTATTCATCTCCGGCATGCGCAAGATAGAGCGACTCACGCTTGAGATACTCCACATAGAGTCCGCGGAGCTTTTCTCGAAGCTCTTGAGCCTTCTCCACCTTCTCCACCTGCTTTTTGAGGAAACGCATATGAGGCGCAATCTCTCTTCGCAAAGCCTCCACCTCCTTCATGTTCTCCTCTGTTTTCTTGAGCTTCTTTTCGCTCTCGGCAATCTTGAAGTGATAAATTTTCAAACCGAGCGCATCTTCCACAATATTGCGACGCTCTTTCGCCGATGTATTCAAAATACGGTCCGCCTCTCCTTGGGAAATAATATGATGCCCGGACGCGCCCACATGCACTGAGGAGAGAAGCTCCATCACATCTTTCAGGCGCACCGCCGAGCCATTCACAAAATATTCGTTTGTTCCGTCGCGTGAGACCACGCGTTTGAGCGACACTTCATCGAAATCCATATCAAACATGCGCTTTGTATTATCAAAGACAATCTCCACACTCGCTCGTCCCGAACGCGGCGCCCCCTGCGACCCGCTCCAAATCAAATCCTCTCCGCGTTTGCTGCGAAGCGATTTCATAGACTGCTCACCCAAGACAAAGCGCAGCGCCTCGGTGACATTTGATTTTCCGGAACCGTTGGGCCCCACAATACAAGAAATAGGTGCGGAGAATTCAAGCTCGCTCTTCTTCGCAAACGACTTAAACCCCTGCACCTCAATCGATTTCAGCATGCTCTGTATTATAGCAAAAAACGACTGCTCACACAGTCGTTAAGAGAAGTTACGACTAAAATAGAAAAAAGACTGTACTTCTTGTACAGTCTTTTGAAACGGCCTTGTTCACTCTTTGGTAATAATTTCAGCAAGGCGTTTCAGAATAAGGAACATGGAGTAGAGGTGGCACCTACTTCCCACCGCCTTTTCCCATACTTCACGCACGTGATTCTCTGTCTCGCATTTCGATAACCAACCGCAAAGAAATATTCTCTCATGTGCACGTCCCCATAGTGCGGAAAACATTTCAGAACTTTTATAAAGTTCATACACGCCCGTGAAATCATCAACCTTCTCAAATCGAGAAACAATTTCGTTCATGACAACAACTTGTTCTCGAGAAGAAGGAAGAGGAACGTCGAAAAAGAGGTCTAATAACTCAGAAGACGACAAAATTTCAAGAGATTCCGGTTTTTGCTGTTGCAATAACTTAACCTGTCGTGAAATAACTGATTTCGCAAGATAGTCTTCAAAGAGATGTCCTGACTGGTTAAGTATTTGAAGTGCTTGCATAAACACTTCTTCTGAAGGTAGCTTCTGTGTAGTATTACCCATCGTTCTCTTCTCCTTTTGGATTAAACCTGAAACAACTTTTTAGGACCATAGTTAGTTAAGCATTATACACTCTGTATGTCAACGGCACAGAAAGCAGCGCGGTCATTCATGATCGCGTTGCTTTTTCTATACTCTATTTTGTGTCATCCCGCACTTGATGCGGGATCTCCCCAAGCTAACCTCTGAGGATGATTCTGTGAAGATTCCCGCTCGGAGGCGGGAATGACAGTGGAAAGTAATAACTTGTCATTCTGAACTTGATTCAGAATCCAGTCAGACATAAATAATATGCACAAGACCCTGGATTCCGGCTCGGAGGCCGGAATGACAAGAGAGGGCGTTGGGAACACAAAACACTGCGAGCATACATGCTCGCAGTGTTTTGTGTTTTCTTTGGTTTTTTTATTTTTAGATCCCGCATCAAGTATGAAATGAATGACGGCAAGTTTACTCTTCCTCTGACCGATCAATGCCACTTCTCTTTTTTCTGAAAGAGAAGTGGCATTGATTTAGGTTCGCCACTCCTTAGCATCAAGTGCATTGCCTGCCGCTTCTTGTTCGGCGTCTTGTTTGGAACGACCGTTTCCTTTCGCTACGAGCTCTTCCCCGAGATACACTCCCACTGTGAATTGCTTGTCGTGATCTGGACCGCTTTCCTTCACCACCTTATACGATGGCGTGATATTCACTTTGTCTTGCGCACGCTCTTGGAAATAGCTCTTGGCGTCCTGCCAGAGACGCTTTTTAATAATATCGGTAATCGTCGGCGTCAGATGAGTACTAATAAAACGGTCCGCCGCTTCATACCCTTGGTCAAGATAGATGGCGCCAATCACTGCCTCAAAGGTATTGGCAAGAATATACTGGCGTGCTTTTTCCGTCCCCCTGGCTTCTCCGCGCGAAAGCTGCAGGCACTCTTCCATGCCGAGTCTCTTCGCTGCACTTGAAATACTCACTGTATTTACCAGTGCGGCGCGATATGCGGTGAGCTCTCCTTCCGATTCCTCCGGATACTCTCGATAAAGATAATCGGTCACAGAAAGCTCGAGCACTGCGTCACCCAAAAATTCCAGGCGCTCATTATGACCGTAACCAAGATTAGGATGTTCGTTTAAGTACGAGCGGTGGGTAAATGCCTGCATGAGAATCTGCATATCGGACATTTCCACGCCGGCACGTTTGAGAAAAGCTGTAAGATTTGATTCTTCCATAAGAGAATGTACCTAATAACAGTAAGTATCGTCATTCCTGGCTTGACCAGGAATCCAGATAAAGAGAGTATGTGCAAAAAATTACGAGATCCCGCATCAAGTGCGGGATGACATCATAGATGTCATCGCTCCATCAAAAGCTCCACGCCCTTGGTAATGATAGGCACGATATCGTCGTACATAGTGAGATCGGCAACCTCTTCAAGCGGGAACCATGCCGCATCCTCGATACCGCCTGATTCACCTGCGCGAAGCTCACCGTAGTGTGCTTCCACGAGATAATATTTTACCTGCTTGCGAATTTTCCCGCCGTCATCGGTATTTGCCAAATACTCATTTTCACCAAGAAGATCGCGCACCTCACTCACCTCAGCACCCATTTCATCCGGCACTTTTCTTCGCACGGCCGCCTCATCGTCTTCTCCTTCTTTCAGGTGGCCCTTCACCATTGTCCATTTACCGAAGACATCTTTAATGAGACCCAAACGAAGACCCTCATCGGTCCGGGCATAGACCACAGCGCCAATGAGACGGTCTATGGGAAGTGTGCTTCGATCAATCGGCTGCTTCTTCTGAGATTTTTGTTCTTTGCCCGGCTCACCCATTTCTCGATACACGGCACCGAGAACACCGTTTACAAAACGACTGCTGGTGTCCCCACCAAATGTCTTGGCAAGCTCAATTGCTTCATTGATAGCAACCTTCGGCGGCACATCAGAGTGATTGCCAAAAAGAAGCTCGTAGAGACCGATGCGGAGCACGGTTCTATTGAGCGTTGCTATTTTTTCGATTGGCCATTCCGGTGCGGCGACCGAAATGATCTCATCAAGTTTCGCGTGTTTTTTCACCACACCTTCGGCGAGCGTAAGCATAAAAGGTGTATGCGTCTCCCCGGGTGCGAATTCTTCTGCATTGCGATGCACAATTTCTGTTATATCGGCAGTATACCCGCCAAAATCCCACTCAAAGAGTGATTGCATCACGATACTTCTGCACAAGTGTCTATTTGCCATTCTAAAGAGCTATTGAATAAATCTAGAAACAGAAACGGCGACGGATGTTTAGAGTCGTCTAAACAACAAACGGCACCGTTTCGGTTCCGTTTATATTATACACTATTTTTCAGACTTTTTCGTGGATTTCGCTTTCGTGCTTGTGGATTTCTTTGCTACAGGCTTTTTTGCCTTCTTTTCTTTCGTTGCAGACACCTTCTCTTTTTTCTCCACCTTTTCTTCCTTTCGTGCTTTTGTTTCGGCATCTTTTATGTCCAGACCCTGCGCAAAGTCTCATGTCGAGCGTGACGCGCTCATATTCCGAGCGAAAATCGTGAAAAGCACCGATGGAGTACTCTCGTACTTCGAGGTGCTTTGAGCGATTTGCAGCCGGAATATGAGTGCGTCAGCCGGCAAGCATTTATTTCTTCTTTTTTTGCGTTGAGACTTCAGCAGGGTCTTTGCCCATGGATTTTGCTTTGTTCTTTGCGCGTTCGATCTTGCGTTCTTTCTGCGCAACAATATCAATCACTTCACGACCGCGATACGTACCACATTCACCACACATACGATGGCGAATATGCTCAGCGCCACAATTGGCACACGTCGAAAGACGCGGTGCTGAGAGCGCGTGATGTGAACGACGATTCTTTGTATGAGAGCGCGTATGGCGCATGCGTACTGACATAGTGGTGGATACTATAGCAGATACCCGAAAAAAAGCAAGGGCGTGGGTCGGCTTTAGGCCGACCCACGCCCTTGCTTTTTTCAGCATGGAGAATCAAGAATTACGAAGTATGAACAAAAGTCCATAAACACTATTCTACTTTTTCTGTTCCTTAGATAATTCTTTCGTTAGTGTTTTATCAAAAACGTACGCCGATGCTCCGGGCATAGGCCGTTCTTCCCTATCGCCAAATAATGCCTTTCGGTACCGTATCCTTTATGAATATCAAAGGCATACGCCGGATACACACGTGCCAAGCGGCGCATTTTTCGATCACGGGTCACCTTTGCCACAATCGACGCCATAGAAATCACAACATCTCTTTCATCCCCTTTCACAATTGTCTCTTGGTTTAGATATGTGCGCGGAGCAAACAAGCCGCCATCCAAACGCACATCACACGTCGCCGGATCAAGTCCCATCTTTCGCAATGCCCTTCCGAGCGCGGTATTAATCGACGGCACGATGCCACTCTCATCCACACTGCGCGAACCAACCAACGCCGAACCATAGACAAGCATGTTTCTGCACTGAGTATCTCGAATCTTCTCAAACCATTTCTCGCGCTTTGTTTCCGACCAACGCTTTGAATCACGCCCCTCAAGCCGCCGAAACATCATGCAAACATCCTCTTCCCTTTCCACCGGCACGGCAACGACGCCGACGCACACAGGGCCGGCAAGAGAGCCACGCCCCGCTTCATCTATACCCACGATATGGGTAATTCTCATGCTATAAGTATAGCAGTATGGGAGGAAATTAGGAAGTTAGTATTAAAAAAGAGAAACTGTGCTAAAATAAACCTAAGAAAGTCGCGTAGCGACGTATTAATCTCCTAATTCTTATTCTCCTAATCTCCTAAAGTATGATTCTCTCCGACCGCGACATTAAAGATGCTATTGCGAAAGATGACATCTTCATCGACCCATATAATGATGCCATGCTCCAACCTGCTTCCGTGGACCTCCGCCTCGGCAAGCATTTTCTCGTGTACGACCGCAATAAAAGCGCACTGATCGACGCAAAGAAGCCGGTGGAAGACCTCATGATAGACGTGGAGATTGATGAAGATGAGCCATTCATTCTCCATCCAGGCGAATTCGCCCTCGGCATGATTTATGAAAAGACGGGTGTCTCAGAAAATATGGTCGGCCGTCTTGAAGGGAAAAGTTCCGTTGGTCGTCTCGGACTCATGATTCACGTAACCGCCGGCTTCCTTGATCCGGGCAATACCGTAAACATGACACTCGATCTTTTCAATACCGCTTCCCTTCCCATCTTGCTGTACTACAAAATGCCGATTGCGCAGATGGTCTTCGAGCGCGTCTCCTCATCATCCGAACGCCCATACAATGCCGACCACGCCGACTCCTTAAACAGCAAATACGTCGGCTCCGAAGGAAAACCGATCCCGAGCCAGATGTGGAAGAATTTTAGAGATAGAAGTTAGAAACTAGAAATTCGGAAATAGAAAAAGCAGAGCGTGAGCTCTGCTTTTTGTTTCCGCAGATAAGCCCCTTGACTTTTCTGTTGGAGCGGCTACACTATACGTATCACTATGGAAAAGACCCTGGTGAGGCTCGTCCTCATCGGGGGCTTTTTCATTTAGAACCAGACTTCCGTACTTCCAATATCTTTTTCTTGTCGTTTAAATACACAATGCCTACCTCCGTTCGTCTTAAGAGAACGGAGCATTTCCCCTCAGGGGCCGGAGAAAGGATTGCGCGTGCAACACCTTTTTCCTGCCAAAATTTTACCAAAGGTGTATAGTCACCATCACTTGAGACGAGAATCGCTTGTTTTGTGTCCTCCTCATACACATCTTTCATTGCCTGCGTCACCAAATCAGCATCACAATTCCCCTTTGGTCTTCCGTCTCCGTCATACACAACCTCCTTGAATACGAGAATGAATCCCGCCCTCTGTAGTCGTGCGTACATATCGGCATACTTCGGTATCATACCGATAAACATATATGCCTTTTCTACTCCATATTTATCTGTCAGCCATACACGAAAACGTGCATAATCAAGATGCCACCCCGAGGACATAATTCCTCTGTGCAAATTCGCTCCATCAACGTATGCGGTGGTTCCTTTCTGGGCTTTCATATCTGTATTGTACTACGGATACATAAGCAGGGACAAACGAGATTTTGGAAATATTACACCACACTTTTTCAGACTTTGCAGACAGGTCCGTCCTTTCGGAAATTAGCGAAGATTCCCGCATCAAGTGTAGGATGACAGTGGAGAAAATACACAACCACATCCTCTAAGCTACAAGCTAAAAGCTATAAGCTCATATGCTATACTTACCCCACCATGAGCACTCCCTCCTTCGTCCATCTTCACACCCATAGTCACTATTCTCTCCTTTCGGCATTGCCGAAGATTCCGGAATTGGTTGCCGCAGCAAAGGACGCCGGTATGCCGGCGCTTGCCCTCACTGATGCGGGAAACCTTTACGGCGCAATTGAATTCTACACACGATGTGAAAAAGAAGGTGTGAAGCCAATCATCGGCGTGGATTTTTATGTCGCGCTTGAAAACCGTCACGACAAACGCCCGGGTATTGATAATCGTCGGCACCGCATTGTCCTTCTTGCAAAAAACACTGAAGGATATTACAACCTCATGCGTTTGGTGAGTAAGTCGTACCTTGAAGGTTTCTACTACAAACCCCGTATCGACATGGAGCTCATGAGGCAGCACTCCGAAGGGCTCGTGTGTATCAATCCGCAATTCTCAGGCGACATTGCCGACATGCTTGCTCAGGGTGATACGGAGCGCGCGAAAGCGCGCGTTGCGGAATATCAGGCGATGTATGAAGATTTCTATCTTGAAATCACACACCATCCGGAAATGGAGGGCCAGATGGAGCGTCGGAAAAAAATCGTCGATTTTGCTCATACGGAAAATGTGCCGCTCGTTGCCGCGCACGATGTGTATTATCTCAAAGCGGAAGACCACCGCATTCGCGAAATCATGATTGCCATCGGTTCGGGTAATACCGTTGCCGAGGATGTGGGTTTCATGGAGGATACACCCGATTTTTCTTTCATATCTCAGGAGCAGGCGCAGGAATTCTTCGCCGATGCACCCGAGGCACTCGCAAATACGCTTGCCATCGCTGAGAAGTGCACACTTTCTCTTGAGCTCGGCAATTGGGTTTTCCCCGACTTTGTCATTCCGGAACACACCAATTACGACGATGAATTGCGTCGCATTACCCTTGAAGGCATTGAAAAGCGCGGGCTTACCCGCACACCGGAAGTTGAGGAGCGTATTGAATACGAGCTCGATATCATCAAGACCAAGGGTTATTCTCCATACTTTCTTGTGGTTTCCGATCTCCTCACCTTTGCAAAAAATAACGGCATCCTCACCAACACCCGAGGATCGGCCGCGGGCTCTCTCGTGGCATATCTCACCTTTATTACCAGCATCAACCCGCTGGATTATCGTCTCCCCTTCGAGCGTTTTCTCAACCCGGAGCGCCCGTCGGCACCGGATATCGATATGGACTTTGCCGACAATCGTCGCGATGAAGTCATTGCGTATGCTCGGGAAAAATACGGTGAAAATCGCGTTGCTCAGATTGGTACATTCGGTACCATGCTTGCGCGCGGTTCAGTGCGCGATGTCGCCCGTGCTCTCGGCCATTCCTATAATACCGGCGACATGATTGCGAAGCTCATCCCTCCCGGCTCACAAGGATTTCCCATGACCATCGAGCGTGCACTTGAAGAAGAGCCAGATCTGAAAAAACTCTATGACGAATCCGCCGAAGCACAAGAGATTATCAACACCGCCCGACAAATCGAAGGGTGTGCCCGGCACATTTCCGTTCATGCCGCGGGCGTGGTGATTGCTCCGGCTGAGATGACCACGTTCACGCCTGTGCAGTACGATCCAAAGGGAGGAAAAATCATCACACAATACGACATGCATGCCGTGGAAGACGCGGGACTTTTGAAATTTGACTTCCTCGGCATCACCAACCTTGCCATGCTTGAGCACTCTGTTCGTCTTGTAGAGCAGCTTCATGGTATAGAAATCAATCTTGATACCCTGCCGCTTGATGACGTGAAAACATATACGATGCTCGCTCAAGGAAGGACGATGGGCGTCTTTCAAATGGCTAGTGCCGGCATGACCAAGTGGCTCATGGAGCTTCGCCCCACCAACATCGACGACATCAACGCTATGGTTGCACTCTATCGTCCGGGCCCAATGGCATTTATTCCCGATTATATCGAACGCAAAAAAGATCCCTCCAAGGTAACCTATCTCGATCCGCGCCTGAAAGAGTTCCTTGAACCCACATATGGTATTTTGATTTATCAAGACGATATTCTCCTCATTGCCGTACACCTCGCGGGATACTCCTGGGGCGAGGCCGACAAATTCCGCAAGGCGGTGGGTAAGAAAATTCCCGAGGAAATGGCAAAGCAGAAGAAGCGCTTTATCGAAGGATGTGTCGAGCACGAGATGACACCGAGAGCTGCGCAAGAGCTCTGGAATCAGATTGAAACATTCGCCGCCTACGGTTTCAACAAAGCACATGCCGCAAGCTACGGAAACTTGGCGTATAAGACGGCATACATGAAGGCACACTATCCGGTGGAATACATGACTGCCGTGCTTTCCGCGGAAGCCGGCGACACCGAGAAAGTGGCGGAAATTATTGCCGAGTGTAAACGCATGGATATTCCCGTTCTCCCGCCGGATGTGAATGAGAGTTTTGGTGACTTTACCGTGGTGCGCAAAGAAGAGGAGAGAGATAGTATTAGATTCGGTCTGTACACCGTAAAAAATCTCGGTACCGATATTTCCGATGCCATTATTGCCGAGCGAAAAGAACACGGTCCATTTTCATCCCTGGGAGAATTCCTCGAGCGCATTGAACACAAAAATCTCAACCGCAAGTCTCTCGAAGCGCTCATGAAAAGTGGCTCAACAGATTCTTTTGGCGACCGCAGTACACTCATAGGCAATATTGAAGAGGCTGCCAATTATCACCATGAGCACCATGGCGCGTGCAAAGATCAAGGAACGATTTTCGGACTCATGGATGAATCCTCTATTCCCTCATTCCGACTGAAAGAAAAAGAGGCGATTTCAGAAGAACAGATGCTCATGTGGGAAAAAGAGCTTCTTGGTTTGTATATTTCCGGACACCCTCTTGAGGTATTTCGTGCACGTTTTGAAGAACGCGGTATGAATCTGGTAACACTGAAAGAAAACGCTCGCGACGGTTCACGCGCAATCGTCGCCGGCATTATCGAAGATGTGCGTGCTCTTCTCACCAAAAAAGGTGAGCGCATGGCATTTATCCGCATTGCCGATTTCCACGACACCATTGAAGTGGTCATCTTCCCGAAAGTATTTGTAGAGTTCAAAGACCTTCTCGAAGTGGATACGTGCATCGCCGTGCAAGGGAAATTCTCCACCCGCAATGGCGACATCTCCGTCATCGCCGATGCGGTAAAAGAGTTGAAAAAAGAGGAAGGTTAGAAATGAGAACCATCCTCACTGAAAACGTTAAAAAATAATGGAAACATATTCAAGAGCTGTGCTTGGCAGTTCTCGCGCCCAAACAGCGGCTACACCTTGTCGCTCAACCACAACGTACGAACGGTACGTTGTGGTCTCCGCGACGTTGGTTCGCTCGCTGTTTGGGCACGAGAACAAGCCGTTTTCAGTGAGACCGGTTCTAGAAACTCGAAGTTGGAAAAAATGGAATATGGAACAAACACACACAAGCGGCGCTCACGCGCCGCTTATTGACAGGCCATAGAGGTGGTATATAATCCGCCTTAGTAAGCTCTGTGAATAATTTAACTCTATACGGGAGACGCAAATGACCACTACATTGATTATCTTCATTGCCTTGGCAGTGACAAGTCTTATTCTCGCTATTCATACAGATGAAGAAGTGGTGTTTTTTATACACGTTACACTTACGGGGGTAATTCCTGTGCTGATTATCAATCCCCAGGGCATACTCCCTATCATCGGGACCTACATTACCTCTTGTATTGTGATACTTATAGTGGAGGCACTTACTGGTTGCGGAATATGCTTTCTCAAAGACAAATCATAAAAAGGCAGTGTTACTTAAAACGAGAAACATAAACTCTGCCGACCGGCACATGATTACATGATGCCGGTTTTTTTTATTATTGTCCTGCTTTACTTTTTATCGTTTATCGTTTATCGTTTCTATTATATGAATACCCCAATACCCCTTGAAACATCACGTCATTCACTCGCCCATCTTTTGGCGGCGGCAGTAGTGAAAAAGTATCCGGGCACGAAAATCGGCATGGGTCCGGCGATTGATAATGGCTTTTATTACGACTTCGCTTTTCCGGAAGGTGTGAGCATTACTCCCGAATCACTCCCCTCTCTTGAGAAAGAGATGAAAAAGCTCATTTCAGGAAATCTTCCGTTCACACAAAGAGCTGTTTCCGCTGAAGAAGCCCGCGCGCTTTTTGCTGACAATCCCTACAAGCTCGAACTCATCGATGAATATGAAGAAGAGGGTCGCGATGTAACTGTCTACGAAAGTGGCGACTTTGTTGATTTGTGTGCCGGTCCGCATGTGGAGACAAGCTCCGATATCGATCCGGAGAGCTTTTCCCTTTCTGCAATTGCCGGAGCATACTGGAAAGGAAGTGAGGAGAACGACATGCTCACCCGCATCTATGGCGTGGCATTTGAGAATAAAGAGGTGCTTGACGAGTATCTTGTATTCATGGAAGAGGCGAAGAAACGCGACCATCGTGTCATTGGTAAAGAGATGCGTCTTTTCCTTCTCTCACCCGAAGTCGGCTCAGGACTTCCGCTGTGGCTTCCGAATGGAGCCATCATACGAACTGAACTCGAGGAATTCCTCCGCGCGGAGCAAAAGCGACGTGGTTATGTGCCTGTATATACACCACATATCGGTAATCTTGATTTGTATCGTTGTTCTGGCCACTATCCGTACTACAGCGATTCACAATTTCCTCCGCTCACCTATGTGGACGACACCGGCAAAGAAGAAGAATATCTCTTGAAACCGATGAACTGCCCTCACCATCATGTAATGTACAATTCATCACCCAAGAGTTATCGCGACTTGCCGATCCGTTTTGCAGAGTTTGGTACCGTCTATCGTCATGAACAATCGGGTGAATTAAACGGACTTACTCGCGCGCGCGGCTTCACACAAGACGACTCACACATTTATTGTCGCCCTGATCAGCTTGTAGATGAGATCTGTAATGCCGTTGACTTGACGCACTTTGTATTCAAGACACTCGGTTTTGATAATGTACAGACACGCCTCTCGCTCCACGATCCAGAAAATCAGGATAAATACGGGGGGACCGCTGATGTGTGGAAGCAGGCGGAAAAAGATGTGAAAGAAGCGGCAGACAGAATGGGCATCAAATACTTCATTGGCGTTGGTGAAGCGAGCTTCTACGGACCCAAAATCGACTTCATCGTACGCGACGCTATTGGTCGCGAATGGCAACTCGGCACCGTGCAGGTAGATTATGTGATGCCTGAGCGCTTTGACCTTACGTATGTTGGTGAGAACGGTGAAAAGCATCGTCCGGTCGTGATTCACCGTGCGCCGTTTGGCTCTATGGAACGCTTTATGGGAGTTCTCATTGAACACACCGCCGGGAAATTCCCGCTCTGGCTCGCTCCTGAGCAGATTCGTATTCTGCCGATTGCCGATGCACACAAAGAACATGCAGCACATATCCTCGATGTGCTAAAAGAAGCGGGCGTTCGTGCAATCCTCGACGAGAGCAATGAAACGCTTGGTAAAAAGATTCGTGCCGTGAAGACCGAAAAGGTGCCGTACTTTGCCGTCATCGGTGACGCGGAAGTGGCGAGCGGTGGCGTAACCCTCGAATCTCGTGATGCTGATAAAATCGGCGAACTCTCCGAAAGCGATCTCATTGCGCGTCTGAAAGAAGAAATTGAAAACCGCGCACAGAAACCTAAAGAAGCGAAGTAAATATGGCGAGATCCCGCATCAAGTGCGGGATGACAGTGGTTACTTTTTCAGTCTGTTTGCTGTCATTCCCGCCTCCGAGCGGGAATCTACAAAGCCATACAACCAACCTGCTCCTGCCTGGATTCCTGCTTGCCCCGCCTCTGGCTTGGGGTTCAAGCCAGGAATGACGACTGTTTTAATTCCAACATTCTTTCATGTCATTCATTACCGTCATCATGGCTGCGGGCAAAGGTTCGCGGATGCATTCTTCTTTGCCTAAGCCACTTCATACGATCGAAAAGAAACCGCTCATTCACTATGTAATCGAGGCTGCGCGCGGTGTCGGTAAGACTCGTCTTGTTATCGTCGTGAGTCCTTCATCAGACGAAGTTCGCGCCACATGCGACACATACAGCCCCCTATATGGCGTCCAAGAGTGCTTAAACGGTACGGGCGGTGCGGTGCGGGCGGTGCAAACAATCCTTTCTAAAGCACCCGAAGAAGACGTGCTTGTTCTCTCCGCAGATAACCCTCTCATTACTCCGGAAACATTGTCCGGCACGCTTGAACATCATCGTGCCAATGGCGGAGCGGCAACTATTCTCTCGGCACATATTCCCAATCCATATGCATATGGTCGCATTATTCGTGATAGTAGCGGTGCTGTGATACGTATCGTGGAGGAAAAAGACGCAAACGATGAAGAACGCGCTGTTGGAGAGGTCAATTCCGGCACGTATCTCTTTCGTAAAGAATACCTTCTTCCTGCTCTTGAAGAGCTCAGTAGTCATAACGCTCAAAATGAATACTACATCACCGATATCATTGGCATCTTCCACGACAAAGGACTTCTCGTGACTGCCTACACAGCTCCCGATCACACCGATATCCTCGGCGTAAACACGCAGGAGCAGCTTTCTGAGGCCACTGAGATTATACGAAAGAGAGATGAGGCGTGATATACTTATACTGCTGTCATCCCGCACTCTGTGCCGAGCACTTTTTTCACTTTAGTGAAAATGGAGCTTGGTGATGCGGGGTCAAGGACTAATGCAAACATCATGTACAAAACCCTGAGTTTCTCGTTACGTCAGAAACGACACTCATTCGTGTATAGTTTATCGTTAATAGTTAATCGTTTTTCTCATGATTGATAACAATGCATACAACATCATGCGTCAGCTCGTGCAGGAATATACCAGTCTCTGGCGCATCAAAGATGATTATCTTGCCGATGCCAGAAGCATCCCCGAACTCGAAGCACTCTGGAAAGAAGTGGCGAGTGAAAAAGAAGACAATATCAAAAAATTGACCGAGGAATTGAAGAAGATTATTTAGAGATTAGAAGTTGGAAATTAGAAAAGACAAACAAAAAATAACAAACACCAAAAGACAAAAGCGCGGCGACCGAAGGTCGCCACGCTTTTGTCACATGCTTGATTTATGTATCTACGTATATTACTATTTGCGCAGACTTAATCTTGTAAACAGTATTTTAGAATACACATCTGGAGAGAGCGATGAAACAACTAATTTCCATGGTCTTTATACTGTGTATATTTTTGTTGGGGTGTACAAAAGAGAAGGCATCCATTCAAGATGCGCGTCAACTGCTTCACAGGCAAAAAGATTTCAAAGAAGAAGTCCTAATTGAGAAAATAGGAGACAGCGGCGGTTCTTTTGTCCCCGTGTCTCTTCTCTCTCCTCATGGTACGAGGAAAGAGAGGATATTGTTTTCTTTTATAGCTATTTATGAGACAAAAGACGGAAGAAATAAGATTGTCTTCCTCAGCATGACCCAACCAACAAGAATTGTTTGGTATAAAGAATTCTGACCTGCCGGATGATTATCCGGCTTTTTTTGTGTAAGACAAAAATATACGCACGAATCTTCTCGTTCGTAAAAATCAATTCATGAGCAGTCGCGGGCCCAAAGGGTCCGCGGCTGTATACGTATTTCATATTTCGTTTTTCATTTTTCAAGACTTACGCATCGATATTTGCGTACTTTGCATTGTTTTGGATGAAGGTTTTGCGAGAGGATACGTCGGTGCCCATGAGGGTGTCGAAGACACGATTTGCTTCTTCAGCGTCTTCAATGGTCACTTGTTTGAGAAGTCGATTCTCCGGATCCATGGTCGTCTCCCAAAGCTCGTCTTGATTCATTTCACCGAGACCCTTATACCTCTGGATGTGTACTTTGCCAGCTTTTTTCTTTGCTTCAGGCTCTTCCTTGGCCGATGCCGACTTGTCGGCGTTTAGGCCTTCATCTTCAGCTTCCTCACTCTCCTCGCCTTCTTTGGCCGACTCTTCTAGAGAGGAGTCTAGGCCATAATCCGGTGCCTCCTCCATATCTTCCACGCCCAGTGATTTCAAAATCTCCGCCTTATCAGCATCAGTGAATGCATAAAACACCTCCTTTCCTTTTTTAATCTTATAGAGAGGCGGCATGGCAATGTAGAGAAAGCCCCCATCGATAACCGGACGGAAATAACGGAAAAAGAGTGTGAGAAGAAGTGTGTCGATGTGGGAACCATCGACATCGGCGTCGGTTGCAATAATAATCTTGTGATAACGGAGTTTTTCCATATCAAGCGCATCACCAATTGCCGCCCCAAGTGCCACCACAATATTTTTGATTTGCTCGGAGGCAAGCATCTTGTCCAAACGCGCGCGCTCCACATTCAAAATCTTACCACGCAAAGGCAAAATCGCCTGTGTCTTTCGATCACGCCCCGATTTTGCCGTACCACCCGCTGAGTCTCCCTCCACGATAAAGAGCTCGGAATCTGCGGCACTTTTTGTTTGGCAGTCTGCCAATTTCCCTGGCAGTGTCATGCCTTCCAGTGCACCTTTGCGCAACACCGAATCTTTCGCTGCCTTAGCCGCCTTACGCGCCTTGAGCGCCAAAATCACCTTCTGCACAATCGCCTTGCCGTCATCGGGATGTTCTTCAAGAAACTCTCCCAACGCTTCACCAAAGACCGTCTCCACAGCACCGCGCGCCTCCACGCTTCCGAGCTTTGCTTTGGTTTGTCCTTCAAATTGAATCTCCTTGAGCTTCACCGATACCACTGCCGTGATTCCTTCGAGCACATCATCACCGGTGAAATTCTCATCACTCTCCTTGAGAATCTTATTCTTTCGCGCATAGGAATTGAGCCCGCGTGTGAGCGCTGTCTTAAAGCCGGTCACATGCATACCACCTTCAATCGTCGGCGTGGAATTGGCAAATGCCGAGAGACGCGCGGAAATATCATCCACATACTGAAATGCCACTTCCACCGAAACACCGTCATCCGTTTCTTTTTCCACAAAGAAAATATTCTTGTGAATCGGTTTCTGGAATTCATTATTGTGACGCACAAGCGACACCAATCCTCCTTCAAAGAAATATGATTGCGAAGGAAGTGCAAGCTCCAGCTCGGAGACAAAATGAATGTCCTTGCCTTCCAAGTCGACATCCCCCGCGTACTCTCGAGCATCATATGCCGACACCCGCAAACCCTTCACCAAATACGCCTGTTGCAGAATATGTTGCACAATTTTATTCCATGAAAATTCAGTTTCGGAGAAGACATCCTTATCGGGCTGGAAGACAACAATCGTCCCATGTGCTTTTGATGCGCCAAGCTTCTTTACCTTTGCTTTCGCCTTTCCGGTATTGTATTCCTGCATGTGTAAACCGCCATCGCGATGCACCATGACCTTCGTGTACGAAGAAAGTGCATTCACCACCGAGGCACCGACACCGTGAAGACCTCCTGTAGCCTTCGCATAACCATCGCCACCAAACTTACCTCCGGCATGGAGTGTTGTCATGATCGTTTCAAGTGCGGAGACTTTTGTCTTTTTGTGCATATCCACCGGAATACCACGACCGTTGTCAGCGATGCGAATACGATTACCCGACAGAATCACCACCTCCACATGGTTCGCATACCCGCCCATTGCCTCATCGCGACCATTGTCGAAAATCTCCCATACCAAATGATGGAGTCCGTCCACGCCCGTGGATCCGATATACATACCCGGACGCTTGCGCACCGGCTCCAGTCCCTCGAGCACCGAAATATCCGACGCATCGTAATGATGTCCGGCTTGGCCGACCGTCGTTTTCGACGGTTTAGGCGAGCCATTTGATTTTTTAGTTTTCTCGGCAGTTTTTTTGGTTGTCTCTTTCTTGGCTGGCATGGATAAAACGATGAACGGTTAACTATAAACGATAAAAAATAAATGGAAAAACAAAAATCTATAAGCTGTCATTCCCGGCTCCTGCCGAGCTCGACCCAGCTCTTTCTCGGAAAAGGGCTGGGTGGGGCTCTGGTGACCAGGAATCTACAAGGATATGCGACCAACCTGATTCTGCTCTGGATCCAGCCCCACTTTCACTGATTAAGTACGATTACCACATTTCGTTAGCTGAACTCTTTGACGACTAGTGTTATTTAAAGGTAATTAGTGAAAGTGGGGCTGGATGACAAGATACTTCTTTCTGCTGTCATCCCGCACTTGATGCGGGATCTTCGTGCTCTGAGCTCCCAAGGTTAAACCTTGGTATAAATACCAAGGTTTAACCTTGGGAATTCACCAATATTACCTATAAAAAGGCCCGAATGGACCCATTCAATGACCTCCCCATTATACCAAAAATCACCCTTTTCCGCGCTATTGACTTTTTTATTCATATATGCTAGTCTGTACTCAGAAAGAAGTTTGCAATTTTGCAAGAAAACACTGAATTCTTATAAAGATGTTACCACTTTCACAAAAAGCGGTTGACTATAAGATTGATCGTAGGGACAATAATAAAAGGAAGACGACAATACGCTTTCTTTATCCGGTAATCTTTTTGTTTTTGATAATCGCTGGAGCAACATCAGCGATGCTTCTTCAGGAACAAAGGATACCAAGCTTGCTCATAACTGGAGTTCTTGCAATCTTTGCTCTCCTGGGTTATGTCATTGTGCAGAGATTCAAGAACGAAATGCGAAAATTTCAAGAAAGATGTCCTATCAAATTCCTTGCGGACTAACGCACACTTGGCCGGGTCACAGTATCCGGCATCTTTTTATTTCTTTGCAGGCGCGGCGTAAGCCGCGCCTGGCTAAAAACTAAAAACTAGCAACTAAAAACTTGCCCTTCTTACCACATCCGCGAAGATTCCCAATCAAGTTGGGAATGACAAGTAAAGGAGTAAGCGATCACCGTGCCTCCCACCCCCTCGCTTCAATGCGCGCATAGACATCATTCATAATTTCGTTCACTTCTTCATCGGTGAGCGTGCGCTCTTTGGCTTGGAAGACCAGGCGAAAAGCATACGACGTTCGCCCGTCTTTTTCAAAGACATCAAAGAGATCCGTGCGCATAAGAAGCTCGCTCCCCTCCCCAATCATCTCACTCTTTGCCTCTTCTTCTGAAATATCGCCCGGTGTCCAAAATGCCACGTCGCGTGTCATAAAAGGATATGCGGAAAAATCTTTGTATATAGGTTGGTTATTGGGCGTCTCAAGAACATCGCCGTACCCGGCAGGAATATCGAGCTTGTCGATAAATGCACCAAAATCAAATTCTAGGGTGCAGCCCCCGGGAAATTCTGTCAGCGCTTCGTCGATATCTCCTTCATCACCCCCGCAGCTATAGGTAATTTTTGCCACCATATCCTTCACCTCGCCTCGCGCTTTTTCCGTGGCTTTCCGTGGCTTCATCTCCTTGTGCATCACACCAAGCGCACACATCAAACGCTCACCGTCCTCAGCATCAAACACATGGCCGATTTCAAAAAGCTTCACGTCGCTCTCGCCAAAGAGCGCGGCATTGCGTGCATTAAAAATGAGGCGATCCTCCATCATGTCGGCAAGAGTGGTGCGGAGAAACGCCTTATCACTCGCTGCCGGATACAGCACTTCAATACTTCCTTGTGCGCGGAATGATGAGGTACATATTTCCTTGAACCCTGCGGAAGAAAGTTCTTTACGCACGCGATTGGCGAAGAAAAATTCTTTCTCCACGACAGGCTCCGGCATATTCGGAAGCGGTAAGGCTGCGATATGTTCATAGCCATAGATCCGCCCCACCTCCTCTGCCACATCTTCGGCAATACGAATATCCAAACGCTCTTTCGGTGGCGTTATTGTGTATACACTTCCTGCTTTTTCATACGCGAAATGAAGCTTATCGAAAATCTCCTCCACCGTCTCAGATGCTATCGCCGTGCCAAGCACGCCACTCATCTTCTCGAGCGACACTTCCACTGTTACATCTTCCTCCGGATTCGAATACACGTCTGTAATGGGACCACATACACTTTCTGGCATCCATTTCTTAATAAGAGCTGATACTTCATCCATGCCAACACGTGCCGTCTCGGCAGAGAGCTCATTTTCAAAACGCTTTGAGGCGTCCGTCTTGATACCGTGACGATTCGCACTTTTTCGTACTGAAGCCGGATCAAAATTTGCTGATTCAAGAATGATGCGCGTCGTTCCCTCATCCACCTCCGCTTTCGTGCCGCCCTTTACACCTGCAAGCGCAAGCACACCTCCTTGATCAGCAATCACCAAATCCTCTTCCGTGAGAGCAAGCTCCGCGCCATCGAGTGTTGTCATACTCTCCCCTTCTTGTGCGAGACGCACCGTCAAGCCGCCCTCCACCTTATCAGCATCAAACGCATGAAGCGGCTGACCAGTATCAAAAAGGGTGACATTCGTGGCATCCACCACATTGCTAATCGAACGATCTCCACGATTCTCAAGAAACACTCTCCCTTTTTCAGGTGCAGGACCAACCTTCACTCCCTCTACCACACGGCCTATATATCTGCGGCACAGCTTTGAGCTCTGCACATCAACGGCAATGCTTGCTTGAGATTCTTCAGCTACCGGCTCAATATTCGGCTCCGCATAGGCAAGACCGGTGAGGACGGCGATTTCTTTCGCAATACCGCGATGTGAAAGACAGTCGTGAGCACGATTGGGTAAAATATCAATATCAATGAGTGTATCGCCATTTTTTTCATGCATTTCTTCCACCTCAAATGCACGGCGTGTAATCACGTCTTTCAGCTCCTCGGGCTTTGGCAACGGCTCGGAGAAATATGTTTGGAGTTTATTGTATGATACGAGCATAAGCTACACATTACGAATTACGAATACAATACGAATATACGAAAGGGTTCTCTATTTGCTTCGGGCTTACGATTTTCATGTATCGTGTTATATTTCACAGTAGATAAAATACAAATCAAAGATGTTGCTGCATATTCGTATATTCGCGTTATTCGTAATTCGTAATTTTTTAGAATTGTCCACTCACGCGCACATCGCCGCTGTAGAGCAGGCGCACATCGGGAATGCCGTAGCGGAGCATGGCAATGCGGTCCGGACCAACGCCAAAGGCAAATCCCTGCCATTTCTCAGAATCAATACCTCCTTCGGCAAGCACGTTCGGATGCACCATGCCACCGCCAAGAATTTCAATCCACCCCGAACCCTTACACGACGGACACCCCTCTCCGCCGCAGCGGAAACAGCGCATATCAATCTCCACGCCCGGCTCCACAAACGGAAAATATCCCGGACGAAGCTGAATGGTAATATCGTCACCAAAGAGCTTCTTCAGAAAGTGTTCAAGTGTCCATTTAAGATTTGCAAAAGTTATATCTTCACCTACAACCAAACATTCAATTTGTTGAAATTGCACCTCATGTGTCATATCAGTTGCCTCATTGCGAAAGACCTTGCCCGGAACCACAATAGCAAACGGCGGTTCGTGTTTCTCCATATACCTTGATTGCATCGGTGAGGTATGGGTGCGCAAAAGCATATCCTCCATGCCCTTAATCCAAAACGTGTCCTGCATATCGCGTGCCGGATGATCTTTGGGGACATTGAGTGCATCAAAGTTGTGATAGCCATCCTCCATTTCAGGACCCGTTGCCACTTCAAATCCAAGCTCCACAAATGCCCGTGTGATGTCATTGATCACGCGTGAGAGAGGGTGCATTGAGAACGGCTTTTGCATTTCCATATGGAAGAGGATAGCATAATTTGGACACCTCTGCATCATATATACCAATATAAAAACCCCGGAAACCCGAGGCTTATAGAGGGTAAATATTGTCCCTCTTTGTTGTCTGATTAATGTACTGTGCCCTTACGAAAATGTACAAAACGGCCATGTACACAAAAACAACAGAAGTAACTGTGGGAATATCTTTCGTATCCCATGCTATTTGCACAACATGTACTGCCCGTTCTGTGAAAAAGATACCCGTAAGAACATACACTATCCTCGCAATATCTTGAAATGTCATGAAACACCTCCTTGAAGAAACATTATTTTCTTCCTTCAGTGTACTGAAATAATTTCCAATGTTCAATACCTCCATGTGATAAAATTGTCTTTTTCTTCATTTTGGCGTATTGTTAAGAACATATACCATCCATGTCCGATTTTACTCTTATTATCACATATATACTACTCTTCATTTCCCTCTTCTTGGAGGTATATTTTCTTATCTCATTTTTCGAAGACTGGACGAGAAAAGAACCGAAGGAGAAAAAAGGGGTCGATTATACCCGCCCTGAAAACCTCCCTTCTGTCACTATCATTGTGCCGTGCTGGAATGAAGAAACTACTGTGAAAGGCACTGTTGAGTCTCTTCTCAAACTCAATTATCCGCAAAACAAGCTCAGTATCTTCATCATCGACGACGGCAGTACTGACAATACGTGGAACATTATTCAAGAATACAACAATCATCCTCAAATCACACTCTTCCAGAAAGAAAACGGCGGCAAGCACACAGCCGTGAATCTCGGACTCGAGCATGTCACAAGCGACCTCGTTGGCCTCCTCGATGCTGATTCGTTCGTACACAAAGAGGCACTCATGCGTATCGTCGACACTTTCCTGAAAGAGCCGGACACAAAAGCCGTCACACCCGCCATGACCATCCACAATGCCAATACGCTCGCGCGTATTCTGCAGCGCACCGAATATTTCTTTGCCGTATTCATGCGAAAAACCAGCGCCGCTATCGGTGCGCTGTATGTTATCCCAGGACCATTTTCCTTCGTGCGCACCGAAGTGTTTGACACATTAGGACGCTACAAACACGCCTACCTTACCGAGGACATGGAATACGCCATGCGCATGCAAAGTAATCATTACCGGATAGCCAATCGCCATGATGCGTATGTGTACACAGTCGGTCCTCACAGTACAAAAGGACTCTTCAAACAGCGTCTGCGCTGGACATACGGTTTCCTCAATAATGCCCGTGATTATCGCCACCTCTTTTTCACGCCTCGCTACGGCGATCTTTCCTTGCTCATGTTGCCATCGGCAATTCTCTTTCTCATCGGCTCCCTCATTCTTTTCGGCACTCTCATTTCCTCAACAAGCACATCGGTGGTGAAAGGCATTTCGCGCATCCGCACTGTCGGTGTTGACGTCCCCGCATCTCTTACCTCTCCGGACTGGTTTTTCTTCAATACCGATGCGCTGTTATTCCTCTCCATCTTCATCATGCTTCTCACGGTTGTGTTGATTTTGATCGGCAAAAAACTCGCCGGAGAAAAGATGCGCTTCTCCCCGGACATTATTCTCTTTCTCCTCATCTACGGTCTGGTCGCTCTTTCGTGGAATATCGTCGCTTTGTACAAAACACTCACCGCCCGAAAAGTCTCCTGGCGGTAAACACTTGTTCGTGCTAGTATAGCCCCACTATGGATTCTCGCCCTATCGACTGGAAAAAATACGCACTCGCGCTTCTTATTACCGTCCTTATCTTCATTGCCGCCATGTGGATTTCCGGCTTTCTTCAGGAACGCCGTTTGAGTGAAATCAAATCCATTGAAGATAATATCTCCATCGACATTCTCTCCATTGAAACTCAATTCGATCTTTTGGCAGAGGTCTCCTGCGACGATATTGATAATTCCGTCCTCTCCCGCGAAATCAATTCCCTCGCCAGCCGCCTTGGATACATGGAAGCACGCCGCGGCTCAGACGACGAGGAAGTGATTCGACTCAAGGAATACTACTCGCTTCTCCAAATCAAAGATTATCTTCTCATGAAAAAAATCGGTCGCGCCTGCGGCGACGAACCCGTTTCCATTCTCTATTTCTATTCCAATGAAGGTGATTGTGCCGATTGTGAAAGGGAGGGATATGTGCTGACATATATTCGTGAACACTATCCGGGCGTGCGCGTCTACGCTTTTGACTATCACATTGCTCTCTCGGCTGTGGAGACGCTCGTTGCGCTCTATGGTATCTCAGCCGAAACACTGCCTGCGATTATTCTCGACGACACCGTCTTCGCCGGCTTCCAAAGCAGAGAAACCATTGAAAGTCTCCTCCCCGAATCACTCAAAATCCCCGACGAGGAAGAAGAAACCGCCACAACGACTGCTGAAGACGACAGCGAGGAATAAGACCCCAGGCCCATAAAGAAAAGCCCCTGAGGGGGCTTTTCTTTGTGAGCTCTTTTCGTACCCATCCCATATCATGCGGCATGATATCGATAGGAGAATATACGCCAAGGTTGCGTGGCAGCGCGACCTATACATATTTCATTTTTCGTATTTCTCATTTGTATTGTGGAGCCGATGGTCGGACTCGAACCGACGACCGACGGTTTACAAAACCGTTGCTCTACCAACTGAGCTACATCGGCACTATAGACTCAAGCGAAGACGGACTTCGTTGATAATACAATGAAAACTACTTCTTGTCATGCTCCTCCGCTTTTTTGCTACTTTCTTCTGCACGTTCTTCTGAAACCTGTTTCTCATACGTATGCGTATTTCCATTTTTATGCGCATGTACTTCCTGAAGAAATGACGATGCGTTTTCTCCCTCCTCATGTTCATGTCCTGTATGCAGTCCACGAATTGCATTATACACTCGCATGACATATGCCGTGGGGGCAAAGTCTGCCGCCGCCCGGACAATATTTTTTTTCACACGTACTCCTGCGGGAATGATATGAGAGTGCCATGTTCGTGCAATACCAGCCTTAAGGACAGTAACCATACGATCAACACTGTCTTCGGCATATGTGCGCATTGCACGATGGGTGTGAATATGTTCGGGCACATCCTCACGCGACAATTCCCATCCGCGATAGAGAAGTGCCGCACAGACCTCCACACACGCAAGTGCCGTTATGAGAGCAATGGGAAGAACAATGTCCATAGAACCTGTCTACTTAAAACTCCAGTGAATGCACGCTTAATCAATTGAAAAACGCGCAAAACGACCGAGCTGTGTCTTTTCTCCAAACTTCTGTACCGCGCCGTCCACCAAAGCACCAATCGTCATATTCGGATCTTTAATAAATGCCTGCTCGAGCAACACTTTTTCCTTGAGGTAATTCGTGATCTTTCCTTCAAGCATCTTTTCTTTGATATCTTCAGGCTTATCAGATTCCTCCACCTCTTTCTTGAATGCCTCCTTAGCTTTTGCACGCTCCTCTTCATCCACATCGTCCATAGAAAGATACACCGGCTGTGCCGCCGCAACATGCATAGCTATATCGTATGCGAGCGCTTTGAATTCTTCATTCTTTGCGACAAAATCCGTCTCGCACAAAAGCTCCACCATGGCGCCAACTGTGCCACTTGTGTGAGTATAGCCGGCAACTGTTCCTGCGCCAAGCTCACGATCTGCCTTCTTCTCAGCCGCCGCACTGCTCAATTTATGGAGAAGGATGGTTGCTTTCTCCATGTCGCCACCGGCTTCTTCAAGGGCCTTTTTACACTGCATGACCGATACACCGGTCTTTTCACGTAATGCTTTGATATTGTCTGTGGTTACCATACGATAGTACGTTAGTAAATTAGGAGATTAGTAAGTTAGGAAATTAAGAAGTTACGAACTACGAATTGGTACGAACATACGAATCTGATTTTTGACATATAAACCACTTTCGATGTCATCCTGAACTTGATTCAGAATCTTCGTACGTTTCCTGGATCGAGCACCATACTTATGTGTTTGAAAATGAATATGCTTGTCAGTAAATATGTTTCTGAAGAGAATATATTCTTCACGAAGTCAAAAGTATGGTGCTTGATGACAACAAGTGACTCACTGCGAGCAGTCTTCGTATGTTCGTATGTGTTCGTACTTCGTACCCAATGTATTATTCGTTATTCGTATGTTCCTCTTTCTTTTCTTCTTTTTTCTTGCCCTGTCCGCTCTTGTACGCCTCTACAACCTTGGTCACAAAGAGTTCGATACTGCCGCGTGAAGAATCGTTTGCCGGAATCACCAACTTCACCGCTTTCGCATCACAATCCGATGATGCAAGCGCCAAGACAGGAATCCCCTTTTTCTGTGCTTCAAGAACAGCAATCTCTTCAGCCTTCGGATCAACAACAAAGAGTGCTGCTGGCATTTCTTTCATACCACGCAAACCGCCAAAACGCGCTTCCAGATCTTCAATCTCGCGATCAAAGAGCAAACGTTCCTTTTTGGTATACACAGAGAGTTCACCTTTTTCACGCTTCTCGGTAAGCTCCTCCAATCGCGCCACGCGCTTTTTCACTTCAGAAAAGTTGGTAAGTGTACCGCCAATCCATCGTGATGCCACATATGGCATAGAGAGTGCGTTACCAGCACCTTCAACCACCTTTCGCGCTTCAGGTTTGCTGCCGACAAAGAGAATCTTTTTACCACCTTCGGCAAGCTCGGCAACATACGCTTCAACATCAGAAAGGCAACCGGCAGTCTTTTCAAGATCAAAGACTTCGGTCTTATTCTTCACGCCAAAGATGAATTTCTTCATGGAAGGATGACGGCGTGCTTTGGAGTACCCAAAATGGGCCCCTGCGTTAAACATATCGGAAACACTTACGGTCTTGTTCATATAGGGTAAAATACTAGCAGAGAAAAGAAAAAAGCGCAAGCACCAGATATGTTCTCGTCTTATGAGTCCATAAAAACAAATACGCCCTTGAAGGGCGTATTTGCACGAGTGCTGGAAATGGACATTAGAACTCCGAGAAGTCAATCTCATCAGGATCGACAGTATCTCCTGTATCACCTCCATCTCCCGGATCTGCAGTATCGTCACCATCGTCCTCGGGTTCCGTTGGCTCATCCGATTCATCGGGATCATTGCCATTACTACATCCTGGATCGGCAGCATCTATTTGATTGTCATCATCATTGTCGGAACCATCAGAACATGCCGGTGAATCATTGCTTTCATTGTCGTCATTTGGATCATAGATGCCATCATTGATACAACCAGGGTCTTCCTCATCAATCCACCCGTCGCCGTCGTTCTCGGCGCCGTCAGAACATTCCGGAAGTGTTTTCTCTTCTACGAACACTTGAACAGAGTCTTCGACAATTTCATTCTCATCGTTAATACATGAAATCGAGAAGAGATACACCGGCGGATCGACAAGCGCCAACGGACCAACAATCATGCTGTCTTGCATATCAGCGGTAACGCTTCCCTCCCAACCGGATACCGGAGGATTGGATTCTGCCACACAGGAAGCCACATTTGCAGATGTCCATGTGAGAAGGGTGCTATCTCCTTCAAAGACAATGTTGGGTTGAGCGTTGAGAGAGGCAACAGGATCTGGCGGTGCAATAACGGTGAAAGGAATAAGAATATTGCCTATAATTGTCTCTTTGTGTCCTGTATCTTCATGGAGCGCAAATCCTGTGATAGCAAATCGTGCATTGTGCTCACCAGGGCTCGGGACTAAATATTGGTCAAAAGCTGCCGTCTCATGAATATTACACCACCCTGCCGAGTTTTGACATCCATATCCTTTTGTATCACTATTATCAATCGTCTGAGTAAACAATCCTCTGATTTCACCTTCATTGACGGCCCAGCCCATGCCCACTTCGGAAGATGTGTTGTTACACACTGAAGACCGGATGCTTGCATCAACCAACACATTCTCTCCAGGATTATATTCTTTTCTGTTGATACTCCCCTGCAGTGTAAATATCGCAACATCTGTAGTGCTTAAGACAATTCTCTTGAAGACCGCGGTAAAACTCGTTCCTCCTACCTTCATACTCTCTTTTGTTGACTTGTACTTATATGCTTCGACACCTCCTCCCCACACAAACATTGCAGAAACAACCACAATCATAATCGCTGCCGTCGGCAACTTCTTGTCAGCACGGGTGACAATAAAGATGACCACACCGGCAATAACCACTAAGACAATAATGGCAATTGCAGATGCGGGTCCTGCCGCCTCGGGCGTCGCCATGGTTACAGCTGTATGTGAAGCCAAAACACCCGAATCATCCTTCACTTCGAGAGAAACGGTTGCATCAGGACACGTACGAGTCACGGCAAATGATACATCGACAAACGCGGTGTTCTCTACTTCAAGTTCTGTAAGGGAGGTGCTCACCGGCTCAGCACAGGCAATACCTGATACGCTTTCAAGCGTGGCGACAAGAGTGGGATTTGAAAGTGACCCTGCTTCATTGCGAGCGTCAGGGAATGCACCGGCAATACCGGTCACAAAGAGAGATGCAGTGGCTGTGTCCCCCTCTTGATAGGTTGTATTATCAAGCGTGATGTTTTGGATGGTAGCGCTCGCACCTTGGACAACATAGTGGATGCTCGCTGTGTTGGACACAGCAGACGATGCATCATAAAGAGTTACTGTTGTATCGTATGCCTGAGGAGCTAGAGGAGTTGGGATAGTGAAGATAACCTCTTGTACACCTTCGGTAAGGGATACTGATGTGCCGGTATCGCTTCCCACTTCTTCACCATAGAGTGATCGTTCGGTGGTCACAAAAAGTGGAGTGAGTGTGGTGTCTCCACCACTGTGGACTACGTCACAGGTCATGGTAAGTGTTTCTGTGGCTGTCACATCCACACCCTGTCGAGTGGAGTATGCTGTGTCGCCACCGGAAACTTCCGTATAACACGTGCTTTGATTAATCACTGTGCTGCCACCTGCTGTCTCCTCCAGTTGGACAAAGCCGGCTGAGGTACGTCCCAGTGGCATGCCACTCAATGTTTCGGCAACAATAGATACTCTGTAGAGTCCAGAAAGAGATGTTGGTATAGTGGCAGTTATTGCCTTTGCACGAACTTCTCCCGGAGCGAGCGCAATCGTTTCATCGGCAACAGCTGTGTGGACGCGAATGGATGCCTCACCTTGCTGCGCTGAAACACTCCATAACTCCATACCGTAGCGAATGTCGGATTGAACGGTATCGGCACCGTTGGCAATGATAAATGACGCTGTGAGCGTATTCTGTTCTTGAACAACAGAAGCATCAAAGACAGACACCTCCGCCACAATGGTAAATTCAACAGTCTCCACTTCTTGCGCATATGCAAGTGAGGCAATACCACACAGAGCACATACGAGAGTGAGCGCGGAGAAGACTTTCGTAATATAAGACATACAAAAATACAATTGATTAAAATAATTAAATGAGACCGCGCCATTTCACACATCACAAGGAAATACACGGAAAAAGACAGCCACTATGAGCTATCTTTAGTATACCGTATTTCAACCGCAAGAAGAAAGGGGATCTTGGCAATATGTGGAAAACTCAAAATAAACTTTTATTCTCCCTCTGGTTCTAGAACCAGTCTCACTGAAAATGGCTGTTCTCGCGCTCACACTGCGAGCGAGCCGACGTCGCGGAGACTACAGCGTACTATCGTACGGTGTGGTTGAGCGACAAGGTGCAGCCGCAGTGTGAGTGCGAGAACTGCCAAGCGCAGCTCTTGAGTACGATTCTTTTTTCACGTTTTCAATGAGACTGGTTCTATAAACGCCTCTACAATATCATCCAAATCACCTCCCAAAATCCCTTCGATATTATGCCATGATTCTTTGATGCGGTGATCAGTCACGCGATTTTGCGGCACATTATATGTGCGGATTTTTTCAGATCGGTCACCGGTACCAATCTGATCTCGGCGCGTATCGGCGTGCTTTTTCGCCTCCTCTTCATCCTTTTCAGCCTGAAGACGCGCCTCGAGCAACCCAAGGGCCTTCTCTCTATTCTTCTGCTGTGTTCGCTCGGATTGGCAGCGCACCGCTATGCCTGTCGGCTTGTGAATGAGACGCACAGCCGTTTCCACTTTATTCACATTTTGTCCGCCGGCACCGCCCGATCGGGAGAATTCAATATCAAGCTCCGATGGATCAATCGTAATCGTCGTCTTTTTACGCACCGGCATAATTGCAACCGATGCTGTGGAGGTATGGATACGCCCCTGCTTCTCCGTGGCGGGAATACGCTGCACGCGATGTACACCCATTTCATAGCGCAGATCTTTATAGCAACCAAGTCCTTTGATTTCGAATGTTCCCTCTTTATAGCCGCCAAGCTCGCTCTCCGACACATCGAGCTTACGAAATTGCCACGCTCTGCGCTCGGCATATCGTTCATACATCTCAGCAAGTTCTTGGGCAAAAAGCGCAGCTTCTTCCCCGCCGGCGCCGGCGCGCACTTCCAAGATAAGTTCATTCGGGAAACGTTGCTCTTCTTCCTCAGCTTTCACAATTTTCTTCACCTGCTCTTCGATACCCTTTTTCTGTGCTTCCAAGTCCGCAAGCTCACTTTCGGCAAGCTCCGCCATGCCCGGATCACTCTCAGCGAGCGCACGTGTCTTCCCCATCTCACTCTCCACACGCTCAAGCTCGCCGACAAGGAATGCGGTTTTTGGATTTTCTTTCAATTCTTCAATTGGTGGCAATGTATCGCTCATATTTATTCTTGGATTTTCCAAAGGTTAAACCTTTGGAACAAACTGTGGATAACTTTTCTAGGTTAAACCTAGCAGGAAGACCGCGGGTAACTCTTAGCGGCTTCATTATACAGACGAAACCGCGCTTTTCCCACAGGAAAAGCGCGGTTTCTTTATATATTGAGCTATTTTTTGTCTTCCTTTCCTTGGTCGGTCGTCTTCGACGACTTAGACGCGGCAGCTTTCGCCATGCGTTGCTTGAATTTGTCCACGCGACCGGCAGTATCAAGCACCTTTTCTTTTCCGGTATAAAACGGATGACACCGGCTGCAGATTTCCATGGAAATCGCGTCTTTCGTAGAACCAACGGAAAATTCCGCGCCACATGAGCACGTTGCCTTCGTATCGGTATGAAAGTCGGGATGGATGTCTTTTTTCATATGTATGGAGGAGTATAAAAGATTACGAGTTGAGAGTCAAGAGGAGGTGTGAGTTAAGAGAAAAAAGGGCTCGAATACAACGTTCGGTAAGTTTCGAGTTGCGAGTATCGAGTTACGAGAATACGGCGGGGCTTTCGCCCCGCCTAGCACAAAAAAGTGGAGCAGCGATGCTCCACACTCCGCACAATGTACTATGGATTTTACAAGAGGTTAGCTCTCTATTATGTGGCTATTAACCACTGTGAGGAAGTTGTTGTAAAATCCCTTAGCTTCTACGATATTTTCTTCTATTTTTTCGCTATCTCCAACGGAACTGAAGACTCTAAATTCGGTAAAAGTCTTGGGTACCACAGGAGGAAGATTCTCGTTTATCTTCGCGCGTTCCTCTACTGACAACTCGTTGCCGTAGATAGTGACGCGTATATCGCACCTTTTGTGGTGCGCACTGATACGAAGAGACTGCCCCGCATACAAACCGCTTTTTGCATATGTTGCAGGATGATATGTTTCCTCAATAGAGAAACCCATCCTGTCAAGGGCAACGACGACACTTTGCGGGCGAAGATTAAAAGCTTCTTTCGTTGTTTCTTGTACCATTGTTGTTCTTTTTTTGAGATTAACAATATTTTACTCATTTGACTTCCTATAATATATCTACCATATTGATATATATTGTCAAGGGCAGCTCGATTTTCATCGAAAATTACCAATTTTATGGTAAAAACTCGAAGATCTCGCATCACCCACGCCCCAGTTTTCAAGAAAAAGGAAAACTGAGCGGGGCAAGAGTGCGGGATGACCTTAAAGCATGGTAAGCCATGCTCGGGCAAAGCAAGGAATAGAAAAAGCGGCGGCACCGAAGGTGCCGCCGCTTTCTTCATCTTTAAGGCGCGCGTAGCGCGCCGTTCCTAAAAACTAAAAACTACCCACTAAAAACTTCCCTATCTTTTGGCTAAACTCCAACAACCACATCTCTCATCTCTCAACTCTTCACTCTTGACTCCCAACCTATCATTTCTCTACTCCCCATCCAAAATATCAATCTGGCTTTGATATTCTGCCGCCCATTCCATAACGTAATTTCCGTATGAGAGTTCACCGAGCGAATATGGCTGTCCCCAACCGGCAAAGTAGCGCAACGCCGCACATTTCTCCGCGCTGGTCGTTTGATTGCATCCTGAATATGATTTCGTAGCGCCGTTGTCTTTCAGAAGCATGGCTGAAGCAACAAAAGCATCATACGGATCCCACGGCGATGGCGGATTATGTCCGGTGAGCTGTCCGATACGGTCTTCGAGCAAGCTCCATGTCGTTGGGATAAACTGCGCCGGTCCCATCGCACCACCCCACAAGCTCGCCCCCGCCGGACACGAAAGCGGCACGGAATTGTAATCAATACCGAGACGATCGGCAATATCAAGGAAGGTGGTTTGGTCGTCGCGCCACGAACACGGTGAAGCAGCGCCGATACACGATTTTCCATTGGCGACATAATTGCGATAATGCACCGGACCGGGCATGATGTCGTCCCAATCGCGCGAGTCACCGGGACGATTACACGTGCCCACATTTTTCCCCATATCCGATTCGCGCTTCAGAATTGCCAATACAAGTGCCGGGCGGACACCTGTTTTTGAGGATGCAATTCTTGCATATTCCACCGCCTCACCGAATGAAATGTCGGTGGAGTCACGAAGGGAGAAGAGTGCTGCCTTAATCTCGGCAATCGTTTTCTCCTTTTCTTCAAGCGATGATTCATATGTTTTAATCTCCTCTTCTTTGAGATTCAGAAGATCCGATTTCTCTTTTTGCTTTTCGTCAATCTGCGCTTTCTCAAAAAGCTCCATATTGCGAAGCTCAATCTGCTCTTCCAGTGTGGACTCGAGCGCACTCTTTTGCTCATGGGTAAACTCTTTTGTCGTCTCGATTTCTCGGAATGATTCATTCAATGACTTTTCAATGGCGTCAAAAGAATCCAAATCGATAAAAAATTCGGAGAGGTTTTTATTCGACAACATGACCTCCACAAGTGAGAAGGAATCGAGTTCGTCTGTTTTTTTGATGAGCTGACCGAGTGAGCGCTTCTGTCGAGAAAGTTTATCGGAAAGGAAACCGATGATTTCTTCTTTTTTATCAATATCGATATTGAGGTCTTCAATGCCGAGATTAAGCGATCTGATAACCGCCGCGGCCTGATTGATTTGATAATTGAGAATTTCCAAATCGCGCTCATACGACACGCTTTCGCGCTGCAGGGCATTTTTCTGTCGTTCCAATTCTTCATACTCCGCCTGCACTTCCGCAAGCTCCGCTTCAAGCTCGGCACGACGCTCGTCCGTGTCATCGGCATGCACAAGCGAAAGCCCCGTGGCACATACGCCCAAAATACACACAAAAGCAACAAGCCCGGAGACGACCCTCGCAAGAGATATACCGAATATATCATTCGTATTCATGCATATCATTGTATCATTTTTAGCTTACAGCTAGAAGTTAGTTAGGAGTATGAAATACGAAATATGTATGCCTAACGGCAAGCAGGCGCGAGCTGCGCTCGCGTAACAACGAAATATATAGTGTCATCCCGCACTTGATGCGGGATCTTACAAAACCAAAGTTCACCTTTGGTATGAATACCAAAGGTGAACTTTGGTTTTGTCCGAATTCCACTTTTCGAAACCACTCTCTCGAGATCCCGCATCAAGTGCGGGATGACGGGAATATGGGATAGGGTATGGAAAAAAGTGGCGGCACCGAAGGTGCCGCCACTTTTTCTATTCATAATTCGTAATTCTTTATTCTTCCTTCTCTTCCCCTTCCTCCTCCTTCTTACCCTTCTGCTCAACTTCAATGGATTCAAGGTCCGGTGCTTCGGTCGTCTCTTCCGGTTCTTCTTCCTGCACAGATATGGATGCGACCACATCGTCCTCAGGCATCGCCGCCTCCACACCTTCGGGAAGTGACACGTCTTTTACGGCAATCACGCTGTCGAGTTCTTTCAGAGAAGCGATATCCACCACAATCTCACTCGGAAGATTGTCGGGAAGACCGCTCACGGTAATTTCATGAAGTACCTTCACAAGCGTACCGCCCAAATCTTTCACCGCAGGCGCCACGCCGTCGAATGAAAGCGGAATGTTTACTTCCACCTTCTTTGTCTTGTCCACAGCATAGAAATCAGCGTGAATCGGCTCACCGGACACCGGATGCACCGCCACCTCCTGAATAAGCACGTCGATTGTCTTGTCGTCGACAGATACGCCAATCACGGTCGTCTCACCCGCCTCATGCCATACCTTCTTAAACGCACGTGCATTGATGGAAAGCGGAATATTGTCGGTTGTCGGACCGTACACAACAGCCGGTACACGCCCTTCTGCTCGAAGTGCTTCTGCCTTGCGTGTCATAGGACGATGAATTGCTTCAATGGTGAGTGTCATAAATAGAAATAAAAAATTAAAAACAAAAAAGAAAAATCAAAAAATCGGTGATAATCAATGTATCAGTGCTCCGTATTGTACACATTTTAGGGTCGGGGTCAATTGTTGACAGATACTACGATATGTGATAGCTTAGTCGTAGTATCGCCAGGCATTACTCTCAACAAAAACAACGAGGAGACAACATGAATTGGGAATATCTCTTAGGTAAGACAGGGTCAAGTATTGGAAAAATCTTCGACCAAACTTCTGTCGCTTGGGACAATTGCGTGCTTGCATTGTCTGGATCAACAAAAAGGATTTACGTCTGCGCCGCAGACGGAACAAGAATTGAACTTGAAATTTCTAATGAAGGACTCGGGGAATATCTGACTTACGACGAAGTCGCCCTGGAACACAACATGAGGGTATATGATGCCGATGATGAATGTTATTACACAGTCATTGGTATCGGTCCAAAAAATCCATATGACAACTCAGGAGAGAAAGTCATCTGGATTATCCTCGACGGCGAAGATGGGGTGAGTTTCCTTTACCCCGAAAACATAGCCAGAGACTGTGTTGTGGCTCCTCTTTGATTACCATTACTTGAAGACCTTGTGTACACGCAAAAACACAAGGTCTTTTTTATTTATGCATTGCTTGCTGTCATTCTAAACTCTTGCCGAACATCACCCAGCCCTTTCTGGGAAAGAGCCGGGTGATGTTCTGGTGATTCAGAATCACGAAAACCAAGGTTGAGCTTTGGTATATATACCAAAGCTCAACCTTGGTTTTTACACAACCTCTTAAGACAATGTTTCAGAGCAAGGAAAAGAAAAAGTGGCGGCACCTTCGGTGCCGCCACTTTTTCTTATCCTTAAGGCGCGGCGTAGCCGCGCCCACTAAAAACTAAAAACTACCAACTAACAACTTCCCTATTCCCCCACCATATTCCAATAACCACATCCCTCAACTTTTGTCTCTATCCGCAACATAACAACTTTATGCTACCATAGAAGCATTATTCACATCAGTTTATACTGATATTTATCGATACTTATGGAGCAATTTGATTTCATCGCTATCGGCGACACGGTTACCGACGTCTTTATTCGCATCAATCACGCAAGTGTTTTTTTCGACGAAGAAGAAAAGGAGGAAAAAATCTGTCTTACCAATGGCTCAAAAATTCCGTTTGAGTCGGCAACGGTCGTTCCGGCTGTGGGCAACAGCGCTAATGCCGCGGTATCTGCCGCACGTCTTGGTCTTCGCTCGGCACTCGTCACCGATCTCGGCGACGATGCACATGGAAAGGAGGATATAGAGACACTCAAGGGAAACGGTGTCGAGGGCGACTTCATCACCGTTCATCCCGGCAAAGTAAGCAATTATCATTATGTTCTTTGGCACAAGGCAGAGCGCACCATTCTCATCAAGCATGAGGAATACGACTACACGCTCCCTGATCTCGGCGAGCCAAAATGGATTTACTTCTCTTCCGTCGGTGAAAACTCCATGGACTATCACCACGCCATCGCCACATACTGTGAAGAGCATCCGAATGTGAAATTGGCATTCCAGCCCGGGACGTTCCAGATCAAGCTCGGTTATGAAAAACTCAAAGACTTATACGCGCAGACAGAAGTATTTTTCTGTAATGTGGAAGAGGCACGGCTCATTCTCGGCGATGACGATAGCTCACCCGAAGAGCTTGCTCAAAAGATGCGTACACTCGGCCCCAATATTGCAGTGATTACCGACGGACCGAAAGGCGCCTACGCTGCGGAAGAAGGAGGTGTATGGTTTATGCCACCGTATCCGGATCCTGCTCCGCCGTATGAACGCACCGGTGCCGGCGACTCATTCTCAAGCACCTTCACCTCAGCGCTTGTGTTGGGCAAGCCGGTATCCGAAGCGCTTATGTGGGGACCAATCAATTCCATGTCGGTTGTCCAAGGTATTGGCGCGCAAGAAGGTCTTCTCACCCGCGAAAAGCTAGAAGAATACCTGGCAAACCGCCCCACAGACTACGAACCGAAGAAGATCGTATAGATTAAACTAAGCGAAATCCAAACACCACTCCCTTTCGGGAGTGGTGTTTGGTGCAGGGCGGGAGATGAGGGAATCGAACCCCCGACCGCGGTTTTGGAGACCGCTGTTATGCCACTTAACTAATCTCCCGTATGTTCTAACACAAAACAATACGGTCACCATACGATACCATATCAAACACAATTATTCCACACACAATATCTCACGCTCACACAATTCTTTTTTGATACGTTCGTATGCGAGTGCGTACCCATCACTGCTCGGATGGAAAGAATCTGCCGAGAAAAATGTATCGGTATGTTCCGCAAATTGCTTTTCTTCCTCGCTTTTATACAAGTCGATAAATATACCTCCCTTCTCTTCCACAACTTCTTTCATGACTCCCAAAATATCTGAGGAGCGTGTCGCAAAGACAGGGCTCAACACACGTGGCAAAAGCGGGACAATACTCACATCAAATGGCGCCAACACAACAATCGTACTTGAGTGTTTATACGCCTCACTCATCATATCCCCTACTTGGGCTTGTATTTCCGACTCGTCTGAAAAGTAAATAATATCATTAGCCCCAACTTGGACGAGAATCATGGTGTATCTCCCTTCAATAGTATCAAACTGCTCTATCACATCAATAATCTTTGCTCCCGATACCGCACTGTTCTCAACAGCAGCGTCCGGAACATCCTCCGCCAACCTTCCGGCAATAGTTTCTCTTGGCGTGTAAGCACCCACACCCACGGCAGTGCTGTCACCTGCAATGAGAATACGCATGTCCGCCCCGGGAATGTCCTGCTCATACGGACGATCGAGTGAAGTACCCGCCGGGCCAATTGTCGGTGACGCAGCAATCATTGTCACAAACCTTAGCACGTCCGCGGTAATAGCCAACAGTGCAATCAAAAAAACAAACGCCGCCGTTTTGCGGAGATAGGTAAACAGAGCCACTGCATGTGCTTTTTTCATTATGCTTTAATGATACCGCATTTTTATGGTGTTTCAAAAGAAAAAACCCAGAGGGTTATAAAAGGCGACTATTCCTGTTATGATATGTAGTATGAAGAACATTTCTGAAAATTCACCATCTCGGTCAGAATACGTATCATTAGATGATATACAGATAGAAGATACAGGGGACACTGTATTCGTTACCTTGCCAGAAAATATAGGTGGTATGGTACTTGAAAAACACGGTGACACTCTCAAAATTTCTAATGTAAGTGTGCAAGAGTCCGGGAAAGGATACGGAACGCTGTTGTATGAAAAAGTCCTTCAATATTGTATCAATAATAATCTTAATTTCGAGAGTGATTACGGCGTATCTCCTGAGGTCATTAAAATCTATCAAAAAATGGAAGAAAAAGGATATGAATTCGAAAAGGCAAAACTTGTGAAAAAGGAGCTCGGGAAAGGTCCGCGCTATCTCTCTGAAGATTATAGTCCCGCTTTCAAGCTGATACGTCCCGAATGATAATTCATATTTAAATCCGAACGCAAGCCAAGCAGTTGGCTTGCTCCCGGCGCACAAATAAAAGAGCCCATAAAGGGCTCTTTTATTTGTGCGCCGGGTTGGATTTGAACCAACGTAGGCATAAAGCCGGCAGATTTACAGTCTGCTGCGATTGACCACTCCGCCACCGACGCAAGTGGGAGGTATTGTAACATGTTTTTTGCATGTCGCAACCCAAACGCCCGCGGCGCGGGTGTCCTTTTTTAATCCTTAATTTGTAATCTCCTATTCTCCTTTTTAAGCTCATCTACCGTTTCCCCTACCCCACCTTCGCCGTTTTTTTCGCTGCCGGCTTCTTCGTCGTTTTTCGAGACTTCTTTCTCTTCGCCTCGGCATTCACCACAAGCTCATCGCCTTTCACGTCCACGGTCACTTTTCCGCCATTCATAATGCCTTCGTCGATCATAGCACTTGCCACCGGTGTCAGAATATCCGTCTGCACCAAGCGCCTGAGCGGACGCGCACCGTATTGCGGATTGTATCCTTTCTTCCCCATAAGCGTACGCGCCGCAGGTGTCACCGAAAGCACAATGTCTTTTTCGGCAAGACGTTTCTCTGCGATAGCGATTTGCACATCCACAATATCACGCACAGTCTCTTCCGAAAGGATATTGAAGAGCACAATATCGTCAAGGCGATTCAAGAATTCCGGACGGAAATGATCACGCAAACTGTTCATCACCTTATCTTTCGCGTCATCATAATCCTCCTTCTCATCGCCATTGGAAAATCCGATGGTTTGCATACGATCGATGTGCTCGGAGCCGATGTTGGAAGTGAGAATCACAATCGTATTCTTGAAGTTGATGGTGCGTCCTTTGGAATCGGTGAGCTGTCCTTCATCCAATACCTGAAGAAGCACGTTAAACACTTCCGGATGCGCCTTCTCAATTTCATCAAAGAGCACCACCGAATACGGACGGTGGCGCACCGCTTCCGTCAATTGTCCCGCTTCATCGTAGCCAACGTACCCAGGAGGCGCGCCCAGGAGTTTCGCCGTGGAATGACGTTCCATGTATTCCGACATATCCACGCGTACCAGCGCTCTTTCATCATCAAACATAAACGATGCGAGTGCTTTCGTAAGCTCGGTTTTCCCGACACCGGTCGGACCAAGAAACATAAATGAGCCGATGGGGCGATTTGGGTCTCCGACTCCCACGCGTGAGCGCTTCACGGCATCAGCCACCTTCTTTACCGCTTCATTCTGACCAATCACGCGCTTCTGTAATTCCTCTTCCATACGCGCAAGCTTCTTCGTTTCCTCCTCAAGCATGCGTGAGACGGGTACGCCCGTCCAGCGCGCAACCACGGCGGCAATTTCCTCTTCGGTAATTTCTTCTTTGAGAATACGGCGACGCTTCTGCAAACCCTTCAAGCGCTTTGTTTTGGTAGTAAGTTCACTCTCAATAACCGGAATTTTGCCGTAGAGGATTTCAGCAGCGGTTCCCAAATCAGAACGCAGCTCTGCTTTCTCAGCGTCAAGGCGCAAACTCTCAAGATTTTTCTTCAGCGTGCGGATATCGTTCAAAAGCTCTTTTTCATTCTTCCATTTCAGCTCCACTTCACGCGTTTTTTCTTTCAAGTCGGCAATCTCCTTTTCAATTGCACGCAAACGCGCCTTTGCTTTCTTGGCAATCGCCGGGTCAATCCCCGTGCCGGTGTCTTTTCGAAGCGCCTCCTTCTCCACCTCAAGGCGCATCACCGCGCGATGTGTCTCTTCAAGCTCTGGCGGCATACTTTCAAGCGAAATACGCAGCGACGAAGCCGCCTCATCCACGAGGTCTACCGCCTTATCCGGCAAAAAACGTCCGGTGATATAGCGCGAGGAAAGCTCCACAGCTGAGACAATCGCGTCATCGGTAATACGCACGCCGTGATACAGCTCATACTTTTCTTTCAGTCCGCGCATGATAGCGACAGCATCAGCAAGAGACGGCTCATCGATATACACGGGCTGGAAGCGGCGCGCGAGCGCCGCGTCTTTCTCCACGTATTTTTGGTATTCCTTCAAGGTGGTGGCACCGACAACGCGCAATTCGCCGCGCGCAAGCGCGGGCTTGAGCATATTCGATGCATCAATCGATCCTTCGGCCGCACCGGCGCCCACAATCGTATGAAGCTCGTCGATAAAGAGAATAATCTTTCCTTCAGAACGCTCCACCTCTTTCATCACTGTTTTAAATCGCTCCTCGAATTCACCGCGGAATTTTGTTCCGGCAATGAGAAGACCAAGATCAAGCCCAACGATTTCTTTATCCTTCAGAGAATCCGGCGCGTCGCCCTTGGCAATACGCACGGCGAGCCCTTCAGCAATGGCAGTTTTTCCCACGCCCGGCTCACCAATCAAAATCGGATTGTTTTTTGTGCGGCGCGAGAGAATTTCCATGATACGCCTGATTTCATTATCGCGGCCAATCACCGGATCGAGTTTGTCTTCGGCGGCAAGTGCCGTGAGATTGCGCGCATACTTCATAAGCGCACGCGCTTTTTTCGGCGGTGTTGCATCGGTGATATGCTGATCGCGCAATTCTTCAATCACGCGCAACATTTCATCTTTATCAATACGAAATCGGGCAATCACCTCACGAGCAGGATTTGCCACATCAAGCATTGCCAAGAAAAGGTGTTCGGTGGAAACAAATTCATCTTTCATGTGCTGCGCAAACCGCACCGACGCTTCAAGTACCTGCGCAAGCTCGGGAGTGAGATATATCTGATACGACGGCGACAACACACTTGCATTACCCTCCGATTCAATCACATCAAGCAAGGTATCGGAAAGCAGAATAATATCCACTTCCATACGCTCAAGAGCGGCAATAATCACGCCCTCTTCTTCAAGGAGGAGCGCGGTCATGAGATGGAGCGGCGAGACATGATTTTGTCCGCGCTCAATGGCAAGCTCATGGGCACGACGAATCGCTTCTTTCGCCTTCGTCGTAAAATTGTTCATTGGAGGCATCATATAAATCGAATTACAAATAGATACGAATATACATGTTACGAATCATTCGTATGAGTATTGTACAATATTCTGTTGTGGAAGTCAATTCTCCTCTTCTTCGGAGAATGCTTCTGAAACTGCGGCTGTTTGTGTCTCAGGCGACACTATGGAGTCTTCTCCTGCTCCCGTGTCATTCGTTTCCACGCCAAGAATGGTGCGCACGGCCAAGAGAATGGATGAAGGCGCAATAATAACGACATTTCCCTCTTGTGATCGAATCATGCCGGCAATATTTCCTCCGATTGTGAGAGCCATGCCCCCGGCAAATCTGCTCCCTCGAGAGATATCCGTGGCAAAGGGGGATACCGTTGGATCACTCACAATCATACCCGATGCAATCTCATTGCTCTCACTGCCACCAAGAGCGATAATACGTTGCCCGAGACGGAAGTTTCCTTCATTCCCAAAGGGAATAATCGGAAGCGTTGCTCCTTCGCTTATGATTTCAAGTACAGCAACGCCACTTGTTATATCTTCAGCAATGACCCGTGCTTCAAATGTATTTCCCGCTTCATCGCGGGCACTATACACACCATCAACCAATACAGACCCTGCATCCGTCACGAGTACACCATATTCAGGGACGGGAAATGCAAGTGCGGAAAATATCTCCACACCCTCAGCGCCATCCACATACAATCGTGCAAGCGATGGCGAGGCGAGAGCCACGGCATCGGCAATGGCATTCTCTTCTGAAATGACTACTTCTTCAATAACCGTCTTTCCTGTGTCATCAACAACCACCTTTTCCACCGTCTCCACCGTGCGCTCAACTACGCGGTTGATCGTCTGTGTAATCCCCGGCGGGGCCTGGTCCATAAGCGTTACCGTCACGATACCTGTTGCAATCGAGGTTACGAAACTCACAAGAAGAACAAGGAGTACGATCTGATTTTTATTAAGCTTCTCAATATCCATGGTGTAAGTATAGCAGGAAGCACGCGGCGGAGCAAAGCTCCGCCGCGTGCTTCAGAATTATGAAATAAGAATGAAGAATTAAGGATCACAAAAAAAGAGCCCTGCTCGGGCTCTTCACAAATCTCCTCTTTTTTTCCATTCCTCGACCTGCCATCTCTTGGCATTCCGAGAAGTAACAGTAAAAAGAGGACTGAAATAATCAAGGATTGTCTCTCTGACCGTGACCATCGTGGCAAGACGCCAATCCGTTTTTTTGCCTCTTTCACCGAATCAGGGAGCTGTTTATAAGAGAAAAATACATCCCATAAATCTCCCCATGCCGTTGATTTCTTTTTGTTCACCATACTTACCTCCTCCTTGGACCAATAGCGAACAGTTCTGCAAGAAGATGCGTCGCTCTGTCCCAATTCCATCCTCTCAGAAGTTCGCGTACAAAAAGAACACCGCCCCACAAGAGAAACGCTCCGAACAACATCACTATCAGAAAGATATCCCCTTGTCCCCAAAACGGACCATTCATTACCATAGACACCTCCATATCTGGATTTGTTCAAAAGATAATAAGGTACATTATGTGTATTCCTCCTCTCACCATACATTCCTAAAGACAAAAAAGCAAGCGCAAAGCGGCGCGGTCATTCATGACCGCGCCGCTTTATACATATTTCATTTTCCCCTTGGCCGAGCATGACCTGTCATGCTTCAGGCGTTTTTCGTATTCCTTTTTAGGTTTCTTGCTCTGTAATCGTTCCGTCGAAATGTTCGTCATCGGCTTCCGCTTCTTCTTTCGTGGCATGCACCACACCATCGCGATGCTCAGCCGGAGAATACACGCTGTAGAGCTTCATCGCTTCCTCACCGGTATTCACAATATTGTGCTTCATGCCGGCAGGAATCACTACCGCCCAATCATCTTCAATGTCATGAACTTCGTCGTTCAGAATCGCCTGACCCTTCCCTTCTTCAAGACGAATAAACTGATCAAGCTCATGCACCTCCTCACCGATATCGCTCCCCGCAGGTATGCTCATCACCACAAGCTGGCTGTTTGGTCCGGTATACAACACTTTACGAAAATTCTCATTTTTCTTCGTCGCTTCTTCAATATTTACAACGTATCCTTTCATAGTTTGAATATAATTACCTTACAATATTCAGAGTATAGCATACTTATTGTTTTCGTATCACAATGGTGTATGTTCCGTTATCTTTTGTTTATATTTTCATTGTTTTAACCATTCTTGAATTTTTTCTACACTCCCTGCAAGATCATCTCGAATTTCATAGACCCAGAAGCGTTTCACATCCCAACCAAGCTCAAACATGCGTTGATTCCTCATTTGGTCTCGATAACAAAGCTCGCCGGTCCAGTCCTTGTGATAGTGTTCTCCATCAATCTCAATGTTGAGTTTTCGGTCTCCATCGAAAACAGCGAGGTCTAACGTGTACATTTCTTCTTGATATTGTGGAATAGCACGAATACCTGCATCATGTAGTGCTTTGTAGAAAATGCGTTCCCAGTCGGAAACTCGCTCAGGGTTCTTTACTGTTGGGTAATCAGGGCCAAGCTCAGTTTCGTGTATCACTTTTGCCTCCTTTCGTTTTCCAACCTCATTTACGTGTTGGGCAAACTTTTCCATGTATGACACATCTGAGTGAAGGACTGCATTGTGATTACCAACTACAATCAACATTGCTCGCGCACGTGTAATAGCAACATTGAATAGATTCCCTGTTTTTTGGAGAAATAAAGTTGAACCACGAGGTATACCTTTAGAGACAACGGGAGAGAATATGATGATATCTCGTTCATCTCCTTGGAATTTATGCACTGTTTCGCTTATAAATTCGCATGTAGATAGCCAAGTTGAAAGCTCGTTATCGTTACTGACTAACTTTCTAATCAAGTTGGCTTGTGCTCTAAACGGACTGACAACACCGATGGTGCCTTCGTACCCATGTTCAAAGAGCCTTCGCAATTCTGCGACAACTGCTTCGGCTTCTTGTTTATTCTGTGAGCCACTTCCTGACGGAGCTTTTTCTGCACGCCCTTCAATGTTAATCCAACGCACACCAACGTCCTCGTTTTTAGGGTGCCTCAATGAATCATAGCGAGTTGCAATTCTTAAACGACCCTCATAAAAGAATTGATTTGAGAAGCTAATGATATCTGCATGCGATCTATAGTGGTCTCGTAAATCTATAATTCCAGTACCGCGTGATAAACCAGCCGCTAAATCAAAGAGGGAGTTGTATGAATATGCCCAGTCACTGTGGGTGTCTAACAAGCCATATTTCTCCAATAAACGCTCATCCTGTTTCTTAGAAATAGAGCTAATATGTGATAACTGCTTCGGGTCCCCAATAACTACTGCTTGTTTTGCTCTATATAGCAAAGGAAGCGCGGAAGCGATATCACACTGACTTGATTCATCGAATACAACCAAGTCAAAGACATCCTTGTTAAGTGGAATCCTACCTTTTGCAGAAAGTGAAGTGACAGCCCAAGTAGATAAAATATGAGAGATTTGTTGTGATTGATTATAGTAATTTCTCCAAACCCCTTTTGCAGGATTAGGTCCAGAAGCCATTTGTAAGGTAGACCGATATTGGCTTAAAAGAGAACGATCGCTAGTAGATAGTCTCCCAACTTGCAACTTAAGCCACAGCTTCCAAAGGATTGATGATTTGTCAGACATCTGCTTCAACAAATCTAATCTTTGTTTGGTTAAGACTTCCAGTGATTCAGTTTTCTGCAACTCATCTAAGAACTCAAAATACTTTGTGACACGGTCTACCTGATTCCACCGGCGTTGCAATTGATCTTTGAACAACTTCCAGACTTGCAGAGTATCCCTATTGAGTACGACCGAGGGCGCTTCTACGTCGAGTTCCAAAAGACCTTCTTTTAGCTGGTTAGTTTCTGAAACAACACCCTTATTCCTTTGACTACCTAAAAGGAGGTCACCAATTTTTTCAAAAAATGATGTTTTCGGTTTCAGCACACGTTCTAGCTTATTGAGCAACAATTCGACTTGATGTTGAATCCCAGAGAATTTTCCACCCCTTATCAAAACAAAAATGTCTTCAGTTAAATCACTTCGAGCATCTTCGATATCTCTGTCTAATTCATCAACAGAATTTCTTAGTGAGACCAAATCGTTGACTTGTGAGTCAACATTTAACAATTCAGTATGAATATCCTCGAACTCTTGTTTTCGTGTGGCAAAATCTTGTTCGTCTTGCGGGTCAACCGTGGTAGCGAGTAGATTTGAAAGATGTGATACCAACTGATCTTGATAGCTACCTCTACCACTAAGGCGCAACAAAATAGGTCGCGTACCGATGTTATTTACACGACTTTCAACCACATCGACAGCTTTATTGTTTTTGCTAGCAAACAAGACACGCTTCTTTTGCCATGCGGCATTGATGAGTAGGTTCGTAACCACTTGTGATTTTCCAGTACCAGGGGGTCCAGTAATGACCGTTAAGTTATTTACCAGTGCACTTTGGACAGCTTCGCGTTGTTCTAGATTCATTGGAAACACCTCAAGTAGTGAATCGAGGATCTTTTCATTCCCGGTCCCATTATCTCTATGTACCCACTTTCCCAATGCAGTATCTTTATAGTCGTTTTCAGACAACCGCGACAGCTGACTTAACTCGTACTCAAGTCCTTGTGTAAAGTTATTTGGTGCCTCCTGAACTTTCACAACGACTGCACGGTTGAGGACCCCTTCTGTGGTGTATTCTTGTATCGGCGGTTCTTTAGCAAGATTGTATGAATCCACTCCTTCGATCCATTGCCATTCCGGTCGTAAGGTTTTAAGACGCTGTACCAATTCGTCCAATTCAGGTTGTTCTCCTTCTCCTGAAATACCAAGCTCTTCTTCAAGCGTAACAAGTTCCTTGATTAACTCCTCACCTTTAGCGTCTGTATATCGTTCTAGTACGTCACGGTTGACAGTTGGGAAGTTGAAATCTATGTTGATCTCGTTGTCCTGAAGTTTGATAGGAAATAGAAAAACAGGACTTACAAAATATCCCTCCCAATCCGATTTACTGGATCGTGCATGAGAAAGAACCACAGGATATCCGAAATAAAGGGCTTGAGACTTATCTCTGCGTGCGAGGTTAAGAAACTCTTGCGCTTCTGAAGATTCAAAAATCTCACTAATCTCATCTGATGATGTTGGGAGGGTTTCTAATTCTTTATAGTCCAAACCGTATTTACTTTGAGCGAACACCTTTACTTTTGCTCCTGCGTCTTCTGCAATGCACGAAGCATAATAGTTACATATCTTAGCCAAGGGGGTATCAACTCGTGCTTGCGTTGAGTCAGATTTTGGCGCCTTGAAGTCTTCTTTCAAGTACCAGTTATACGCAGAATCCTGTTTACACTGGCTCTTTAGTTGACCATACAAAAGACTGTTAATCTCTTTTTTATCAACCTCTAAAACACTGGAAATCTGACGAGCCTTGCTACCCGGATTTTCTCTTAGGAAATCTATTATTTTATTAGCAGTATTTTTTTCATTCATAATATTATTCCCATCGTATCTCTATGTCGGGTATATGTTGTAACTCTTTTTTGTAATATTCAGGATTTGCATGAATATCGTCTGGAAGTTTCCAAAGAGGATCCCTATCACTCGACACCTTTACCAAAATGTTATTTTTTGAGAGCGCACCAAGAATACCACCAATAGTCCTTCGAAATTCGTCACTATCTTCAATGCGCAAAAATGGCTTTATTGCCTTGGCTAAGTCAGAAGAGTAGAAGGGACGATTTTGTGAATCGTATAGTTTTGTTAAGACAACATAAAGGCCAACCTGTTGTTTGACGGAGAGATTTTTGAGATTTCTATTCGAGTTTTCTCCACTCATAGTCTCGGTAGTATAGCATAGTATTACGTAGTACGTAAACATTCGCTAAAAAGTGCGGAGAGTGAGGGAATACTCACTGCTCGGAAATATGTGCAAGCACATATTTCTTGCGCTCGCAGAACCCACGGTTCCGCGTTGCCTCCTCCACGGGGGCGTTCCGCCGCCCCCGACCCCCTACGAGTTCGAATCCCTCACTCTCCTTATAAGAAAATCACCGCCCTTCAGGCGGGATTTTCAAATGCGGAGAGTGAGGGATTCGAACCCTCGAGGGGATTACTCCCCTAACACCTTAGCAGGGTGCCCCATTCGACCGCTCTGGCAACTCTCCCTAAATCATAATATTGCAAAGCAATATTATGATCGGGCGATCATGTATACTCTTTGCAATCTTGCAAAGAGTATACATGATTTAGCCTTAAAACATTTTGCTCAGCAAAATGTTCGGGCGACCGAGCACCACTTTTGCTTTGAGCATGTTCAAAGCAAAAGTGGTGCTCGGTTTAGCCGTAAAACATCGTGTTTCGCAAAAGAATTATATATTTAATTATGTAATTAATTATATAATTTATTACGTAATTACGTCTGCACACGCTCATGTGCTTTCAGAGTATAGCATATTTTCCGCAGAAAAAAACGGGTGATTCCATGCTACAATATGTCCATGTCTTCTATTTCTCCCTCGGATTCTCTTGGTGCTCATATCCGCCTGCAAGCGTCTCACAGACCGGCGCTGGCACGGCTCGGTATTGAAACGGTTGAGGATCTCCTTCGTCACTTCCCTTCCCGCTATCATCACATTGCCAATATGAAACGCATCGCCGATCTGGAGAAGGGCGATGAAGCAATTATCTACGGCACGGTCGTTTCAGCGAAAACGAAAAAGTCGTTTAAAACGAAAGTGCCCATTGGTGAAATTGTAATCGACGATGGCAGCGGAAAAATCACCGCCACATGGTTTAATCAGGCATTTGCCGCAAGCGTGCTTAGCGTAGGCACATCGGTAAAGCTTGCCGGAAAAATTCAAGAAAAGAAAAACGGTGCTCTCTATCTCGGAAATCCCGAATTCGAGAAAACAAAAGCATTGCCCATTGATGTGGGTGATTCGCTCTTTGGTGCAGGCGAAGGCGCCAAAGCATTTGCCGCGCCGGTCTATCCTGAAACCAAAGGCATCACCTCGCGCTTTATCATGCATGCGGTGAAAAAGCTCTTTTCGCTTGGTGTGCATGAAGCACTCAAAGATCCGATTCCGGAGGCAATACTCAAACGCTATAATCTCCCCTCACTTGCCACAGCACTTGTGTGGATACATGCACCCGAGAAAGAGGCGGACGCGCGCGCGGCACGAAAGCGTTTTGCCTTCGAGGAAATATTCATGATTCAAATTGCCCGAGGACGTGCACGAGCGCTCTATCGCGATTTGGGAAGCTACAGTATTTCCGTGGACACAGCCAATGTGGAATCTTTCACCGACACCTTCCCCTTCCCTCTCACCGGCGCACAAAAGCGTGCCATTGCACAAATCATTGAAGACATGGGCAAAGACGAACCGATGACACGGCTCCTTGAGGGTGATGTAGGCTCGGGGAAAACAGCTGTTGCGGCAGCCACCGCCTACGGCGCCGTCTCCACCAATCCGGAAGGACAGGGTTTTGGCACACTGCAGGTTGCCTATATGGCGCCGACTGAAATCTTAGCATCACAGCACTTCGCTTCCTTTCAAGAGTATTTCAAGAACCTTCCCATTCGTATCGGCCTCATCACCGGCAGTGGATGCAAGGTCTTCCCTTCAAAAAGTAATCCGGAGGAAGCGACCGCCATCTCTCGTGCACAGCTTCTGAAATGGGTGGCAAACGGCGAAATCGCCATCCTCTTCGGTACTCATGCGCTCATTCAAAAAAGCGTTTCGTTTAAGCATCTCGGCTACGCCATTATCGACGAGCAACACCGCTTCGGCACTTCCCAGCGCGAAAAGCTTGTCCGTCGCGATAACGACAATCGCGCACCTCACCTTCTTTCCATGACAGCCACCCCCATCCCGCGCACACTCGCTCTCACCATCTATGGCGATTTGGATCTCACTCTTCTCGATGAGCTTCCCGCGGGCCGCAAAAGTGTGCACACCTCCATCATCACGCCCGATATGCGCGAGAAAGTGTATGATCATATCAAAACAGAGCTCGATGCCGGCAGACAAGCGTATGTGATTTGTCCGCGTATTGATGAGCCTGACCAAGCGAAACGTGCCGCACTCAATACCAAATCAGTGAAAGCCGAAGCACAGCGTCTTTCTCGCGATGTCTTCCCTGATCGCAAAATCGATATCCTCCACAGCAAAATGAAACCAAAAGAAAAAGAGCTGACGATGGCGCGATTCTCCTCGGGTGAGATTGATATCTTGGTTGCGACATCGGTGGTGGAAGTGGGGGTTAACGTCCCTAATGCCACGGTCATTGTGATTGAAGGAGCGGAGCGTTTTGGTTTGGCACAGCTCCATCAGCTCCGCGGACGCGTGCAACGCAGTTCTCATCAGGCATATTGCTATCTCTTTACCGACACCACTGCATCCCAATCCCTCGATCGGCTGAATGCGCTCGTCTCAGCACGCGACGGTTTTGCGCTGGCAGAGATGGACCTTTCTCTTCGCGGCTCAGGCGAGCTTGCCGGAGACAAACAATGGGGCATTTCCGATATCGGCATGGAGGCAATCAAAAATCTTCCGCTCGTTGAAGCCGCATGCAAAGAAGCCGGAGCGCTCCTCGGAAAAGACCCTAACCTCACCAATCACCCTGAAATCAAGAAGACGGTAGACGCGATGGAGTCACTGCATTTGGAGTAGAAAAAAGGGGTACTTTATAGTACGATACACAGTACCCTCATGGGCGTATAGCTCAATCGGTTAGAGCACAGAGCTTATATCTCTGCGGTTCCAGGTTCAAGTCCTGGTGCGCCCACCATGAAAAAAGTAGTTATTGCCGGAAGTGCGTCCTTGCAAGAGGAAATCACGTTCTGGAAGAAAATGTGGGAAGACAACAGGTACGTTGTCATAAACTACCCGAAAGCAATCTCCTCGGGTAATTTTTTAGAGCTCTATCCTAAAGTGCACACCGATTTTTTCAAAAGTATTCAAGAGGCAGATGTCCTCTTTGTTATGAATGAAGATAAAGATGATACAGAAGGGTATATTGGAGCGGAAGCTTTCGCAGAGTTGAGTTTTGGTGTGATTGAGAAACTCGTCAACAAAAAAGATATTGAGATTATTCTTCTGAAAATACCTAGCGAACAAGTCCAATCGCACGAAGAAATTGAACTCTGGTTAAAACTGGGTTGGATAGAGATATATAAGCAAGAATAGTACCTTTCTTGTTATTCATCCTCCAAAATCTCATATTCATCCGCATTATCCTCCTTCGATGCGGATTTTTGTTGTAATTGCAATTGTGCGGATTCGTCTTTTCTGTGGATGACGGTCACGCCGGCGATGCCGAGGATGATGATACCGCCGAGGGCAAAGAACCATGCTTGGCGATTTGCTTGGGCTTTGGATGCATTGGCGGTGAGAGAATAGTAGACGGAGCTTGTTTGGTCCTCTGCCACGCTTTTATCCTCACCTTCCTCTTCAGATAGAGCCGTTTCAGGGGCTTCGGTATACGATGCTGTGGGGGGCGTATGTGATTGAGATGATGATTGAGCGGCGCGCGGCGGCATTGAGGTTTGTGTGCTCTCGGGAATCACTACGCCACGCGCCGATTCGGCTGTATGGGCAGGAACATCAAACATATCCACTGTACGCAAATTTGGATACAAAAGCGCTACGTCGTTCGTCTCCGGAAAATCAATGTTCATCACCGCTTGTGAAAAACGAAGTTCAGTGTTGGGAGCGATATAGGTATGCTCGGGAATATGAAAAAGAGCGCCACCTATGCGAACATACCACCATGAAAGGTTGATGGGTGTGCTGGCAGTGCTCCGAAGCGCAACATACGGATCCAGACCCCCTCTCTCATAGCCAACAATCTGCACATCCGGCTCTGTGGCAAGTATCGTCGCGGTGTCACGCGCCACCAAATCTCCCGAAATCACCGTGAGATGCACGATATATGTGCCGGGATAACGAAACGTGTGAATCAAACTTTTCCCTCGCTTCACTTCGCCGTCGCCAAAATTCCATACATACTCCGCATTTTTTATTTTTTCGCCCGAATCGCCTCCTGCATATCCTTCAAAGACAATATCAGCACCGGCAACGACTTCCCTATCTTTCCCCGCATATGCATGAATATCCGGATCAGGAATCCACTGACCTCCGTTTCCGGAAGAACCGTCTGTATCAGTATCTTCTGCGCTCGTATCATTCTCTTCATCGTCCTCGTCATCATTTTCAACGGAAGCAGGTGGAGCACCGTCCCAATTCCCTGGTGTAGGTGCGGCAGCGACCCAGATCGCCGAAGAGGTGAGCGAGAGCGAATTTCCGTCTCCTCCGGCACCTATTCCAGGATCATACAGAACCGTGTCGATATCGGAACCTTCAGAATCACGCATGGTGATTTCTTCACCTGTATTCTTGAGTGAGAATGCACTATCAAAAAAATATGTCGGAGCCACATAATCCTCCAAAAACAATGTCGGATTATCGGCAATAACTGCACATGTGCCCAGAGGAAGCGTCTCTTTACCGCCTTCTTCAGCAGTTTTAATTGTGTGATTGGTGTCGTTTTCAAAGAGCTTCCAATCGGTGAGTGATATATCCGCCGTGCCGGTATTGCACACCTCAATCCATTCTCTGCCGGCATCACTTCCGGCAACGTCATACATAATCTCCGTGACACGAATGTCGGAGGCAAGAGTAAACGGCGCACTTATGCACCACAAGAGAAACACCATGCCTATGAGGAAAATAGTTCGCATACTACGATTCAGATGATTCAGTCGCTCCTTTCAACACATCGCGCAATACCTGCTCTGGCACTTCTCGCGGATTCTTTTTTGTCGGAGTGTCATCTTTTTCGTTGGGGTCCGGCGTGCCATGAATTGTTTTCCATGGCTTCTCACTCTCAGATACAGTCTTCTTTTCTTTTGGCTGTAATTCTTTTTTAGAAGCAGAAGGAGTCGGCGCGGGGTCTTTCGTCTCAGACTGTGCCGGTTTTTCACTTGATTTCATTGCTTCAGAGAGTACTGATTTGAGTTTCAATTTATTCTCACTTTCAACCTGCCTTTTCTGTGGCAATGCCGAAAGCGACATTGGTTTAGGAACCTCGCTCTCTTTTGTTTCAAAACGTTTCTGAGCGGCAGTATGCGAGAGAATCTCTTTACTTCGGGGATCTTTCGTCGTCTTGGCATATTCTTCATAGGCATGCTGAATCGCCTTTTTCATAGGACGTTCTTGCCGTGCGGGATCAAAACCCTGTCTTCCCGAAGGCTGATTTTTCTTTTCGGAACGACGCGACGGAGCGGACGATTGCCGGTACGGAATACGGTCATTTTTTGCGCTGTTGGACGTTGTGCGCTCACGTCCTTTTGATGCGCCAAACTGCGTATTTCCTCCTTTCTCACTTTCCTTTTTCGCATCTTTTGCATTTCCCGCTGATTCCGAAAATGATGCCTGGCGCTCGTCAATCTTTTTCTCCACTTCCGCACGGGGTTTACCAAAATTCTTACGCGACATTTCAATCGCACGCTGCTTCATGGAAATTGCCGGCAGCGAAATCGGCGGGAGCGTACGGGCTGAAAACGGCTTAGAACCCACACCATCGATCATAAGACGCAAATACACTTGCGCGAAGCCGAGGTTTACAATGTCTTCTGATGTGAATTGCGGCGCGAATTCTTTTTCAAAAATCTCCGCGTCAAACGAGCCAACACGGAAGGTAATCATGGTGCCGACGTTGCCAAACACAGCACTGCGCACCTCTTCGTCCATTTGCTCCACATATTGATGGGCAATGGTGAGATTGAGCTTGTATTTGCGTGCCTCAGAGAGAATGTCGGCAAATGATTTATTGGCAAATGATTGAAACTCGTCGACAAAGAAATAGAAATTCGGTAATGTGGCAATATTATCGGCATCGGCGCGCGACATCGCCGCCAAGTAAATCTTGGTGATGAGCATGCTTCCAAGAAGATTGGTATTTCCTTCACCGATACGCCCTTTGGAAAGGTTCATAATGAGAATCTTCTTCTCATCCATAACTTTGCGAATATCAAAACTTGACTCCGGCTGGCCGACAATATTACGAATGAGCGGATTGGATGTGAATTGACCAATTTTGTTTTGAATTGCCGGCGTTGCTTCCTGGGCATAGCGATCGGTGTACTTGGCGAATTCATCCACCCAGAAAGACTTCACCGATGGATCGGTCACATTTCCCACCACTTCCTTACGGAAGGTTTTATTTACGAGCATTTTATTGATATCAAGGAGTGTGGAATCGGGATATTCAAGGAGTGCAAAAAGGGTGTTCTGCAAAATATATGCCATACGCGCCGACCAGGCATCAGCCCAAATCTTTTCAAATGCACTCATGAGGCCGGAAACTACCAGATGGCGCTTGTCGTATCCCACGTCTTCCATGACATTAAACGACATCGGATACTCCATATCAAAAGGCGCGAAATAAATCACGTCATTGATACGCTCTTCCGGAACATACTCCAAAATCTTCTCGGCAAATGTTCCGTGCGGATCCATCACCGCCACACCATTGCCGTTTAACACATCTTGTACAGCCATGTTTTCAAGGAGAGTCGATTTCCCCATACCGGTCTTTCCAATCACATACATGTGACGGGTGCGGTCGCTCGCTTTGATGCCGAATTTCTGCTTTTTGTTGCGAAAATCGGTCTCAGCAAAATACGTGACTTGTTGAGAGTCGGACATTACATACAGTATATCAAGTTGAGAGTTGAGAGTGAAGAGAAGGTGGTTGTTTGGGTTGAGGGAAAAATATGGAGGAGTTTCGAGTTGCGAGTATCGAGCTTGCCCAGCCCCACTTTCACTGATTACTTTTAGATAACGTTAGTCGTTAGAGATTTTAGCTAACGAAATGTGGCAATTACACTTAATAAGTGAAAGTGGGGCTGTGGTTTCGAGAATGGCGCGCTACGCGCGCCATAAACAGCTGTCATCCCGCACTTGATCCGGGATCTTCAAAACCAAAGTTCATCTTTGGTATGCATACCAAAGATGAACTTTGGTTTTGTCTGCAATCCACTTCACGAAACAACCATTTCTAGATCCCGCATTGTATCCGACCATTTGTGGTTTAGGATCAAGTGCGGGATGACAGTTTATTGCTTTACTGTCAAAAACACCAAGCAAAAAAGCACGGTTTTACCCGTGCCTGTAAAAAACATCGCCAGTGGTACGTTAATCATACGGCGAAAGAGTTCTCGGAGCATACAAAACAGTACGTACGATAAAAAACCCTCTTGGAGACTCAGCCATTGCAGTATCAACGCTCAGCTTATCCTTCCCCTTGAGTTCTTCGTCTTCGTCTATTTTTTTATCCATTTTCCTCAAGGTACATTCGATATTCTTGAGTGTGCCTCTTGATTCCTCACAAAACGTCTTAATTGGCATCTTTTTTCAATTTATATTCCGAAAGATGTTACCAAATGTATATATACCACGCCGTATCATTTTCCGCAACGTCTACCCAAAAAGTAAAATTTCCGGCTTAAAGATGAGGAGAAGGCCGATAATGACCATGAGGATGCCGCCGATGAGATGGGATGCGCGAGTGTATTTGTTGCCGATACCGGTGAGCGAAAGCGTGGTCATTGCTATGGCAAATATCACCATGTCGTCGAGCATGAATACGAGTACATACAAGAGCAAGTAGCCGTAATACTGCCACGTTGCCAAGTCGTGAAGTGCAAGAACTTGCGCGTATGTGGCGGGCAGTCCAGCAGAACAGACAAGCTCAACGAGATTTACCAGCGCGGCCACCACAACGATACCGATAAGAGCAAGCGCAAAACTCTTATGTCCGATTGCGCGCTTCATCCTCTCAATCAGCTGTGTCTTTTGTGATTCGTCGGTGACTTTACAGCCGGCTTCGGGAGCTGTTTTCCATTCATAGAGATAATACGCGCCGCCGGCAAGCGCAATGAGTCCGATAATGATACGCACCCATACAATGAAACCGAGGAAAAGAATCAAATTGAGCCATGCCGCCATAAAGAGGAAATACACGGCACCCGACGCGAGAATAAATGCACTGCCGAGAATCCACATGCGCTTGCGATTTTTCATGCCGAAAAGAAGCGTGATGAGAAATACGAGCGCCCACATAGCACAAGGATTAAATCCGTCAACAGCAGCAAAAAGGACCGTGATGACCGGCAGAGAAAGCGCTGTCCCCCACTGTGTTATAAATGATGGCAATGCGACACTTTCATAATCGATTTCCTTTTCCGTCGGCGATGTGTTGGTGTCGGGAGATGCCGAATTCTCATGGGTGATGAGTGATCCGACAATATCAGCATCGTGCTCTTCTTGAACAGATTGTATGGTGCGCAATAGATGTGCTCCTGATGTCTCGGCATCGCTCCATCCGACAATCGCTCGCTCGCCAACAATGGTAATCGGCACACCGTTGAATGTTGCACCGAGTGCATCCGCCGCTTTAGAGAGAATGGCGCGGTTGTCCGCATTGTGCCACACTTCAAAGCGCTTCACCTCCACATCATCGCGCTCCTCGAGTACATCAAGAAATTCTTCTTCCTCGGCACAATGCGGACACCCATCACCGTGGAAAAAGTAGACCGTCACGGGCTCTGCGGCATAGACAATACCGCTCGCAAGGAATATACCGAATGCGAGAAAAATTGCGAATATTGTCTTTATTATTATGCCATTCATATGAAGTCTTGCGCAAAGTCCGGCTTTAAAAAATGAGGAAAAGTGTGGTGTTATTGGTTGTTCTCTCCCACACCCTCAACTGTCGTTGATGCCGTTGCCGTCTCCTCCTCCGGCTCAGGTAATGATATCACATATGGCGACGGCACGTAGGTGTCGAGCTCATCGAGAAGCACCGATTCGGTATAGATATTTGAAGGATCCCAAAGCATCCATGAGGTGAGACCGGTATCGTATGTGGCGTGAATCTGCTCACGCACCATCTCCGGTGTATACGGCACCGGATAATCAAAATCTTGTAGCCACGGACGGATCTTAAGTGGATCTTCCCCCGCTCTCTTCATGCGTGCCACGGCATTGCCGAGCGAAAAAGCAATAATATCATAGGCATGCGCATTGACATTTCCGTAGCCATTGAAGCCTGTAGGATAATGCGACGGATACACCATCGGTGCAATGTAATCAAAGTGTGGCGCGGCATATTCGAGAATCTGACCGATGTTGAGATCATCGGTATTGGTTGTTGTCATGCCGAAGAGGTCGGCGGAAAGGATGGGGCCGGTCTCACCCGCAAGAAGCCACGACGGATCACGAAGCTCTCGTGAAAGATGTGCAAAAAATGATTCCACCACGATTGCTTTTCCCAGGAGCGGATCAGCTGCCACCTTCTCCTCGCTTATCGGATACCAAATGTCTTGCATATTGCCATCGGATGGAAAACGAATGTAATCGAAGTTCAGCTCATCGAAGCCGATACGGTACGCCTCCTTCGCGAGAGCGATAATATATTCCCAGTATTCGGTGTTGCCGGCATCAACAAAACTAATCCCTTTATAATCCGTCCACACATTTTTATCACTTTCTTTTTGCACGGCACCTTCGGGGTGCTTCCTCGCATAATACGGATCCTGGAAAACGGTAATACGCGCAATTGTGTAAATGCCTCGATCGTGAAGATCTTCAAGAATGCCCGGCAAATCAGCAATCACGCATCCTCCGCCGTTTTCCCATGCGTCATGGAAACGAGGGTCCTGTGCTCTGAACGCAATGGTACCAGAATAATCCTTAATATCAATCATGAGGGCGTTGGCATTCGTGCGTTCGATTTTTTGAATCAATCCTTCGCGGAGATGTGGTGTGGCAGCGTAGCATGCTGTCATGTAGAGGGCTTTAAGTGGTTCGGGAGTGGCAAGATGAGACGCTACAAATTCTGTCTTTGTGGGCTTGGTCGAAGAGGCTGTGTACGTTGGAGATGGCACTTGATCTCCTCGGGAACGCTCTTGTGCTGTGTTGCGATTGTACTCAAGTGAAAAAAGCGGTGCACCAAAATACGCAAATGAAAGAAAACCGACGATGAAGACGCCGCCGGCAATGATATATATCTGTGTCGCCTTACGTACCATATGCGCTATTCCGGAAGAGTATCGGTAGACTCATCAGCCATCGAATATTCCTCGTATTGCTTACGGGCATTCTCAGCCCGAGCGCTACGATACGCCATATACCCAAGAACAGCAATACCAAGCGAAAGCAGCGTTACGGCCGTGTTTTTAATATTGCCCGGAAAGCCCAGATGCGGGAACAGTGCCGTAAGAAGCGATAATACAATGATAATAATGGATCGTGACATATCGGGTATTATACGGTGGAATACGGGAAAAAGAAAGGGCCTGACACCACTCCCGACTTTTGTAAAGTAATATTGCTCACTAAAAAGCACCACCTGCCTTCATCAGATAGTACTTTTGTATACGTGCAAGAGTGGTGTCAGGCCCTTTCTTTTTCTACAGTCACTTAAAACTTCCCCTTACAGCTTGCATGGTACACAATCGAATCACCTCCCCAATCAAGACCATAACTTATACTTCCATCACAAGTACCGTCACCGTTATCAACAATATCATCGACAATAGCCCCCATCTCATTTGCTTGAGAAGTATCGTCTAGGACAATATTGAATGCCTGCGCCCTCCAACAGCCACCCGAACAATAATCATCTCCGTCATAATCATATATATAGTAGCCACCAATTGGAGAAACAGGAACCGTAGGGAGGAATTCGGACAAACCAGTGCCATTCGACATGCTCTCAATACTTGGGTCATTCCCAAGAACTGTTCCCTCAATAGTGCATCCTCCACTACAATTCCACCAATCTGATACCCCTTCACTATCAGCATAGAGATACAGTGCCTTTTCAATGGTTCTGAAGTCTTGCACAATCTCTGCTGCTATCGCCTTCTCTCTCGCATCATTCACCGCAGACATGACGAGTGATGAAAGAAGAGCAATAATAGCAATTGCCACTAGAAGTTCGATAAGGGTAAATCCTTTGTGTGTTGAAGAACAAATCATACTTGAATATTAAAGCTCACCATCTTCAGCCGGTACATATGAATCAACCGGAATATCATTGGAAGAACCACGGCTCACAACAACAAAACCGGTAAGGAGGAAAGCAATAATCGCCACACCAATCAGCATCTTTTCGGCTTGTGCATAATCTTTTGCAATGCCTTTGTCCACAAGTTTTTGGGTAAAACCTTTCTTCTCCTCCACACCAACACGACGCGCTGGCATATTTCCCTCGTCAAACTGAATTCCTGACATACTTAATAAACAGATAAATGATAAATGATTATGTGCCGGAGACAATAACGACAAATTCACCGCGTATATGATCCGGATGCTCTTCGAGATATAGTATAACCTCTTCGGGAGTTCCGTGCACGTACTCTTCGTGGATTTTGGTAAGTTCTCGAGCAAGCGCAATACGGCGTTCCGGCATATATTCCCTGAGCGATTCCAGTGTTTTCATAATGCGGTGAGGAGATTCATAAAAGACACTTGCTTTTTCGGCATGCGCCATTTCCTCAAAAAGTGTCTGACGTCCTTTTTTATGCGGAATAAATCCCAAAAATGTAAACGACGGCGCCGGTATACCCGCCCCAGCAAGGGCCACCGTGAGTGCCGAGGCTCCGGGAATCGTTTCAATACGCACGTCATCGCCAAATGTCTCACGGACATGGGCAACCAAATGCACACCCGGGTCCGAGATGCCGGGCGTACCGGCATCAGACACAAGTGCAATATGTTTCCCTTCCCCAAGAAGCGCATCAATATCAGCACGCGTCTTCTCGCTACTATGCGCATCATAGCGCATCGTCTTCGTATGGATATCATATTTTCCCAATAGTTTTTTGGTCACGCGCGTATCCTCACACAAAACCATATCCGCCTCGCCAAGCACACGAAGCGCTCGAAGGGTAATATCTTCGAGATTACCAATTGGTGTTGCGACGATTGAAAGTGTTGCATCCATGTTATTCATGAAGAGATTCTATCATACCAAGCCGATTGTGGTACTCACCTTCATCGAACTCTCCTGTCGCATATAACTTCTCCACACCAACAAGATACTGATTTTTGATTTCTTGGGCAGTAAGATCAGTTTCATAAACACGAAAATCATCAATAAGGCCATCCCAGTCATATCCTGTACCAGTCGGACGACCTGTCCCGATAGAAAGATCTTGATTAAACGTGTACGACGTGTAATTCTTCTGGAGTTTGTCTTTCCCGTCTATATAGAAATGAGCTACTGAACCGTCAAACACTATTGCAATGTGATGCCAGTCTCCATCTACCGATCCAGCGTTTTGTGAAACACTCCAGCCGCTTCCTTGTATACCCATTGACCACACACCTCCATAATGTCCAAAGTACGCCCTACTTGACGAGGTCCAGTTTCCCTGCACAAAAAACATTTTCGCAGCAGTTGGATTATCAGATTTTACCCAGAGACTATAGGTGCTTTTTTGTGTGCTCGGATTTACTCCATCGCCATATGTTGTCGTCACATAATCCCCGACTCCATCGAGTTCCAATGCATATCCACTTAGCCCATCACTGTATGTGTCTTCGGAAAATGTCACATTCCCCACAAGAGTACCATGATGTCTCCAACCGGAGACATCTGTCGCAGTATTCTCAAAATTCCACATCCCCACAGCCTCCGCACCGAGTGCACGATCGAGATGTGTGGAAAATTGCAATGCTTTTGAGTATTCCGCTCTGTCACGTGCATCTCCAATGGCCGCCATAACAAGCGAGGACAAAAGAGAGACGATGGAAATAGCGACCAAGAGCTCAATGAGCGTAAAGCCATGGTTGTATCGTATTCCTAGCATACTTTTATTATACCAAAAGAGACTCCCCCACCACATGCACATCCCCGGCGCCCATGGTAATGATGATGTCATTATCCGTATATTCTCTATTTGAAAGAGATTCTGTGATGTCGGCAAGACTGCCGCCGTATACTGCGTCTTTCCCCTCTTTTTGTATGCGTTCTACCAAGTCGCGAGCATGGACGGTACCGTCGCTCTTTTCTCGCGCCGCATAGATATCGGCAACGATTACAGTATCGGCATCACCAAAACTCTTCGCAAAATCGCTCATGAGGAGCTTTGTGCGCGAATAGAGATGTGGATGAAAAATCACAGAAATACGTGCGTTGGGGAACGCTTCGCGAAATCCTAGGAGTGTGGCGCGAATTTCCGTGGGGTGGTGGGCGTAATCATCGTACACCTTCGCCCCCGATGCCAAACTCCCTTTATATTCCCCCCTTCGCCATGTGCCGGGAAAATCGCTTAGGGATTCTGCGGCAACATTTTCTGAGACGCCAAGGGCGCGCGCGGCAGCAATTGCCGCGCGCGCATTCTCCTCATTGTGCTTTCCAAATACCTTGAGCGACAGAGCCACAGACACAGTGCCGTAATCGACGCTCTCCGCCCCCTCCACAACCGGCGCAATTGCCGCTGTCCCGGGGCGACACACAACGCACCCTCCTTTTTTCATGTGCGAGACAAGTGAAGAAAACGCCGACTGAATATCCGCCAGATCAGCGTAGTAATCAAGATGGTCTTCTTCAATGTTGGTGATGACCAGAATATCGGGATGAAGCGCCAAAAATGAACGCCTATACTCACACGCCTCAACAATAAACACATCGCTTGTGCCGGCAATAAAATTCGTCCGCTCAGGCACACCCCACTCAGGAAGCGGGTGCATAAGACTCCCTGCAATCACTGTCGGTGAAAGTCCGGCTTTAAGTGCAATGTGGGCAATCATGGCGGTTGTGGTTGTCTTTCCATGGGTGCCCGACACGGCGATTGTTTTCATGCTCTGCGACAAAAGACCGAGCACTTCCGGATATGAAAGGAGTGGCACGCCTCGACGCTTCGCCTCATCATATTCCGGATTCCCTTCCCTGACAGCCGGCGAATACACCACCATATCAACATCCTCCGAAACATTCTTTGCATCATGCCCTTCGTATATCGTTACACCCTTTTCCTCAAGCAGAGCGGTAATTTCAGAAAGCGCCATATCAGAGCCAGACACTGCCACACTACGCGAAAGAAACATCCGCGCAAGCGCCGAAACCCCAATCCCCCCAATGCCAATACAGTGCACTTTCTGAAGCTCGTCGATATTTACTCTGGACATTTCAGTGCTCATGAAAATTTTTTCATTAATTTCTTCACCTCTTTGAGAAATTGATCATTACGATCATAGGCATTCTTAAAAAGACCGTGGCTGGATGCTCCCGGCGACAGAAGAACACAATCCCCTCTCTCTGCCATATCATACGCTGCAGATACTGCGCTCTTCATGCTCTCCACACACATTACCGGGGGTGTCTTTTTCATTGTTCGCAATATATCAATCAACGTGTCAGAGGCAGTGCCGGGAAGAAGTATTGTTGCTTTCGGAATACGCGCAATGTGTGAAGCGAGTAATTTCAAATCAAGATTTTTGTCCGTTCCGCCTGCAATCAACACAATATCCCTTTTCTCTTTCTTAAATGTATCGAGTGCGGCAATCGTCGCATCTGGAGATGAGGCATTGTTGTCGTTGTACCACACAACTCCTCGTAATCTCCCCACGTATTCAAGTCGCCCTTCCACACCGGGAAATGTCGCAATTCCCCTTTTAATATCTCCTTCCGACACCCCAAGAACCCGACACACCTCCGCGGCATATCCAAGATTTATTCTCTGGTGTCGCCCAATGACTCTCATCTTTGTATCAGCGGAAATCTCCCGTGCTTTCTTCACACGACTCTTAGGAACGGGTGCCCCATATGAGCTCATTGCTCTCAATGTGTCATTGGACGTAATAAGTACGTCATCTTTTTTCTGATATCGATACACATGCGTCTTGTCTTTCATATACGCACGCATATTTCCTCGGTAGTAATCCATATGGTCGCGCATAAATGTTGTAAACACCGCAATAGAAGGAGACACCCGCGCCTCACCGAAGCCCTGCAATTGCCATGAATCAAGCTCAAGGACGACCACATCCCCCTTCTTCACTTTCTCAAGGAGCGGCAATGTCGCCACACCACGCACATTTCCCGCCAAATACACATTCCCTTTGAAGCTCTTCGCCCTTCCAAGAATGTGCGCTGCAGCATAGGATACACTTGATTTTCCTCTTGTGCCCGTTACCCCAACAAGTGTCACTCCTTCTGGCATAAGCTTGGTAAAAAGCGAGGCGTCCATTTCCACCGGAATATTCTTTTCTTTGGCGCGGAGCACAAACGGTGAGTCATATCGTACTGCCGTACTCCGAATAACCATATCTGCTTTTTCAACATCACTCATACGATGCTTGCCGAGAACATATGTGATATTGGAAAACTTTTTCAATCCGCGAAGCGACTCCGCCAAGTCTTCTTTACTCTTTAGGTCTGTCACAATGAGCTTGGCGCCGGTACGTGCAAGAAAACGAGCAACACCAGCCCCTCGCCCTAAAAGCCCAAGCCCGAGAATGAGAATTGTCTTCCCTCCAAAGATATCCTTCATTTCTTTCTTCATATTGGGAGCATTATAGCACATACAAGACCCAAGAACTGGAACCCGTTCCCGGAAAACGTACATTCGATCAGTTTAAAGAAATCTTTTGTGCTTTTATTTTCTTGCCGAAAAACATACTCCCCAAACTCTCAAAACGCTCGGACAGGTCCGTGGTATAAAATTGAATCATCCCACCCTTACTGAGCCTCTTATCAATCTCCTGATGTCTCTTAAGATATTCCTTTAATTTTGCCGGGGTGGTGTTTGCCTCTGATACAATGGTCACAGTATCGCCAATATACTCCTTAATACGTCCTTCAAACGTTCCATAATGCGTACACCCAAGAATAAGCGTATCTACACCCGCCTCTTTCAGAGGAGTAAGATAATTCTCCAAAATCATTTTTGCTGCTTGAGACTTATACTCTCCAGATTCAACCAAGGAAACAAGAAGCGGACATGCTTGCTGAAACACATGTGCAGATGAATCAATCTTTTTCAGCTCTCTTTCAAAAGCGCCCGAAGCCACCGCCCCTTCTGTGGCAATAACACCAATCTTCTTATTTTCAGTTTGGACAATCGCTTCTTCTGCTGCGGGAATCAATACACCCAACACGCGTTTACCAGGATGATATACAGGAAGATGTTCCCTCTGAATCTTGCGGAGCGCATCACTGGATGCCGTATTGCACGCAAGAAGTATTAATTCACAACCATGCGAAAACATGTAATCAACTGCCTGCTTCGTAAATTCATACACGATCTCTTGAGAGCGTGTCCCATACGGTGTACGTGCCGTATCTCCAAGATAGAGAAAACTATATGCGGGTAATTCTCTTACCAATCCACGCAATACATCAATACCACCAAAGCCGGAATCAAACACGCCGATATATTTTTGAGTATGAGATGTCATGTGTCCTATTGAGAATTCAGTATACGCCGAGAAACACAAAAAGAAAAGTCGCTAAAAACGACTTTTCAACATATACGCTATAACCGGCAATGTGCTTCCTCATAGCACAGGCGCTATTGCATACATATGGGACCCTTTTAGAGAATCTGCCTCAACATGTCCTGAAGTGCTGTCACTTCTTCCTTTGTGAATTCTATAACGGTATCTTTTGTTTTGGAATTTCGTATAAGAAACAAACCACCTTCTTGTTTTATCTCAGGACATGTACCTACATGACACATCGCCAAATAGCCATCGGATGTTTTTTGAAGTGTATTCATATTGCGATATAAGTTACTGCTAATAAAAACATTCTATCAAAAGCCGTGTGATATCCATATGAAAAAATAAAAAGATAAAATAATTCTTATATACAATATATTTCATCCGTCTTATTGACAAGAATGTGTCAATGGATATACTTGGTACATGTATCTCGATACTCTCGACAATCAAATTCTTGATCTTCTCAATAACCAAGAACTCCACCCTTCGGAAATAGCGCGGCGTATACACATTCCGCGAACAACTGTTCATTATCGGCTGCAGAGAATGGAGAAACATCGTCATGTAAAGAAAAAAGTTGAAGGAAGGAAAATCGTATGGTCATCCACGATACGAAAGAAACATAATAAAAATATCTTCAGAATATACGAGGGGAGGGACATCGTTCAGGCGTATGCCCACCTCTCCTCTATCTCCACGAACAGTATTGTCTTAGTGGTGCAAGGAAGCGATGCTGCCAAGAAAGAACTTTCTACTCTACCAACTTCTTTCATCAAAGAAATACATCGCAAGTTCAAACAAAAAGACATTATCCTTAAAGGTATCACAAATAAGAAAATTCTTGAGGCCTTTTCTGGAGTCGATAAATCTCTCGTTGGATCGCATCTTGGAAGGACGGTGGGTTTGAAGCTCTTTCAAGATAATCGTTTTCTCTCTTCCGGGGAAATCATGGTTGCAAAAAATTTTGTTCTCCTCTCAAATCTCGCCGAACAACGCGCTATTGTCGTGAAAGACAAGCACATGTCACATATTGTATACGATACCCTTGAACTCATCTTTGAGATACTTGACGGGCGAAATTCATTCGATTTAAACACATTTCTCCGTGAGAAAATGGAGGAATGATATTTGTTACAAAAAGAAAACCACTCTCTGAGGAATTCCTGAGAGCGGTTTCATAGTAATCAGATATTATGCTTTGTGCGCGTTCCAAGACGAACGTGGGACCTCAGTCTTATATGTTCCATATTGGCTCCTCGGCTCAAATATGAAAAAGCTTCTTTTTCATATTATTCGCTCTACGTCGCCAATAAATACGAGTGAGGATGGCATGAGAATGAATACGGTTCCATGCTTTGTGCGCGTTCCAAGACTCGAACTTGGGACCTCAGTCTTATCAGGACTGCGCTCTAACCACCTGAGCTAAACGCGCACAAAGCATATAATTATTCGTATTCATTCTTATAACATCTGAATGATGTATTTATCAGGACTGCGCTCTAACTGTCCTCTCAAACGCGCGTAGGCAACACTATAACAAAAATAGAGCTTATGAGCAACTTTGTCTGCACGAAAAATACACCCTTTCGGGTGTATCTTTCAAATGCACTTTCTTTTGTCTCGTTCGATTTTGTGTTGCGCACGCAACTGCCGTCTCAATTTCAAGCTCCGAGACGAACACTTCATCATTCAATATATTATAGAAATATACGCGAATGAGATCGACATCAGTTTCGCATCCGCGAAACGAGTGTCAATTGACATACTCCACGACCAGCTTCCGCTAGCCGTGCCTTGTTACGACTTAGTCCTTGTTATCGAGTTTACCTTAGATCCTGCACAAACGCAGGAGCTTCGGGCACTCCCGACTCCCCTGACTTGACGGGCGGTGAGTACAAGGCTCGGGAACATATTCACCGCAGTTTAGCTGACCTGCGATTACTAGCGATTCCAACTTCATGAGGTCGAGTTGCAGACCTCAATCCGAACTGGGGCCGGCTTTCTTAGGATTGGCTCAGGGTTACCCCGTCGCGACCCGTTGTACCGGCCATTGTATTACGTGTGTAGCCCAAGACATCAAGGGACATGCTGACCTGGCGTCATCCCCGCCTTCCTCCCAGCCCTTTTGGCACTATATCCAAACTATGTACTACCCGTTTCTTTAAATGACCTATCACACTTCCGTGATGCTTCAACGCTTTTTCGCGAATGAGCGCATCGGTTTTTGAAGCGTAGGCCTCATAGTACACTAATTGAAATGGCGCATATCCTTTTGTCGCTTTTTGCGTACCCGCATTATGCTCATCAAATCGACGCTTCAAATCTTCTGTACTTCCAACATACAGAAAATCTTTCCGAGTCGATTGTATGAGATAAACGTAATACATTCGCGAAAAAGATAATGCCAAAAGGGCTGGGCGGTCTCGTCTGACACTTATAACAGACGATGAGGGTTGCGTTCGTTACCCCACTGAAGGGAACAGTTCAAACCACGAACTGACGACGGCCATGCATCACCTGCCAAGCACCCTCGAAGGAACTCTGCTTTCACAGGGCGTGCAGCTTGGTTTCTAGTCTTGGTGAGGTTCTTCGTTTATCATCGAATTAAACCACATAATCCACCGCTTGTGCGAGCCCCCGTCTATTCCTTTGAGTTTTAACCTTGCGGTCGTACTTCCCAGGCGGATGACTTAACGCGTTAGCTTCGCCTCTCAGAGGGTCGATACTCCGAAAAGCCAGTCATCATCGTTTAGGGCGTGGACTACTGGGGTATCTAATCCCATTCGCTACCCACGCTT
>CAZULS010000001.1:0-360312 GCA_964621395.1 uncultured Candidatus Saccharibacteria bacterium | reverse complement strand
TTTTTGTTTTTCATACGAATGATTATATCAATTCGTATTTAAAGGTAGGGAGGAGAACTTGTATTTTAAACAAGAATAAATCTAATAATAAGGAGGACCTGGTCATGAAAATAGCAGTGTGTGGTGGATCGAAGCCGTTCGGAAACGAAAGGGATCTTGCAGGTTGTTGCGGGGAAGTCGTAGCAAACATGCAGAGTATTGAGGAAATTGTTTGGGGTGCGGGCACTGGCCTCCCCTACAAATTCGTTCAGTCCTTTATTGCTGCTGGCGGTCCAACAGAAAAGCTCCTTGGCATCTCGCCCTGGGACTCAAAGGTAGAACACGAAGAGAAAGGCTTTCCACTTCCTGGAGGCACCATCACCTACACCGGGATGGGCTTCGCAAGAAACAGCCTTCTCGTTGAAAGCGCGAATGTTGTCGTCGTAATCGGTGGCGGCGCAGGAACACTTACTGAGCTCGGGTATGCCGCTGCCTACAGGAAGGTAATCATCGCGCATGAGAAATGCAGAATCCTTCCTGGGTTCCTACAGTCCATGCGAGCGGTGGGAGCGAAAGTCAATCTTGAGACCTTTTCTAATGGTCGCGAGTTGCTTGAGAAGCTTTCTTCGGTGGCAACTTCCGTGGAATAATCAAGGGACATGGTCCCGCCCCTGGTTGAAAATGCCAGGGGTTTTACTTTATAATCATTCTTATGGATAAATCAAAAATAAAAGAAAGAATAATAGAGGAAGTCGCAAAACAGAAGAGCTTCCTTGTTGGTCATTTTTCAAAACCAAATACGCCCGTGGTAATACCAATGTGGGCGGATGTTTCTGTGTCTAATCCAGATTTTCTCAAATTTATCGGCGAGCAAATTGCTCAGGAAGCAAAAGACATAGGCGGTTGTGATATATTATGCGGTATCTCCACAACAGGAATTAGCCTAGCATCAGCGGCCTCGCTTGCTTCCGGCATACCCTGGATATTTGCTCGAGGAGAGAGGAAGAGCTATGGCTCAAAAGAAGCATTTGATGGAAAATATCATAAGGGTGCGAAAATAATATTCATTGATAATCTAAGCGCCAAAGGAAAAGGCATGACCTCCGTCTTTGAGGAGGCCGATAAAGAAGGATTTCAATACTCATCAATGATTGTGATTGTCGATTATAATACGTGGGACAAAATACCTACCTTTCAAGAAAAAAATATACAGACATACTCCCTCATCTCCGCCCACGAATTAGTTGAAGGACTCGCCCATAAGGGATATTTTCCTGGACGTATTGCAGAGATGTTAATTCATTTTCTCAAGAATCCTCAGGAGTGGACTCCTGATTCTGATTCTGTACAACAATTCAAGAAAGAATTGGAGCAACACAGAGATGTTTCTTATATACGAGACGATACTTTTACTGCTTCATAAAAGTTTGCACGTAAAAACTGCAAGGACTCTCTTCTATACTCATTTCTTCCGACCGCAGATAATCTAAAAGTTTACCATTGGGCAAAATCGTCTCTTTTTTTAGTTGTAATCCCAATTTCTCGATTTGTATTCGCATTTCTCTAGCATTGATATAATCATCGGGCACATGGCAATGCCCGATGTTTTCTAGTTGGTATTTCTGTACTTTTTTTACGACTTCCTCTGGATTAATATCCTCTGAATATTGAGGCTCTGCAATAATCAAGAAGCCAGGCTTCTTTAGCGATTGAGATATTCTCGAGAGTTCAGAAAAGAAAGATTCTTTACTCCCCAACGATTCCCCTATTTCATGAGATGCTCTGAGTATTAATATATAATCAAAAACAGCTCTACTGTAAACATCTACATCTGCAATCCCACCATTCTCTACATGATATTCAACAGAACTTTTCTGAGAAAGCAGTTCTTCGGAGAGTCTCTTGCCATCGAGATGTGTCTGCGAAGGCTCCAATCCGGTCAGCCTGGTTGCAAATCCTAGATCAACAAGCAAACGCGCACCGACTCCAGGACCAGCACCTATATCAAGACCACGCGTGTCTCTTCGGGGAATATATTTTGACATATGTTTTTTAATCGTATCGTAGAATTCTTTGTCTCGCCTAAAATAATTCTCCCAATAATCCCCTCCGCTTTGTTGATTAAATTTCTTAAATCCAACACCTCCGTCTTCATCTGTTGTTTTATTAATCATAATACGTTGAATTATATCATCTGTTAAATTTTTTCACTACATTCCCATTGAAATCAGTGCTGCAAAAGTGTAAGATAATCCCACGGGCGGCTAGCTCAGATGGTTAGAGCGTCACATTGACATTGTGAAGGTCACAGGTTCAATTCCTGTGTCGCCCACAAATACATAAGTACGGAGCATGCCTCCGTGCTTATTATGTATTTGTGAGGCGACACATGAATTGAACGGCGGAGCAGTGGGTCCCCGCTTGCGGGGCTGCGAGCCGCGTCCAGGAGTACTTAGCGGATTGCGAGCTTTAGCGAAGCAATACGCTTAGTAACTCCGGGACATTCATGTGTTGTATCTGTGCGGCGACACAGGAATTGAAGAGACATGCTATACTATATGTGTCTTTTTTAATGCTTAATTTCCTAATTTACTAACCTCCTAACATATGATTCCCCAAGACCTTCGCATGATCCTCGCCGGCTACACGCTTTACAAAGCCGGTATCAATAAAGAAAAACGGGAAGGATGTGTGTTTGCTCATGACTTCCCGCAGAATTTCACGCGCGATGGCATCATCACCGGCATCCTCACGAGTAATGTCTCGCTTCTCCATGATCAGCTTCTTTTTTCCGGTGCGCGCCAGGGAGAAAGGAAAGATCCGTTTACCGGTGAAGAGCCGGGGAAAATTTTCCATCAGTATCCGCCGGTTATTTATCGCGGACGCTCCACCGAATTCAATGCCTGCGACACTACAGCGCTGTATCTCATTGGGCATGATATTTATAAGAAAGTAAGTGGCGATGGCGCGCTTGCCGAGCAAGAAAAAGAACGCATCGAACGCGCATCGTTGTATATCTTGAATCACATTCGTGACGGCTGGTTTAGTGTGGATCCGTCATTTTCCGATGCCGATGAATACGCACTTAAGGTGACCTATTGGAAAGATTCTGAAGTGGCACGTCGAACGGGCGGTATTCCCGTATATCCGATTGTGTACACATTCGCTCATATTCAAAACCTCCGAGCGCTTCGCGCCGCTGATACGCTCCTTGAAAAGCATACCTACGAGCATACGACCGAGGTCATGCTCAGCGAGCTTATTCAGCTCTGGCAGAGTGACCGTGGTTTGTATCGCATTGCCCGTGACACACGCGGTCCTATCGACGGTATCTCCTCCGGACTCCTCCACGGCCTCGCCTATCTTAAGCCGGAAGACGTCCCCAACGACATCGCCGAGCGCATCGCCCTCTTTTCCCAAGCCCTTGAAACAGCCGTTGGCTACCGCACTATTGATGCCGAAACGGAAAAAGACATGCACGACAAATACCATGCCCGTACTGTGTGGACATACGAGCAAGCTATGATCCACATGGCGGCGCGCAAACACAATCTCCCCCATGTGAAAGAAATAAGCGAGCGTATTGTTCCGCACATAACGGATGCCACGCCCGAACTCTTTCTCATCGACGAAAACGGCACGGCCAAGCCCGACGGCAACGACACCCAACTCTGGAGTATCGGCGCGCAAGACTATTTCGCACATCCGGAGCGGAAAATACTGCTCTAGAAATTAGAAGTTAGAAATTCGGAATTAGCAAAACGGCGCGGACATTTCATGTCCGCGCCGTTTTTGTCTTTTCTTACTCCACCTCTGGTTTTGGGGTCAAGCCAGAAATTACGATACTCTCTGTTCCTGTCATTCCCGCTCCCGAGCGGGAATCTAGATATTTACTTCCGCATCAAGTACATCCCGCAGTGTGATATCACGTTTAAATCGCACCAGTTTCTTTTGCAGTACTTCTGCTCCAATATGATGGAGATTCTTCTCTGCAAGAACGGCGATATCGTGTTTCCATGGAGTATCAGGTTCTGCAAGAATAACGGAATAGTTATACTCCATTGCTAGTAGAAGATACGGTTTGATATCACGGGATTCAAGATTGGTATTATCTACCACAATTGGCGACATACTTTCTTTCAAAACATCTTCAACACGATTGACGTTCCAGCGATGCGCCTCTTTCAATCGTTCAATATTAAACACATACTTTCCATCTTTCATCCAAAAATCATCCGTTGCATACACATATTTCGAAAGTGTTCGCGCCATTGTTGTTTTTCCAGAACCAGGCAAACCGCGCATGACATACATCACCTTATCGTCATCGTTCTCTCCTTTGTAGAGTATCGTTTGCATATTCCACGGCAAAGAAAGACACGACTAAGTCGCGCCGTTTTTTAATAACTCTTCGCGAAATACCAATCGTGTTTTGCCGGCTCTCCGGTAATGAAACATTTCGCATTTTTTGGTGTGGCGTTCTCATATTCCCTGGGCAACACACGTGACACCATAGAGAAGCGCTCTTTTAAGATTTTTTCAGATTCAACGGTTTCCGACCAACTCGCTTCGAAGAAACCGGCCCTATCGTCTATTTCATCAATACTTTCAACACGATGAATGTGATTCTTGGCAAATGCATGTGCCTGTTCAAACAATGTGTCGCCAATCGATGTAAACAATTCCGGAAGAGTGGCAATTGCCTCATCGAGTGTCTTTGTCTCTTTCTCTCCAAGATCACGGCGATACACCGTGACTGCTTTTTCATCCACCTCTTTACCACCAATTTCGAAGCGTACCGGCACACCTTTTACCTCCCATTCATTGAATTTAAATCCCGGGGTTTGCCCATCACGGTCATCAACATGCACACGCACTCCCTCCATTTTATCTGCAATATCATGCGCATAAGAGAGCACTGCATCTTTGTTCTCATCTCTGTAAATCGGCACAATCACCACCTGAATCGGTGCCACATTCGGCGGCAAGCGTAAACCACTGTCATCACCATGTGCCATGATAAGCGCACCCACACTGCGCCAGCTTAAGCCCCAGCTCGTTTGATGTGCCAAATGCTGCTGGCCATCTTCACCGAGATACGTCACATCAAACACCTTGGCAAAATTGGTACCGAGATAATGACTCGTCCCTCCTTGAATTGCTTTTCCGTCCCGCGCCATCGCCTCAACAGTCGTCGTCATCACCGCACCGGCAAATTTTTCCATATCTGATTTTCGTCCGTCAAACACGGGGATGGACAAATACCGATACATTTCTTTGTAGAGATTGAGCATGTCCCACACTTCGTCGCGAGCAGATTCTTCGTCGGGGAAAACCGAATGCCCCTCTTGCCATTGAAATTCACTCCACCGCAAAAAAGCACGCGGGCGCTTCTCCCAACGCACAACATTATTCCACTGATTCAGTCGCATCGGTAAATCACGATAACTCTGCACCCACTTGGCATACGTGGTGTACATTGCCGCCTCGCTCGTCGGGCGCACAGCAAGCTTTTCGGTAAGCTCTTCACCTCCTGCGTGAGTCACCACGGCAAGCTCGGGAGAGAATCCTTCCACATGATCGGCTTCCGCCTCCAAGTGAGCAATCGGCACAAACATCGGGAAATACACATTCTCTGCTCCCGTGTCGGCAATACGCTTGGAAAGTTCATCTTTGATGAGTTCCCATATTGTGTACCCGTACGGCTTTATAATGCCGCAGCCGCGCACTTCTGAACTCTCGGCAAGACCGGCTTCTTTCACAACATCCTGATACCACTGTGCAAAATCTTCCGCCTGCGGTGTAATCACTTGTTTCTTTTGCTCCATATGCGCCTTATGATAGCATAAAAACAACTGTATAACGAATACTTCGGCAGATATTCGGCGCGCGATGTTCCTGAAAGGAACATCACGCGCCCTCACCTCTTCAATTTGTGACCCTACGGGGAATCGAACCCCGATTTCCAGGATGAAAACCTGACGTCCTAACCGTTAGACGATAGGGCCGTGATTCACGGAATTAAGACCGCGAATGGCGATTATTGTAACACGTTTTGAAAAAATAGCAAAAAGTGGTAGTATGTTTCGTACATATTCACGTTTTGAGCGTGTCATGTCAAAATTAATTAAATAATAAATTATATAATTAATTATGTAATTTATTATTTAATTTCCAACACGGAGAGGTGGCTGAGTGGTCGAAGGCACCGCACTCGAAATGCGGCATGCGGGCAACCGTATCGAGGGTTCGAATCCCTCCCTCTCCGCATTTAGTCAAAGGTATGAAAAGAATAAACTACGACATAACGGGCACAGCAGGTGAATTTTTTGTTGCTGCAGAAATACCAAAAAGAGGAGCTATTACTACTCTAACTTCAATGATTACAAAATGGAGAACTTAAAAAGCACGGTACTAAACAATGCTACTGAAAAACCCTCCGTAAAGGAAGGTGTTGATTTTGTGTTTGAACAAAATCCAGAGATAAGCCGTGTGGGGACTGAGGAACAATATTCCCAATATTTAGAAACCATATTTCCTGAGAGTAAAGTAAAAGATATTGTTTACCATGGAACATCTACAATAGAAAAAGAAACAGGGAATAAATTATCTGAGATAAAAAATAAAAAGGGTCTAACCGCACGCGTCTCCGGACTGGGAAATTGGTTTAGTTTCGAAAGAGGAACGGCACAATTATTCGCAGAAGATGCTTTAAAAAGATTCGATCCGGAAAAACCTAAGCGCCCAACTTTTGACGACTTCAAAAAACAGATGGTATCTTTCTCCCGAAAATATCCTGAAGTTAACATGAGAAAACTATATGATGAGGAAGTAGAGTGGTACTCAGACACTCCTTATGTACTACCTATATTACTAAACGTAAAGAAAGTGAAGTATTTTAGAGATAATCAATCATTATTTGACGAACTTACACGTTCTCATAACGCTGACAGAGGTGCGGGAGGTAGTTTAATGTATAACTGGGGAGACACAGATACCCTCATCCAAGAGAAAGGAAACCTAAATTATGCTGAATATGCCCAATGGACTGATAAAGAAGGTAGCCAGATTTTAGTAAAAGATGAAAAACAAATTCGAATTTTAGGCTCTCAAAAAGATATGGAAGCTTTCAAGGAATTTATTGCGGGTCACAACACACCAACCAAATTGAGCTATTCTTAATTGTAAAAACCGCCGGCTTCTTGCCCCGTCGAAGCTTTAGCGAAGTGGGGCAAGAAGCCGGCGGTTTTTCATATTTCGTTTTTCGTATTTCAAATCTTAAAACAACCCAAACAGTCGTCCGACAAAGAAGACATAAATGACCACATACATCGCGCCTTCGTACACATGGATGCGGCGGGAAATGCCGGAAATGATGAAGAGCACCGTGGCAATGAGCATAATCGGCATACCGAGGGTAAATGTCTGCTCATCAACGGGCAAGGTGGCGAAAAGTCCGGGCAAACCGGCAACAAGCAAAATATTGAATACATTTGACCCAAAAATATTACCGAGTGCCACTTCCGGCTTTTTTTGCCATGCCGCACGCACAGAAACCAAAAGCTCGGGAAGCGACGTACCGAGTGCCACAGCGGCAAGCGAGATTGCTCCCGGTGCAATGTTTAAAATCTCAGAAAGGGTGATCACCGATTCAATCAAGTAGTTGGCACCTATGACAAGCCCAGCGAGTCCCACAAGAAGCACGCCAATGTCCTTGGCACCAATCTTCGGACGCTCGATCGTCTCTCCCAAGTGTCGTCGTTCAGCACGCGTGGGTGTGTGTTCCGTCGGCTCTTCGTTATTACCATTTACCTCCTCGCCGACTGTCTCGCGATGGATGATAGTGTAGGCAAGATAAATGACAAACATGATGAGGAGCAATATCGCTTCAGTAAAGACAATCTGCTTGTCCCAGATGATTTGAAGAAAGAGTGCTGAAGCAATCGCCAGAAGCGGCAAATCAAGATCAATGAGATTCTTGGTGACGGCAAGTCGTCCGCCAACTACAGCCGAAAGACCGACCACAAGCAAAATATTGGCGATATTCGAACCAATCACATTGGCCGGAACAATTTCAGGCGCACCCTGGAGAATCGCCGCGAATGAAGAAATAACCTCGGGAAACGATGTTCCCAATCCCACAATCACCACACCGACGATAAACGAAGAGAGGCCGAGCGCGAGTCCGATTTTCTCCGCTGCCGCGAGCATCCAATCGGCACCCTTCACCATCGCCACAAGTGACACAAGAAAGATAATAATCCAAAAAATGAGTTCCATAGAAAAAACGATGAACGATACACTATTAAACGATTATCTCTATTATATCAAATTTATTCCTGTCATTCTCAAATACATGAGATGCAATCCGGAAAACCAAGGTTGAGCTTTGGTATGAATACCAAAGCTCAACCTCGGTTTTCGCGTAACCTCTAGAGACAATATACTGAAGATTCCTGTCTTGCGCCCGACCGCTTGCGGTGTGAGGCACGTTTCGTACATATTCGTATCATTTGTAGATTTGTATGTATTCGTATATTCGGAGTTCTTACTGACTTCCTAACCTCCTATCATACTGCTATACTGACCTGATGATTATTCTTGCTATTGAAACAAGTTGTGACGAAACAGCTGTGGCAATCGTGGAAGGTACGGGTGATATATACGAATCGGAAATGCACATCCGAAGCAACATCGTCCATTCGCAAATTGATATCCACGCACCCTATGGCGGCGTGTATCCTTCGCTTGCCAAACGAGAGCACGCCAAAAATCTCGTGCCGGTGTGTTTGCGTGCGCTTGATGATGCAGGCTTTGAGATCCCCGAAAACACGCTCGAGAATGCGCCGGAAGATGTTCAAGAAGATATTGCGCGTATTCTGGAGCGTGAACCTGAGCTTTATGCCGCTATGCTTGAGGCGGTGCCGCTTGCTCGTCCTGACATTGATGCTATCGCTGTCACCGAAGGCCCCGGACTTGAGCCGGCGCTTTGGGTTGGTATCAATTTCGCTCGCGCACTTGCCACCCTCTGGGGTTTGCCGCTCGTACCCGTCAATCACATGGAAGGACATATTCTTTCCGGCTTCTCCAAAGGAAACACGTTTCCGCTCGGATCACACATTGTTTCTTTCCCTGCGCTCGCACTCCTCGTCTCCGGTGGACACACCGAACTCGTTCTCATGCATGATCTTTTCTCCTGTACATTCATCGGGGGCACACGCGATGATGCTGTTGGTGAGGCATTTGATAAGGTGGCACGCGTCTTGGATTTGCCGTATCCGGGTGGACCCGCCATTTCCAAGCTTACAGACGAAGCTCCTCCGAGAGCCGACGACGATATTGTATTTCCGCGCCCCATGCTCAATTCGGGCGATTATGATTTCTCTTTTTCCGGTATCAAAACATCCGTGCTCTACGCCGCCAAAAAGTTTGAAACACTCTCTGCAGATATGAAACGCATCTTCGCCCGTGAGTTCCAAAGCGCGGTGATTGAAGTCCTCATACACAAAACCATTGCAGCGGCGAAAGAATACGGTGCGCAAGCAATCGTCCTTGGTGGTGGCGTCTCAGCAAATGAGGCACTCCGCGGGGCATTCGTGAAAGTCGTTGAAAGCGAGCTGCCCGACGTGTCGTTTCATCTGCCCGATAAAAGCGCCACGACCGACAACGCTGCAATGATTGGACTAGCAGGCTATTTCCGCCTTCTGCGTGGCGACACCGTAGAGCCGGAACATATCATTGCCCAAGGAAATCTCTCGCTTGGGGAATGAATTTTCCCGAGGTTAAACCTGATTGATTAATCCAAAGGTTTAACCTCGGGAAAATAATAATGTCTATACACGTCAAAGCGCATTTCGCCCCGCGAAATGCGCTTTTTCGACCCTGTGGACAAGGTATTGACATTCATCGATAAATAGTTTATAATTAGTACAGAATAGAAAAGTTGTCAAATCCCCATAACCATAACCTTTTGAAAAAAATGACTAGAAAATATAAATACAGTGACGTGCTCCCAGCACGAACAAACTCTCTGGGACCACTTGGCTGGGGCATTGTCCTTGTGGTTCTTATATTGATGGCCTTCGGAGCGATAGAGATTCTCGGTTTCGATACAGCCGTTTACAGACTCTCAAACTTCTGGAATGAAGGAAGTGCGGGAGCCGCCATGGCCGAAACCTTTCTTGAGGATCTTCTCCGTAAGCTCAGGCGTTAAAAGCGCCCAAACCTTTTCAAGCCGCTCCCTCGGAGCGGCTATCTTTTTGTCTTATCATAATGCCACACCTCACACACCTATATGCATCACATAATCAAACATACAACAAAACACCATATTCACAGCCACGAAAGACTAGCGTAAAAGGTGTGGCATTGCTATACTCATTTCCATGAGCACAGATACCACACCCTCCTCCCCCGCTCCGAATATTCCGGAGGAACTTCTCTCGCCATATGATCCTGCGGCGACCGAAGAAGCAATCTACACCGCATGGAAAGAGAGCGGTTTCTTCAACCCCGACACATGTATTGAAAAAGGTATCACTGAGCCCGACGCACCCACATTCTCCATGGTACTGCCCCCGCCAAATGTGACCGGTATCTTGCACATGGGTCACGGAGCCATGCTTGCTGTGGAAGATATTCTCACTCGTTTTGAACGTATGCGCGGCAAGCGCACGCTGTGGCTTCCCGGGTCAGATCATGCGGCAATTGCCACACAAAGCAAGGTGGAAAAAGAGCTCCAGAAAAAAGAAAAGAAAAGCCGACACGATTTAGGTCGTGAGGCATTTTTGGAGCGAGTCGATGCGTTTGCTCAGGACAGCCACGATAATATCGTGGATCAAATCGCCAAGATGGGAGCGTCGGTGGATTGGAGCCGTGAAGCCTTTACTCTCGATGATACACGAAGGAAAGCAGTCAACGAAGCGTTTATCCGCATGTATAATGACGGACTCATCTATCGTGGCTATAGAGTGGTCAATTGGGATCCGAAAGGACAGACGACCATCTCCGATGATGAGATTGTGTACGAAGAACGCAAGGCACATGTCTACACCTTTCGCTACGGAAAAAACTTCCCCATTGCCATTGCCACCACACGCCCGGAAACCAAAGTGGGCGACACGGCCGTAGCAGTGCATCCTGATGACACCCGCTATAAAGCATATATTGGCACAGAGCATGATGTCGTTTTCTGTGGTGTGCCGCTTCATATCCGTATCATTGCCGACAAAGACGTTGACCCTGAATATGGCACCGGCGCTGTGGGTGTCACGCCCGCTCACTCTATGGTGGACTTCGCCATGAAGGAACGTCATGATCTGCCGATGATTCAAGTCATCAACGAATATGGGAAAATGGATGTGGATGAACCACGCTTGCATGGCAAGAAAACAACAGACGCTCGCGAAGAAATCGTGTCCTGGCTCAGAGAGGAAGGTCTTCTCGAAAAGGAAGAAGAGATTACACAAAATGTTTCAACAGCGGAACGCACCGGTGGCATTATCGAGCCACTTCCGAAATTACAGTGGTTTGTGAACGTGAATAAAGAATTTCCCTTCAAAGGACACGGCATCGAAGGTATCGCGCACGGCGAGATGGTTACGCTGAAGAAACTCATGCATACGGTTGTGGAAAACGGGCAGACCACCATCATGCCCGAGCGATTTGCAAAAACATACAATCACTGGATTGATAACCTTAACGACTGGTGCATCAGTCGACAAATTTGGTATGGGCATCGTATTCCTGTGTGGTATAAGAAAACCGAAAACGGTGAAGATATCCATGTGGGTACTGAAGCTCCTGGAGACGCGCCCTATACGTTAGGGACATCAGGCACGTGGGAGCAAGACCCTGACACGCTCGACACATGGTTCTCATCCGGTCTCTGGACATTCTCCACGCTTGGCTGGCCTGATGAAACCGATGATTTCAAAACATACCATCCCACGACCGTCCTTGAGACAGGGTACGACATCATCTTTTTCTGGGTAGCACGCATGATTCTCATGACAACCTACCTCATCGGTGATATTCCTTTTAAGTATGTGTATCTCCACGGTATCGTGCGCGACGGCCAAGGACGCAAAATGAGTAAATCACTCGGCAATGCAATGGACCCTCGCGATGCCATTGCTTCGTATGGTGCCGATGCAACCCGCATGTCACTCATCATTGGCGCAGCGGTGGGAAATGATATCAATCTCGGAGAAGACAAAATCCGCGCACAAAAGAAATTCGCCAATAAGATATGGAACGCGTCGCGCTTTGTGATGACGCAATGTGCTGATTTTGATACTTCACAGGAGCCGACGCTCACCGAAAACGACACTGCGCGCATGAAAGAGCTTGATGAGCTCACAGCCGATATCACAAGCGATATCGAGCACTTCCGCTTGTATCTCGCAGCCGAGAAGCTCTACCACTATTTCTGGCATACATTTGCCGATGTGATTATCGAAGAGAGTAAAGCACGTATCGGAGACGGCACTCCCGAAGACAAGCATGCTGCACAGTATGTGCTCTATACTATCCTCTCCACAACATTGAAACTCTTGCATCCTTTCATGCCGTTTATCACCGAAAAAATTTGGTCGCTTATGCCTGGGCATGATTCACTTCTTATGGTTGAGAAGTGGCCGAAGAGTGAATAAAAGAGTTGAGAGTGTGAGAGTTGAGAGAAAGTGGTCGTTTAGGTGTTGGGGAACACATCGGAGAAGTTGTTAGTTTTTAGTTAGTAGTTGTTAGTCGTGCGCGGCTTCGCCGCGCACGCATATAACAAAAGCCCTTGTCATTCCGGCCCCCGAGCCGGAATCCAAAGAGAGTAATCTCATTATTTTTAGATCCCGCATCGTATCCGACCACTTGTGGTTTAGGATCAAGTGCGGGATGACAGGAAATAGATATATACAAAAAGCGCGGCAACCAACGGTTGCCGCGCTTTTTTACATATTTCGTATTTCATATTTCATCTTTCTTTTTCCTGTCCCCTCTTTCTCCCCAAGCACACATAAAGCGGTGTATAATAGAAGCACGTATTCTCCCATGCTCGAAACACTCACACCGCAAGCTCTCTTCTATGCCCTTCTTGGAGGTGTTCTGCCTGCACTTGTATGGCTTTGGTTTTGGCTGAAAGAAGACAAAAAACGCCCCGAACCGCGCGGACTTATCATGCTCGCATTCTTTGCCGGTATGGCATCTGTCATTCTCGTGTATCCACTCGAAATGCTCGTCGCCAACTTTGTCGCCGAAGGTCCCATTCGCCTCGCGCTTTGGGCCGCCATCGAAGAAACGGTGAAATTCGGCACCATCATTCTTGTCATTACCGGTTCGCGCCATTTCGACGAACCAATCGATGCTATGATTTATATGATTACCGTCGCCCTTGGTTTTGCCGCTCTTGAAAACACCCTCTTTCTCATCCAGCCGATTACAAGCGGTCAAACGCTCGTTTCTTTCCTCACCGGTAATCTTCGCTTTCTCGGCGCAACGCTCCTGCACGTTATCGCCTCGGCAAGCGTAGGTGCCATGATTGCGTTTTCGTTTTTCCGCCCCCTCGGTAGGAAAATAATGGGCATTTTTGGACTGTGTATAGCAACCGCTTTACATACCGCCTTTAATTTCTTTATAATGAAGGAAAACGGACCTGATCCTTTTTCCATTTTTCTGTGGCTGTGGATCGGTGCCATCTTTATCATTTTCCTTTTCGAAGGTATTAAACAACGTTCGCAACAACTTATCCGTAGCTAGCGCAACGCCCTTCCACTTATGCCAAAGAACAAACCATCATTTTTTGAGCGACTCACCGGCACCGTTGATATGAGCGATGAGCATGAGGAGGACTTTCGCGGTGAAGAGCCCGATGAGCGCGAGATTGTGAAGTCGGAAGAAGACGACGAGTGGCTTTCTGATGAAATGACTGAGGAGGGAGAGCTTGCCGTCGATGTGTGCCAAACAGCCGATGATATAATCATCAAAGCGATGATTGCCGGTGTAGACCCTTCCGACATAGAAGTGGATATCACGCGCGAAATGGTTACCATTCGTGGCGAACGCATGGAATCCTCAGAGTCCGAGAGCGACGACTATTTCTTCCGCGAACTCTATTGGGGCTCATTCTCACGAAGTATTGTACTCCCTGAAGAAATTGAACCGGAAGAAGCCGTGGCAAAAGAGAAAAACGGCCTTCTCACCATCCGCCTCCCGAAAGTAGACCGCGAAAAAATTTCAAGGGTGAAGGTAAAGGCTTCGTAGGTTAGTTATCCAACCATAGAAAAACGGAGCATCAGATGCTCCGTCTTTTAGTACAGGGCAAACCTTGTAAGAAGGTTATCTGGAAAACCATGTTCTTCCGCAAGATAATCTTCTGCAAAGACCGATTCAGAAAAGTCGATTAAGATGCGCTCTTCGGGAATGTTATACGCATCTCGAATACCAATTTTTGCATCACTAACACAGCGTGTGGCATATACACCACGTATGTTTACTGTCACCTTTTCCTTATCGAGCCTTTCCTCTACCGACGAATCGTGAGCGAGGCCCGGGAAAGCAAGATTCATTGCTGCAATAAATAAGTACCGGCTCCTCCCGAAGGAAGAATGGACCAATTCGCCCATCGCTTTAGATTCTTTGGAAATATAAAGCCTGCGGACTTCTTCCAGTGAAGGATTCTTCATAAGAATGTCATTGAAGTATACGATTGCAAAACATCCTGGACGTTGTGCTGCAGACTTAATCGACATTTCCCACATACTTCTAAATTTGTCCCATTGTGACTTCGGTGTGCCAAATTCAGAAAAATCAAAGAACGGATGCACTAATACAAAGAGTTCTGTAATTGCTCTTGTATTTCCCCCTTTTAACCTATCAAGTAAACCCATTTTATATCATGTTTAAATTATTTTTCCGTAACTAACCTCTCCGTAGACTACATCAAGAAAGATAATTTGTCTATAGGCTAGTCTCAAGCCCGCACATGTTACATTTTGCTCGAAATATTTTGTGGGCGGGCTCGTCTGATACCACTCTCGTATCTATAGCGTATATCGCACTTCTCTTTACCTACATTATCTCTAACAATTGTTTTGAGAGAAAAATGAAAGAGTGGTATCAGACGCGGCTCGCAATCGTCGCAGTAAACTGCTCCGATATAGCTGCGCCGTTCGAGCCCGCACATGCCACACCTCATACGCTTTTATGTTCATAAACAAATATAATAGGCATTAAAGAAACCTGGCTCTATATAAAAAAATCACGTGTGAGGTGTGGCATTCCCTCGGCACCAAGCACCACTTTTATTGATTACGAAAAATACCACAGAGAGGGCTAAGCAAATAGACACATGGGTATACCATGTGTCTATTTATAAAAGTGGTGCTTGGTGCCGAGGGGCGGGCTCGAACCGCCGACACCTGGTTCTTCAGACCAGTGCTCTAGCCAACTGAGCTACCTCGGCATTGGGGAGAACCTATCTCACAAAAAACATAAAGGAAAGTCTCTGAGAGCTTCGCTTGACAGTTCTCGCACCACATATTCGGCTGCACCTTGTCTCTCGGCCTCACCGTACAAAAGTACGCTTCGGTCTCCGAGACTTCGGTTCGCTCGAATATCTGGCACAAGAACAAGTCATTTTTTGCGAGACAGGTTCTCTTATCTTCTTTTATTCTACTGTGTCTTTCCCACCTCCCAGAAATGACGGGAGTTCGGGAAGAGAGTCTGCGACTCCTTTGATTTCTGCGACACTCTCACGAACAGTGTTATACGCTTCTCCGACACCTTCGAAAAATGGCTGGAGGATATAGTATCCAGCAAGTGCCACGATAATCACAACACACCAATAGACAATACGCGTGACCCGTTCCCAGATCTGAGCGCGGCGCATTTTACGGAGCATGTCGTTGTTCTCTTTGGCCAGCTTCAGCGCCTCCTCAAGCATCTTTTTTTCTTGACTGTCCGTCAACATAATGACAAACCGACGTAAGAACCTATTTACTGTTCTCAACGGAATTGAATGGAGAATATTATCATGTCCTTCTTGTCGGTTGGTGTATTGTAGCACACAAAGGTAGGGAGGTGAAGCTCATATGGAACCCATGTTCAGGAGGTAACGTTGCCCCAACGTTGGGGCAACGTTGTATAAAGATGACACGATACATTGCCCAGTCCCACTTTCACTGATAGTTCTATTTCATCAATATCCTTAACCAGCCCAGCCCCACATTGGTGAGTTTCAAGATGTGCTTATCCCACTCAGCGACAACACCGCAAACGAGTAACTATTCTATAATGGTGATATATGTGGGGTTGGACAAACGAAAAAGGCGCCTAAAGGCGCTCTTTTTCGTATTTGTCCCCTCGGTAGGAGTTGAACCCACATCTTCTCCTTAGGACGGAGCAGCTCTATCCGTTGAGCTACGAGGGGATATATTGAAGCCATATCGTAAGACACAATAAAAAGCGCCTCTCGACGCTTTTTATTTAAACATATTTTTTACTTGAGCGAAACTTGGAGTTTAGAGCCCAAGAAGCTCGGCAATACGTGCCTGGTCGAAACCGACAACAGCTTCGTCACCGATGACAATCACCGGAACACCCATCTGACCGGTCTTCTCAACCATTTCATTGCGCTTTGCCTCATCAGCAGCAACATCATATTCCGTATACTGCACACCCTTCTCAGTGAAAAACTCCTTTGCCATGTGACAAAAGGCACATGTTGGTGTGGAATACACAATCACGTCTTTTTGATCCATACAATAAAATAACTAATGAATAATAAAACTGACACCTCCAGTGTACCATACATGACGTAAAACACAATATACCCTATGGGGGTATATTGTGTTTTACGCGACACCATTCTTCCATTTCCATTCCGGGTCATTCACCAATTCAATCACCGCGCGCACTTTCGCTGTATACTCAATATTTTCCTTATAGTTTCCCAACACACCCCCTTCCCATCCTTCTTTTAAGTCTTTCCAAAACGCTTTTTCTCCTTCTTTAAAACGTAGCACATCCCTTTTTCTCTTATTAATTCCTGCAGCCATATGTTCAAGGAACTCCTCGTATGTAGGCTCCCCTCCTTCTCTTTCAACTCGACGACGATATCGCAATGCAAAACCCCCATTATATTCATGGAGTGCAAGATTAGGATCATTCCCATTCCCTTTCATCATCCACTTTAGATACTTTGCCGCCGCCCATGCGCTCCTTTCAGGAATGAAGCGCTCATCAATCCCAACACCTGTCGAGGGGTCTATTTTCAAGCCCAACCATTTCGCAGTCGATGCCATAAACTGAAACGGTCCTCCCGCTGTTTTTAGAGAATATCTTTTACCGAAATTATTCCAATGTGATTCTACAATAGAGAGAAATCGTAAATCAGGGGGAACCTCCCATTTTTTAAACTCACCTCTTATGACATCATCGTACTTAAGCATTCTTCCATATGCACCTGGAATGTCATAGCGTATCTCTCGACCATTCTCATCCCATTTATCCTTCTCTCCCATATACACACCCTTCCAATAATCTTTGAGGGCATCCATTACTTCTGTATTCAGTACTGTGCGATGTTCAGGTGAAATGAACTCCCCTGTCTCACGCACACGCTCCAAAAGCCATTCCCGATCATGTTTACCCACCTCAAAGCGCGGTCCTTCTCCTTCATCTTCATCCTTTCCGGAAAAGAGATTTATGAGACCCTTCACACCTAAGAAACCGACCGCCGTACCAATTGCCGCCTTCCTTAAGAAAGTGCGACGACTCATGCCCGAGGTTTCGGCCCTATCAGATAACTCTTCCTCCTCTTTCTCAAAATGCCTTTCCCCAGGACGAACAACCCCACGCGGTGGTGGCACTGTGCGCGAGGGAACTTCCTTGTTCAGTCTTTCCTGAATCTCGCGAATTTTCTTCCTCCGTTCTGTCTCTCTTTTTTCTTTTATTCTTTCTCCTGCTCTTTCAAATTCCTTATCTTCTGCAGCTTTTCTCTTTTCTTCTTCCTTTCTGTAATGAATCTTACAGAACATCTCTTCTTCAGCAGCGCTTCTGCGTGCTTCATCAATGGTCATGTTGTCATTATGCTGTTCATGTATATTCATGACTCCATCATACCCCTTTCTCTGCTCTGGCGAAAGATGCTATACTATCGAGCACACACCCTCCTATGAGCACCGACCCTCTCTCTTATCATCGCAATCATCGCGGGAAAATAGAAACGCGAGCAAAAGCGCCACTCAAAGACGCGTCTGACTTGGCGCTCGCCTATACTCCCGGTGTTGCGAAAGTGTGTGAGCGCATTGCAGAAGAACCAAGGGAAATTCAAGCTCTCACCAATAGAAGCAATACCGTTGCCATAGTCTCAGACGGCAGCGCTGTGCTTGGTTTGGGAAATATTGGGCCGGAATCTGCTTTGCCTGTCATGGAAGGAAAAGTGATGATTTTTAAATCGCAGGCTGATATCGATGCCGTACCTTTGTGTATTAAAACCCAGGACGTTGAGGAAATCATTCAGTTTTGTAAACATGTTGCGCCATCATTTGGCGGCATTAATCTTGAAGACATTGCCGCACCGGGATGTTTTGATATTCTTGATCGCCTAGAAAACGAACTCCCTATTCCCGTCTTTCACGATGACCAAGACGGTACCGCTATCGTCACCCTCGCCGCACTTCTAAACGCCGCAAAACTCCGAGGAAGCGCAGTGGAAGAACTTCGCATTGTGGTAAACGGTGCCGGTGCCGCAGGAATTGCCATCACACGGCTCCTTCGTGCATATGGGATAAAAGATATTGTTCTCGTCGATAGTAAAGGAATCGTCGCTACTGAGCGTACAGATCTTAATCCCTATAAGAAACGTATCGCAGAGCATTCCAATCCGCGCGCACTCTCCGGCGATATGAAAGACGCTCTTGTCGGCGCTGACGTATTCATCGGTGTTTCAAAGTGCTGCATTCTTTCTGAGGATATGGTACAGGGAATGGCTGATAAACCCATCATCTTCGCTATGGCAAATCCGGAGCCGGAAATTATGCCTGATGTGGCACATGCAGCCGGTGCGTTTATCGTAGGCACCGGGCGATCCGATTTCCCCAATCAAATCAACAATGCGCTCGTTTTCCCGGGCATCTTCCGCGGTCTTCTCGACGCTCACACATTCCCGCGAAAATGTATTATGTCGAAACACATGACAGAAGTGAAAATCGCCGCGGCAAAAGCTATTGCAGGTGTTATTGAGCCGTCTGTGGATCGCATACTACCGGATGTGATGGACAGAGAGGTGGTGCCGGCAATTCGAGGCGCGATTTGTGCGTAGAAAATAAGACACCCTTCGGGGTGTTTTTATTTTTTCGAAAAATCTTCTTTTTTCAAACCCGACTGACGGAGAATAGAGCGAAATGTTCCATATCAGAGCCTGCTTATAATCTCATGTCGTGCGTAATGCACCATATACCGAGCGAAAATCGTGAAAAGTGTCGACGGAGTACTCTCGTACTTCGAGACGCTTTGAGGGATTTGCAGCCGGTATATGGTGCGTTAAGCCGGCAAGGATATATCTCTTTCATTCAATTCCGTTGAGATTATGAACAGGCTCTCATATATCTTTGGTATGAATTGGGACAATCACCGTGCGTGTCGGGGTACCTTCCTTACGATATTTCGCATGACTGCCTGTTTGAGAGACAAAGACAAAACCCTTATGCTCAAGGGTTTTGATAATAATCCGTACGGGATACGGTCTAGGCATGCTTGAGAGTTACGGGGACAATTGTCGGGTGAGACACACGTTCTGCCTTCTTGGGCACAGGCATATCTTCAAAATACAAATCAAGTGCGTCGGCAAGATTATCAAGCGCCTCCTTTTTTGTCTTCCCAAAGCTTGACACGTCCACATCCAAACACTGAGAAACATAATATTCCCCCTCTTTCCACACAACAGACTGAAAGTCAAAATTGTTCATAAGACTATTGTAGCGTGAGTATATGTTATGTCAAGGCGAAAATAATTCTCGACACGAGCCTATAGTACGGCTCGCTCATTAGTGCGAGAATCGTCCCGGAGTTACTAAGCGTATTGCTCCAGGTATTCGCAATCCGCAAAGTACTCCTGGACGTCGAGCACCACTTTCACTTATACACTAAAATCCCATTACAAATTACACGGAGCTGTCTATATTCAATACTTCAAATAACTCAATCAGTGAAAGTGGTGCTCGGTTCGATTCCGCACGCAAGTGCATAAATGCACTTGCTATTCCGCACAGCTCAAAGCGAAATCCGCCCCTTCAGGGCGGTTCGCTTTGGCTGATAAAAAGGAGAGAATCGTCCCACGATTACTAGAACCAGTCTCACTGAAAATGGCTTGTTCTCGCGCCCAAACTGCGAGCGAGCCGATGTCGCGGAGACCGCGCCGCACTCTCGTGCGGTGCGGTTGAGCGACAAGGCGCAGCCGCTGTTTGGGCGTGAGAACTGCCAAGCGCAGCTCTTGAATATGTTTCCCTTATTTTTCAACGTTTTCAGTGAGACTGGTTCTAATCATAATACTTCGCCCAAGGGCTCGTATTCTCTCAAGTATCGCTGGACCTGCCGGCAGGCAGGCGCGGCTCGCAATATTGGAGAGCATTCGATTCTCGACGCGAGCCAAGCAGTTGGCTCGCTCATTCCGCACAGCTCAAAGCGAAATCCGCCCCTTCAGGGCGGTTCGCTTTGGCTGTGCGGAATGCGAGAATCGAACTCGCGATCTCAGCTTGGGAAGCTGATGTTATACCACTTAACTAATTCCGCTCTTCATTTCCAGTTTTTCTATTTCTAGGTTAAACCTAGAATATAACTCATCTTCCTGTTATCCAATGCCAGAAACGCATATACCATGCATCATTCCTTGGCGCATTATCTTCACTCTCCTTCTCATCAACGACCACAATCATGTGCTCGCCTTCTTTACCATATCCAAAACGAGTGCGAATTTCCTCTTCTTTCCCTTTCTCGCTTGTGAGTCGTGCAATATCGACCTCAAGTGCCTCAGCTCGCGCAACCATTGCCTCAAGATTATCCTTCGCCATCATTTCCTTTTCATGCGCGGCTGCATATCCGCGATATACATTCCATGTCGCATTTCCAAGAAAAAGCACCGCAATAACCAACATGGCAATCGTCACATGCGATGCTGCCATGCGTTTCCAGAGATAGCGCTTAGGTCCGACTTTCATGGTGTTTCCTCATTATACAAAAAATGAGTACAACATGACCATACTGACCATAATGAGTACTGCGAGCACAGACCATACGGCTTTGATGATTTTTTTGTGTTTTGGGTTGAATAACATGAGATAGTAGGTTAGTACGTTAGTAAGGTAGGAGATTAGTATAGCAGTAATATCTATTTGCTGTCATCCCGCACTTGATGCGGGATCTAAACATTATGAGAAAACTCTCTCGAGATCCCGCATCAAGTGCGGGATGACACCCTCTCGGGTACAAAGGCGCTAATCCTTCGGGCGGACCATTTTGATGAAGACGTCTTGCGGGATGTTGACCTTTCCCATCCCTTTCATTTTCTTCTTTCCCTTTTTTTGCTTCTCGAGGAGCTTCATCTTTCGGGTGATATCACCGCCATAGAGCTTTGCTGTCACATCCTTGCGGAATGCTGAGAGTGTCTCAGAAGCAATAATGCGCCCCAATGCCTTTGCCTGAATCTTCACGACAAACATTTGCCGCGGCAAGATCTTATGCAATCGCTCCACCGTACTCCGCGCCTCCTCTTCAATGCGCCGCTCGGCGACCACTCGAGTAAAGGCGGGCACACTCTCACCTCCAACGAGCACATCCATTCTTGTCACCTGGGCAATACGCAATTCGGTAATGTCGTATGAAAGAGAGGCAAAACCGGATGTGGCACTTTTGAGCTCATCAAAAAAGTTGCGCATAAGCTCACGGAGCGGCATCTCAAGCGAAAGCGACATACGCCCGTCACCAAAATTTTCCATGTGCCCTGCTTCTGATTCGTGGTCATACAGGAGCTTCGTGACGGCACCGGCATATTCAGCCGGAAAGATAATACGCGCATCCACCCACGGCTCATATACTTTCTCATACGTGCCATGATCGGGAAACAAAGACGGCGAATAGATGGTTTCTCGCTTGCCACCCTGATACACCACATCATAGGTAATCGACGGACTTGCCACCACAAGCTCGAGATTAAACTCTCGACGCAAACGCTCGGTGACAATCTCCAAGTGAAGCATCCCCAAAAATCCGCAACGAAAACCGCGCCCCATCACTCCTGACGCTTCTTCCTCAAAAGAGACCGAAGGGTCAGAGAGCTGTAATCGCTCAAGTGCCAATCGAAGTTGCATAAAGTCATCCTGGCTCTCAGGGAAGACCGACGCCCACACCACCGGCTTTGGTTCCTGATATCCCGGAAGCGCCGGCAAAGATTTCCCGCGAAGCACCAATGTATCACCCACCGAGGCAACACCCGCCTCTTTCACGCCGGTAACGATATAGCCGATTGAGCCCACGTCCAAGCCACTCGTAGACACCTCAAGAGGCGTGAAAACACCCGTTTCGAGCGCCTTGCAGTGTTTACCCGTTTGCACGAAGGTGAGTGCGTCGCCCGGGACGATTGATCCATCAAGCATACGCACATACACAATCACACCCTTATGGGTGGAATATTCAAAATCGAAAATAAGCGCGCGACTCCCCTCTCCTTGAAGCTCACTCTTCGGTGCAGGGATATCGCGCACAATGCGCCCGAGGAGCTCCTCCACACCCTCTCCCGTTTTCCCCGAGACACCGGAGACGTCATCAGGAGAGCAATCCAAGAGCTCTGCCACTTCCAAGCGCACCTCATCAGGGCGCGCAAGCGGTGAGTCAATTTTCGAGATAACGGGAATGATTTCGAGCCCGAGTTCACGTGCCATGGAAAGCACTGAAAGCGTCTGTGCTTGAACACCCTGGGTTGCATCTACCAGTAGCACCGTCCCTTCCACGGCCTTAAGAGCGCGAGAGACTTCATAGGAAAAATCGATATGCCCGGGCGTATCAATCAGATTGAGCATGTGTCTTTCCCGCCCGTGCTCATATGCCATAGACACCGGCGCCATCTTGATGGTAATACCGCGCTCACGCTCCAAATCCATGGAATCGAGTGTTTGATCTTTGAGTGTGCGCTTCTCAACCGTCTCAGTCAGCTCAAGCATGCGATCGGCAAGGGTCGACTTGCCGTGATCAATATGCGCGATAATAGTAAAATTGCGGATATGTGTTCTATCCATAATCGTTTGAGCATACCACATTTTCCTCCTTTTGTCGCATAAAAAGAACCGCCTGAAAGGGGCGGTTCATGCGAGATAGCGCTTTCGGCAACAGGGAACAATATGACCCTCGAAAATCGAAAGTTCTTCCCCGTCTTTTCCTCGAAAATCTTTCGAAAAAGCCTCCTGGAGGACAATTTCTGTCTTAAGACCTGAAAGAACGAGTTCCCTAAACATCGGCTTGTTGAAATTCAGAGTTACCGATCCCTTCTGAAAACCAAACCGACCCGTATCCAGAAGACAACAGATACTATTACCGACAATCAAAAATGGTCTTGGGTATCCGATCTTCGCCCTGGTTACCGGCACGATACTGAAGTGTACTCCCAAGTTCTGTAGCTCACTGGGAATATCACAAAAATCTGGCTCGAGACTGTAAAAAAACATACTGCATGTTCCACTTACCTGTTTGAGTTCTGAGCCAATATCCTTATACCATTCTGGCATGCGATCGTCTGTAAACACATGCACTGCTTCCCTTCTTTGTTGAGCCTTCTCAAGTAATACCTTTTTCATTTCCGTTATTTTTTCCACGTCTTGAGAATACACACTTTCATCGCTGTCTTTTGACATATATTCTCTGATCTTTTCTTCAAAAGATTTATCCCTCTTTTTCCCAAACCAAAGCATATAACCCCCTTCTCATTTATGTTTTGAGTATTTTCCTTCCCGCAATGTATCATACTGAGCGGAAAAAGAAAAGCATGCTTTTATCACACAAAAAGAACCGCTTGAGGCGGTTCTCTATCTAATCTGCATGGTAAGAATGTCTACCATGTCTTTGTGATTGAAATTCACCTTTCTTTTAAAATCACGCTCGAACCTCCCCGACGATATACCGCGCCAGAAACATATGTTTCCAGCCACAATAAATGAGGTCGTCCTTGTATCCTTCTGAATACGTACCACCTCACTTCTTGGAAAGCTCTCCATAACACCTTCAAGTCTCTTTGTCTTCTCTGGCTGATTATCTTCGAGAAGGTACAAAGTTACCGTACACTGCTCAAGTAGCTCAAGGATAGACTCATCTTCAAAGAGAAACAGGTCTTTATCGACAAGACATATTTTCACATGACTATTGCCTTTCTTTGCTTCTCGAAGAACATAAGGAATGACTATCTTTGCGTTAGCAGGTGCGTCACATGTAATGTCCCTATTCAGCCGAAGTTCAGCTGCTTCTTCAACCATTTCTTCATACGAAGGAATGCAGGGAAAGAGAAAATTGCCCACATCAGAGTATATATCCCTAATAATATTCATAATGCTTGTATGTTTTGTTGTGAGATACTATTATCTTTTTCCAATGTACCATGTTGAGCGGAAAAAGAAAAGCGCGGGAAATCAAAGATTTCCCGCGCTTTTCTTTTTTGGCGCGGCGCAGCCGCGCCGCATTTCCTTAATTCTTAATTCTTAATTCTGACGTCATACCCACTCGAGTTCTAATTACCGTTATAAGCTCCCTAATCTCTTTATTCCCCATAAGAAGAAGTATGGCTGTCCCTGCGGCAATGCCGACAAGCCCACTTATTGCACCCTGAAGGAAAATACCAATGAATGTGTCGGTATCAACGAACGGCTCAACCACACCAAGCATACCGTAGGCAACAATTCCCATGACAAATGAGCCAACAAGCATTTCGGCAAAGGCGCGCTCCATCTTGAGCGAAAAGGCATGAAAATCGCGGTTGAAGAACCACCACAGAAGCACCACATTCACAATCATGCCGAGTGAATAAGCAAGCGGCAGAACGACCACATCGGTTCCGGAAAGTCCTTCGATACGGAATATTGCCTCAAGGAAGAGTCGGAATTCCGGATACGCTCCAAAGGCATACAGTCCTCCGAATGCAAACGCAATAATCACAACTGCTGAAATCGCATTCACCACAAGTGGCATGGTTGTTCTTCCGGCAGCATAGTATCCGCGCACGAAAAGAAGCTGCAATGCCTGAGCAACAACCGACACCACATAGGCCGAGAGAGCCGCGGCCGTGAGGCGAGTATCACTCCAATCAAAGTTTCCCGATCCGAGAACCACTCTCACAATCTGCGCACGAAGGACAATAAAAAGCATAATCGCCGGCATAGACCAGAGAATGATATGACGCGCGGCAAGTGCCATATGCTCGGCAAAGCGTTTCCCTTCCCCCTCGGCAACAAAACGCGCAAGCGCCGGAAATGCCGCCACCGAATAACTCACACCAATAATAGAGAGCGGTACGGATTGAATATTAAAGGAAAAAGACAGTACGGTGACGGAGCCTTCGGAGAGCTTCGTGGCAAGAGCTGTCAAGAAAAGAAAGACAAGCTGGGTGGAAGCGAGCGCAAGCGAGCGTGGTATCGAGAGCGCGGTGATCTTCTTCACGATACTCATATCCGGCTTGAATGTAAGACGCGGAAAGAGTCCTTCACGGAGCACCGTCGGCACTTGAATAAGCACATGCAGGAGCGAACCGACAATCACCCCCGCCACAACCCCGCTCATGCCCCACATCGGCAAGAAGAAAATAATGCCGATGATAATGCCGAGATTGTAGAGCATTGGCGCAATGGCATAGACGAAAAACTTCTGTTTACTTTGCGTGATACTCGCCAAAACATTTGAAAATCCCAGAATAATCGGTGAAAGAAGGAGAATGCGGGAAAGAAGGATAAATAATTCTCGACTCTCGCCGGTAAAACCGGGAGCAACGATTTGAGCAAGAGCCGGCATGGCAATGAGAAGTACCAGAGAGATGCCGGCAATAAGAGCAAAGAATAGTGTCGTCACACTTCCAAGGAGTGCACGGGTATGTTCATTGCCGCCGGAGTCTTTGTCCCGTGCAAAGCTCTCTGAAAGAAATGGTACGAGCACTGAGAGCGACACAAGCGAGGCGATGGCAATATAGACCGTGTCAGGAATACGAAATGCCGCGTAATACACATCAAGCATTGATGAGGCACCGAAGTGGTGCGCGAGCATACGATCGCGGACGAGGCCAAGAAGCTGAGAGCCAAAAGCAAATACACCAAGCAGATATGCTGCATGGTGTATATTTGCAATCTCCGTATGCATGAATGCAAGGACTTTTCGTACCATAAGGGGAAATGGGGAGTTCGCGATTATTCTTCAATCGGCGGCTCTTCACTATCTTCAGGTGCCTCTTCTACTGTTTCGGGAATCGCTGATGTTCCTTGATTCAAACGATCAAGCACCGTTCTGACATCAGTATTCTCGGGTAATCGACGAGCAAGTTCGGTGAATACGGCAATAGCATTTTCTCTCTCATCGAGCATATCGTAGGAGAGTCCGAGGAAGTACAATGCATTGTTGTATGTCGGGAGTACGGTCACCGCTCGGATAAGTGCTGTTCTTGCTCCGGCATAATCTTCTTCTTTGTACTTGAGAAGTCCGAGCTGGAAGTGGAGCCCGGCATCAAGCGGTGCAAGCGAGGAAGCAGCTTCCGCCAAATAGATTGCCTCGTCCATATTCCCTTCTAATTCCTCAATCTGGGCAAGAAGGAAAATGGCAGCGGTGTAATTATTCTTTAGTCCAACAGCCTCAGCAATAAGAGCGCGTGCTGTCTCGATGTCCCCACCCTGCACAGCCAATCGCGCTTTCATATACGGAATTTCCGGATTAGACGGATTAAGAGCTGCGGCTTTGTCGTATGCAGCGATTGCTTGCTCTCGAGCCCCTTCTACTCCGTAGGCAGCAGCTTCAGTGTATACAGACGCAAGCGTAAATTCATTGGCGTGATTTGTGTTGTCATAGGCAATGGCAGCTTCAGCAGATGTAATAGCAAGTCCCAATATCTCACGGAATTGCGCGAGAGCAGTTTCTTCTCCAACATCATCGACTGAAATCGTACCAAGACGCGCCACATATCCTTGAGTCAATGCCCGGTAATACGAATCGTGTTCATACACACGCACTGCCGATACCATGTTGGTAATTGCACCATCGACGTCGCCGCGCTGAAATGCCGCAACACCGTTCTTAAACATCACACCTGAGACATATCGCGAGGACACACCATACAAGGCAGCAACTCCTCCAATCAATATAACAACGCCAACCAACACGGAAACAAATCCGACACGGGGATCCTCAATAAAAGAGAATCGCTTCATGAGAACAACTTCTTCACGTGCGAGAAGCCCGACACACACACCTGAGAAAAGGAAGGCAAATGCGAAGAGCATTGCGCTTGGTGTGTACATAAGAGCCACAATCCACAAATAGAGTGCCGCGAGGAATGACATAATGATACCCAGGCGTGAGGCTTCCCGTGAGCTCACACGGACAATACCTTTTACTCCTTCAATGACAAACAGGACTAGGAAGAACAGCCACGCAATAATACCAACAATACCGAGAGTGACCGCCATAGAGGGAATGGTTCCGATACCTGCATTGAAATCAGTATTCCATGCATCTGTTTGATTCACACCTCCGGGCTTGTGCGTTACCCAAGCGGAGGAAAAACGATTTGGTCCAATACCGATAATTGCGTCTTTCCATCCGTCCTGCCATGAAAGCGCTGTAATACGGGCCGTTCCTTCTATTGAAGGACGTACTTCGGAATCAGATATTGCAAGCGTGTCGGAAAGTACTCCGCCGAGATTTCCCGGCAAAAGAAACACAACTGAGACAAGCAGCGCCACAAGTGGAATAAACGGCACTTGATATGTTCCACCACCCTCTGTCTTCGCTGAAAGAGCGCGTCCGAATGAAATCATGTACACAAAGAGAAGAAGAGAGAAGATACCAACAATCCACCATACGAAAGAGAAGTTCACAATCGCAACCATCACCAAGCCCACGACAAGAAAAACGGAGGACACGATACGGAGCAGGCGCGTTTTTGGGCCAAGGAGAAGTGCGAGAAGCGAAAGGATAGTAATGAGCCCGTAAAAAATGCCGAATTCATTCCACTTGCCAATGACGTTCATGGTCGTATTGGTGAAGATGCCAAATGAGAGTGCAGCACTTCCCATGTGGAGCAACATAAGATTGAGAAGATAATGAAGTGCCACGACAAACCCTACACCCCCCAATCCAAGATAGAGATAGAGTGCGTGTTCACGCGACCGGAAGGTCAGGGCGGCAATAGCAAAAAGTGCAACAAAGATAAGGAGCGCAAACACCGTTCCTACCTCACCCCCTGCTCCGAGAAACGAGACAACCGGAACAGACGAAAACAGAGCAGAAATGAGTGTGGCGAGTAACAACGCACCAACACCGATCCAAAGTCGAGTCTTGGGAATGGCAATTGATCCGTTCTGCAAACTAAACGCTACATACACGATGAGCGCAAGAAATACGGTAGCTGCGAGAAGAGATAGCTTTGAAAATGACATACCGAGGCCCGGAGTGAGGAAAAGCGGCGTGAGAACAATCGCCCCCAGCACCAGAAGAACGAGCGGTGCATTGGCAAAAATACGAGATAGCATAGTATGAAAATACAAATAAATGAGATAATACTAATGATAGAACCAATCTCACTGAAAACGGAAAAATAGGAAATAAAATTCAAGAGCTGCGCTTGGCAGTTCTCGCACCCACACTGCGGCTGCACCTTGTCGCTCAACCATAACGTACGAGTAGTACGTTGTGGTCTCCGCGACGTCGGTTCGCTCGCAGTGTGGGTACGAGAACAAGCCATTTTCTGAGACTGGTTCTAGAGTATATCCTATAGTATACCAGAACCCCGCCTTGAAAACAAAATAGTCGTGGATTAGGAATATGCAAAAATATCTACTTGTCATCCTGAACTTGATTCAGGATATTCTCAAGCACCCATTAAAAACAAGACAGCGAAGATTCCTGGTCAAGCCAGGAATGACAAAAAAGTGAATTGTCATCCTGAACTTGATTCAGGATCTTGTCCTAGATTCCGTGTCAAGCACGGAATGACAACTTTTAGGTGAAATATTTTTCCCGAATGGTGCTACAAAAAAGTATCAAAAAAACACCCGAACGCTTTCTCCGCTCTTGAGATTTATACCCCTACACAATCTCACACGTTCCTCCGGCACATGCGAGCTCTTTTTTTACCTCTGTCGCATCATGTTTTTCATAGAGAACAATTTCAGAAAAATCTATCGTACCGAGGTCCTTGACAAGCTCATCATATCGTTTTTTATCAATCGTTTCATACGGCGCCAGCTGGTAGACGTGATTGTCACGCGGCAGAAATGCCAGTCCGCCGACGATTATCCAATTGGCATACACCCAGTTGGCAACGGCGATCCATTCATCTTCACCGACGGAAATGGTCACCGACGGATTATGCTCGGTGTAATTGAGCTTGAGTTTCTTCCAATGCTCAAGCTGCTCAATAGCAGAGAGGTCGTTCTTATACACCGACCCTTTTGGTGATTTGATTGGAAATTCGAGGACAAACGTGTTGGCGTCGTTTATTGATTGCCCCACTTCCGGCTTGCACGGAATACCCTGATTTTTCATCATTGAGAAAAGTGGATCGCTTGCAGCAATGCGTACACGGCGGATATAATATTGCGCATGGCGTGGATGCATACCTGAAGCGGAATCCACCAGTTGGGAGACGGTTCCCGAAGGTTTTACCGTCGTGGCACATGTTGCCGGATTGATCGCGAATTTCTTGGCATAAGTGCGGTTTGTTTTAAGTACCTCTTTCTTGAGTTTTTTGAGAACTTCTTCTTTCCGCACAACGCTGCTGTCCCACTGGCCGGTGATTGACACTCCGACCAAACTTTCCGCTGAACAATTCTTTTGCCATTGTTTTGATAGATATCCGAAATTTGTTAGTGTTGCCTGATAGGTCCCAAGAATCGTCGCAACGCGCGCTTTTTCGAGCAACGTCTCTTCAGTGTCTTCGGCACGCGCCACCACCTCGGAGAGATTACAAAATTGGTGCGGCTGGAGTACAATTTCTCCACACGGATTGCTTCCCAAGTCATTCACTTTTCCTTCCAAGAATGTCAGACGGCGCTCCGGTAAAGACGTCTTCAGAGCATCGCGGTTGAAGATACCACGCTCTCCGGATCCGCTTTTCATGAGCGCCACCCATTCGTCCATGAAATCTTCATTGGAAGGCTTTTCCGTATACACGGCGGAGTTGTTTGCCATGACGCGCTGCGGTTCGGTGTAGTAAAATTGCCCATGCTTTGCATCGCGCATGTCAGCATCGTCGAGATCGGAGAGTGAAATGAGAGCGCTTCTGCGTACACCGCCGGCAACCACTACCTCGCCAATCTTACAGAGAATGTCATGCACATCGATATTGGAAAGTCGGCGCCCTTGTTTTTTCAAAATCTTTTCCCGAGTAAAGGCAAGAACATTGCGCAAGGGCTCCGGTCCTGATGAACGTCCGCCCATCGTCTTCAGCCTGGCACCTGCAGGACGGAGCTCGGAATAATCAAACTCCACATCTTTTCCGGAATACCACGTTTTGATACCGTGTGTGAGTGCGTCGGCCCATCCTTCCTTCGTATCGGGGATAACAAATGTCTTTGTCTTCTTCCCGTTTTGTTCCTTGATCTGTGGCAGCTGGTGCACATACTTACTCTCCACAGAAAAACCCAAGCCCGAACCGCACATAAGGACATACATCGCTTCACCGAAATCTTCCGCACGTGTTGGCGTAATATACGAGCAGTTGTATGCACACACATTCGTGCGCTCGGCGGGAGTGCCTGCAAATTGCAAAAGTCGCATGGAGGGCATTGCTTCCTGCTTGAGTATTGCTTCGCGCACTCGCTTAAAATCCTTCGCGGAGAGCTTGCTTCCGAGATTCTTTTTCATAAACGCCATGTAGCGATCAACGGTTTCAATCCATGTCTCACGGCGCCCCTCTTCTTCAATCCAGCGTGCATATGTGCGGTAGAAGACAAACTCGGCAAGCTGATTACGGAAGTACGCACTTGATTCTTTTGTCAGCTTTTTCACATGCTCCGGGACCGCTCCTTTCTTACGTCGCTCTTGGGCACGCTTTTCACGGTACAGAATATATGCTTTGGCTGTCGCAGCAAAATCTTCCCAAATGAGCTCACGTTCCACGACATCTTGCACTTCTTCCACGTCGGGAATGTATCCCTTGTCTTTCATGTGTATCTTGTACAATTCTTGTACAACCTTTTCAGCGATACGATATGCTTCAAATTCATCCCCTTCCCCTGTTTTCTTCATTGCTTTTCCGACGGCGTTTGAAATGTGAGTAATATCAAACGGAAAAATTTCCCCGTCGCGCTTCCGAATCTGCGTAAACAATTCGGAAGTCTTTTTCGTGGTTACAGATCCTTTTACCATGCTAAAAACGATAAACGATTAACTATTAACGAGCCTAAACGAGTCCCGCCCTTTTGGCGGCATGCCGCCAAAAGGGCGGGACTCGTCGGCCACAGTAAAATAAAATGTGCACCACCATTTTAACCCGAGCAACGGAGAGGAGTGCTGTGGAAAACCGTATAAAGACTACACTTAAAAATATCGCGCGCGGTCTGTAAAGACCGCGCGCGATATCCACCATTACCTCTCAACACTTTTGACAAACATTTTTTTCTTCTGCGTAGCATTTCCTCCCTTCCCCTTCCCTCAAAAGAAAGCGCGATGTTTGCCGAAGGCAAACATCGCGTTTTACTTTAATTTTTAATTTCCTAATCATTAATCTCCTACCGTGCCCGAGCACGACTTGTCGTGCTTTAGGGCCGTTCATCGTTTCTTACTTTTCTCTGATTTTTTCTTCTTCTCAACATCTCCAGCCACAACCTTCCCCAAACGTCTTGGATTAATATGTTTTCTCAACGCATCATTCACCTCCTTACGCGTGAGATTATTGATGCGCTCCGCATACTCATCCCAATAGGTATCGGGAAGCCCTTGCTCAGACGCTTTCAAGGCAAGTGCGGCAAATGTTTCTCGTCGGTCAAACATCACGGGAAAGCGCCCGGTAAGCTCTATTTTCTTCTCTTCGGATTCCACAAGTGTTATACCGTCATCATTCACAAGTTTTTCAATCTCTTCAAGAATAGCACCTTCTCCTTCTTTGAGTGACCGTGGTGGGAAAAAACCGTATGCATACCAATAGCCGTACATGCGTCCATCAAAACCGTCTACCCGCATACGTGTGTGGTATGTCAGCCCTTTTTTCTCACGTACTTCTTCATGAAGGCGGTTTGCAAAAATACCACCACCCAAAACATCTAAACCAAATTTCAATGCATCATATTCTTCGTCCCACGGACCAACACTGAGCGGTGCACCCACAAAAAAGACCGCTGACTCTTTACCGGCAATACGCATGACATTCTTTTCATATCGTGATAGCGGTTCCGGGACAACAGGTGTTGTTACTGTTCTCTCCTCCAGACGACCAAACACATCATGGACCACTCTACTCACCTCTCCTCCTTCAATGTCTCCCACAATAGCAATGCGAAGCGCTCCGCGACCGTAATGTGTCGTATGAAACTCCTTCACCATTTTAAGAGAAAGTGTTTCCAGTGATCGGGCGGCATCCTTGTGTGCCAAAAGATGCAGTGGATGATTCTCCGAATACAGCGTTCTCGTAAGCGCACGCTTCCCCACGGCTGCTGGATCATCGCTTTCGGCTGTAAGCTCAGCTGCCACACGCTTTTTCATATAATCGAATGAATTCACAGCAAAACGCGGCCTCTCAAGCATATCGACAACAATATCAAGCACGTCTTTCACGTCTTCTTTCAAACACTTTAGTGTGAATCGCGCGTGGAGTATATCGCTCTCAAATGACACGTCCGCACCCTTTGCTTCCAATGCTTCAGAAAGCTCGTCTTTTGTCTTCTCCTCCGTCCCCTCCTCGAGCATGCGCACCGTCATATGTGCCACAAACGGATGCACATCCATGCCATATATTTTTCCGGCAGGAAAACTGCCCATGATTGTAACAGCATCACTTCCGGGCACCGGTATTGCCATGCAAGTGATACCGCCAGACTCCGTGGTTGTCATGCGTTGTGAAAAAAATTGCATATGGTTTATGTTATCGCTTCATAATAGCCAACCGTGCACGTATCATCTTTCAGATATTTCTTCGCCACGCGCTTCACATCACGTGCTGAAACATCGGCAATGCGCTCCGGAAGTGAGAAAGCGAGCGTCCAGTCGCCGACAGCCGCCGCTTCAGACACAGTATCAGACAGCCCAAGCGTTCCATCCATTTCAAACGCGTATTTCGCCTTCAGTCGTGCCTTGGCACGTTCAAGTACTTCTTCTGATATTCCCTTCTTTGCAATATGTGCATATGCATCTTTCACAACACGCTCTACATCCTCATGAGCAATACCAGGAGCAAGCACCACAAACACATTAAATAAGCTCTCATACCTGGTTGGATCATTGTCCCAATCAATAGTCGTTGCCATGCCAGTATCAATGAGTGCACGATGAAGCATGCTTGATTTTCCGTCGATGAGAATTGCTGAGAGCGCGAGTAATGCGGGCACATCTTTGTGAGAAGCCCCCGGCTTTTTATGTCCGATACCGACAACATTCATACTCCCCGGACGTTTTATACGAATACGGATTTCCCCCTCTTGTGCTGGTTCTTCGGTAAGGATATCCGGGGATGTTTTTTTCTCCACCTCATACATACCGAAGTGTACCCTGATGAGATTAAGTACCTCTTTTTCGGGAAGATTTCCGATAACCGACACCGTCGCATTATTCGGATGATAGTAGGTATCATAAAACGTCTGTAATTCTTCTACCGTATATCCCTTAATATCGGAAAGCCAACCAATAATGGGATGATGATACGGAAAAACTCTAAACGCAGCAGACATCATTTCATAATAGAGAACCCAAAACGGATCATTGTGACCTATTTCATATTCATTTCGCACTACCACTTTCTCAGGCTGCAATTCTTTATCTTCTATAATAGCGCGACGCATGCGATCCGCCTCAAGCGCAATGGCTGTTTCCACATGTTCAACCCCAATACATTCATAATATTTCGTGCGATCATATCCGGTACTTGCATTGAGAATTGCTCCTCGTTTATCGAGCATGTACTTGAGATTACGCTTATCTTTCCGGCGGAAATTTTCCGACTCCTTAAACATCATGTGCTCAAGCATATGTGCCACGCCGGTGTGTCCGAGTACTTCATGTGATGATCCTGCACGGTACGTGACCGTCACCGTCGCAACCGGTGCGGTATTGTCTTCTTTCACCAACACCGTGAGACCATTCTTTTTGAGACGATACTCCGCTATTCCCTCAACCGTCTTCACATATTCGTACCCGGCATGTGTGTGGTTGGGCGCGGTGGCAGAAGCCTCTGCCCCCGCACCCTTCTTCGTTTTCCCCTTATTCTCTACTTTTGACATGAGGGAAGTATAGCATATGGAGCTTATGGCTGATAGCTTGTAGCTTATAGGAAAAGAGTAGTTTCCTGCCCCGATGGATCCTTGATAAAGTAGGTGGCATGGGATCTAAACACAAAAAAACGAACCTCGTCATGAGGTTCGTATAATGAAGTTTCGGAGTAAGGGGTAAAAATTACATACTCCCATCAAGCGGGGAGGTGGTGCTCCCGAGCCCACACATTTCGTAAGTCACGCCGCCCGATTCTTCCCTTTCTTTTCTTTTCCGTTTTCCTCGTTCGTGTATTGCCGACAAAGCAGCGTAGCTGAGCGAGGAGAACGTAGCTATCATTAAGACACCAACAGTGAGAAGCGGCGATGCCTTTCCCACCCTTTCCCTATTCCAGGGGAATGAATTTAGCATGATTCTGAGGTTAAAATTAAGGAAAACAAGAACAATTCTCCAGAACCATACCATACCCCTTGACTTTTTGCAAGCATTCTGATATAAAGGTTCCAGCATAATTTACAGTATCCAATAACTCTGAAATCTGTTCTTATGGAAAACAACATTAAAGAAATCATCAGAGAATATCTTAACGTGGCAGAATCTTTCTGCCCAGGTTTCAAGGATTATTTCTACGAAAAATATGTTTGCATTTGTACAGATGTGTGTAAAAACTGTACGTGCGCAAACTCTTGGGGAACATGTTTCCCCAAAGAAGAGTTAAATTAAAAAAACCAACCATGGAACATTATTTTTTGTCATACGTTCTGGGACCTGAAAAAATATATGATGCCATGATAAAAGCAATGCTCGGAGGTGTCCTTTTTCACGTCCGGGATAAAAAATTGCTTCAGGGTATCTTTAATGCTTTCAGGGTCCACACAGAAGAAAAAGAAACTCCCTACTCTCTTCTCATACAGGGAGAAGGCGAGAGTAATTGAACACAAAAACCGCGCTTCACCCCACAAAACTTCAGCGACGTGGGGCCGCGCGGTCTTTTTTATTCTCCCCTACGCGAGCTGTTCCATGAGAAAATCTTTCAAAGCGTCCAGGTCTTTTTCATCTTTATCATAATGATATGTGGTAATGCCCACAGATTGTGCGCTCTTTACCGCTTCTTCATTGTGCTCGAAGTACACCACGTCTTCTGGAGTAAGATCAAAATGTTCCAGCATAGTCGTGTAATACACCGGATCGGTTTTATTTGGTTCGTGCTTGAGTGTAAACACTTCATACGGCATATCAACAATGCCGAACTTCATCATCTCTTCATCATTGGCATTTGTGAGAATAATTTTTGTATGAGGAAATGAATCAAGCAATTCCTGCATTTCATCAAATACACCGTCCTCAGTAACAAACGTATGCCACGCATCAACAAGTATTGTTTTCATATGAACTGAGTATATCACAAAAGCGGTTCAATATATTCCTTCACATGATGAAAAATCTTCTCATGTCCTCGTGTATCGGGATGTAAACCGTCCGCAAGCTCGTCGGCAGAAAGCAGACCGAATAAATCCACAAATGTTATTTCGTTTCTCTCACATAATTGTGCCAATGTGTTGTTGTACGTTTTAATACGTTCATTGGTATAACACCAATCGCACCAATGCACGGGGACAGTTTTTGATTCATCGCAATTTTTAAATCCGACAAAAACAACGTTCTCTTTTCCAACCATGTTCTTTGCTTTCGTGATAATACTTTCCACGTTACTTTTAAACTGATCGAGTGGAACCATTTCTTTCTTTGAGTCCTTAAGATATGCTGAGTCGTTTCCTCCCATTTGGAAGACAAGAGCTTCCACTTCCCGTATATGCGCCTCGGACTCAAATCGTTCTAAGATGTCTCCAGACGTTCCCCCCGCTACACCAAGATTATATACAAACGATTCCTCCTGATTCTCTTCAAACGCAAAAAGCTTGAGTCGTTCGACCCATCCGCCTTTTTCCATATCATACGCACCCCATGCGGTGCTGTCTCCGAATACACAGACAACTGCCATATTATTTTTTCATATTATCCATCTCCTCCAACACCGTATCAAGGTGTTTTGTGATGCGGTCTTTGTCGATGTCTTCTTGGATATTACCGACATTCACACTTCGGTTTGCGAGGCGGAAGCCGAGCAAATGAAGAAGCATTTTGAGCGAATCCACCATACGCACACCGGCATAATTCCCCGCCGACGTACTCACAATTCCCGCCGTCTTTCCGGCATATTCTTTTGTCAGTGAGTCGAGAAGGATTTTCAATTCGCCCGGATACGAGTGATTATATTCCGGCACTACGAAAAGAAAACCGTCGGACTTCGTAACAATATCTACCCATGAATTAATCTCCTCAGCGTTATCCGTGAGCGTCATTGTTTTCCCAAAAAGAAAGTCTTTTATGTCTACAAAAATGACAGTGAAGCCCTTTTCCGCAACATGCGAGCGCACAATATCGGCAATGCGCCCAGTGGCATTATTCTCCCGCGCCGTCCCAAGAATGATTGTAATGGTGTTCATATACACTTAGTATAGCAGAAAGAGTAGCTATATGGACATATTATTCAAAAAAGGTATGATATACGGGCGAAAGAAAATTGGGAAAGAAAAAATTAGAACCAGTCTCACTGAAAATGGCTTGTTCTCACGCCCAAACAGCGAGCGAGCCGATGTCGCGGAGACCGCGCCGCACTCTCGTGCGGTGCGGTTGAGCGACAAGGCGCAGCCGCTGTTTGGGCGTGAGAACTGCCAAGCGCAGCTCTTGAATATGTTTCCCTTATTTTTCAACGTTTTCAGTGAGACTGGTTCTAAATAATTAATTATATAATTTATTATATAATTAATTACGTAATTAAATACATACGGAGAGGTGCTAGAGCGGTCGAATAGGCAGTCCTGGAAAGACTGTGTGCGGGAAACCGTACCGAGGGTTCGAATCCCTCCCTCTCCGCCAATTCAAAAATCAGCATACTTTGGGATGCGATTTTTGTTTGGCGGAGAGGAGGAAGCCAACTGCTTGGCTTCCGTGAGGGATTCGAAAAGGTTCTCCCATATTTTTGAGGAGCTCTGCTCCGAAAAAATGGGAAACCTGCACTGCTCCTGTAAGGAGAGAATCCCTCTTCCTAATTTGTTTTTTGATATCGTTATGGTAAAATCAATTTATGAATTGGGCTCTAAAAAACAAGAAGAAGCCTCTGCTTATAATAATTGCTGTTCTCTTTGCTCTCTGGTTCCTATTTACCGAGAGACAAAGAGAACTTCCCTATAGAGTAACAGGTTCTGAACTACTAAAAATAAAAGAAGGCTGCAGACATCTTGCAGAAGAACAGATAGATTATTTAAAAAATAGAGACTCCTTCTCCTATCAGCTAGTTGGTTCTGGTTATTCTGAATTCAAAGGATACTGTTACGCTGAAACCCTTGAAACATATTCTGATTTCAAAGTAAAGGCAATATATAACACAACAGAGGACAAGGATTTGTTTCGAAGAGAATGGCCAAATAACATGGAACAATACAGCCATGACTTCGATAACATTATTTTGGGAAAATACAGAATAATTGACTTGCGCACTCTTTGGTAATTAATTTCCTAACGTGGCCGATCATTGCTTACAATGATATAGGCTCTCCTACTTCTTATCCACCGTATACCCATACAACCCTTCAAGGGAATTGATATGCACTACATGCTTTTCATTCTGGGCAATGCCGAGGATGAATTTTATATTTGGATGTATACGACACAGACGACGAATAAATGCGTCCCGCCAGAAAATACGAAAAAGAATTTGTTTCCATATGAGTTTATCGTATCCAAAAAGAATGCTCGCGGGTTTGAGTTTGGCGTAGTGATGTATGCGCCATGGATATATAGAAATAACACCGAGTTGCATGCGCTCGCGTGTTTCCCATGGGAACTTTTTTGCAATACGAGGAGATGCAAATAGAATTGTCTTGTCTACAAGATGATAATATTCCAGAAGTTTTTTTATTTCTGCCCAGAAAAACGGATAGTATTCTTTGAGCTCAATAAGTACGACATCCATTGTTTGTGCTGAGGCAAGAAAGGCGAGAACCTCATCCAATGACTCGGCATCTCTCTCCTGCCACGAACAATGGCACACGACCGGCTCAGCACGTTCATTACTCCAACGCACATCAAATTCCACGCCGTTCACCTCTTCGGCTTCTTCAGCACGACGAAATGCTTCGCGCGTGTTTTCTTTTGGGGTATAGGCACCCCATCCTCTATGTGAGATTTGTTTTTGCATAAAAGATTACGAACTACGAATAAGTACGAACATACGAAGAGGGGGTTATTTCCCGAACCGAATATACTCGCAATACTTTGTGTTCGTATGTTCGTACTTATTCGTACTTCGTACCCGACACTTGTCATTCGTTTTACCTTACTTATTTCCCAGAAGTGCCGCGACGCGTTCGCTTGTTGGTGGATGAGTCATGAAAAGTTTACCTAAGAAATCTTTCTTCGTGTCTTTGAAGGGATTGGAGATATAGAGGTGGGCTGTAGCATGCTGTGCACGCTTGAGCGGAATGTGGGCACTTTCAATTTTGCGGAGCGCTGAGGCAAGTCCTTCGGGATAGCGCGTGAGAAGTGCCCCGGATGCATCGGCAAGAAATTCACGTTTGCGGGAAATGGCAAGCTGCAGAAGCTTGGCAAACACCGGCGCAAGAATCGCCAAGACAATGGCAACGACCGTCATAATCGCGCGAATACGAGAATCGCCTCCCCGATCAGACTCTCCACCCCAAAACGACCATCGCAGAAAAATATCAGCGAGAATCGTCACAAAACCGACCAACACAACCACGACCGTGCCGATAAGCGTGTCGCGATTTCTCACATGGGCGAGCTCGTGTGCCATCACACCTTCAAGCTCGCTTTTATCAAGGAGTGAAAGGAGACCTGTCGTTGCAGCAACAGCCGCATGTTCGGGATTGCGTCCGGTGGCAAAGGCATTGGGTGACGGGTCGTTAATCACATACACTTTTGGCTCCGGAAGCCCTGCAGTGATTGCGAGATTCTCCACAGTGGTGATAAGCTCCCAGTCCTGCTCTTTATAGGCTTTTCGCGCACCGGCCATTTTGAGAACGATTTTATCCGAAAACCAATAGCTCGCAATATTCATCACCAACGCAAAAATCACCACACCGTAGACAATGCTCGGGCTATCCATATACCACGAAACAGCCCAGCCAAGGGCGATGACCACGAGCAAAAACGTGGTCATGAGAAACCACGTCTTGCGCGTATTGTGTGTTGCTTCCGTATACAATGTTGCCATAGATATGTAGAAGGTTCCTACCACCTGTTACGGAAGAGAAGGTGTACACCGAGTGCGATAACAAGAATCGGCCAAAAGAGACTTGAGCTAAATTCAGAAATAACGCCAAGATTCTTTAAAAGAAAGACAACGCCAGTAACAATGAGAAGTGATCCGAGGAAAAACATATTTGAAAACGATAAACGATTAAAAATTTGGTGTCATTCCGGACTTGGTCCCCAAGCCAAAGGCGGGGCAAGCCGGAATCTTCGATATATTACTTCTGAAGACTATTCGGGGAGATCCCGCATCACCAGAGCCCCACTTTCACCAATATCATTTGCAGTAAAATATCTTTCATCCCCTCTCCTACCGTCTACGATATCTTAATGTGTTCAGTGAAAGTGAAGCTCGGCAGGAGTGCGGGATGACAGTGGTGAGTGGGAAATGACCACAATCGGTTAATTAGAACGATACCTCTACCGGTTCGCGTTGTTCGGAACCTTCTTCGAGTTCGAAGAAATCACGTGCACCGAAGCTAAACATTTGCGCAATGAGATTGGAAGGAAACATATCAACCTTGGTATTGAGATCGCGCACATTGGTATTGTAGAAACGACGCGCAGCCTGAATCTTGTTTTCCGTGTCGGAAAGTTCTCGCTGTAGCTCAAGAAAGTTTTCATTTGCCTTGAGCTCCGGATAACTCTCCGCAACAGCAAAGAGTGATTTCAATGTGCCGGCAAGCATATTTTCCGCTTCGGCGTGCTCAGAAATGCTTCCGGCCTGCATTGCCTTTGTGCGGGCTTCCGTCACCTTTTCGAATGTGGCGCTTTCATGTGAAGCATAGCCCTTTACCGTATTTACCAAATTCGGAATAAGATCGTAGCGACGCTTGAGCTGGACATCAATATCAGCCCACGCTTCTTCCGTACGCTTCACCAAGCGCACGAAGCCGTTGTACATGCCAATTACCCATACGGCAACAACAACGATGACTGCAAGGATAATGTAGAGAATCATAGAGTTAGGAGAATAGGAGATTAAATATTAAGAATTAAGGATAGAAATGGGCTACGCCCATTTCTTGTATTATACATGAAGAGTGATATACGGGGCAATATGTATCCACAGATCACAGGCGCTTGATTTGCTTTCAGATGGGTGGTATAAAAGACGTTGGCACTCTTGTTTTTTGTATTTCCTAAAACATTCAAAGATTCATGTTATGGACGAAGCAGTTACAGTTCAAAAAGTTGACACCAACGTTATCATTATCGACGGACAATCTATCCCCGTTGATGATTCCAATGAATCCTTCAGGGAACTGTCGGAACGGCTCGGACTTGATTTTATTTTTGCCATGGGGGATAGAATACAGAATTTCAGTAAAGGCACTGTCGTAGGTACAATCCTATCCCCTTTCCCGAAGCCCAATACAAGGCTCTTATGTTACAAAAGAGACTGTGACGGGAAAATCTGTGCTGCATCACATACAGCAACACAAAATATAAAGTTCCTCGACTGACACAAGCACTTTCACCACCCCCTTCGGGGGTGGTTTTTTATTGCCAGACAACGTTGGGACAACGTTGTCCCAACGTTACCTGCATTCAAAAAAGTGGCTCATGAATATCAAGATCCCGCATCAAGTGCGGGATGACGGTGGTAAAAAAAGTGTATACAAAAGCGCGGCGACCGAAGGTCGCCGCGCTTTTGGTTTCTTTCTGCGCGCGTAAGCGCGCACTCTAATTCCTAATTTCTAACTTCGAACTTCTAGTACGGCATTCCCATGCCCGCCGCCGGTGCACCTCCTTCACTTCCCTCTTCTTTCGGCGCATCAGCGACAGCTGCTTCCGTGGTAAGGAGGATCGCCGCTGCAGACGCCGCATGCTCAACACCGCTCCTTGTTACCTTCACCGGATCAACAATACCCGCCTCAAGCATGTCTTCCACCATTTTGTCGGCACGCGCATCGTATCCGGCAGCTGCACCGCCACTTCGAATCTTATCAATAATCACAGCCGCATCTTCAGAGCCGGAATTTGCCACCAACTGCTTGATTGGTGCTTCAAGTGCTCGGATGAGAATATCCACACCCACAGCAAACTCATCATCAAAGCTCGCAATACCGGGCTTTGGTGTCTCTTTCCTAAGAGCCTCAGCCACGCGCACGAGTGCCGAACCACCTCCCTCAACAACACCCTCTTCAATCGCCGCCTTCGTGGCATTCACCGCGTCTTCAATCTTGAGCTTGAGATATTTCATTTCCGTTTCGGTTGCCGCGCCAACGCGAATCACCGCAACGCCGCCCGAGAGCTTTGCCACGCGCTCAGCGAGTTTTTCTTTGTCGTACTTTGCCTCAGTGTTCTCTAGCGTCTTCTTCAGCTGTGCCACACGAGCATCAATATCCGCTTTCTCTCCTTTTCCGCCGACGATGGTCGTCTCATCCTTTGTGGCAATTACCTTATTTGCTTTTCCGAGCATGGAAAGATCCGCCGCATCGAGCTTAATCCCCTTTTCTTCACTCATCACCTGACCGCCTGTCACCACGGCAATATCTTCGAGCATCTCTTTCTTGCGATCACCGAAGCCGGGCGCTTTCACTGCCAACACTGAGAACGCACCGCGAAGCTTATTCACCACGAGCGTTGCGAGCGCCTCACCGTCAACGTCTTCAGCAATGATGACAAGCTCTTTCTTGCCCGACTGTGCGAGCTTCTCAAGGAGCGGCAATACTTCCTGAATGGAAGAAATTTTCTTATCGGTAATCAAAAGTGCCGCATCGGTGTATTCCGCCTCCATACGGTCGGCATTGGTAATCATGTAGGGCGATACATATCCTTTATCAAACTGCATACCCTCCACGACATCAGACTCCACGCCAAAGGATTGTGATTCCTCCACCGTGACCACACCATCTTTACCCACCTTTTCAATCGTCTCGGCGATAATACCGCCAATCTCTTCCGACTCAGCTGAGATGGTTGCCACGTGCTTAATTTCCGCCTCACTTTTAATGGGCTTTGCCGCTTTCTTGAGCTCTTCCACAGCGGCGGCGGCGGCTGCTTCAATACCAAGGCGCACACCCATGGCATTCACACCCATGGCAGCACGCTTCATACCCTCGCTCACAATCGCCTGAGTCAAGACAACTGCCGTGGTGGTACCATCGCCGGCTTTGTCATTGGTCTTTGAGGCAACCTCCTTCACAATCTCGGCGCCCATGTTTTCAAAATTGTCTTCAAGGTCGATATCTTTAGCGATAGACACGCCGTCATTGGTAATGGTCGGTGTGCCATAGCTCTTCCCGAGCACAACATTGCGCCCGCGCGGTCCAAGCGTAATCTTCACCGCATCGGCAACTTGATTAACTCCGCTGTGGAGACGCTCACGTGCGTCATTGGAAAATTGAATGATTTTCGGCATAACAGAATAGAATTAAGAATGATGAATAAAGAATTAAGGATGGACTCCGAATATACAAATCACTACAAATCTACAAATGGTACAAATACATACAAATGTCGGTTCGGGCACAGAGGGAATATTCGTAGATTTTCGTATCATTTGTACTTTTGTATATATTCGTACATTCGGAGTACTTATTTGATTATTGCAAGTATACTCTCCTCCCCGATAATATAATATTCTGTATCATCAACGGTCACTTCATCAGGACCATACTTGGAAAAGAGAATGACATCGCCCTCTTTCACCCGCATCGGAATTGTCTCTCCGGCATCGGTCACTCGCCCTTCGCCCACTGCAATCACCTTCCCTTGCTGCGGCTTCTCACGGTCAACCGTGTCAGGAATAATAATGCCCGCATCGGTTACTTGCGCGGAGTCGTCCTGCACTTCCACAAGGACGCGATTCCCCAGCGGCTGAATTGTTGTTGTGGTGTTTTTTTCTGTTTCAGACATAAGGAAAACTATAAACGTTAAACTATTAACGAGCCTACACGAGCCCCGCTCTTTTGGCGACGCGTCGCCAAAAGAGCGGGGCTCGTCGGCCACAGTAAACGAATCTGCGCGTTTTGCGTCCTGCGCAAAACGCGCAGATTCCTACACTCGGAAGCATAAGAAAATCGTTAAGCTGTTCCATTATACCGTTTTCTTTTATGGAGTCAAACTAATGATATTGCAAAATTGTCATAACATGATAAAGTGAAAAAAGAATCTCCAAAAACGCAAAAGTACTATCACAATGAAAGAACATATTGGATTGATTATCGCACTGTTCCTCAGTGCTGTATGTCTTGCCAGAATGTTCTGGCCCGATGATTACAGGGATGGGGAAGACAGGCTCTGGTGGATGTATCCCCTTATTCCTATCTGGATAATCTATTTCGGTGGGTGGCTCGGTTTAATTTTCATACTCATCGTTGGGGTTTTTATACTCCTTTGGGGCGGAGCTCTTCCTGACAAGCCTGGAACATGGATATGCCTTCTGGGTTCAGTTGTGTCTTTTTTCCTTTCCGTCATTTCTTTGGTCTATTTACCTTTCTTCAGTATTCTTATGTTTCAGATAGGAGTACTGCTTACTATTTCTCCTTACGTATACCTTCTTTTCCTCCTCGCATCTCATGTTTTTAAAGAGTACGTCAGAAAAGACAGTAGGACTGGAGAAGGGGGCAACAGAGACTAGAGACTGCGGGAAAAACACAAGATGATTCAGAGCGGCGTGAATGCGTCGCTTTTTTTGTGCCGCGCCGGAGGCGCGGTATTCTTAATTCCTTTGGCCGATCATATACATATTTATATGTGTATGATATAGGCTTAATTCATAATTCTTCATTCTCCAAAGAAGCGCCTCGTATGCAAGGCGCGCTAGCGCGCCTTGCATACGAGGCGCTTCTTTGCTATACTCTCTGTAATGGAATCTCTCGTTTCTCTTCTCCCTTGGGCGCAGATTGTTCTGTCCTTCTTTCTGATTATCGCGATTCTTCTCCAGCAAACCGGTGCCGGTTTGGGTGGCGTGTTTGGAGGGAACGACGAGGGAGCGGGTTTCCATTCTCGCCGGGGCGCTGAGAAAACACTCTTCCATATCACTATTGTGCTTGCCATTCTTTTCGCACTCTCCGCACTCGCGCATCTCTTTATCTAACACACTAGAACCAGTCTCACTGAAAATGGCTTGTTCTCGCACCCAAACAGCGAGCGAACCGACGTCGCGGAAACCATGCCGCACTCTCGTGCGGTGTGGTTGAGCGACAAGGTGCAGCCGCTGTTTGGGTGCGAGAACTGCCAAGCGCAGCTCTTGAATATGATTCCCTTATTTTTCAATGTTTTCAGTGAGACTGGTTCTAATACCTTTCGGTATTTGTTGATTCTCTCAATATATCTTTATACACTTGCGTGTTGACGCATTCTTTTGCGTCTCGACTCATACGATCAATGAAACCTCACCCTTCGAAGATTCGTTCTTCTTTTTTCACTCGTATTGCCACCATTGTGCAATCGTTCTCGCAGAGAGAGCGTCTTATATTCACTGTCTTTATATGGATTGCCATTATCGGCCTCCTTTCTTTGGGTTGGATTGCCAATACACGTTTTCTTATAGAAGTACCAACCCATGGTGGCTCGCATTCCGAAGGCATCATCGGCACGCCCCGCTTTGTAAATCCGGTATTGGCAATTTCTTCCGCTGATCGCGACATGACCGAACTTCTCTATGCCGGTCTCACCCGTATAACCGAAAACGGCGACATTGTTCCCTATGTGGCGGAGCAGTACACCGTTTCCAACGACGGCACTCTCTACACCTTCACTCTTCGTGATGATGCGCTCTTCCACGATGGCGAGCCAATCACCGCTGAAGACGTCGTCTTCACCGTGAGCAAAGCGCAAGATAGTGCGCTGAAGAGTCCACGAAGAGCCAATTGGGACGGGGTCATTGCTGAAGCAATCGACGAACGCACCGTTACCTTCACCTTGCCCGAGAGCTATGCACCATTTCTCTCCAATACCACACTCGGCATTCTTCCCAAACATATTTGGGGGAATCTCACCGCCGAGGAATTCAGTTTTAGTCAGTTTAATATCGAACCTATCGGCTCCGGCCCCTATATCCTCCGGAGTATGAAGCGCGACACATCCGGCATTCCGTCGTATTACGATCTTGAATCATTTGATGATTTTGCTGCCGGTGAACCCTATATCTCTCGTCTTCGCACTCGTTTCTACGATAATGAAGCGGAACTCCTTGGCGCATATGAGAAAGGAGACATAGAATCCGTACACGCCATCACGCCTGAAGCAGCTTATACCCTTGAGGAAAGCAATGCTCGCATTCTTCGTTATCCCCTCCCACGCGTCTTTGGCGTATTCTTCAACCAGGACCAGGCGGACATCTTCACTGATGTATATGCTCGTCGAGCGCTTGAGGCGGCAATCGATAAAGAGCGCATTATAAGCGATGTTCTCCTCGGATACGGCACTGCTATTTCCTCCCCCATTCCGCCCGGAGCGCTCGGCTACTTCTTTGCAGAAGAGACTTCTGCCGCCACCTCGACCAACCCTCTTTCAGAGGCACGCGAAATCCTACAAAGCGGTAACTGGGAATGGATACCCGACGAGGCAAGTGAAGAACAGCCCGAACCCATCACCGGTTCTTGGCAGAAGAACATCGACGGCTCCACTCGCACACTTTCCTTCTCGATTGCCACGTCCAATACACCGGAATTGAAGACGGTTGCCGAATACGTACGAAGCACATGGGATGCCCTCGGTGTGTCCGTCACGGTGCAATACTATGAAGCGGGTGATCTCTCCTCACAAATCATCCGCCCCAGGCTCTATGATGCGCTCCTCTTCGGAGAAATCGTTGGGCGCGATAGCGACCTTTTCGCCTTCTGGCACTCATCACAGAGAAATGATCCCGGACTTAATGTTGCACTCTATGCCAATATTTCCGTCGACGATCTCCTTGAAGAGGCCCGTGAGGAAAGTGACCGCGCGCTCCGCGCAGAACTTATTGCCGAAGCAGCCCAAGAGATTGCCGATGAAGTACCCGCCGTACTTCTGTATGCTCCTGATTTTCTCTACATTCTTCCCGAGGCACTCAAGGGTGTAAAGATTGGATCGGTCACCACGCCGTCGGAGCGTTTCTTCGGCATTATTGATTGGTATATCGAAACGGAATATGTCTGGCCGATATTTGCCGAGATGGAAAGATAAAAAAACGAATTACGAATATATACAAATATACGAATTACAAATCACCTCCTTACCGTTGTCCCATCACCTCTAGAAATAATATATCGAAGATTCCGGGTCAAGCCCGGAATGACAAGGAGGAGAGCCGCGTAGCGGCGACTCATACTAACCTCCTATTTTACTAACATACTAATCTCCTGACTTACTGACTTACTATTTTACTAACATACTAACCTACTACCTATGACTCCTTATCAGAAAAAAACTTCAGCACGAAACACACACACATCAGAGAGAAGCACGTCTTCCCATGGAAGACGTAGTGTGGCGAAAAAAGCACCACATCGAAAAGCTTCTCCCAAAAGAACACCCTCTACCGCGTCTTCTTCCCCGCGTCGACGTCCGTCTGGCACGCAAAACACACAAAAGACGCACCGTCGTCCTTCTTCCTCCAAAACACGCACACACGGAAACGCAAAGCCGACGCATGCGCGCAAGCCACGCACACAGAGCGCCCGCCAAGGCCGCCCGCAGGCTCGTCCGACACCGCCACGTCCTTCGCGCAGCACATCTTCAAAGAGTGCTGGAAGAAGCACGCTGAAACTCCCTGCCGTAGGAGACAATGTTCGCATCATTCCTTTGGGAGGCGTGGAGGAAGTCGGACTCAATATGACGGTCGTTGAATATGGTGAGGATATCATTATCTTTGATGTCGGCTTTCAGTTTACCGAAGAGGCAACACCGGGTATTGATTACCTCCTTCCAAACACCAAATACCTTGAAGAGCGCAAGGGCCGTATTCGCGGTGTCGTCATCACGCATGGTCACCTCGATCACATCGGGGGTATCCCATATATCATGGATCGCATCGGCAATCCGCCCATTTACACTCGCGCATTAACCGAGCTCATGATTCGCAAGCGCCAAGAGGAATTCCCTCATTTGCCGGCACTTAATATCAAACTCGTTGAGCCCGGTGAATCCATCACACTTGGAAAGACCCGTGTGGAATTCTTCCCGGTAACGCACTCCATCCCTGATTCCATGGGCGCATCGGTGAAAACAAAGCATGGCAACATCGTTATTTCCGGCGACCTCAAGCTCGATCATGAAGGGGGAGATCCTACAGACGCCGAAAAGAAAACATGGAGTCATGTCGGCTCTCAAGACAATCTTCTTTTCATCGCCGATTCCACCAATATCGAGAATCCCGGCTTTTCCATCACCGAACGTGAAATTCAAAATAATCTTGAAACAATCATTCGCGATGTGCCCGATCGTCTTATCATCGGCACCTTTGCCTCGCAATTCGCTCGTCTCATCAAGCTCATTGAGCTTTCAGAAAAGCACAGCAAGAAAGTGGTGGTTGATGGACGCAGTATTAAGACCAACATTGAAATCGCCAAGAAAGCGAATCTTCTCAAAGTGAAACCCGACACCATTATTCCGATTGAAGACATGGATAAATATCCGTCGCGCAAGCTGGTTGTTTTGGCAACCGGTGCTCAGGGAGAAGAATTCGCTGTTCTCATGCGTATTTCCAATAAAACACATAAACATATCCGCTTCACGCCAAAAGATACGGTGGTGCTTTCCTCATCGGTTATTCCCGGGAATGAAATCTCTGTGCAGCGCTTGAAAGACAATCTCTATCGTCATGATATTCATCTTATTCACTACCGTGTGTCTGATGTGCACTCCACAGGCCACGGCAATGCCGGTGAGCTTGCCTGGATTAACAAGCAGGTTGGTGCGAAATATTTCATGCCCGGCTATGGATACCATTCCATGCTTCGCGTGCACGCGCAGGTGATTCATGAACACAACGGCTTTCCGAAAGAGCGTATCATTGTGCCCGACAACGGTACCATTATCGACATTGGCGGACCGGACAAAAAACTCACCGTTCAGAAAGAAAAGGCACCATCGAATGTGGTGATGGTTGACGGCTTCTCCGTGGGTGAATCTCAAGAAGTGGTTCTCCGCGACCGCCAGGCACTTGCTCAAGACGGTATCCTCATGATTGTGGCGCTTGTTGATATGAAAACCGGGGCACTCAAAAAATCCCCCGATATCATTTCTCGCGGTTTTGTGTATCTGCGTGATTCTCAAGACCTTCTCCGCGAAACACGCGGTGTGGTGAAACACACGATTGAGAAAACACTCGTCGGCATGCATCCGATCAACTTTGAATTCGTGAGAGGTAAAGTCACCGACGATGTTGCCCGCTTCCTCCTCCAAAAGACAGCCAAACGACCGATGGTGATTCCGGTGTTGTTGGGAGTATAGAAAAAGTATCGAGTCACGAGTTTCGAGTATCGAGCAATACGGCTCCGCCGTATACACACAAAGCCGCGCTACCGCGTGGCTTTTTGTGAACTTGTTTAGTCAGGCGCGCGTAGCGCGCCTGACTAAAAACTAAAAACTACCAACTAACAACGTATCTATTTTCTCCTCGTTATCTATACAATAACTATCTCGCAACTCGATACTCGAAACTCACAACTCACTTATGCTATAATATTCCCATAAGAAAGCCGGCGCGCAGCGCCGGCCCCTATCAGCTAAAAGCTCTAAGCTATCAGCTCTCAAAATGTTTTCCATTCTCCCCACCCAACCTAAGAAACTCCTTAAAAACGGCTCTGATGCATTTCAGGTGTTGTATATGATGCAGTTTATCGTGGCAATCACCATTGCATTGCCCACATATATCAACTCATCATTTCTTTCGACATATGCCAGCGACAGCATGGTCGGACTCCTCTACACCGGAAGTTCTATTCTCACATTCTTCTTCATGCTTCTCATGCCAAGCGTCTTAAACCGCTTTGGGAATTACCGCACAGCGTTTGTCGTTGCTGTTGTGAGTGTACTTCTCACTCTTGGGCTTGCATTTCTCGAGCTTCCCTTCTCTATCTATGCTCTCTTTGTGGTATACATGGCGCTCACGACCGTCATTCTCTTTACCATGGATGTATTTATTGAGCGCTATTCATCCAATAAACACACCGGTAGCATCCGTGGTTTCTTCCTCACCATTGCCAATGTTGCCTTTGTCATGTCTCCGTTTATCGCCGGTTCCATCCTTACCGACGGCGATTACTGGAAAATCTATATCCTTGCCACGATTTCCATGGCGTCATTTCTCCTTATTCTCATTACCAATTTCCGAGATTTTAAAGACCCGAAATACGATCGTGTACCTTTCTGGAACACATTCAAGGAGGTTATGAAAAAACGCGATGTCGCGCTTGTCTTTATCACCGCCATGGCACTCCGCTTTTTCTATGCCTGGATGGTTATTTACAGTCCGCTGTATTTGCATGAAACGCTCGGATTCACGTGGAATGAAATCGGTATTATGTTTACCGTCATGCTTCTTCCTTTTGTTCTCTTCCAGATTCCTGCGGGAAAACTTGCCGACAGCAAATGGGGCGAGAAAGAACTCCTCGCCGGCGGCTTTATTCTTGCCGGTATTACCACAGCATCATTGTCGTTTATTACCAGTACTGATATCTGGGTATGGACGAGTGCGCTCTTTGCCACGCGTATCGGCGCAAGCATTATTGAAATCATGACGGAAAGCTACTTCTTCAAGAAGGTAGACAGTACCGACACGCACATCATCGGCTTCTTCCGCAATTCCCGTCCGCTCGCCTACATTATCGCACCGCTGATTGCTTCAGGACTTCTTCTTATTCTCCCGCTCCAATACATCTTCATCGCCGCAGGCGTGCTGGTCGTTCTCTTTGGACTCCCCGCAACACTCTTGCTGAAGGATACGAAGTGACTGAAACGATGAACTGTAAACGATTAACGATAAACTAAAAGCGCCGCTTCGCGGCGCTTTTTACGGAGCGAAGCTCCGGCTTAATCGTTTATCGTTGACCGTTTACCGTTCGTCTACTTCCTCACCCCAAGCGTATACAAAATAAATCCGGAAGTGACTCCGGTAATAATCGGAGAGAGAAAGTGTTTGAGGATGTCGCGATATGCATCTCCCATGTCAAGAAAGAAGAGGATAAGAATCGCCGTTGGCACACCGGCGAGAATCGGATACACCACTTTCACAAAACGCTCCCTATCGGTGAAGACCGACAGAAACTCCGCTCCGGCAGACGGACGTGTTTGATTTTTTTGATTCCCATTTCCCATAACATGTCCAGTATATCAAATTGACGTATAGAAGAAAAGAACAATTGATTTACAAAGCAATATATGATTTACTAAGGAGGTTATATTTTATGTTCTTTTTGTAATATTTGTAAATCCTCAAAAAATAAAAACGTATGGCAGACACAGGTTATCACGTCTGTACACACAGTACGGGAAACGACAAGAGACAGAAGGGAGAATGTAAATGCTCCCTGACAGATAAGAAATCGAAAAAAGACAAAGCTAGGAGACGAGCGAACGGCTCGGGGGATGTTGTGGAGGAGATTAGAGAATCCATAACCTACTCGTGCTTCAAAAAGGGAGGTGGTAATAATGTCGGGGGATGAAAATGAGGAAACGAAAAAGCAGGAGCATCAGAGAAAAGATTCTAAGTCGGAAGACACCTTTCCGGACAAAGAGTCTGCGGAAGCCTTAGTGCCTAATGCGGAAATACTCGCCCAGATTGCGTTTTTTGCCGCAACACGATGGGACACAAGATGACAAGAGCCGCGCGTATAGCGCGGCTTTTTTGTGACATATACATTATTTTTGTCATTCTGAACTTGATTCAGAATCTGCAAAGATACCGCATTGCATCCGCGCGGCAATATAGAATCAAGTGCAGGATGACAGTATAGAACCGGAATCGAAAGCAGCGCGGGGCCAAAGGTCCCGCGCTGCTTCTTTATCGTCTAAAAGTTTATCGTTAATCGTCTTATGTTATCTTCTTCAGCAAATCAAACGGATGTGCTTTCGTAAAATTACCTGAGAACCTTCGTACAATGAGTTTCTTCACATTAGCGGCAAGTGCATGTTCAATCTCCCCTTTCATATACGACGGCTCAAAGAGATACACACGACTCACTCCATGCACTTTCACCATATCACGCGCTTTCTCGGCAACCATTTTCGCAAAGCGACGGCGTGTCTCTTCGCGCGGCATTTCATACACCGCACCGCGTTTACTTTTACCGGAGACAAACATTCCTTCTCTATCGCTATACTTACGCCTTTCCTGCTCAACACTCGCGACCTTTTCAATCGCGCCGCTATAGGCAACATAGAAAACAGAGAGCCGTCGTCCGAGCGTACACAGAAGCGTCGGTTCGTCTGTACACTGAGGAAGCTGTGTGGAGATTTTCATACAATAAAAGAGTATTACCAATATCTTTTATTGTATCACAAAATATGGTGACACTGAGGGACAGGTGCCGTCGTGTTTTGATTTTAAGCTTTGGTATTTTGATATTATTTGCTATTTGGTGCTTGAGATTTGTGATTTATGCGCCCACACCGCCAGTCCCGTCGTCACCGGCACGGCGATGATGAGGCCGATGCTTCCCACGAGCGCGCGGACAATCTCCGTTGCCACGATTTCGCTGTTCATGATATGGAAAAAGTCGCTCTCACCGTATGAAAAGAGAATGAGGAGCGGTAATGCGGCTCCCGTATACGCGAGTACCAGCGTGTTAATAAGCGAGCCGATATGATCCCTCCCCACACGCATGGCACGTTTATATGTTTCTTTTCGACTCATGCCACCATTGGCGTCAAAAAGTTCCCGCACCACCGACACTTGTGTAATTGCCACATCATCGAGTACTCCAAGCATACCGATAATCATAGCCGCAAGAAGAAGTCCGCCAAGATCAATGGAGCCACCCGTTTGCACCAAGAGCGCAAGTGTCTCATCGCTTACATTTCCGCTCAAATGTCCACCTAAAATAGAGAGAGATGCAAGCCCACCGGCAAACACAACGGCAACCATGGTACCGATATAGGCAATGACCGATCCTTTATTCACTCCATGTGTCATGCCGATGGCAAAAAGAAGAACGATTGCAGCAACACCAATCGACACCGGCACCGGAGAAACACCGGAAGCAAGCGACGGCACAAGAATGAAACCGACCACAAGCAAACTCGCAAGAAGCGCGCCGAGCGAGCGAAGCCCTTGCTTGCCGGCAAAAAGCACAATCAAGACGCCAAATAGTGCAAAAAGTCCCCACAACACCCCGCGTCGGTCATATTCTTCCACTCTATAACCGATAGTGCCACTCCCTTGTGTGGTGATGCGGAGATAAAAAGAATCTCCCCGCTCGAGCATAATAAAGTCATTGTCAAAACGCACCGTTTCTCCCTTTTTACTTCCTTCAAGAATCCGCACTTCAATATCTTGAATGGTATGCGACGCCTCTGTGCCAAAAATAATTTCATCACGCACGTCAAATACTTCCACCACCTCGGCACGGACGGTTTCCACCATCTCATTCGTTTGTGCAAAACACATCGAAAACGGCATTGCGATGAGCAACAATGTGAGAAACATGATTCGAAATGGTATGTTCATGTATGTAATAATATCATGCACTGTCCATTGACATGTTACGTATGACATGATACCTTACAGAATGGAAAAACACCCTCGGGAAACTTAAATTTGAAATTATGGTTATCGAGATCTTTGAACCGACCGTACAATTTTTGATGCTCGTATGGTTAACGGCATTCGCCGGTATTGGGCTCTACTACACAACCTGGGAGCCCAAAAGCAGGAAAGAAAGTGTCAGAGTAATGTTTGCTTTTTTCATCCTTTCGGGACTAACCGGAGGATTCGTCCATACGACGATGCAAATTAGCGTCGTGGGAACATTTTTTTTCATTCCCATTGTGCATATTCCAGCTCTTTTGGTGGTCTTTCTAACTAATTTGCGAAACCCGTTATAATGACGGGGTTTTTATTTTTCTCAGTTTACTGTCAATTATTTTCCACTTGTCATCCCGCACTTGATGCGGGATCCAGAAAACCAAAGTTGAGCTTTGGTATTCATATCAAAGCTCAACTTTGGTTTTCAAACAGTTTTTAGTGAAAATATATTGGAGATCCCGCATCAAGTGCGGGATGACGGAGAAAAAGGTCTACGCCGAATCCCCCGCCACATAACCGGTTGTCCATGCGATTTGAAGTGAATACCCACCCGACTTGCGATTGATGTGGAGCATGTCGCCGGTGACATACACATGAGGGTGCAATCGTGAACGCATGTATTTGGTATCGATTTCTTCGAGAGGGACACCGCCATCAGAGACAATCGCCCTATCCATGCCCATAAGCCCGCTCACATGCACTGGAAGCGCTTTTAATGTGCGCGCAATCGTTTGACGTTCTTCTTTTGAGACACTGTGCACTTTCTTTCCGCCCTCAATATTCGGGAAGAGAAGTGAGAAAATATCCGCCATACCGTGCGGCACAATCTCATCGGCAACGTTCTTTATCATTCTGTTCTTCGATTTTTCAAATACCTTCACGATTCTTTCATCAAGCTCGGCAATGTCGGTATCGGGATACGCGTCGATTGAAATCATCACGCTTCCCTTCTTCAGAAGCTCGCCGATGCTTCGCGCACTGTTTAGGATAAGCGGTCCGGAAAGGCCAAAGTGTGTGAAGAGCACCTTCCCCTTTTTAGAGAATTGTTTCTTTCCATTGAGAAATACTGTCATTTTCATAAATGACAACGACGTACCTGAGAGGCGCTTTACCCACTCGTCTAGGGCCTCAATCGGCACCAAATCAGCACTCGGCTCAAACACGCTGTGACCAAGTGATTCGCAGAATCGGAAGCCGTCCCCTGTGGAGCCGGTCTCAGGATGCGATAAACCGCCCGTAGCGATAATGAGTGAGTCGGCGGCAATCGTCGCACTCTGTGTCTCCACCAATACCCCGCTTTCATCTACCTTCACTTTCTTTACCTTTGCCTTCGTGCGAATGGTGCCGCCATTGTCGCGCACATACTTCTCAAGCACAGAAAGCACATCTTGTGCGCGCTGCGACTTCGGAAAAGCTCTTCCGCGCGCCTCCACCACCAAAGGCAATCCTCGCTCCTCAAAGAAAGTAAAAGTGTCTTTCACATCAAACTGCGCAAATGCCGAAAAAAGCGCTTCCGTCCCCTTACCCAAATGCTCAAGAAAGGTGCGTGTGTCACATTCATTGGTAATATTACACCTGCCACCGCCGGTAAGAAGCAGCTTCTTGCCGCATGAGGGATTCTTCTCCAGAACAAGCACCTTCTTCCCGCGCTCAGCGACCCTCCCGGCAGCAAAAAGCCCCGAAGCCCCACCCCCAATCACAATCACATCCACATATTCGTTTGCATCACGTTTTTCCATGGTGATTACTCTTTGTTGTCTCGAAGAAAATCAAAGTCATACAGTTTACTGAGACACTCTTTTTCTTCCCTTCCTCTCATACATTCACACTTCTCCATCAGCGAATCAATTAACTCACCTTGTAACTTATCTATATCTTCCAATAATTTAAAAAATCTTTCCTGGTCTCCAGAAACAAGAATGTCCAATTCTGATAAATTATTTTTCTCGTCAAAAAGTCCGTGAACACACTTCCGTCGTAAGTCGTTAAAATATTGTAATTCTTTTAGAATCTTGTCGTCTTTACAGAAAAATGACATGTATTCAATAGATTGTCCAATCGTCATCTTATTCCTTAGATACCTTTTCTTAAAAGACTCTACATCAAAACTAAAATCACTTTCGCTTTCTCCTTTCTCAACAAAAAAAGAAACATTTTGTTCATATAGAGAGAGCAGGCGTTCTATTTCTATTTCTAATATTGCGGCCAAGAGATAAAAAGACTCGATATGATAACCATGCATCTCCAAAAATTCAGAGCGCGGAAGTATTTCGTCAACGATTCTTGATAGTTTCTTCAGTACCATATTTTTAATTTCTAGTTCCCGATTTCCTTGTCTTTATGCTCTGGCTATCGGCCGCTTAACTCCTCCAGTTTTGCATGATACTGGTCCGATGCAATTTGACCGGATATTTCATTTCTGAGTCCATTTACCTCCAAAATGGACTCGTTAATCAACAGATCCTTAATAACATAATAACTACTGAAACCTTCTCTAAAATCATCAATCCTAAGAGCACTAACACATGTATTCAATACGGGACTATAAAATACTTTGGGAACAGACACTATTCTTGTCTGATTAATAGGCAAGTCTGCGATTCTGTCCGCTTCTTCATTCTCCTGCTCAATATATTGTGCGCATCTCAAGTTGTTCTCAAAAATTAAATCCTTTTTCTTGGATCCTTGCACATTAAAATAGACGGACACTCCAAGAAGTAACGCTAGGATAACAATTATGTTTGAGGAATTCATATTCATATAGAGATTCACACTTATGGATATGCGACAATACTAACAGTACAGGCATAGACTTGCAACACAAACGAAACGAAGTGCTTATTTTCTAATTTCTAATATTTACCTCCCGCGCCTTCTCCTGCATCTCCTCCTCAGTATCATGCTTCAAAAACATGTTCAGAAGGATTGATGTGATGAATCCGATGAGAAAAGTCCACTGTAAGCCAAAGAAAAAGGCGATGGGAGCAATGATTGCAACGGTGATTACTTTTGAAAACTGAATGGCCATTTCACGCACAACCGTATACTCATCGACATACTGTCCACCGTCGGCGGCAAGCTCATAGAAAAACGCCTCATATGATACGCTTCGAAACGAGCGCACAATACTGTGATATGCGCCAACAATAAAAATCTGAAATGCCGTTGCCACAAAAATTTTAAGCACCCAGGCAACTGCTGTAAACGGTGTCCACCCGCGCATCACATCCGCCTTGGCATGCTTGTCTAATCTGTCGCCGACAACAAGCTGAAACATCGCCGTACCAATCACGATGAGCGATGAAATAATACCAACATCCAAATACTGTCCGTCGAGCAGCAAGAAGATAAAGAGCGGCCAGATGAGAACACCAATAATGTTTTCAGCGCCAAGGAGCATGCTTGAGACAACAAGGCGTCTGCTCTCGGGAGCCAAGACACGACGAAACGTCTCTCCATATCCCCAAGAGAATGTTTCGTCGCGCTTGGGCACGGAGATAAAAGGAATAATTGCTGCAAGGCTCACAAATACCGCAACGATAAACAACATGGCATACCCATACGAGGAAATGAGGAAGCCACCGATTGCCGGCGCTGTTGCCGACACGACAGTAAGGGCCGCAAGAAGCACACCGGTTTCTTTTCCGCGCACGGCACGATTTGTATGTGTCGCCACATCCACATGAAATGGTGTCCAGAAAAACACACGAAAGGTGACGGTAAAGATAAGTGCTGCTCCGAGGAAGAGAAGCTGTGTTGTCCCTTCACTTGTTGTAACACCATAGAGCGAGGTGATAAACGCAGCCGATGAACATACTCCCAAGACAAGCGGCACGCGTGAGCCGATACGATCAAGGATAATGCCGCCGAGTGGCACAAGAAGACCATAGGCAAGATGACGAAAAAGATAATACGCGAAAACAGGCCAGAGCTGCCGTCCGAAGAGCTCAAAAATGAAAATGGCAAGAAAAATCCCCACCATGGTCTCCGCCATGGAAAGGAATACTCGTCCACCATACAGCGACATAAGTGCCCGCCGCTCGGCTAAGAAGCTAATCATACCGGTCTAGTATACCAAAATGGACGCGAAAGTGCCTTATGCACATTTCATTTTTCTAGCTTATCATTTCCATCCTCATTCATATTATCCAAATTCCAATCCACACGAATACGTTCATTGCCTTTCATGCCTTGCGCCATGTCGTGACAGAGCGCGCATGAGCAATTGAATGTTGCAACCTCAACGATACCGTTATCGGCGGAAAGCAGCCACGCGCGCATTTCTTCCCACACGCTTGTGGAAATCCATTCGCGCCAGCCAATCATCCATGCTTCGTCCGTTTGAAGTATCTGCATCGCCTTATCATACACCTCTTTTCCTGAAAGAAGCGCTGTTAGTTTCTCAATTATACACGCATCGGATTCATCATTCTCCCATACCGCCATCATATCAATAAACGACCGCATTTCTTTTTCAAATCGCTCCTTGGATATCACCGGAATCTCCATGCGCGTCACACTCGGCTCACTCTCAACCCGCCCCGTCACCACGTCCAAAAAGCGCGGCTCGGCATGTTTCCCGAGCATCACCGCTTCCACGGCATCAAGATTAATCTCCTTCCCCGCATGTGTTTCAAACGCAATCATACATGTCCATTATATAGCATCTGTCATTTTTCGGTACCGTCTGCGACGCGCGGTGAATTTCTTTTCCAAAAGCGGAATGTTGCTGTCGCGGTAGTCGTAGACGCGCGAGGGCAAATCGTTTCGTCCGACACGGCCGAGGTATTGAATCAGCTTACCCTCGAATGAAAACGGGAACGCGAGAAAGAGTCGTGAAAGAGCGGGGATATCGGCTCCTTCGCCGAGCATGTGTCCAGTTGCCACAATCACGTCGAAATCCCCCTTCTTTATCCGCGCTTCGGTATCCCGCCGTTTTCGTCCCGAAAGGTCTCCGGTAAAGAGCGCTGTGTCCGCGTGGCGTCTCAAGTACCATGCCAGCACATCGGCATGCTCTTTCCGCTCGGTGAGAACAAGACACGCATTCCCTTTCTCGACTTCTTTTCTCACGTCTGCAGAAATTAGCGCGTTCCGCTCGGCGTCGTGAGAGACAATACGCCCAAGCGTCGGCATGTCGGTCGCTTTTGGCGAAAACGGCAGCGATAGTTTCGTCTCGCGTACTGCGATATCGAGTGTTTGTGCGTTCCCGCTTTTTCCTTCCGCATTTCCGCACATGTCCGCCGGCTCAACCACATGCGCCGTATCCCCGAGATACGCGGTGATGAGTTTTTCGTCGTTGCCCATGCGCTTTGGCGTTGCCGTGAGCCCGTAGAGATACCGCGGATTGAAACGCGCGACACAATCGCGAAACATACGCGCCGGTACATGATGGCATTCGTCCAATATCACCATGCCGAATCTGTCGCGAAGCACCCGCGTATCTTCATCGGACATCCGCGCGATTGTCTGCACCATGGCAACGGTGACATATCCTTTTCCTTCGCGTTTTTCCGCTCCCGAATACCGACCGATGTCTTTCTTTGGCATACCCAGGAAAGATTCCGCCGCGTCGATCCACTGATTAAAGATTTGCGCGCGATGCGTAAGAATAAGCACGGAGCGTTTCAGTTTCGCCGCAGCCATGATGCCGATAATCGTTTTTCCCGCGCCGGGCGGCGCAACAAGCACGCCACCTCCTTCTGCAGTGAGTGTGTCAACCGCTTTTTTCTGGTACGGACGAAGCGTAATGCTCGGCGTGTACGCGACACGCGCGCCGTCAGATCGCATATCCGAGATATCGACCGCCAACCCTTCTTCGGCGCATTTCTCTTTAACGTTTGATAACCACCCGCGCGGAATATGCACATGTGTGTCATCGTCGTAGACGGCGCGGATATATTTTTCCACGCCGTGCGGACTGAATCCCATGCGCTGTTTGATCGCGTACTGTGCGTTGAAAAAATTCAGCTCGTCGCGCAGATACGCGGCAATTGTTGGAGGAACATCTTTTTTCGGAATCGTGAGGTCGTGCGCGAGCGTGATGTGAATGGCGGACGGATTGCGCGCGCCGCGAAGCTGCGCGCGCCTCCCCTTCCTCCTTGCATCGCCCTTTCCAGAACCGTATTCGCTATCCGCGACACCATCCGCGTACAGCAATTCCATCTCGCCGCGCGACACACGCTTCACATTCGTCAAAAACTCCCACTGATCGGGATACACGGCAAAATCATCGTCGGGATTCACAAACACCGTATTTCCTTCCTTGCGCGACTTCCCCTGCAAGGGAAGCGCAATCAAATTCCCCAGCCCTTTTCCCGAAAGATAATCCTGATTGGGGAACAGCCGGTCAAAACTATCATCCCTTTCATACTCACCAATGTGCCGCGCCTCACGCAGCAGCCGGAAAAAGACGGCGCGGCTCATATACGCCTGAACCGGCTCGGAGAAAAAGCACCATACATGCGCGCCGTTCCCCGACCGCGACTGCTCCACATATACCGGCACTCCTCGCGGGGCACACACATCACAAAACTTCCGCGCGTCGCTCCGCCATCCGTCACCGTCGAAATCAACGACAAGAAAACGCGAGGTGTTGTCTTCAATAAGCGCGTACACGCCGAGCGTAGCGTTGCCGGTCAAATGTCGCTCGATGTGCGCATCCGAAAGTGGTACATATGCCTCCTTCTTCCGCCAGTCCATGTACACCGGCGCGTACCCGCTTACTCCTCCGCCGTATTTCTCCCATCGCCGCGCAAACACATCCTCCCGACCGCGAAACAAATCTCTAAAAAGATCAATCCGTTCCTGTTTTGAGAGCGTACTCATAGATGATAACTACTTCAACAAATCATCGAGTTCGCATGACAAAAGCGTCGGCATCGTAAGAACAATCTCTGTATTGCGATTGAGATTGTCCGCCGTCATGCGTATCAGTTTCGTCTCCAGCATATCTCCCACCACTACGTTATGTGTTTTCTTAAAATACTCTTCCGTCTTCTTAAAAAACAACGTTGTATACTTCTTTATCATTTCCTCAGAAGAAGGATGGCTTGTCATGCCGTTGCCACCAAACCCAATCAGTGATGCTATCTTTTCATCAACATCATTCGGCAGTGCATGAGGCGCAAAGTCAATCCAATAATCGCTCATCGCGTATATCACTCGTATCGGATCTTTTTCCTCTGTATCATAGGTATACGTAAAGTAGAAATTATCGGACGAGAAATCCCGGTATACTCCTATACGCTTCACATCGGTTACCGTCCGAATATGATATTCTTCAAGAAGATGAAAATACTGTTCCAGCCAATGCGTCATCCAATTATCGATAAATGTTTTATGCTCAAACAAAGGAGTAAGATCCTGCTTGAGATTCTCCGTGCTTACCGTGTTCATACGAAGCGTCAGCGTGTCAAAAAGCGCACGAAGGTTGCGAATATCAATCTCTTTGGCAACCAAATAATCAAAATCGGGTACAATTTTTTTCTCCATATACCACAGAAGGTCGTATATATCTCTCCCTTTCTCTTCATACACGTTTTTGCCGACTATGCGTGCACCGCGCAATACAATGGCGGCGATTTTACTTGCCATAAGCGCCGACATATTGTACGTCAGAATCACAAAAGAAAGCTGATTGCGAGACACCGGTATTCGTTCGGTCACCGTTTTTGGCGCGACAAAGCGATTGAGGTCAATCTTTACATGAACCTGTTTCGAAGGGTGGTCAATACCGAGCATTTCACCAATATGAAACTTGAGTTTCAGCCCTCTGCCACCAACGACCTTGGCTGTGAGAAAATCAGTATCGGTCCCGTACGTCTGTGAGAAGTGAGTTTCAATCTCATTCTTAAGTGTCTGCAAAAAATCATTCGTTACCGCGCGCGACACTTCAAAATCCAAATCCACCGACATGCGATTCAATCCGTGCAGAATACGCAATGCGGAACCGCCGTACATAATCCATCTATGATATTCGGGATGATGATAGATGAAATCAAGCACGTAAAACTGCAGCTCTTCTTTGAGCACATTGCGACGAGTCTCGGCATCCAGTGTGTCATACATATCAAGCTCCTCGATTCGTTTTTTCAGCATGGCAATAATATGATTACTCATGAATGTATTCTTTGATATACGTGTAAAACTTGCTTCGCTCGGTATCGTTTATTTCGTCAATATCAATCCGCAGTTCTTCAACTATGCGATCAATATCCCCGCGGTTCACGCCGCGAAATTGCCGTGTCCTGAAGTACAAGAGATCGAACAATGCCTTCGACGGTGTCGCAATGAAAAAATCAAATGCCCCGTTCACACGCACATAATCTGAAAAAAGATCGTTCCGAATTGACTGATACGAAAACGTCCCCACCTTCGTTTCCTGCGTCCGTGTCACTTTTGTCGTTGTTGATATAATCGGGTGTATCACTTCGGTTGTAAGATTATAATACTGAAGCGCTGTCCATGAACTTACATATGAAGGCGTTCGGAGAATATTGGCAAGACAAAACAGATACGACATATCGCTTACATGTGTCGAATAAAACACCGACGATATGTACAATCCTTTTTTCAATCGTATTATTTCCTTGCGCTTCAAAAACCGGCTGATATATGTGTCAACCGTGCTTTTCCGAAGCCCCAACTGCTCTCCAAGACGATATACCGTGTCTTTGGTAAAATGAGGCAAGAGATTCAACTGATATAACAAATTTTCTTTGCTTTTCATAAGTATGACAATAGTGTATCATATGTGAAATACAGTGTCAAACAACAACCCGTTTCCCCTCAAAAGCAAGAAATATCGTATCATCTCAGGTCATTTTTCGTATCATTGTGATACGATAAAAGCAAGCGTTTGATACGCTTCAAATCTTGATTAAGGATTAGATTAAGGTGAGACCTTAATCTGCGGAAAATAATGCTCTTATTTCCCTCTCTTTTTCCGAATCAATTTTCGCCAGGAGAAGTTCGGGAACAATTTCCTTTTCACCGAACCGGTCATTCGTGCCCATCTCAAGAAACTCTTCGAATGTCACCGGCTTGGGAGTAATCTTCTCGCCACCATCGAGATTCAAATCAGCAACCTTCCGTAGTCCCTTAGCAATGAAAGAATAGACCGCCCAATCAATTTTACTTCCCGGCTGTACTGCTTTCCAAAGAGTCCATTCATCTGCCTCATATCCCGTCTCCTCCAAAAGTTCACGCTTCGCCGCGTCAAACACTTCTTCCCCCTCGTCAACACGACCACCCGCAGCACTTATAAAGGGTTCTTTACCGGGCTGTTCTTGTTCGGCTAAAAGAATTTTGCCATCGGGAAGTACTGGATACACCATCACCGTATCAGCACGCTTCAATTTCTCAAACGTCGTCGTTGTTCCGTTATATAATTCCTGCTCCCATTGATACACGTCAAACATCACGCCCTTAAACACACACTTGGCGTGTTCAGGAATTGGCTGTGCTGATTTTGGTTTTTGGATGTCCATAGTTATTTATGGCGAAGCCTGTAGTGATACCTCACTTCCTCACGCCACGAAGGTGTCAATCTTTCCATTGCTTCTTCTTTGGTAAAACCGTCAGGGAGCAATCTTTCCCTGTCGAAGACAATAGCAATGACGATCCTGCGCTCACCAAGAAGCTGATCTTCATCCACTTCGCCTCTTTCAAAAGATTCGACGAGATGTTTAATGACACGTTTTATTTCTTTATTTAAAAACTCATCAGTCTCTTCTAGTGTCATTTTCTTTCTTTTTTGTATTTTTTCCTTAAGCATTGAAAATAACATTTTGATAAAACTTATACCAAACCAAACAAGAGAAAGTAGAAACCCTATCGCTCGAATTAATATGTTTTCTTTTCTTATTTTCATACAAAAAATCTAGTGCCATATATTTTTCGCTCAAAATGAGACTTTGTTTCATTTTGATTATTTCTTTCTCTACTTCTTTTACTTTAAACCAGTAAAAAGTTGGGATCCGTTATTTGTCTTGATCACGCTTTTCTACCGCTTGTTTCGCACCATCTGGTAATCCTTCGTAGAATGAGTCAATTTCCTTCGGTTCGGTAATCATTTTTTCTGCAATAAAATTCAGAAGACCAAAAAGCTTAATGACCCGCCCTGGTTCTTCTGTAATGTCGAGTTCCCCTGGATGAACAGCGTTATTCCCAGTGATACGAAGCGCATCGAGAGATTTTTGGATCGCAGGATTAAGCCCTTTCTTTACAAGTGCACCAATATCATCGTTTATGTTTTCTCCTTTCTCGCCCAGCTGTTTACAAAGTTTTTGGAGAGCAAGCCGTAGAATCGCTGCTGCTGAGCGTGGTGAATTGGCAAGTACATTCGCGGCTTCCAGGTAGTCCTTTTGAATCTCTCCCGACAAATCTGCATTGGGCTCCTCAACAATAATCTTTTCTGGATAAATCATTCGACGTTTATGCCATATAGATAATCCATTACAGTGCTCGCAAACAGAGAGGGACCAATCATCTGTGAGATTGCCGTTAGTAAGAGTAGTTCCGAGAATACTTGAGGCATTCTTAACAGAGCCGCCACCCCATTTGGTGGTATGCACGTCACCCACTGCACTTAAGTGCGACCATCGCTGTTTTGCATAAACACCGCAATGTGGGCAATGAAATTGCCCTTGTGCGTGTTCAGGAAGAAAGTGTTGTTCTTTAGTCATATTGTTTCTTATCTGAGATATGGTACTCGGATTCTGAACCTATCTCAAATTGGCTGCCGGGCAGGGATTCGAACCCCGGTGACGAGTGCCAGAAACTCGCATCCTACCACTAGATGACCCGGCAAGGTTTTCATAGAATAGCATACAATATAGCGTTTTTCCAGCGTGGCGTGGTGCAGTATTACGAAATCCCGCATTGTATCCGACCGCTTGCGGTTTAGGATCATGTGTGGAATGACGGACAAAACACAAGGGCGCGGAGACATTTCATGTCTCCGCGCTCTTGTGTTTTATGTATTGCTTCACGTTCCCAAGGTTTAACCTCGGGACAAGCCCGAGGTTAAACCTGGTGGTCTTTTATTTTCTACTCTTGGACTTCCTCTTCTTATTTGAAACTTTGGCCGGTTTGGTGCTTTTGGACTTGCGCGAGAGTGCACGATTTGAAGCTGCTTTCATAAATGCGGTGAAAAGCGGATGGGGGTGGAGCGGACGTGATTTGAATTCGGGGTGGAATTGGCTTCCGAGGAAGAACGGATGTTTGCTTGCGGGAAGCTCGGCAATTTCCATGAGTCTGCCGTCGGGCGAGGTGCCGGAGAATATCAAACCGGCATCCTCGAGCTTGGCAATATAATTGGGATTCACTTCATAGCGATGACGGTGTCGTTCGCTGATGTCCTCTGATTTATATGCCTTGCGCGCAATGGTGCCTTTACGAAGCACCGCCGGGTACGCACCCAAACGCATACTGCCGCCGTAGTCGCCTTCTTCGAGTTTCTTCTTTTGGTCGTCCATAATATCAATTACCACATGCGGAGCGTTTTCATCGATTTCAGCGGTGTTGGCGCCCTTGAGACCTGCTTTGTGTCGAGCAAATTCAGTTACCAAAAGCTGCATACCGTAGCAGAGTCCGAAATACGGAATCTTTTGCTCGCGCGCGTAGCAAATGACATTGAGTTTCCCCTCAATACCGCGCTCACCAAAACCACCCGGCACCAAAATCGCATCATACTTTTTGAGCTCTCTGAGATTTTTTGTGTCTTCAAACTGTTCTGCCGAGAGCCATGAGATTTTCGGCTTTTTCTTGAGTCCGTAGGCGGCGTGCTTGATTGATTCAATGACCGAAATATATGCATCGGAGAGTACAAAGTCGCCCGTGCTGAAATATTTTCCTACAATCGCCACATGCACCGGTTCCGACACACGCTTTACGAGCGATGCATACGCACGCCAGTGTGCCATATCGCGATCACGCTTCGGAAGTGCGAGCAAATCGAGCATGATATCGCCGAGATTGTCTTTTTCAAAGTTGACCGGAATATCATAAATACTATCGGCATCGGGTGCGGAGATCACTCGCTCAGGGAGAATGCTGCAGAACGTAGCAATTTTTTCCTTGCGTTTTTTATCAATCGGCATTTCTGATCGAGCAATGATAATGTCCGCATTCAAACCGGCAGAATTGAGCAAGCGGCTCGCATGCTGTGTTGGCTTTGTTTTCATTTCCCCCACCTTTGGTGGCGTTGGCAAATATGAGACCATGACCGTCATGACGCTCTTTGGGTCTTCACTCTTGAGCATGCGGGCTGCTTCGAGATACAAAATATTTTCATACTCACCCACGGTGCCACCGACTTCCACCACGGTCACATCAGCATCAGCATCTTTTGCAGCCTTTTTAATACGCGATACCACTTCAAGCGGAATATGCGGCACCACTTGCACACATTTTCCTTTATAGCCGAGGTTGCGTTCACGCTCAATCACCGCTTGGTACACCCGACCGGTGGTCATATAATTCTTCGACGGCAAGGTAATATTCAAAAATCGCTCGTAGTTTCCGAGGTCCTGATCCGTTTCGTAGCCATCATTCAACACAAACACTTCGCCATGTTCTGTGGGGTTCATGGTGCCGGCATCGACATTCACATACGGATCGATTTTGATTGCCGTGACATTGAAGCCACGGCTTTGAATGATTTTGGCAATCGATGATGCCGTTACTCCCTTCCCCACGCCGGAGATAACACCGCCGACGACGAAGATATATTTTCGCGCGCGCTTCTTTGAAGCGCGCGCGGTTGATTTTGGTGTGTTGCGAGATGGTGCCATAGAAATTATTTCTTCAGATATCGGCGGACTGCCAAAAAGCTTGCAATGACACCGAGTGCGATACCGGCAAGGAGAATGATAAGCGCAAACCATCCGGCATTATCCATGTAGTAATTGAAAATGTTCATCGTGCCGAAGAAACGCTCGGTGGCGTCTCCAAGCCATGCTGTTGCCGGATAGAGCGCGATGAGTGTAATGATTGCGGCAACCACGCCATACAGAAACCCTTCCACAAGAAACGGACCGCGCACATACGCATTTCCCGCCCCCACCAAACGCATCACACCGATTTCCTCACGCGAAGTATAAATCGCCAAGCGAATCGTATTAAAGGTAATGAGCACCGAGACGACAACCAAGAAAATGGTAATGACCAAACTGATCAGCTCCACACCGTGTATGATATTGGTCAATTTATTGATGGCAACTTCATTTTGATAGAAGTTCACCTTATCAACGATACTCTCCTCACTTTCTCCGAGCGCGTTATTATCCTCCAAAAAACGAGCGATTGTTTCGTATTGTGATGTTTCTTTTGCTTTGATAGACAGTGAGGCACCGAGCGGATTTTCTTCAAGCTCATCAAGTGCTTGAATTGTCACGTAATCATTTTCATGTCGTGTACGGAAATTCTCCAACGCTTCTTCTCGAGAGATGAAGACTGTGCTTGCAACCTCCGGCAATGCATCAATCGCCGCCCGCAGCGCGAGCATATCTTCCTCAGCTGCATCGGTCACAAAATAGATATTCACATCAACCTTATCTTTAATATATTCCAGAGAGCTGTTCAAGAGAGCACCGAGGAAAATGGTGATGCCAATGACAAAGAGCGTGACCGTCATCATAAGCACGGATGTTACCGAAACAACGCCGTTGCGCCAGAAGCTCACGAAGCCGGCTTTACTGATGCGTTTGATGTGGGTGAATAACATATATTAGGAAATAGCTTTTAGCTTCTAGGAATCGCCGCTCCGCGGCTCTGCGGTCATTCCGGGCTCGACCCGGAATCCAAGAATTCTTAGATTCTGAATCACCAGAGCCCCACCCAGCCCTTTCCGAGAAAGAGCTGGGTCGAGCTCGGCGAGAGTTCAGAATGACAAATTATTTTTACGTGGCCGAGCATGACTCGTCATGCTTTAGGCTCGTTTATCGTTTACCGTTCATCGTTCTCATAACACATACCTCCCCTTATTATCGTCACGGACAATCTTCCCTTCATCCATGGTAATCACGCGCTTGCCGAGAGAATCAATCACTCCTTTATTGTGAGTCGTCAAGAGAATCGTCGTGCCGAGTTCATTAATCTTTCGCAAAATATTTACAATGTCTTGCGTGTTGATTGGGTCGAGGTTTCCTGTGGGCTCGTCGGCAATGAGGAGGTCGGGCTGATTGATGATGGCACGAGCAATTGCCACGCGCTGTCTTTCCCCTCCGGAAAGCTGGTGTGGAAAGTTCCAAATCTTATCTTCCAAATCCACAAGTTCAAGCGCCTGAGGAACGTCGGCGGCAATCTCCGCATCAGTGCGCCCTGCCGCCTCCATGGCAAATGCAATATTTTCGTATGCGGTTTTATTCGGGAGAAGCTTGAAATCCTGGAAGACAGTACCAATACGGCGGCGCAGTGTCGGAATTTCTTTCTCCGGCATGGTGTGCACATCGCGCTCTTCGAAATAGACCGCTCCGGTCGACGGCGACTCTTCGGCAAAAAGCATTTTGAGAAGTGTTGTCTTCCCTGCACCGGAATGCCCCACGATGGAGGCAAACTCACCTCTCTCAATACCGAGAGAGATGTCATCGAGCGCAAGTGTTACTCCGTTGCCATTGTCGCGATATTCTTTTGACACATGATCGAAGTGAATCATAAGACTCCAAATCTACGAATACATACTAATTTACAAATGGTACGAATAATACAAATGACCACCTGGCGTTAGAAACGGATTTGTATTATTCGTACCATTTGTAGATATGTAACAATTTGTACGTTCGTAAGAGTATTATACACCAAAACGAAAAAAGCAAAAAATGCCTACGAACAAACAATGGAAAATAAACAATAAAAGTACCTGTCATCCCGCACTTGATGCGGGATCTTCGCTTTTTTGACAATACTGAACACGAAAGGCGTTACTGTGAAAGCTCTTTTTCAGCGTCCAAAAATGGCTCAATAACACCATCCTCCAAGACCTTTTCGGCATCGCGCACTTCCACATCCGTTCGGTGGTCTTTCACCATTTTATATGGGTGAAGGACATACGAGCGAATCTGATTCCCCCATTCAATCTGCACTGTCTTTGACACAGACAATCCGGCAAGCTCGCGAGCACGGTCGTCTTCCTGCTTGCGAATCAAGCGTCCTTCGAGAATCTCCATTGCCTTATCGCGATTGCGCTCCTGTGTGCGCTCTGATTCGGCGTGGACGGCGATATTGGTCGGCAGATGCACAATACGCACTGCCGTCTCCCGCTTATTCACATTCTGCCCGCCCGGACCTGATGATCGTGCAAATTCCACCTTCACATCTTCGTCTCTAATGTCGATACCGCCGCGCTTGTCGATTTTCGGCACCACTTCCACAAGTGCAAAAGACGTGTGTCGCTGACTCTTGGCATTAAAAGGAGAGAGGCGCACGAGTCGATGGATCCCTGATTCATGCTTGAGTGTGCCGTATGCATTCTTCGTTGTAATCTCTGCGGTGAGATTGCGAATACCGCCATGATCATTTTCATTTTTATGGAGCACCTCCATGCTCCACCCACGATTCTCCGCATACTTCGCATACATCCGATACAGCATCGCCACAAAATCTTCCGCGTCGTCTCCCCCCGCACCGGCAACAAATGAAATGATAGCGCCCATGCGATCATATTTTGAGACACCTTCAATATCGTCTTTCAGCTCCTGCATTTCGGCAATAAGCGATTGTGCTTTGTCTTTATCGCTCCAAAAATCGGCGCTATTCATTGCCGCCTCAATCTCCTTGAGTCGCATTTGCTTCTCCTCTTTTGTCCGCGTGTCTGTCATAGTGGACAGTATAGCACGGAACACACATATCCTGTCATCCCGCACTTGATGCGGGATCTTCTCGAATAACCTCTAAAAACAAAACAGCGAAGATTCCCAGTCAAGCTGGGAATGACAAATAATGCCGTGTATCAAAAAGCGACGCTACGCGCCGCTTTTGTGTTTTTGTGTTTGATATTTCCTTTTTATTTGGTATTTGACTATTGTTTTTTGTCTTTTGATTTTCTGAGCCACCTCCCAGGATTGAACTGGGGACCTATCGCTTACGAAGCGATCGCTCTACCAACTGAGCTAAGGTGGCGATGATTAGAATGAAGAATTAGGAGTTAAGAATTAAGAATACACTCGCTTCCCAAGCACCACCGAGCACCACTTTCACTATTACACCCTATCATCAACTTTTTGGAAAGGAAATTCTTAAACTCCTCTTTAACAAATTATAGAGTAGTTGGTGAAAGTGGTGCTTGGATGGTGCTCGGTCCGAGGAGCTCGTGAGCCACAACAGGGCCGGGGTTGTCCCGGAGTTATTAAGCGTATTGCTCCAGGTATTCGCAATCCGCAACCGGGGTTGTCCCACGATTACTAATCATAATACTTCGCCCAAGGGCTCGTATTCTGATAAGTATCGCTGGACGCGGCTCGCTGTCTTCGTGGCAAGCCACTCAGACATACTCCGCCGTTCAAACCCCGACGAAAGCCCAGCAGTGGGCTTTCTGTCTTGGTTCACTCGCTATGCTCGTGAGCCAAGACCGGGGTTTGAACCCGGGACCTCACCCTTACCATGGGTGTGCTCTACCAACTGAGCTATCTTGGCGTGCTGTATAGAGTACTATATTTGGTAACGGTTTTCAAGAAAAAAATCACAGTGAAGTTCCGTTCGGCCGCTTTGCCAAAAACAAAAAACACTAGCGAGAGCTAGTGTTTTTTGTTTTTGCGCGGCCGACCGGATTTGAACCGGCGATCTTCGCTGTGACAGAGCGACGTGTTAACCGAGCTACACCACGGCCGCAGCTCTAAACGACACCAGAACTCATCTCACATTACACCGCTAAGGTAGTGATATTCTCACGCTACGCATAATCGCTTGGCAGTTCTCGCGCCAAGTATTCGGCTGCGTCTTGCCTCTCAACCTCATCGTACAATAGTACGCTTCGGTCTCCGAGACTGCGACTCGCTCGAATCCTTGGCGCGAGAACAAGCCATGTAATGTGAGATGAGTTCTGATTACTTCTTCGTCTCTTTATGTGTTGTGTGCTTCTTGCACCACTTACAATACTTGTCGAGCTCAATCTTGCGCTCAACTTTCTTTTTGTTCTTGCGGGACCAATAATTGATTCGCTTACAGTCCGCACAAGCCAATTTAATGAGTCTATCCTGTGACATAGTAGTGAGTGCCTTCAATATTCAAAGCAAAAGCACGTGCGACATAGCATACTATAGATATTCTTGGAATGCAAGGAAAATGAAAGTCTGCTTGCCGTGTTTACCAAAACCATTTCATAAAAAACTGGCTCCATGTTGTTAATATGGAGCCAGAAACAAAAGAACAAGGCTCAACTTGCGAGGAGAAGAGCTGGGTCAACGCCGCCCCAAACACGGCCGAGCGAGTAGAAGTGCCAGTGCCACTCACCACCGCGCCGAAGGAGGAAGCGGACGTAGAGGCGGCCGTACCGGCCGCGGCGGCGGTAAATCGTCCCCCAAAAGAAGACGTACTTACCTTCCCACTCCTCTGGGATGAGGTGCGGGTACGCGAGCAGGTAATCGAGCACATTTGCATTCAACACCGGCTTTTTCGCCAGTGCCTTGTGGAGCTTGTCGCCCCCGACTACGCCGCTCTTCTGGAGCCTGTCAAGGTACAGCCAGACGAGGGTGGGGTCCCATTTGACCATGCCTCCCCTGCGGTGCTCCTCGACAGACCAGCCGTCAGGGACGAACGGATCGACATCGCAGTCGATGACGTGCTCGGGGGTCACGATTTCGGCGTGACCGAGTCGCACACGGCGCATCTTGGCGACGTTGTCACCGGACGCGAGCCAGTCAACATCAGCCAGGTCGGTAATACCATTGCGCTCCAGGGCATCCTGGAGTTTGCCGGCCAGTTTGACACCAAGAGTAAGTTCAGTACTCATTATTAGTCTCCTGATTTTGTGACAAGTAGTCCATATTGGACAAATAGTCACGTGCCAGCGGGCCTCACTCGATATTGAGGTTTGCCATAGCAGAAAAAGTCCAAGAATTAGACACTTTCTGCTATGGCAGACGCGAGTCTTACAAGGAATCCTGTAGACATCCTAACATAGTATGGGAATCATGTCAATACCTTGTGTTTGAATAGGGTAATGTAAGCCGGGCTTGTCCGGCACCACTCCGTAAAAAAACTCCTCAAGGAGTTTTTTTTGCGGAGTGGTGCCGGGGGTGGGGATCGAACCCACGACCTAAGGCTTATGAGTCCTTCGCTCTAACCGACTGAGCTACCCCGGCAAGGTGTACAGAACCCATCTCACATTAAACCGCCAGAAACAATACTTCTACACTCTGTGTATCATGCTTGGCAATTCTCGCACTCTCTCGCTGGCTGCGTCTCGTCGCTCAACCGCACCGCACGAAAGTGCGGCACGGTCTCCGCGACATCGACTCGCTCAGCGAGAGAGCGCGAGAATACACCATTTAATATGAGATGGGTTCTAGCATACCAGGTTTTTGGTGTATTCTCAACTTTTTTCGGCTTGCAATTGGCGCAATTTACATTTGTACCCTAAAACACAAAAACGGCACATTTGTGCCGTTTTTGTATTCGGGTGTAGGGGGGCTAGGAATTGGCGCAGCTCACATCGCCCTTTTCCTTCGCAAAAGCTCGGAAAAGTGCGTGTGGCTCCTGCCCGGCCTCGCCATCGTCGCAACAAGTTGCTCCGATATGGCTGCGGCTTGCAATTCCTAATGAGAATGCATAAATGCATTCTCATCCCTCCCTCCTGTATACACCAAAAAGACACGCTTGTCGTGTCTTTTTGGTGTACAGGTAGGGGGGCTAGGAATTGCACCTAGGTCTGGAGGTTATGAGCCTCCCGAGATACTACTTCTCTACCCCCCTATGGAATACCATATATTTCAAATGAAAAAGCCGTTCTCGGCTTCGTATACACGATAGTACCATATCCTCTTTTATTACGCAAGCCGCACGAGTGCCCCGCGGAGCCTTGGCAAAAGCCGCGGGCTTTTTTTATTTTCTGAAGTGTTGAGAGGTGTGGGATTGTTTTTGAGATTCCGGGTCAAGCCCGGAATGACAGAGTTTGGGTACGAAATGACAAGTGGGATACATAAAAGGTGCGGCGTGAGCCGCACCTTTTATTCTTTATTCCCTAGGCCGACCGTGGCTCGGCACGGGCTAGGCATAATTCTTCATTCTTTATTCTAGTTCCTAAATATAGTGGAATTCCTCAAACACTTTTCGATACAGCTCAATCACTCTGCGGGCTTCACGTTGAGTAACGACAAAATTCACTCCTTCATGCGCAATCTGATTACGCACTCTATGCGCCTCCCATGCACTTTGGATATGAGTAAAGTCGCTTGGTTCTACCGCACGCAAGCGATCGGCAATGCTCTCACCGTCGTAGCCCATGCGCACCAGCATGTCTTCAAGCATATTATCTGCCTCAAGGATTGCCACACGCCAATCCGAAGTATTCTCTGACGAGATGTGCTCTTCAATGAGCTCCCATTGCTCGTTCTTAATTTCTCCATGTCCGTGTTCAGGCTCAGCGAAGACAAATTGCGCCTCTTCTTCTTTTTGTACTTCCCAGAGACGCACAAGCACATACACAATGCCCGCAATCAGCAGTAATATGACAAGCGATATCACATTTTTTGCAATGATAAATGTCGGGTTTGGGTCAAAAGAGGTGATAGTCGATAATAGACCCGTGGACGTTGCGTTTTCGGTCGATGTTGCAGAAGGAATACCAAATACAAATGAATATATTTGGTAAAACACGTATTCAAGATCAATGAAGGGGCCTTCCATACATCAGGAGATTAGGAAATTAAAGGTTAGGAGAATAAAAAGGTTACGAACTACGAATCGGTACGAACATACGAATCTGACCTTTAGTACATTATCCACTTCTATTGTCATTCCGTACTCTTGCCGAGCCTCACTTTCACTAGATACATTAAGAAATCGTAGACGGTAGAAGAAGGAATGAAAAATGTTTTGCTGCAAATGATACTGGTGAAAGTAGGGCTCTGGTGATGCGGAATCTTCGTGATTTTTTGGATTCCGGCTCGGGGGCCGGAATGACAACATCTTAATTATTTCTTAGCGTACACCTTTTCTACGTCTTTCCCGAGGGTAAAGAGCATGTCTTCGCGCATGTCGGGGGCAATGATCTGAAATCCTATCGGAAGTGTTGCTCCTTCACGCTCCACCTCCCCCATAGGCACCGACAATGCCGGCACACCCGCGATATTCACCGGCACGGTAAAGATATCAGCCATATACATCTGAAGCGGATCATCTGTCTTCTCCCCCGCTTTGAATGCCGGTGTCGGTGATGTAGGAGTCACGATCACATCCACGTTTTCGAACGCCTTCGCAAAATCTTCACGAATACTTTCACGTACCTTAATAGCTTTATTATAATACGCATCGTAATATCCTGCCGAGAGTACATAGGTGCCAAGCATGACACGGCGTCGTGTCTCTTTGCCAAATCCTTTTCCGCGCGTCTTTGTGTACACACTCACAATGTCGTCTGCATCTTCAGAGAGTCCGTAGCGAATGCCATCGAAACGAGCAAGGTTGGTGGAGACTTCCGCCGGCATAATGATGTAATATGCCGCGAGTCCGTATTTCGCTGTAGGAAGCGTTATCGGCGAAACCTCATGCCCTTGCGCTTTCAGTGCTGCAAGCGTCTCCGTGAATCGCCTCTTAACATCCTCATCAATTCCTTCAGCATAGACAAAATCTTCCGGCACACCAATGCGCATGTTTTTAGAAAGTGGCTTGTCGCCGCGAATTTCTTTGCGTGTTCTTTCGGGAAGCGAGGTACTGTCTTTTTCATCATAGCCGGCAATCACTTCAAACAACATCTCCGCTTCCTCCACGCTCCGCGCAAAAGGACCAATCTGGTCAAGCGACGAGCCCATTGCCATCACACCACGACGTGACACGGCGCCATACGTGGGCTTCAATCCCACAACTCCACACAAAGCCGCCGGCTGCCTGATGGAGCCTCCTGTATCGCTTCCGAGTGCAAGGGGTACAAACTCTGCCGCGACAGCCGCCGCCGATCCTCCCGACGACCCTCCCGGCACGCGCGATGTATCGTGTGGATTTTTCGTGGGTCCAAAAGCCGAATTTTCCGTTGATGACCCCATGGCAAACTCATCCATATTGGTGCGACCAATAAGCACCGCACCGGCATCTTTGAGTCGCTCCACCACTTCGGCATCATATACGGCAACATAGTGCTCAAGAATCTTTGAGGCAGCGCTCGCCACTCTCCCCTTCACCAAGAGATTATCCTTAAGAGCCACGGGAATACCCAGAAGCGTTCCCTTCTCTCCGGAAGCACGACGAGCATCAGCATATTTTGCCTGTGCGAGAGCATCATCATACACTTCCAAAAATGCATGAATATCGCCATCTCGCTTTTTGATTTCTTCGAGATATGCGGAGACGGTGAGCTCAGATGTGAGCTCTCCGCTTTCCATAAGCTCTTGCAATTCTTTTATGGATTTTTTTGTAATATCTTGCTCGCTCATGATTTCTTAAACATATTTTTCACCGCAATAAAACCGTTCTCCGTGCGCGGTGCTGCTTTCAGGATATCTTCAGTGTGGGTGCCGCTTTCTGCCGGGTTCTCATCTTCACGCATGACATTTCTGTGGATGCCTGCTTCTGCGCGGTGATCGTCAGTCGTTGCCTCGGAAATATGCTCCACATACGACAAAATGGAGGCGATGTCCCCTCCGATAGCTTCGAGCTCTTTTTCATCCATATCAATCCGGCAGAGATTTGCCAGATTCTGCAATTCCTCTTGTGTCATAGGGGTAGTATAGCATATAGAGCTTGTAGCTGATAGCTTTTAGCTTAGAGGGAAATTTGGATGACAGATATAAATATGTAAAAAAGAAAAAGATGTCGCGGCACCTTTAGTGTCGCGGCTTCTTTCTAACTTATCTTCCGAATCAATTACAGCAGGATTCCAGCTCGGGGGCGGGAATGACAGTGATAATGTATTTACTTCACCATTTTAAGAAATGTCTCTTCGTCGAGGATGGGGATGCCGAGTTTTTGGGCATTTTTGTATTTGGAGCCGGGCTTATCGCCGGAAACGACATATGACGTTTGCTTAGAGACCGAAGAAGACACAGACCCCCCTTTTTCTTTTATGAGTTTCTTCGCCTCCTCACGCGAAAGATTCTCCAGGGTACCGGTAAGAACAAAACTCTTTCCTGCAAGCGGCATATCCCCTTTTTTCTTCTTCATATCGCGTACGTTGATATGTGAGAGAAGACGCTCAAGAAGAGCTACATTTCCTTCATCACGAAACCAAGCATACACGCCGGAAGCAACCACAGCGCCAATACCCTCCACTCCGTCAAGCTCATGAAGCTCGGCTTTTTGAATGCGCTTCAGTGAGCCGAAATGCTCTGCCAAGAGCTCGGCTGTTTCCTCTCCCACATGTCGAATACCGAGCGCAAAGAGAAATCTCGGCAATTCCACTTCCTCGCTCTCAGCAATTGCTTCAATAAGATTACGCGCTGATATTTCAGCAAAGCGCGGCAGAGCTGAAAGATCACCTTCGGAGAGTTCGTAGATATCGGCACTATCGGCAATAAGATCAGCATCCATAAGCTGGTCAACAATTTTTCCACCCATTCCACGAATGTCCATCGCCTTTTTGCTCACAAAATGCTCAATGCGTTCTTTCTCCACGGCAAAGCATGTAGGATTGGCACAATAATGTCGTACTCCTTCTTTCTTACTTACACCTCCAATGTTTTCCTTATGGACTCTCCCACCACACACCGGACATTTTTTCGGCATGACAAATTTCTTCTCTTTCCCCGTGCGAAATTCCGGAAGCACGCGCACAATATCAGGAATCACATCTCCCGCCTTTTGCAAAATGACCGTGTCACCAATGCGTACATCGAGGCGCTTCACTTCTGCTTCATTGTGCAGTGTGGCACGCGAGACGGTGGAGCCGGCAACAAGCGTGGGCTTCACATGCGCCACAGGTGTAAGGACACCCGTACGCCCCACCTGCACGGAAATATCTTCAACAACGGTCATTGCCTCCTCTGCCGGGAATTTATACGCAATGCCGAAGCGCGGCGCCTTGCCCGTGTGTCCGAGCGCTTTTTGTGTAGCAACATCATTCACCTTGAGCACGAGGCCATCAATTGCATATTCTTCACTCTCTCTTCTCGGCACCCATTTTTCGTAGAGCTTTTGTATTTCAGCCACATTCTTACACACTTTCATGTGCGGATTTGTCTTAAAGCCAAGCTCTTTCAAGAGCATAAGCTCTCCCTCTTGACTCTGCGGCTCAGGGATTCCAAGAATCGCATCGATGTCGTAGATAAAGGTATCGAGTTTGCGTTCGGCCACGATGCGACTATCAAGCTGGCGGACGGTACCTGCGGCGGCGTTGCGTGGATTGGCAAAGAGTGCCTCGTTTTCTTTTTCGCGCTTTTCGTTCAACTCTTCAAATGCGCTTTTTCCCATCCAAATTTCTCCCACTACCGTGCATGAAAGCGGCTCCGAAAGCATGAGCGGTACACTGCGAATCGTGCGGATATTTTCGGTGACGTCTTCGCCAATGACACCGTCGCCACGGGTTGTCCCACGCGTGAGCGCGCCGTCCTCATACGTAAGGACGATTTTAAGTCCGTCGATCTTGAGCTCCGCTACATACTGCACCTTTTCCGGATGAACATCCGTTTCTTTCGCCAGCATGCGCTTCACTTTTTTGTCCCATTCAACAAGCTCTTCTTCATTAAAAATATTATCAAACGACCACTGCGGAAGAGCGTGCTTCGTCTTTTTGAAACCCTCTGCCGGCACACCGCCCACCCTGTGTGTGGGAGAGTTCGAGTCATCAAATTCAGGATATTTCTCTTCCAGAGAGCAAAGCTCACGCACAAGGGCATCATATGCCTCATCGGAAATCTCCGGCATATCATCCACGTAATACTTTCGATCATGGTGACGGATTGCTTCACGGAGCTGCTCTATACGCTGTTTCGAGTCACTCATACACTCTAGTATACCACGACAAAGCGCGGCGTGAGCCGCGCATTAATGATTAATATTTAATCTCCTATTCTCCTTGTGTTATATCGAATACTCAACCCGCAAACCACGCTCGGCGCGTCGTGATGCATTGGTGTCACACGTGTTAAATCCACGTGAATCAATTTGAGTTGTCCTCTTTCCCTCCCCTGAATCATAATCTTTCGTAACCGTCACATCAGCACATGCACTCGTCCCACCAATGTTCTCAATACGAAACGTTGTCTCAATTGGCGCTGCCATCCCTCCCGGACTCCAGTATCCGTTTAATATAACGTCCTGATTCCCGCACAAGATAGGGCTACTTTCGTCTGGAGGACTTGTTGTCGCCGGAGATAGCACAAGGCCAAATACACTATATGGCGTATCAGGGTGCTGAATATCCCAGTAGAGTGCACATTCCGTTCCCGTATCAGCCGCATAAAAAGCAACTTGCGATTCGCGATCAGATGACGAAAGGAGAAGTTCTTTATAGGTAATACTAAAAATACCCAAACCAATCGTGTGGAGAATACCAGAAACAAGCACGGCAAACAAAATAGCGAACCCTCGATTGTGTACATTGTTAGAACCAGTCTCACTGAAAACATTGAAAAATAATGGAAACATATTCAAGAGCTGCGCTTGGCAGTTCCCACGCCCACGTGGCGGCTGCGCCTTGTCGCTCAACCGCACCGCACGGCAGTGCGGCACGGTCTCCGCGACGTCGGCTCGCTCGCTGTTTGGGCGTGAGAACAAGCCATTTTCAGTGAGACTGGTTCTAGAAAGATGATACGTCATACGATATATGTATACCTATTTCCAGTTGAAGAAATGTTCGGTAATGGTAAACTCTTTTGAAAGCGATCCTGTACTCCACTCAATTGTTATATTGGCAATGATTTCATTATCTGCATGATTGGGAACTTGTTCGAAAGAAATACTTCGTATAAATCGTGATTCTCGCCAATCAGTTCCTGAATCGTAATCGTACACACCGTTTGTTGTGTGTATAGAGAGTGGATCACACACACCCCCTGAGCATAATGTAAACGTTACATCCCCTTCTGTTGGACTTACACGACACACATTCGGCGTAAGACAATTCGGTAACGCTGTCATTCCTTCGAGCCAGCCTTGCCCCGCAAGAATATTCGCATCCCGCTTGTTACGGATAAGTTCGGTTGCTTCCCGTGCCAAATGAAATGCAATAATTTGATCTCGAGCAAATTGCGCAGAAATAAGCCCACGCGCCGCAATTGAAAGCGGTCCGGCAACAGCCATCATAAGCACCGACACTGCAATCAGTGTTTCGATGAGTGAGAACCCTCTTGTGTTTGTTACCTTTTTTCTCATAGTTATTCAGTATCGCGTTGTGAAATCGTCGTCTGCAAGCTAAACCGCGTCTCATTCTTTCCTTCCACACCCGCCATGCCCTGTACGGTCATAAGTACACGGGGTTGTTTTTGGTCAGGACCCACACCACGTACCCAAAAGTGAAGACCCTCAATAATAATTTCTGAGGAGGTCACAGGGATCACGTCTCCTCCACTCTCTACACGTCGAGTGATAGCAGTGCCTGTAAGTGCGTACCTTACATCGTCTCCTCCTTGATCAATAAAGTAAAGTTCGCTCCCATCATCACAATTCCCCGGGATGGTTGCACATCCATAATCTGTTCCCGTACGGACATCGCGTGCAATACTTTCGACAGCGAAATTGAGATTTTCCATCACAACCCGGAGTTCATTTGCTTTTCTGTTCACATCGATAATCGAAAGAAGTGCGCCAACGGCAATTAAGACTACCGTCGCAAAAATAGCCACTGACACAATCATTTCAACGAGTGTAAAACCTCTGGTATGGATATGTATATGGAAAGAAGTTTGCATAGTATGTTATTCAACGGTAATTTGCCCTGTCGACCACACCACGACACTCCGCACATCCCCCTTTGGTGTTGATACAATAATAGCGATATCATTGTGTTCAGTTTCCGACCCACCATCGATGTAACTCTTTAATGCAGCATCCGGATTTGGGCGCGTGAAGAGAATATCAATACTGTCTTTATCACAATACAAAGGATGTGCATTACTGAAATCAATAACCTCATCGATTGTTCGAAATGGACCAACTGAAGGGTAATCTTTTTTCATATCCCCACACAATGCCGCCACATAATGATTGCGGAGGGTGAGAACTTCGATGCGTTCTGCCATGTTTGTATACGTTTGACTTTCATCTTCATCAGCATAGAGATGTACTTTTGTTTTGTTTTCAGAATCACCGTCAATCTCATCAATATATACACCATACGCCGGATACTCCTCTGAACCACGAGATGTCTCACGCACACCGAGTCCGAAGCTTTGAGCTTGGCGCACTTCAAGTGCCACTTCATGTGCCGTATTCTCAAGGATGATTTGTGCGTTGAATCGAGGGTAATTCGCGAGAATAAGCGCGCTCATGAATGCGAAAATACCGACGACAACCATAAGTTCGATGAGGGTAAATCCTTTTATGCTCGGTAATGAAAATGTGCTCATGTCTTAAATAAAGAGATAGAGTGCTTGAATGTGAAAAAAGAAAACAATATACATACCAAGGAGAAGAAACGGACCGAAAGGAATTTCACTCTTCATTGTAAACCGTTTCTGTATACCGAACAATCCTTTTACCCTGTGCATACCCATGAGTATGAGTCCTGTAATTGCTCCACACCAAAATCCAAGGATGAGCGCCGAGAGTCCGCCCATGAGTCCAAGAAGCCAGCCGATACCAAGGACGAGCTTTGCGTCTCCCAGACCCATTACCTTTCCCTTGGAAAAGAGCCAAAGAGCAACAAATGGCAATGAGAGGATTGGTCCGGCTGCCATGTCCCACACCGACCACTCTGCGAGAGTGCCGTATGCAGCCATATGAAAGACTGCCGTATAGAGAAGAGTGGTAGCGGCGAACACATAGACCCACATATTGGGAATAATGGTGTGGCGAATATCGTAGAATGTGATCATGACAGAAAGCGATATGATGAGGGCAAGGAGCACCGCCAAGGAAACAATTCCCCACAGAGGGAGAAACAGTATATCAATAATACTCCATGTACCGAGCACAAAAAGCGCTCCTGTGAGAAACTCAACAATCGGATATTGGAGGGAAATACGCGTCTTACATGCGGAACACTTCCCACGCAAAACGACATAACTCACAATTGGCACAAGCTCATACCACCCGAGAGTTTTCCCACAACTCCAACACGCTGAACGGTCAGAAACGAAGGAGCGACCGGTACCATGACGCAAAATAAGCACATTGAGAAAGCTCCCTATGATTGCGCCGAATACAAAAACGAGGATATATGCAAGAGTTATCATTCCCTACAGTATACACCAAAAAATCCGCCTCGGGCGGATTTTTTGGTGTTGGTAAGAGCCTGTTCGTATTTTTTTACGTTGAGACTATGAACAGGCTCTGAGACAATCATTAGTCACGAATGTCGTAACACGCAACATTTGTTTCACCGCCACAACCGTCGGAGTCATCTTCGCCATCGAAGTTGTCACATTGCGTTTCATCCGCATCGGTCTGTAGTGCATTGTGAGTCGTGTCTTCAAGGTTTGCACCGACACAATAGCCGTCAGTACCTGTTGTCGCGTTTGCATACGGGTACGGATCACCCAACGGATCAACCGGAACCGCCGGAATGTATGTTGGCGCCAATCCCGATGTTGTCGCCGACGGATATGCACTGTTGTCGTCAAAGTACAGCTCAAGAGCAAGCTGAAGCTGTTTAATGTCGGAGATACGACGTGCGTCACGTGATTTCTCACGTGCAGAATTGAGTGATGCAAGCACAACGGAAGAAAGGATACCGATGATTGCGATCACCACAAGAAGTTCAATGAGGGTAAAACCTCGATTGGGTTTCATCATAATGAAAATAAAAAGAAATAAATGGTTAAAAGTGGTACGTTTTTATCACACATACCGTTCAGCACACGATGACACGACAAGAGCGCTCTTATCGCCAAACCATATGCCGAACACCTTTATAAACAGGATAGGTTCATTATACCATTTTATATACCCTAAAAGCACCCTCTGTGGATAAAAGTTACTTATCCATTATCGAACGCACTTTGTCAACAACCTCAGATGGGATCATGCTTGCCTTGATAATGTAGCCATCAGCACCAAGCGACACCCCCTGATCAATATCGTGTTTTTCACCCTTATTGGATAATACGATAATCTTTGACTTTTGAGCCAACTTCTCGTTCTGAATATGCTTCAGAAAGGTAAAGCCGTCCACTCCCGGCATGAGTACATCAGTGAGAATGACGTCGGGGAGAAATCCATCACGTAGACGCTCAAGGGCACGGTCCGCCGCCGGCTCAGCCACAACGGAAAAACCATCCTGAGAAAACTTTAAAGCATACATGTCCAGGAGAAATTTGTCATCATCGATGATAAGAACTGTTGGTTTGTGTGTTTCTTGTGCCATACACAAAGTATTATACCTTGAACCAGTCTCACTGAAAACCTTGTAAAATGAGATGATCTCATTTCGGAGCTACGCACTCGCTGTTTGGGCGTAAGAACAAGCCGTTTTTCTGAAACTGGTTCTTATAAGAAGCTAATTTCATCGAAAGAGACTTGCCCATCAAACGACTTCAATACCGCATCTTCTTTCATCGTAAGCATACCCTTCTTTCGTGCAATGGCGTAGATATCTTCCTCCACAGGATTAGAAACAATAACAGTCTCAATATCCGCATCGACTTCAAACATCTCGAAGATACCGATACGCCCGCGTGTCCCCGAAGGACACTCTTCTGTCGGTTGCGCCTCATACACATGAGTAGCCCCCCGAAAGAGCTCTTTCTTTTCTTCCGGCATATCTTCGATTTGTTTCTCAACCATTTCCTTCATACCTCCTTCAAACAGCCGTTCTTTTTTCGCCTCCGGACATATACGTGGCAACAAGCGCTGACCAATCGCCAGAACGAGGGTCGGAGCAATGAGGTATGGATCAACACCCATATCCACAAGTCGTGGAATCACACCCGTCGCCGTATTGGTATGGAGTGTTGAAAACACCAAGTGACCAGTGAGCGCGGCCTGAATCGCGAGTTGTGCCGTTTCTTTATCACGAATCTCACCGACCATGATAATATCGGGGTCCTGACGTAAAATACTTCGCAAACCTCCTGCAAACGTATACCCGATCTCAGGTCGCACTTGTGACTGGCTCACTCCTTCCATATTATACTCCACCGGATCCTCAAGTGACACCACATTGTTGGAATTTCTATCAAGTTCATTCAACATTGAATACAATGTTGTTGTTTTTCCCGATCCGGTTGGTCCGGTGAGAAGAATAATACCGTACGGACGATTAATTGCTTTTTCTACGACTTTCTTTTGAGTCTCTGTCATACCAAGTTCGGTCAGGGAGAGGACTCCTTTTTCCGTATCCAAAATACGCATCACCACTTTCTCACCGTAATAGGTAGGGAAGGTCGACACACGAAAATCAACTTTTCTTCCTTCAATATGTGCCGAGAAACGACCGTCTTGGGGCTTTCGTTTCTCATCAAGCTTCATACTTCCGGTAAGAATCTTAATGCGGGCAACGACGGCATTATTGACTTGCTTTGGAAGAACCAAGCTTGTATACATGGTACCATCAACACGAAAACGGACTCGTATCTTGTCTTCGAGCGGTTCTACATGCACGTCGGAAGCTTTTCCTTCAATAGCATGACGCAAAATCACCGCAACGATTTTCGTCACCGGTGCATCCTCAATGATACGTGTTTTGGAAAGATCTTGTGCCGGCTCAACGCTGGCAATTGCTCGCTCGGTATCGTCGAGCTCTGTCTCAAGTTCGGAGAGCGCTTTATTCACTTCACCGGAAAGACCTTTGTATTTCTTTGCATTCTCAATAAAATCTTCTTCCGAAATAAGAAAAAACTTAAATGGCACATCAAGTTTATTGGCGATAAACTGTACTGCATCACGAGCACCGATATTATCGGGATCAACAATACCAACCTCGAGGACATCGTTCGCAATACCAAGAGGAAGGAAGCGGTAATGAAGTGCTGATTCTTCCGGAGCGTATTCAAGTGACTTAAAAGAAATCTCTTTTTCCTTAAGATCTCGCACAGGAATACTGGAATATTCACTTCTAAACGCAAGGAGCTGATTTGGTTCAACACCATGAGAAGCAAGTACCTCTTCAAATCTTTCTCCCCCCTGAAATACACGCTTCTGCACGTCTTTCACCGCGCGTTGATCAATAATATTTTTTTGTGAGAGATAATCAAGAAAAGCCATGGGTGGAACTAAGAGCCTGTTTATAATCTCAACGGAATTAAAGGAAGAAAATATATTCTTGTCGGCTTAATGCATCATTATACACGAGCAAAAAAATAATTATTGCCCTTCCAAAGGAAGAGAATTTCCTCCAACGGGTTCAAACGGATTACGTCTTCCTGTTGGCCCTTCTTCGATAAAGACACTATAGTCTTTGAGACTCAAAAATACTTTTGTATCAAGAAGATCGTGACTTAAATTCACCGAACGAAGGTCTGTCAGTAACCTCAGAATATCACGTTCAGTTTCCGATTGTGTTCCTGCGCTACTTATGACCACAGAGGGTCCGGTATTGTTTTCGCCAGCAAAAAACATTTGATATCCCAGAAGAATGACAATGATAATAGCGATACCAATCAGTATTTTTTTGTTTTTAAGAATATTCATCATATGACTGTTATGTGTCTTCTATTACTGAAGCCAGTAGGTCTGTAAGGAAATATGATAATCGTAAAAGTCTTCTTTGCTGGAAGAAAATGAAATACTCCTCACGTCAACGATGCGCAAGCTCTGTTCCAGCTTATCAAGGAAATTGAGAAATGTCTGATATGGGCCGGACACGGAAAAATCAACGGTCACAACACCGTATGCATCCTCATCGACAATAATGTCGCCGGAAGCGTCTGTGGCAAACGATATTGATGCCCCACGAACCGACATATTGTACTGCGACGCAATACCGTTCAGATCGTTAATTAAACGAATATTATCGACATTATCGGGAAGCGCCTTCTCGAGGCGTTCAATATCTTGCGCAGAAAACGCTGCTCGGCGTGTCAAAAGCTCATCGCGCACTTCATTGAGCTCGTTCATCTTATCAGCTGCCCGGGCAAGCTCGTGTTTTTCTTCCTCAAGATTTTGAATCACCGCGTAGCGCTCATCGGTAAATCCGAAAAACACGCCTCCGGCGGCAACGAGCAGTGCAATTGTGAAGATAATATATGGCATGGTGTAACTAGAACTCATCTCATATTAAATGGCTTATTCTCGTGCCGAATATTCGAGCGAGCCGATGTCTCGGAGACCGTGCCGCACTGTTCGTGCGGTGCGGTTGAGAGACAAGGTGCAGCCGAATATGTGGTGCGAGAATTGCCAAGCATATGAACGAAGTGAAAAGTGTTGTTTCCAGCGGTTTAACATGAGATGAGTTCTATACATTACTTTGCATCGTACAATATAACGTCCGCATCAACAGAAAATGTTACACTAAATGAAACATTTCCTGCTTCATCGAGACTTAAGTCTGCAAAAATAGGGTCCTGTATCATTTCGTGGCGGCCAAAGATGTCTGATTGAGAAACGACCGTGCTGTAATCGGGCGCTTCACCGGAGAGCGTGATGAGCGCTCCTTCACTTGAAAATTCATATTCAAACTGAGAGAACCACACATTTTTCAATGTTGCATCTCCAAGTATGCCGAAAAAATATGAGAAGGCGACGTGCTGATGGAGGATATCCTCGAGCGTCATGATACGGTCGTCAAGACGTTTCCATTCGCTGATATCTTTAGCGCTGAGTGTTGATTGATTGTGTTCAAGCGATGCGCGCATCTGGCTGATTTGATTTGTCAGAAATTGCTCATACCCATACACACCGCCTGCAGCAGCAAGTGAACCGAAGAAGACAATTCCCCCGATAACAACAAGAAAACGTAAACCCGACGTACGTCGTTTTCGTTTTTCAGGGGCTGATTGTTTGGGAATAAAAGAAGTGGTAGCGGGTGTCATAGGTATCTTTATTATGCACTTTTTTTCTCTTCGACAAAAGCAATGTCTTGTGGATTAACCTAGCCCCGCCCTTTTGTACCGAGCACGTTGTGGCATTAGACTGAAAATGATGTTGTTACTTTGAGACATACATTCTCCCGAACGTGGTACAAAAGGGCGGGGCTGAATTATGATTGCTCTTCAAGTTTACGCAGAGCCAGCCCAATGGCAACAGCAAATTCCGGACCGGCATCACGAAGAACAGGGTGCAAGAATGCCGGCGCTTCGGTACGAGCAAATGGATCAGCGTAGGTTACTTCTGTCTCAAATTCCCGGTCGGCTCTTTCGTACAGCCCTTTCAAGAGCACTCCTCCTCCGGTGAGTACTATTTGCTTAATCATGCGATTATATTTCCGCTCATAGTCAAGAAGTACTGTTTGTGTTTCTGCAAGAACATGATCAACAACAAGCTGTGCGGTTGCCGACGCGTCTGCATTGTTTCCCTCTCCAGTGAGGCCAACATCGCGTTTGATTTGTTCTGCACGAGCAATTGGCACACCGAGTGATTCAGAGAGGGCAACGGTAATATTTTGCGATCCGCGATTGATAATATGTTGGGCGCGAATAATGCCGTATTCCATAATGGCAATTTTTGTTGTTCGCGCACCCATATCAAAAATGAGAACCGGAGCAGACGTATGACCGAAGGTGCTCCTCACCGTGCTAAATACCTCGAGCTCAAGAAAAGTGTTCTCTAAACCGGAAGAAGAGATAATTGTATTATAGTTATTGATTGTTTCATTGAGAAGTGCCACAACCAATACATCAACCATGTTTCCTTCGGGCGCTCTGTTCTCTTTCCCCTCTTCTTCCACCTTTGTTGGATCGCTTCCATCCACAATCTGTTCCTTTCTTTTCGGAAGCACCCACCAGTCAAGTGACACTTCGGAAACAGGAACCGGAATATATTTCCGCGCTTCAAGTGGAATCATCTGGGCAAGCTTTTTCTCGTCGACATTCGGCATCTTCATAAGCGACAATAAGCTCGACTGTAGTGGCAGCGACACACCGGCATTTTTTGTTGTAGCATTTGCCTCTTTCAGAAGGTCGAGAAGAATTGGAGCGATTTTATCGGGAGATAATTGTGTCGCTTGACCAATTGCCGCGTCAGCATATGGTCCCAATGCAAGTTCACCGTATGTCTCCAAGACGGCTTTCCCTCCTTTGCGCTTCAACTGCACTACCTTCATAAACGACGATCCAATATCGATGCCAATGACGCTACTATTTTTTACCGACAAGAAAGAAGACGTGATTTGTTTGAGAAAATCAGCCATGCTACGATTATATCATGAAAATCGTTGATGTGTATGAGAGAATCGTTGATATTACTCGAAGCACTTCTCACATCTGCATTGAAGCGCTCTTCCCTTCCAGGTGTATTGGCTGCGGCACGCTCGGTACCCATCTGTGCTCTGCGTGTCTTTCGCATATTGAGAGTGCTGAAACACCCCCTTTCCCCGAAACATATGCCGTATGGTCATATCGCGACACACTTGCTCACACCATCCTCTGGAAATTAAAGTATCGTTCTCAGACGGCGCTCGCCGAGACGGCGGCACACACTCTCACCGACATACTCACCGAAATCATCGCCGAAACCTCACTCATGGAAAGTGATCGAAAACCGATTCTTGTTCCAATCCCTCTTTCCCCTGAAAGAGAAAAAGAGCGCGGCTATAATCAATCCGCGCTTATTGCACAATCACTGGCGCACCTCATGGATAATGAAACTGAAAACGGTGATTGCGTTCTTATAAAGACTCGCGAAACACAATCTCAAATGACAACCAAAGACCGTAAAACCCGTCTTGAAAATCTCCGCGGTGCGTTCGCTGTCCCTAATCCTGAACGTGCTCTTGGGCGTGTTGTTATCGTCATCGACGACGTCACCACAACGGGCGCCACATTCGCCGAAGCCCGCCGTGCGCTGAAGGAAGCCGGTGCACAAAAAATAATCTGCTGCGCCGTGGCGCATTAGAAAAGCGCGGGAATGAGGCAGGGCCTCATTCCCGCGCTTTTCAGTTTTTAGCCCGCCCCGCAAAGCCTTGGCGAAGTGGGGTTGGTAGTTGTTAGTTTTTAGTACGCGCTACCACGCGCTGCTTGACAAAGACATATCTCCTCTTATATATTCAATATAGTTCCGATTGAATCTTTGTTCACAAAAAAATTAGCGACCATGACTGTTGCAGAAAAAATACAAAGGGGAGAAAAAAACGTACTGCAGTACATGTTGGTACGATCAAAAATAAAAGTTCAAGATATCCGCGATTTTCTCGGCCGACATGAAAAATTGACCGAGACTATTATCGAAAGATGTGAACTGCTCGGGCACGTTATCGTGTTCGGCAGAGAAGGAGAACGATGGTGGATGACTCCGGCGCGCATGGCAGAGACATATCCATCCCCGTTTCCGACATTAAAAACAAAAATAGTGCAGTAGCACACAAACGGCGCCAAAAACGCCGTTTATTTTTGACAAATACATTGAGTTCATATATCTTTGGAGTAGCATCGAAACTTCAAAACACTGTTACCATGAAAAAACAGAGAACTTTACCTATAACAGGGAAACGTGTTACGCACAAAAAAGCATCTGAAGTAGACCCACTCGTGTTTGACTTGCTTCAGATTATTGTCACCGAGAGGTCCGGTCGTATCTGTGATCTCGTAGACCGTGTACAACAAAAACACCCTGGAAAAGCGGTCCGTATTATACAGACCCTGAGAGGTTTCTCCATGGTGGGAAGCATGAACGGGATCGGACTGGATACCGGACCAAACAGTACCAATGTGTGGAAATGTCTGGAAGGGTGTGAGGAAGATTATATCCTCTACTGCAAACCAACATTTATTGACGCACTTAAAAGTTTGGTACTTAAATACATCGTAGGATTCGAAATACGATTGTAGAAAAGGCGCGTGCAGCGCCTTTTTGTTTTTTTGTTTGAAGTTTTTTATTTATCGTTCATCGTTTACAGTTTATCGTTTTTTAATCTCCTAATCTCCTCTTTAATTTCCTTTTCTCATTTCAATATTCTTTCCTTAAATATTCTCAAGAATGCCTCGTAATTTGCTGATGTAGACACAATCGTTTCTTGACCATTCGGACTAATCTGCATAATTCCTCTTTTACTCATCTTAAGTTTTTGTCTCTCAAAATTAATTATTTGATTATCTATAAGATAAGAGAGAGTAATAGGATCATGCATATACGTTTCAGGAGTAACCTTCTTAAATAAAAGATTCATTGATTCAATGATGAAGTTTAGGTGGGGTTTGTCTAATTCTTCAAGTTCTTTAAACATTTTTGATTTTTTATCAATTTTTATTTCTTCTTTAAATGTAACATCACTCAGAACATACTTTTTATTCCAGTCTGAATGAAAAACATCAATGGCAGATTGTACGTCATATTTAACATTATGTTCGGGAGAATTGGGTACTCTATAATTTATTGCACCGCCCATGAATAATATTGTTATTTTGCTTTTTAATTCGGGGTACTTTTTGATAAATGCCGCAAGATTAGACTGTGGACCAATACATACATAATGGGTCAATTCATTTTTTTCAATAACTTTTTTAATTTCTTCTAAAAAATTATTGTTAACGACTCTTTGTTTATCTTTTATTTGTTCATCCACAACAAACAGCTTTGTATTTCCCACATCAAGCCCAGCAACAACTGGGATGTCTGCATGTATCAATTCAAGAAATTCTTCAGTATATCTTGCTCGGTGACTATTGTGTTCGTCACTCGTTACAATCAAATCAATTTTCAATTCAGGAGAGTGGATAGCAAATAGCAATGCAAATATATCGTCAGCATCTCCACCCAAATCAGTATCAAGGATTACGTGTTTCATATAAGTCGTATTGTCTGCTTTATCCCTTCCACATCCATACCATAATGCGCAATCAATTCTTCCGGTGTGCCTGATTGTCCAAACTGATCTTTCACGCCAATACGGTGCACGGGCATAGGATGCTTTTCGGAAAGGAATTCCGCAATTGCCGAGCCGACACCACCGGCAATTTGATGTTCTTCAACGGTCACGATAACCTTGTGTTTCTTTGCGAATGCGAGCACTCCTTCTTCGTCCAAGGGCTTCACGGTGGCAAGGTTTAAGACAGACACTCCAATACCCTCACTCTCCAATTCTTTTGCCGCCATAAGCGCATTGTGCATAAGTGAACCGCTTGCAATGAGACCAATTTCTTTTTTCACACCTTTCTTCGGTTCAAAGAAGAGTTGTGCCTTACCAATTTCAAATGGTGTCTCTTCAGTGGTGACAACCGGTGTTTTCTCACGTGCCAAGCGAATGTATACCGGTCCGTCGTGGGCAGCTGCGGCAAGTGTTGCTCTTTTTGCTTCATGCACGTCGCAGGGCACGAGCACACTCATGCGCGGGATTACTCGCGTGAGTGCAATATCTTCAATCGCCTGATGGGTGCCGCCATCAGGACCCACAGACACGCCGGCATGTGCTCCGGCAATCTTCACGTTTGCATCGTTGTAGCACACGGTGGTGCGAATCTGCTCCCAATTGCGACCGGGAGAAAACATTGCATACGAAGCAATAAACGGAATCTTCCCCATTGCCGCCATACCGGAAGCCACCGATGCCATCGACTGCTCACCAATACCCATCTCCACAAAACGATCGGGAAATTCCTTTGCAAAACGAACAGTGCGCGTGGAGCTCGTGAGATCAGCACACAATGCCACCACACGCGCATCACGCTTCCCAGCCAAAACAAGTCCTTCGCCATACCCATTACGAATCGGTATGTGCTCCACGTCGGCGTCAAATACTTTTTTATTTAAGTGTGCGGAAGAAATAATGGGCATATTGTTATTGTATTATCGCGTCTCGTAATAATCGGGAAACATCGGAAAGTTCCTCTTTGGGAGAAACATCTCTTACACCGGGACGGTACAAAAATTTTCTTGGCTCGTATTCTACAATACCGGCATCACCCTCTTTCCTTGGCAACATATGAAGATGAACATGGGGCACGCTTTGTCCACCGATTTTCTCTTCATTCCACGCATAATTAAATCCCTCAGCATCAAAAACTTCTTTCATGGCTTGCTTTAATTTCTTTCGTAAATCAAATATTGCTTCAATCTCTTCTCCCTCTAATTCATCCCATGTTTTCGCAGGGCGCTTCGGACAGATAAGGACATGTCCGGGTACGATAGGGGTATGTGTGGGAAAAGCAAAAGCGAGATTGTTCTCAACAATAAGGCGTGACTGTATTTCAGGACTGTGAATGTCAAAATGATCTATCATATTAAAAAAGCCTTTCACCGTTGGGCACTTCCTTCTCAGGTGAAATAAGGACCACGCCATCCTCCGCATCACGAAAACCAAGAGTAAGAGCCTGCGACGTATACGGACCAATTTGCTTCTCCGGAAAATTCACCACGCCTACCACCTGTTTCCCCACCAAATCTTCCGGTTCATAATTTTGGGTGATTTGTCCGCATGAACGACGTATGCCAATTTCCTCCCCGAAATCAATTTCGAATTTATGCATCGGCTTACGTGCTTCGGGGAAAAGCTCCGCTTTCACGATAGTGCCAACACGAATATCACATTTGAGGAAATCGTCGTAGGCGATGGCAGATGAAGCGTCTGTCTTTGAATCTTCGCTCTGTTCTTTTATTGAAGTATCGGTAGTCATATATAGAATTATAAATCACACGTTAGGAGATAAGTATGTTAGTAAATAAGGAGAATAAAAGGTTACGAACTACGAATTTGTACGGACATACGAATCTAGCTTTTGGCACATTGTCCACTTTCATTGTCATTCCGGACTTGATCCGGAATCTTCGTGTGTTTCCTGGATTCCGGGTCAAGCCCGGAATGACAACTCATAGATTTTGATATTTCGAATTTGAGTATTATTTGTTATTTGATGCTTGTGATTTGTGCATTTCATTGCTAATCGCAATGTATCTTCCCTCCCAATGTGCGCAGCTCTTCCAGTGCCCGCTTTGCTTCTTCTGCGCGGGGCGGTTTGCCATGCCATGAAAAATCGCGCTCAAACTCTTGCACCCCTTTGCCCGGAATCGTGTGGGCAATAATCACCGACGGCTGTCCATATGCCGACTGCGCCTCACCAATCGCTTCATTCATTGCTTCAATATTGTGTCCGTCCACTTCTTGCACGTGCCAATTAAAGCTCTCCCATTTTTCAAACAACGGCTCAAGTGGCATCACATCCCAGGTAAAGCCGTCGATTTGGATATTGTTGCGGTCGACAATGGCAATAATATTGGAAAGGCGTTCCTTCCCTGCCTGCATCATCGCTTCCCATACCTGACCGGCATCAAGTTCTCCGTCACCAAGGATGACATAAAAATATTTATCACTCGAAACTCCGCGGTCCATGCGCTCAGCAAGCGCCATCCCGACTGCTTGTGAAAGTCCGGAGCCCAGCGGACCGGAGCTTGTTTCAATACCCGGTAGCCATTCACGATGCGGGTGTCCCTGGAGTCGTGTGCCAAACTTTCTCAAGCTCTTCAATTCCGATACCGGAAAATATCCCGCATGTGCCATTGCAGCGTAGAGCACCGGACAAATGTGCCCGTTGGAAAGAATCAGTCGGTCGCGTGCTGACCACTCCGGCTCATCGGGGCGGTGTCGAAGGACATGAAAATACAGAAGCGCGAAAATATCCGCCATACCAAGCGGTCCGGCGGTGTGCCCCGATCCGGCTTCAAGAAGCATTTCAATCACGCTTCTGCGGATGGTATTTGCTTTCTGAATGATTGTATGGACATCGCCATCGCTTAAGTGTTTCATATATCTGAATCCGTTCTTCTGAGAACCTGTCTCACGTTAAAACGCCCACATAATATTCACCTCACTTCGTGTGCGCTTGGCAATTCTCGCACCGAGCATCCGGCTGCGTCTTGTCTCTCAACTTCATCGTACAGACAGTACGCTTCAGTCTCCGAGACTTCGACTCGCTCGAATGCTCGGAACGAGAATAAGCCATTTAACTTGAGACAGGTTCTTCCAGAGAATAAAATTTTGCCAGCACTCCGGCAATATCATCACTACCGAAAAGTGCGGAACCTGAGACAAGACGGTCGGCTCCCTCGCCAACGAGAATGGGCGCGTTCTCCACATTCACGCCTCCATCGACACTTATTATACGCTCGGGATACTGCCCCCGCAAAGTGGATAAGAGAAGAAGTGCGTCCGGAGACAGCCTTTCTCCTTGCCTGCCGATGTGCTCAATGCCCATCACTTGAATGACATCCGCTTTTTCAAGAAGCGATGCATATTGTTCTATATCGTCGCCGACAGAAAGAGCAAGACCTGTCTCAATGTCATACGATCGCAGTGTATCGAAGATTTCGGCAATCTTCCCGGAGCTCCCGGCATGGAGAATAACGCGAGAAAATCCGGCACCGATAATATCGTCGATGATATGCTCGGGCTCTTTTACCATGAGGTCAGCTTCAAAGAAAAAAGTGTCCCAGAAAGGCAAACCTTCTTCCTCTGTACCGAGCGTGCTGAACACCCCTTCTTCTTTTGTGTCATGAAACGGCCACGAAGGAGCGGCATCGGGCACAAACACACCATCGACAAAATCAATTTGCACAACAGATGCAAGACCGGCAACACGAGAAAGCTTTTCGGAGAGATCCTCTACGCTTTCCGGAATAATGGCAGGGATAATTTCAAGCATGAGAAGAGAATTAAGAATGGTATCGGGTACGAAGTACGAATGAGTACGAACATACGAATCTGACTTTTAGCACATCATCCACTTTCATTGTCATTCCGCACTCTGTGCCGAGCACTTTTTTCACTTTAGTGAAAATGGTGCTTGGTGATGCGGAATCTCCATCGTTTTCTAGATTCTGAATCACCAGAGCCCCACTTTCACCAATATCATTTGCAGTAACATATCTTTCATTTTTTCTTCTATCGTTCATGATTTCTTGATGTGTCCAGTGAAAGTGGGGCTCGGCAGGAGTTCAGAATGACAAATAATGAGCTTTTAAACGTAAATTCATATTTGTAGAGATTTGTACCGTTCGTATATTCGTACTTATTCGTAATTCGTTTTATCGATTTTTTTAATCCTCCGAATATGGCGCTCGTCATTGGAAAACGGTGTATCAAGCCACATCTTCACCACTTCTTCGGCAATCCCTTTATCCATGAATCGCGCTCCGAGCGACAGAACATTTGCATCATTATGCTCTCGAGAAAGCATAACCAAGTGCATATCGCCACCATACCACACTGCTGCACGAACACCCTTCACGCGATTAGCCACAACCGCTTCGCCTTGCCCGGAGCCGCCAATGACAATACCGCGCACGTCTGTTTGTCCTGAGCAATATGCCTCCCCCACCGCTTCCGCCGCCGGACGGACAAAATCAGGATAGTCATCGTCTTTGTCATACTCGTTCGGACCATAATCAACAACCTCATGCCCGAGAGACTCAAGCACGCCCTGAAGATGTTCTTTGAGCGCAAGTCCTGCGTGATCTGATGCGATGTGAATAAGCATAATTGAGGAGATTAGGAAATTAAATGTTAGGAGATTACAAAGGTTACGAACTACGAACGTGTACGAACATACGAATCTGACTTTTAGTACATTATCCACTTTCATTGTCATTCCGCACTTGATGCGGAATCTTCGTCGTCTCCTAGATTCTGAATCACCAGAGCCCCACTTTCACCAATAGCATTTTTCATCCACATACTTTCTGTTCTTTCTTCTATCGTCTATTGTTTTCTTCTGTAATCAGTGAAAGTGAAGCTCGGCAGGAGTTCAGAATGACAAACAATTTATTTTTAAACACAAATTCATATTCGTACATATTTGTACCATTTGTATTTTTGTAATGATTTGTATATTCGGAGTCCTTGTATATTTGGTATTATTTGAAATTTGTTTTTTGTTATTTGGAATTTTTATTCTATGTATTGTGCGCTTGCAATGACGTGTTCGGTCAGCGCATTGGCATAGCCGGTTTCGTTATCATACCACGCAAGCACTTTCACGAGCGTACCGCCAATCACCTGGGTGAGTGACAAATCAGCAAGCGATGCATACGGGCAGCCAATGATATCAGACGACACAATCGGCTCTTCCACGGTTGAAAGTGTGCTCTTCCAGCGTTCCTCTCCCGCCGCTGTTCGGAGAATATCATTCACTTCTTCCACACTCGTCTCCCGCGATGCGACAAATGTGATATCGACAATAGAGCCAACAATCACCGGCACGCGCATTGCCAAGCCATCGAAGGCTCCTTCGAGAGCCGGCACCACCTTTGTTGTGGCAATTGCCGCTCCGGTGCTTGTGGGAATGATGTTCTGCGCCGCCGCACGCCCGCGTCTGAAATCTTTTGGATTCGGAAGATCCACCGTGCGCTGTGTTGAGGTGTATCCATGCACCGTATTGAGCGCCGCTTTTTCAATACCGAGCCCTTCATGGAGAATTTCGATAAGCGGTGTTGCCGCATTGGTTGTGCATGATGCATTGGATGAGATTTGTGCCGTTTCCAACTCTTCGTCATTGACTCCCGGAATAATCGTCGCGCCGCTCACTCCCGCCTCTTCAGGAGTATCTTTTACCGGAGCGGAAATCACCACGCGCTTGGCCCCGGCCTCGAGGTGTGGTTTTGATTTTTCATAGCCGGCAAACACGCCCGTACACTCAACCACGATATCAATGTCCATATCATCCCACGGCAATGCCGCAGGATCTCGCTCAGAGATGAGCGCAATTTCTTTTTCTTCTTCACCACCCGAAACGACAAGTGTGTCACCCTCTACCTGCACATCAAACCGACTTCTCCCATATGCGGTGTCGTATGTGAGAAGATAGGCAAGATTATCGGGATCACCCAGATCGTTGACAGCGACAATATCAATCTCAGGGCGAGAAAACGCGGCCTTGAAAAATGCCCGGCCGATACGACCAAAACCATTGATGGCAATACGTGAAGACATAGTACAGGAGATTAGGAGGTTAATGATTAGGAAATTAAAAATACCTAAAAGCCAATGAGTGTCATTCCGGACTTGATTCGGAATCTTATCATACAGTACCAGAAACCCGAAGAGCTCTTATACACAGTATACCACATTTTGATTTTCCACATGTTTATGGTACAAAAGGAGAGGACGTAACACCTTTTAACCGAAAAAACAGGATGACCTCATGCACTATTACGTTTACACTTTGAGCAAGCACATATGGGAGATAGACCTCCCTGACTTGTTAGGCACAAAAGACAAGGTTGCCCTTTCCTCAATGAAAGAGCTTGAGGAATGGAGAGATGGAGAAAGAGATGTGTTGCAGGAAAATATCGTGGGTATAGTAATTAACGATATGAGCCCGGCGGACCGCTTTATAACCTCTCTCGAATGTAATAAGTTCTCTTTCGAGGAGCTCAAGAGGTTTGATATATTCTTCATGCAGGTTTTGAAAGGGAATTTGAAAAAAGTACTCGCCTCTTTTGAGAAAAAATTGGGAAAGGAGAAAGCATGGCGAAAATTTGTGGAATATCTTGAATCCAACCCCATGGATTTGAAAATATTCTTGTCCCTTACGTACTGAGAGACAAAGCGGCCGCCGAGCCGCTTTTATTTTTCTCTCATTGTGATATAGTCGTGTATGGTAAAGTCTCTTGGAACATTTAGACTTCAAGAAAATGCACATACTAAAAAACGAGAGTTCGTTTGATATTTTCACAAACCAAAAGGAAATTGAAGCACAGATGAGAAAGATTGAACGCATGGGACGCACCTGCTATCAATCAGAAAAAGGAAGAATTACAACAAAAACGGCTAAAAAATTCATCCGTATGATTATCCGTCGAGGGCATGAGAGTGTTCTTGAACATGGTTCCATCTCCGTGCGATTCAACAATTGCTCACGCGGATTCACCCACGAACTTGTTCGCCATCGGCTCATGAGTCCGTCACAGGAATCCACCCGATATGTGGACTACGCGAAAGGAGAAGTGGATTTGGACGAGTTTCAAATTCACTGTGTTGTTCCTCCGCACCATGACGAGCATGAAAAAGTTACTCTCGCGGATGGTAGAAAGATGAGTGCGGCAGATATGTTTGGTGAAATCGAGCAATTCTACCGCGCACTTCGAAAAGCGAGGTGGGCACCGGAAGATGCACGGCAGATTTTGCCTATCGGTCTCCGGTCGCAAATCGGCATGACGGCAAATTTCCGTGAATGGCGATATATTCTTGCTTTGCGTACTTCCCGATACGCGCATTGGGAAATCCGCAGGGTTATGGGAAATCTCGCCGTTGAATTTCAAAAACTTGCTCCGTGCGTTTTCGAAAATCTTGTTGAAGCGGGGGAAGACAAAAACGGCTTGCGATTTTTTGAAAAGACATCGTAAACAAGGCGGCTCTTCGGGGCCGCTTTTTTTATTACTTATGAATTATTATGCACCGGCACAGAGTATTGACCTAACTAAGCGGATATGATTACATGGTCTCAGCATCCTAAAGAACCTTAAAACCAATCCTCATGAGCACTGTCACACTCCTCGACGCTCTCCGTCCCGTCATCAAAAAAACAAAAGTCTTCAAAACAACCCCCAGGGTTAAAGATGCCCCAGAAGCTCAAGGGTTCACGTCGTCCTGCGTCTCTGTTTTCCAAGTATGTTTTTTGGAGGAAATAGAAATAAGCAATTCTCAAGAATTGCCCCTGGAATCAATGTATGCATTCCTGGGCGACATGTTCAATATCGTTTTTCCCAAAGACCAAACATGTCTAGAAAACTTTCCTTTTCTTACAACAAAAAATGATTGCAAGGAAAACCAATATCTATACGAGAAAAGAATTGCCCCTCTTGATGATACGAATGAAAATTTCCTTGTGGTTAGAATTGTTGTTATTCCTACGGAAGATTACTCCGTGAAGACATGTTGTATTCTTTTTTACGGCATCAAGGAAATATTCAGTATGGGGAAAAACTAAAGCGGGTACACTCTCAATGGGTGTACTTTTTTGTATACACAGGCGCGCGACCCGAAGGGTCGCGCGCCTTTTGTGTTCCTAATTCCTAACTTCTAATCTCTAACCCAATTTCTCCTCAAACATCTTCTTGAGCACGCCTGGGTTTGCCGAACCTTTCGTTTCTCTCATGCCCTGTCCTACCAAATACTGCATTGATTGAACTTTGCCGGCGCGATATTCGGCAACCGCCTTTTCTTCTCGAGCAATAATTGCCTCCACAATCTCGCCAAGCTCCCCCTCATCACTCTTTTGAAACAACCCTTCGCTCTCAGCAATACTTTGCGGACTCCCTCCTTTTTCACTCATATGTGCGAGAATGTCTTTGGCACCGCGCGAAGAGATTTCCCCGCCGTGTGCCATCTCCACCAGCTCGGCAATATGCTCAGGGAGAATATCTACAAAAATGGAAGTATCTCGCTGAGCATTCAATCCCACCATATCAGACGTGATGTAATTGGATGCGAGTTTTACTTTTTCGGCATCTCCCCCGAGAAGCTCTGCCACCTTCTCAAAATACATTCCCATCTCGTCGGAGTTTACATAACTTTCGGCATCTTCCGCCTTAATGCCATATGCACTCATGTATCGCTCTCGCTTTTCCCACGGAAGCTCCGGAAGTTCGAGATCAAACTCACCCTGCATCTCTTTCAGCACAAGCTTAGGCAAATCCGGATCCGGGAAATATCGATAATCATGTGATGATTCTTTCTTGCGCTGGGAAAATGTCTCTCCTTTATTCTCATCCCAACCGCGTGTCTCTTGCACAATTTCCTCACCTGCTTCACGCGCGGCAATCTGACGCTTGATCTCGTATTCAATCGCTCTGCCCACCACGCGAAAGGAATTGAGGTTTTTCACTTCCACCTTTGTGCCTGAAAGTCGTTCCTCCCCTTCTTTGTATACGGAGATATTCGCCTCTACGCGCATCTGTCCTTTTTCCATATTTGCCTCACTTGCTCCAAGAGTACGCAGAAGCAAGCGAAGCTCTTTCGCAAAGGCAAGTGCGGTCTCAGCATCGGCAATCACCGGCTCGGTGACAAGCTCCATAAGAGGCACGCCTCCACGATTAAAATCCATCAGCGAATCCTCGCTCATATCGTGCTTTGATGTGGCGGTGTCTTCTTCGAGATGCACACGAGTAATATCCACGCCGGCAAGCGATCCTCCCCGTACAAGCGGATACGCATATTGGCTGATTTGATATCCTTTTGGAATATCCGGATAGAAATAATTTTTACGATCAAATTCGGTGTAATCCCACGCCAAATCGCCCCCTAGTGCTGAACCAACGCGAAGCACATGTTCCACCGCTTTTTTATTGATAACGGGAAGCGTCCCCGGATGCGCCATACACACCGGGCACACATTCACATTCGGACGTGTTTCTTCAGGATCATTCTTACACGAACAAAACATCTTCGTGTTTGTATGAAGCTCAGCGTGAATCTCAAGACCGATAACGGGAATATATGACATGGGAGAATGAAGAATAAAGCCTAATCCAAGCAATACTTCTGCGGTTACGCAAAAGTATTGCTTGGACGGCCAAGGGAATTAAGAATTACGGATTAAGAATAGCAGAAATAGCTTATATTGTCATTTTTGTGAGTTTCGAGTTGTGAGCACCCTGTTGCGAGAAGTGCGCGGCGCCTACGGCGCCGCGCACTTCTTCTAAAAACAAAAGGTTCCTGTCATCCCGCACTTGATGCGGGATCTTCGCAAACCACCACCAGAGACACAATCCTAGATTCCGGCTCGCAGGCCGGAATGACAGCTTATTTGTATATCCCATATCTACCGTGCCGTGCGTGTTTCATTCTAACGAATCATGTGTTATGCTTGCTGTGGAAAGTACATTAACTAAAATCAAAGCAAAAGGTACGACTCATGAATGCAGCAGAGGAATTCTTGGAACTCTTCACTGAGTGGGAAAAAGAAATACGCGTAGGACAAGTTAACTCGTCACTTACCAAGAGACTTGTCCCTCTTGGAAAAAGCATGGGGGAAGAAGATTTCTGTCGTACTGTTTTCCTGAAAAACACCCGTGTTAATGAACTGCGTATTTTAAGAGAACAGCATCTCGAGCTCTTATATGCAGTCATTGGAGGCCCACCCTTTGGAATGAATAATAGCGATTGGTCCAGGTTGCGTTTCTGTTTAAAAGAAAAATTATGGACACAATGGGCAGAGGCAGAGGGATACATTTGAAAAGCGGCTTTCGCCGCTTTTTTTATCGTTCAAAAGTTTATCGTTTATCGTTCGCTTTAAACATCTCATGAAGTTTCGTAAAATCGGGATCGTGGATACGGAATGCTGCTGCTACCGCATGTCCTCCCCCACCATACTTTGCGGCAAGCTCGGAGACGTCCACCGAGCCATCGCTGCGAAGCGAACAGATAAGCTGCTGGTCGCGTCGAGACCAAATAATTGCAATGGGAGGCATTTCTTTTACCAGTGCATGCCCAACATGCGACACACTTTCACGAGAATTTGCGAGCAGACATTTAATTCCTTCAAATTCAACCTCTTCTGCATCATCCACCACACGCTCCACATTCATATCACGCTTTCGCACAATAGCTGCGCCTTCTGCCATATATCGCTCTTTGAGTGTTCCTCCTTTTTCAAACGCTGAAATAATATCTTCCCACACCAAAAAACTAAACGGGTATGTTGAAAGCATTGACGTCACTTCTGCGGAGTCGGCAAGCTCCCAATTCCATAAATCCAAATCCTCAATGTGGAGGAGAATGTCGGGGACTTTTTCTTCACCATGAAAATATCGCCATGCAAGGACCGCGCCTGAATTTTCGATTGTAAAAAGTGTATCGTCAAATTCTTTCATCTCCACCATATCGGCACGTGACTTATGATGATCGATGAGTGTCATACTCTCCACATTCGGACGGAGCGCAACGATTCTCTCTTTCTCATAACAAAAATCAATAAAATATACATGCTTGCCGAAAAGTTCATCTGTCGGTTCCTCTTGATGATGCCCGGGGATATACAGTGCATCATCACCAAATATCTTCCACGCCGCCCACGCCCCGCCAAATCCATCAGGACAATCAGCGTCGTAGACAATGGCAACATCCTTCGCTTCAGGAAATTGTTTCATTGAGACAGTATAACACAGTGTATGAGCCTATTGGACAAAAGACACATGCAAGTAATGCTTCAAATTATGGGGGTTGACATATATAATAAAGTATGCTAGGATATACGCAGGGCAGATAAATTGGTACTTGATACCGTAAATTTAAAAAGGAGCAGAAATGACAGAAATGAAAGAAAAAGAGATGAAACAAATGCGGGAAATCGTTTCCCCTCTTCATCTTCTCGCAAGAGGGTACGACATCATTTTTCCAGGAACAATAGAACCTGGAAGGAGGAGAGGGAACGTCACGCTTGAAGAGTTTGGAAGAGGATGCCACTCAAGGGTCTTCCTCCCAAAAAACCAAAAAACTGAGGGAGGAGCATCTGAAATGTCCCAGGTTGAACCTGGTGACTGTGTCGGATATAATTTCAGACCTGAACTCCGTGTCTTCGTGATAAAAACACGAAAGAGAGGGTTCATCTGGAACCTCCTTCAGAAAATCTACTTCATGGATTAGGTATCGGACCTATTCCTACTCAGAGAGGACAACCTTGTTTGGTTGTCCTCCTTATTTTTTAATCCCGCGCGGACCGACAGGTCCGCGCATACATATTTCGTATTTCATTTTTCTACTGTGGCCGAGCGCGACTTGTCGTGCTTTAGGCATTCCCAACAAAGATTTCCCCTATCCGCTTCACCATGTCATCATCAAGGACGGTCACGTCTTCCACACGTTTGCCGTATGTCGCAAGTGCTTCTTTTTTTGCTTGCACCTCTTCCGACGTGCACATATCGGTCTTCGTGAGAAGGATCATTTCACTCTTTTCTGAGAGCCCGTCACCGTGCGCTTCGAGCTCCGCGCGAATCGTTTCATACGCTTCTTTCACATTCTCGTGTTCACACGAGACACAATGCACAAGCATGCGTGTGCGGCTCACATGGCGAAGAAATTTGTGCCCTACACCCTTCCCTTCTGACGCACCTTCGATGAGGCCGGGAATATCGGCAATCACGCGTCCGTAGAGCACGCCGAGATTCGGCTCAAGCGTAGTGAAAGGATACGCGCCGATTTTCGCTTCTGCTTTGGTAAGCGCATTCAAGAGCGACGACTTTCCGGCATTGGGCATGCCCACCAAGCCGATATCAGCAATAAGACGAAGCTCTACGGAGAAATGTCCTTCCTGCCCAACTTGCCCGGGCGTGGATTCTTCCGGACGGATATTTCGTGAACTTTTGAAACGATCATTGCCCAAACCACCCTCACCTCCGGCAAGAACCAAATGACTCTCTCCTTCTTCCATAATCTCAAACGTCTCATACGTATCGGTATTGGTGACGAGCGAACCGATAGGCAAATCGATATAGAGATCGTCTCCATTTTTTCCTTTCATTTTTTTGCCACCACCGCTCTCCCCATGTTCAGCGATAAATTCATTCTTACTGCGATACTTAGCAAGAAGCGCCACATCGCGCACACCACGAATATACACGTCGCCACCTTTGCCGCCGTCGCCACCTGCAGGACCGCCAAATTCTTTTCCTTTCATATGCAACCAACGAACGACACCGTCGCCGCCCTTCCCTGCTTTTGCATTAAACTGGTATTCGTCGATAAAAGACATACGTCAGGAGATTAGGAAATTAATATGTTAGGAGATTAATATATGAAGCGGCGCGGCATAGCCGCGCCGCTTCATAAAATGAAATTGTCATCCCGCACTCCTGCCGAGCTTCACTTTCACTGAACACATTAAGATATCGTAGACGGTAGGAGAAGGGATGAAAGATATTTTACTGCAAATGATATTGGTGAAAGTGAGGCTCTGGTGATGCGGAATCTAGTCTGAAAAAATATATTGGAGATTCTGAGTCGAGCTCAGAATGACAGAATCTATGCAATCGAAAGCCCCTGAATATGACATCGAATCGCTTCTTTCAAATCGTCTTTTGTGTCATCAATCGTGTCGGCACACACATGCACACCCTTGAGCAAGGGCACAGATCCGTGGTATCCGCCGTCCTCCTCCGGCTCAATAATGACTTTGTAACTATAGAGTTCCATGTCCATATCTTACGATACTTTTTTGTATAAGTAAAGATATGGTGTCATCCCGCACTCCTGCCGAGCTCGACTTTCACTGAATATATTAAGAAATCGTAGACGGTAGGAGAGGGGACAAAAGATGTTTTACTGCAAATGATATTGGTGAAAGTGGAGCTCTGGTGATGCGGGATCTCCCCAAACAGCCTTCGAAAACAACCTGTCGAAGATTCCGGATCAAGTCCGGAATGACAAAGAAAGAAGGTACGAAAAGAAAAGCGGCGCGGGGCGAAAGCCCCGCGCCGCTTATACATATTTCATATTTCGTTTTTCGTATTTCTACTTTGACACCACATTCACCGGCTCGCCTTTCGTAAATCCTTCGATATTTTCCACCGTGGTATCCAAGATGCGATGCAGTGCCTCTCTGGTATTGAATGCATTGTGCGGCGTCACAATCACGCGCGGATGATCAATCAAATACTGATTCGCAAGCACATTGCGCAATTCTTCGCTCGTTGGCACCTCCTCACGAAGAAGCGCCATTTCATCCATCATTACATCCTCTTCTTCGAGCACGTCGAGTCCCGCACCTGCCAAAATCCCCTCTTCAAGCGCCTTCACCATTGCCATCGTCTCAACCACCGGTCCGCGGGCGGTATTGATAAGCACCGAACCCCTCTTAAGCTTACTGATACTCTCCATATTAATCATGTGATGTGTATGCTCATTGTGTGGCACATGCAAGCTAATCACATCCGACTGCGCAAAAAGCTCTTCAATCGAATCAACATAGCGAAAGCCAAGCTCTTGAGCAAGCGTGGCATTGCGATTCGGGTCAAATGCAATCACATCCATACTAAAACCCTTCCCCATGCGAATTGCATACGAGCCGATATGGCCGGTCCCAACAATGCCCAAAGTCTTCCCCTTGAGATCAAAGCCGGTGAGTCCTTTGGGAGAAAAATTACTCTCCTCCACCACTTGCTTATAGCCGTCGTAAATACGGCGGGAAAGAGCAAGAAGAAGTGCAAATGCCATCTCAGCAACGGAATTCTCTCCGTATGTCGGCACATTAGACACGACAATGCCTCGCTTCTTCGCCTCATCCAAATCAATGTGGTCAAAGCCTGTAGAGCGTGTGGCAATGTATTTAAGATTGGGGAATTGATCCATCTCTTCAGCACCCACATGCGACTTCACAAATACCAGCATCGCTTCCACATCAGCATCGCTGACATCAGTATGGTCCTGCAAAATACCATCGTAAAAGACGATATCATACGCGGACAACTTCTCCGCAAGATATTCCTTCTCCCACGGCTCATTATAAAAACTAACGATTTTCATACAGGTTTAATAATGTAATGATTAAAACACTGATATTATATCATATCTGGCTTGTAGCTTTTAGCTGATAGCTTATAGGGCTTATTTCCTGAAATGGGTACGAAGTACGAATGTGTACGAACATACGAATCTGACTTTGTTGCACATCATTTATTCCCCTGTCATTCCCAGCTTGAACGGGAATCTAAAGTTTTTTGTACTATTCGAGAAGATCCCGCATCAAGTGCGGGATGACAATAAAGTGAGTAAGTCTTCGTTCACTCCCCTTGCTTTTTTATCTCAAAATTGGTAGAAAAAGAGCAGTCTTGCACAACCCTAAAAAGAATACCATGGCAAACATAGACAACGATGTCGCAAAATGGCTAGAGAAAATGCCTGACTGGCTTCTTATTGCTCTCGCGACTCTCGCATTGAAAGAGCGAGCACAACTACCGATGAACCCAAAGGTAGCAAGGATAGAAAGAAAACTCTCCGCATACGCGGAAAAGTTAGAAAGAAGATATCAACACTAAAGACAACGAACATGGCAAAAGCAACAAAAGACCTGAGATCAACACAAAAATTTGTCCTTCAGTACAAAGAAGGGTGCAGGGGCTACCTTCAAGAGCCTCTTAATGCCCGCGAAAAAGAAGCGGCGCTTGAAGAAGCAATACTGCTGTGGGAGCGGTTATGCTATGATTCAAAACACGGTGAGATCAGCGACCCTTCTCTTGAAGTGTGGGAGAAGGACGCCAGTCCTATCGTTGACAAACCGAAACCGTCGCAAAAGATTAAGGATGTCGCACTTCGCAAAGACGAAAAATATATCTTTGCGTACATGCGAGAAGGATTTCACGAGTCAACCGTCATTCTTGTGCTTTACGGGACAGCAACATTTTCCGAAGCAAAAGAACTTGCTCAGAAACGTTGGGTAAGCATCAAGTTTGATCCCAAAACAACAACCGAACAGATTACGAGAATCTGTATCGGAAAGAGAGTGGACGGAACAGCTCTTACTATAGAGGAGCTGGAAGAACTTTCGTTATGAGGCAAAATACCCACCGAGGTGGGTATTTTTTATTCCACAATCTCAAGGAGTCGTTCATATTTTACTCGGCGGACGTCTTGGAGGGGTGAGCCGGCTTTCATGGCATATGCACCGGTGCCGACTGCCAAGTCGGCAATAAATGTATCGAGTGTTTCTCCGGAACGATGAGAGACGATTGTCTTCCATCCGGCATTGTGCGCCGCAGAAATTGCCTCAAGTGTATCGGAGACGGTGCCAATTTGATTGGGCTTAATGATGACCGCATTTGCCGCCTCTCTCTTGGCAGCATCGGCAATACGCTCCGGGTCGGTTACAGTGAAATCGTCGCCCACGATGAGGGTATTGGGAAGCGCAGAAGAAAGTGCAGCAAAGTGCTTCGTATCGAGCTCTTCAAATGGGTCTTCGATTGATTTAAGCGGAAATGTGGCAACGATTTTTTCATACACCTTTTGCAATCCTTCAGGGGTGACCTTCCCTCCCGAGAGCGTATATGCACCGTCCTCAAAGAAGGCCGACGCCGCAGCGTCAATTGCAATGTGGGCCTTTCCACCTGCTTTTTCAATCGCTTTTCCAATAAGCTCAAACGGCTCTTCAATGCTCTCTGATGCAAAACTATATCCACCTTCATCGCCAAGCGGCACATTTCCATATCGCTCTCCTATGAGCCCGCCGAGAATATCAATTGCTTTTACAATATACGCATAGGCATCATGTACCGATTCGTGTTCCGGTACAATAATATATTCCTGAAACGGCAATGTGAAATCTGCATGTGCACCACCGTTTATCACGTTCACATACAAACGAGGTGCTTGCTTGCTCTTTTTCGTGCCGGCAATATCAGCAATGTGGTTTCGTAACTCTACCTCCCTTTCTAGTGCGGCGAGGCGAAGTGCGGCAATGGAAATAGGCAATGCTGCATTTGCACCAATACGAGAGAAATTCTCTGTGCCGTCGATATCGCGAAGAAGTGCATCAATTTCTTTTTGTGAAGTAAATTCTCCGGCAATGAGCTTCGACGCAATATCCTTCTCAATTGCTTTGAGTGCCCCAGAGACACCGCCGCTTTCATCGCGCAATTCAACAGCTTCATTCACGCCGGTACTCTTCCCCGATGGTGCGGCAGCTTTGGCCGTGTGTCCATTACCCGAGATTTCAACCTCAACCGTTGGCTTTCCGCGAGAATCAAGAATTTCGCGAGCCGTAATCCGTTCGATATGTACGTATGTCATAATGGGTATATGATATCACAAAGCGCGCCCTCCGGGCGCGCTTTGTGTTATTTCTTCTTTGTCGTCTTTGTTTTTCCTTGGCCGGTCATCTTCGATGACTTAGGCTTCTTTTGGGGCACTATCCTTCTTATTGTCGTCTTTTCATCTTTCTCCACTTTAGCCGCCTCCTTCATCATCGGGAGAAGTGTGTCGGGTGAGAGTGAGATCGCTTCAATCTTCTCTCCCACGAGGAATCGCAAAAATTCGGGATAATCTGACGGCGCCTGTCCGCAGAAGCCAATATACTTCTTGCGCTTTCGACACACGGCAATGGCTTGTGAGACGAGTGCTTTCACCGCCGCATCATTCTCATTTCCAATACCTGCGACAATTGCCGAGTCGCGATCCAGACCAAGTGTAAGCTGCGTGAGGTCGTTGGAACCAATGGAAAAGCCGTCAAAGATATCGAGGAAGTCATTCGCGCGCAGTACATTGGTCGGAAGCTCACACATCACGTGTACCTTGAGTCCGTTTTTCTTCTTTGGTTCACGAGAAAGACCATGCTTTTCCAAAATATCGAGTACCGCTTGCCCTTCTTCGGGGGTGCGACAGAACGGCACCATCACATGCACATTCGTCATGCCCATGTCTTCACGCACGCGTCTCAATGCTTCCACTTCCAAGAGAAACGCCTTCTCATAATTAGGATGCACGTAGCGCGACGCCCCGCGCCATCCAATCATTGGGTTTTCTTCTTCCGGCTCAAAGAGATCTCCTCCGAGAAGCGTACGATATTCATTACTCTTAAAATCGGAGAACCGCACGATTACATCCTTGTCCCAGAATCCGGCGCCAATGCGCGCAATGCCTTCAGCAAGTGTGTGAATGAAAAACTCCTTCTTATCCTTAAATCCTGCTGTCTTCTTCTCAATCTCTTCTTTCACTTTCCAATTCGAGATTTTGTCAAAGTGAAGAAGCGCGAGCGGATGAATGCCGATATGTGAGGCGATTATAAACTCTTCTCGAGCAAGTCCGACTCCCTCTTGCGGCAGCATACCAAGACGAAACGCACCCTCAGGGTCACCCACATTCAAACACAGCTTCGTACGGAGTGAAGGAATTTTCTTGAAGTCGTATGTCTTCTCTTCCCATTTAATCTTCCCGGGATATATTCGCCCGACCACACCCGAAGATGTATCTGCTGTGACCACGTCGCCGGTACTGAGCATCTTCCGTGCATTGCCCGTACCAATCACCGCCGGAATACCGAGCTCACGAGCAACGATTGCCGCATGTGAGGTTCGTCCGCCCTTTTCGGTGACAATCGCCGCCGCTTTTTTCATAATCGGTTCATACGTTGGATCGGTCATGGTTGCCACAAGCACCTCACCATCACGGAATTCGTCCATGCGATTGGCATTTGCAATCACACGCACCTTCCCTGAGGTAATGGCTGTGCCCACGGCAATGCCCTCCACAATCGGTTTCTTTTTCGTTGGTGATAAATGATACTCCGTGTATGAAAATCCTTTTTTCTCCGACTGTACCGTCTCCGGACGCGCCTGCACGATAAAGAGATCACCTGACTCGCCGTCTTTCGCCCATTCCATATCCATCGGCATCGCCTTTCCGGCACGCTTGCTATAGTGCTCTTCGATTATCACGCCCGCGCGCGCAAGCTCGAGGACTTCCGCGTCGGAAAGCACCAGCTCTCCGCGCTCGTCTTCCGGCACCGGCATCACGCGTGTCGGCTCCGTGCGCGCACCGCCGTAAATCATCTTCGTTTTTTTCGCGCCAACACTGCGCTTTAAAATCGCATCATGCCCTGAGAGAAGTGAGGGCTTGAAGACAAGAAACTCATCCGGCGTCACCTTTCCTTGTACCACCATCTCTCCCAAGCCCAACGAACCGGAGATTTGTACCACATGTGGGAAGCCCGTCTCAGTGTCGAGAGTAAACATCACACCCGAGCACGCCTTATCACTGCGCACCATTTTTTGCACGCCCACGGAAAGTGCAATGTCGGTATGTGCAAAGCCCTTATCCACGCGATAGGAAATCGCCCTGTCGGTGAAGAGTGAGGCGAACGCTTTTTGCACTGCAGCTACCACGTGATTTCCACCGCGCACATTGAGGAATGTTTCGTGCTCTCCGGCAAATGATGCGCCGGGAAGGTCTTCTGCGGTAGCGGAGGAACGCACCGCAACATCAGCCGCCGTCATATCGTATTCCTGAGACAATACTTCGTATGCAGCGATAATTTCATCGGCAATCACTTTCGGCATGCGCTTGCGCATGAAAGCGCTCCTGATACGACGCCCTGCTCGAGCGAGCGCAACAACATCGTGTGTATCAAGACCCTTCAATTCTTTCTTGATAACCTCCGAGAGGCCGCTTCCCGAAACAAACGTGCGATACGCATGGGCCGTCACCACAAAGGCATCGGGAACAACGACTCCTTTCCCCGAGAGAGCGTTATACATCTCTCCGAGTGATGCATTTTTCCCTCCCACGAGTGCAACATCATCATTGGAGAGATCCGAGAGTCGAAGGATGAGCGCGTGACGTTTGTCTTTCATATAAAAAACAATAAACGATTAACGGTAAAAAGAAAAATAAAAAATTGAAAACGAAAAATAAAATTTTGTATCTTAATCATATCATGCGTGCTACAAAAATTTTTTACGAACTGTTGATAACAGGAACGATGAACGACCCTAAAGCACGACAAGTCGTGCTCGGGCACAGTAGGAGAATAAAAAAGAAGAACAAACAAAAAAGAAAATTAAAATATTAGGAGATTAAAAAAAGTTAACGGTAAAAAGACACATCTTGTCATCCCGCACTTGATGCGGGATCTCGAGAGAATTGTTTCTTAACGTTTAGATCCCGCATCAAGTGCGGGATGACAACATATTTGTTCTAGAGAGCACACTGCCCAAAAAAAACGTGGCGACCTTTGGTCGCCGCGTTTTTGCTTTCATATTCCTTTACTCTATCAAACACAACCCGCAAAAAAGGCCGCCTCTTAGGGCGGCCATGCACATGCTTTTTGTCACACGGTAACCGACTTTGCCAAATTACGCGGTTGGTCGACATCACACTTTCTCTCAACCGCAGCGCCATAGGCAAAAAGTTGTAAAACGACGGAAGACAATATGGGATACAGCGCCTTCAGCGTCTCGGGAATAAAGATAACAGTATCGGCAAGTCTTTCGACTTCAGTGTCACCTTCTGTCGCAATTGCGATGATTTTCCCCTTTCGCGCCTTAATCTCCTCCATTGCCGACAATGTCTTCTGCCTGACATTGTCATACGGAATGACACACACGGTGAGAAACTCCTCATCGATAAGTGCCAGTGGTCCATGTTTCATTCCCCCGGCAGAATATCCTTCAGCATGAATGTAGGAGATCTCCTTGAGTTTCAGAGACCCCTCCAATGCAACAGGAGCACTTAACCTTCTTCCGATATACAACGCATTGTTATACGAAGCATATTGTTTTCCCACAGCGACAATCTCTTCCCACCTGGAAAGGACCCTCTCGACTTTTTCATGCAGGGATGTAAGTTCTGAAAGTATCTCTTTCGCATCTGCAGGTGCAAGATCTTTTCGTCTACCGAAAAACACGGCAAGGAGTATGAATACAATCACCTGTGAGATAAATGCCTTTGTTGATGCCACACTCACCTCTGGTCCCACATGATTATATATGCCAGCATCGGTCTCACGAGCAATTGTCGATCCAACGACGTTGGTAATGCCAATCACCGGTAAACCTTTTCTCTTCGCTTCTCGTATGGCGAGAAGTGTATCAGCCGTCTCCCCCGATTGAGAGACGGCTATAATGAGCGTCCCCTCTGTAAACGGCTGGTTTCGATCGGCGAATTCGGACGCGTCTTGTACCTCAACGGAAATACGAGCGTATTCTTCCAAAAGATACTCGCCCACATATCCGGCATGAAGTGCTGACCCACATCCCACAATGATGATGCGTTCTACTTTCTTGAGAACATCCTCATAATCAGTAAGACCACCCAGCTTCACATCTTCATAGGAAGGGAGTACACGCCCGCGAAGCGTGTTCTGTAATACTTCGGGGCACTCCATAATCTCTTTAATGAGATAATGCGGGAATTCCCCTTTCTCAGAAGCGGCTACTTCGACATCAGGTGTCTCAATCGCCCGCTTGATACTTCTCCCATTGCTTTTTATTGCATACCCAGAAGGGCTCATGATCACAACATCACCATCTTCAAGATGGATAACCTTGTTTGTGTACCGCACAATCGGAATGACATCAGAGGCGACAATGTGCTCATCGTCTCCTACACCAAGAATAACCGGTGAGCTCATGCGAGCCACCATCAGCATGTCTGGATTCTCAGTGTCATGAATAACGAGACCATATGTTCCCTCAAGCCGACTCAATGTCTTGTACACTGCGTCTTCAAAAGAAAGATCTTCCCGGAGGTACTGCTCAATGAGTTGCGGAATAACTTCCGTATCTGTTTCGGAAGAAAATTGCACCCCCTTCTTTTCCAGCTCATCACGAAGAGCTGTGTGATTCTCAATCATGCCATTGTGGACAACGAAGACACGTTCATTTATACCGGTATGGGGATGAGCATTCTGTTCATTTGCCACCCCATGCGTTGCCCAACGAGTGTGCCCAATACCAAGCCCCTTTTTAGCTTCATGACCAGGTAGACGATAAACTCTTTCCCTGAGACTCTCACCTTTCTTTACGCGCTCATACAGACCGTCAAGATACAATCCGGCAGAATCATACCCCCGATACTCCATACGCTTAAGGGCATCGAGTACGACTTCAGTTGCAGATTTTTTCCCTATGTATCCTACTATTCCACACATAATTTCTCTCCTTGTAGTTTTCTTTTTATTCTTTTTTCTGTAAAAAACAAACATTGCACACGAATGCAATGTTCCAACTTCCCTGATTAAAACAAAAAGTATTTATGCGGTCAAACTCATATACACATCGGCAACATTTGCGCCTGTTCGTCCAGTGATGATGTGTGCGTTCGTTTCTTCAAAAAATGGATATGCATCATGGGCTTCAAGATATGCTTCCGGATCAAGCCCAGAAAGAGCGGCACTCGCTGCAACAGAGCTATCGGCAATTGCTCCTGCAACAGGACCATTATCCCATCCGTCGGAGGCAGCGCCGAGTACCAGTTTTTGTGGTGTGTCCAGAGAATCTATCATGTGTACGAGCGCACCAAGCGCCACCTCTTGATTGCGTCCTCCCTTTCCTTTTGCATTGCCGACGGTTACCGTCGTTTCTCCGCCATAGAGAAGACAGCTCTTTCGTGCACATGCATTACGTGCAATTCGAGCACCAACACGTGAGGCCTCACCCTGCACATTGGTGCCCTCAATACGAGCGTCATATCCCCTTTTGTGTGCTTCCTTTGCCATTGCCGAAAGCATACTGTCGTTGGTGACGATAAGCGTATGGTAGACACGTGCGAATATATGCGGGTCCTTTGGTGTCTCCACGAGTTCACACTCCGGCAGCGTGCATATTTCAAGAATGTCGTATTTCGCGAGGACGCGTGCCGCATCTTCTTTGGTTGTTTGGTCAAGAATTGTTGGACCCGAAGCAATGACCGAGAGATTGTTCCCGGGAACATCGGAGAACACACAGGAGACGACCGTCGCAGGATGCGCCAGCGCGGCAAGCTGTCCGCCCTGCACACGCGATGTATGCTTGCGTACGGTATTCAATTCATCAATCGTTGCGCCCGCGCGGAAGAGCGCATCCGTGATATCGGTGAGCGCTTCGCATGTCATGTCGTGTGGAGAGCACAGTAAAGAAGAGCCACCGCCTGAAACAACGACCACGACCAAGTCTTTTTCCGTTGCCTTTTTCAACATCGCCTCAATATTGTGGGTTGCCATGACATTTGCCTCGGAAGGAAACGGATGCGTTCCCTTGTGATACTGCAAACGCGAGAGCTCCGCACCACTGCGCACATCAATGACAACACCATCGGTGATTACTTCCTCCAATACCTCTTCCACCACTTCCGAGGCGAGAGCGGCACATTTCCCAAAAGCCACAACATATACATGGCTATAGGAAGAAAGATCGTACGTGGTATCGCCAATGAAAAGCGTATTGCCCTCTTTTCTAAACTGTCGCCCCATAGCTTCTTTTGTGTCAATCGCCATATACCCCGCCTCAAGAATAGCGAGTGCATCTTCCCGCAAAGGAGTTGTAGCGATATCGTTGTGATTTTGAATCATTGTATTAAGTATACCGCACTCGCTCTCATTTTCGTACCACAAAAACAACGCGGGCTTTCGCCCGCGCTGTTTTGTGTATTCGTTTATTACGCAGCTTCAAGTTTTTCTTCTATTGTCTCAACTTCTATGCGAACAAGTTCCTTAGAACCAAATTGTTCTTCCAGTGAATTTTTTATCTCCTGAGGAACATTCTCATAGGTGCCATATGTATCCATCGCCTCCTGAAGTTGTTCAGTCGGTGTCTTCAGAAATCCTTCTTTATCAAATTGATTTTCCATAAGACAAAGCAACTTAATTACTAATGTGTCAATTATAGCAGATGGACGGGGTTTGTCAAGAGCACTATAGCTTAGAGCTTTTAGCTGATAGCTTATAGGGAAACAAAAACAAATTTTGTCATTCCTGGCTCCTGCCGAGCTTCACTTTCACTGAATATATTAAGAAATCGTAGATTGTAGGAGAGGGGAAAAAGATGTTTTACTGCAAATGATATTGGTGAAAGTGGGGCTCTGGTGATGCGGGATCTTACAAAACCAAAGACTATCTTTGGTATATATACCAAAGATAGTCTTTGGTTTTGTTCGTGGCCCACTTTTTGAAATAATTCCCCCGAGACCGAGCACCAAATCTATGATTTTTGAAATCTGATATATCATCCTCAGTGATTTTACTTCTTAACATTCTCCGTGTCGTCTCAGTCATAAGTTTGGTGCTTGGTGACAATAATAGAGGGAGAGTAAAAGCGCGGCGACCGAAGGTCGCCGCGCTTTTACTCTTCTTTCACATACACCCATGCTTTCACTCCGCTCTCAAGGGTCACTTGCACACGCGCAAACGCTTCCGTCTCATACTCGTCAATCATCTTTAATTCAGCAGTCGTCACTGAAAGACATCTGCCCACAACCAAAGAATCGCTATTAGGGACAATTGCCACATATGTCTCCCCCTCAATAACAATCTTGTCTCTTTCGTATCCACAAAGAACGTCTGGGATTCCCTTCATGCTCCGCCCAATCACTTCTTTCAAGATAGAAGTATCCTGCAGTGTCTCATATGCAAACAACATCTCCATATATTCCTACGCTCCACAACACTTCTTATACTTTTTCCCGCTTCCGCACGGGCATGGATCATTGCGCCCCACCTTCTCATCGGCACGTACGGGTGTTTGAGCAACCTTCTCATCGCCGTTTGTATTAGTGCGCGCATTCTCCATGCTCTTTTTCGTCTCCTCGAGTTTTTGTTCTTCACGTTTAAATGCCCCCTCACCAATATTGGGCACTGTCTGCGCAATCTGATCAAAGATGGCCTCCTCAAGAATATGGAACATGCGCAATCCTTCTTTCTTGTATTCAACAAGTGGATCTCGCTGTCCGTAGGCGCGAAGGTTTACCGAGCTGCGAAGATGGTCCATAGTGGTAAGGTGTTCCATCCAGAGCATATCAATCACCTGAAGCGCCACACGGCGTGCCGTCTCCCAAAACCCCTCTTCCCCCATGAGCGCGCTCTTCTCTTCTATCGTTTTCTCCAAATCCGGATACACATTCTTTATCTCCTCAAAGAACGCAATCACATCCTCACGCTCTCCAAGAAGAAGCATGCGACGGCGATCATAAATCGATGTGCGCTGACGATTTAAAACATCATCGAATTCAAGCACGTGCTTACGAGCGTCGAAGTTGAACCCTTCTATCTTTTTCTGCGCTGTCTCAAGTGAGCGTGTAATCATTTTATTTTCAATCGGCTCATCTTCAGGGATTCCAAAACGTCCCATCATGGATTTAATGGCATCAGAGGCAAACACGCGCATAAGTGAATCCTCAAGCGACACAAAAAATTGCGTCTCTCCGGGATCTCCCTGCCTACCGGCACGACCACGAAGCTGGTCATCAATACGGCGCGCTTCATGACGCTCAGTACCAAGGACAAAGAGTCCGCCCAGTGATTTTATTTCTTCATATTCCTCTTCCGTACACGGATTTCCCCCAAGCTTAATATCGACACCGCGTCCTGCCATGTTGGTTGCCACCACAACCGAGCCCTTCCTTCCCGCCTGAGCAATTACCTCACCTTCAGATTCATGCTGCTTGGCGTTGAGCACGTTGTGTTTAATTCCCTCTTTCGTGAGATACGCCGAAAGAAGCTCGTTATTCTCCACCGAGACCGTACCGATGAGTACCGGCTGTCCTTTGTCTTGAAGCTCTTTTACCTTGCGCGCAATAGCCGTAAATTTCCCTTTTTCTGTTTGATAGATAAGGTCATTGCGATCCAAGCGAGCAATTTCGACATGTGTCGGCACAGGAATTACATCAAGGCCATACACCTTGTAAAACTCTTCTCCCGATGAAAGACCCGTACCGGTCATGCCCGAGAGTTTTTCATACATGCGGAAATAATTTTGGAATGTGATTGAGGCAACGGTGCGTGATTCATTCTGCACCGACACACCCTCTTTTGCCTCCACCGCCTGATGCAAGCCGTCAGACCATCGCCTGCCGGGCTGGAGACGGCCGGTAAATTCATCCACAATCACCACTTCTCCATCGCGCACCACGTAATCCTTATCGCGCTCAAACAGCGCACGTGCGCGCACGGCCGTTTCAAGGTGATGCACGGAGGTAATACCTTTATCGGTATAAATATTTTCCACTCCGAGTACTTTCTCCGCCTTTTCGATACCGCTGTCGGTGAGCTGGATGGCTTTTCTTTTTTCATCTATCGTATAATCTTCTTCGTGTTTGAGTGTTGCGGCAATGCGCGCAAACTGACTATACAGATCACCGGCGCTTTGTGCTTGCGCGGAGATGATAAGCGGAGTACGAGCTTCGTCGATCAAAATAGAGTCTACCTCATCGACAATAGCAAAGGCATGCGGACGCTGTACAATTTTGTCTTTCGTGTAGGCAATATTGTCGCGCAGATAATCAAAACCAAATTCATTGTTGGTTCCATAGGTAATGTCGGCAGCGTATGCTTCAGCACGGTTCGTCGGGCGAAGGAATTCATGGAATACCTTAAACGAACCGAGTTCGTCGCGCTCTTCGTCCACATCCTTGTGTCCGGGATCATATATATATGAGGTATCGTGATTCAACACAGCAACAGAAAGACCGAGCGCATGATATACCTGCCCCATCCACACAGCATCACGACGAGAAAGATAGTCGTTCACCGTAACCACGTGGGCACCTTTGCCGGGCAAGGCATTTAAATACGTGGGCAATGTCGCCACAAGCGTCTTTCCTTCACCAGTACGCATTTCGGCAATGCCTCCCTTGTGAAGAATGATTCCTCCGAGAATCTGCACATCGTAATGTCGCTGATTGAGTGTACGCTTTGCCGCTTCACGCACACAGGCATACGCCTCCACAAGAAGATTGTCGAGCTCTTCCCCCTTCTCCAAACGATTCCTGAATTCAGTCGACTTCCCTTTGAGATCTTCGTCAGAGAGTGCGGATATGTCACCCTCGAGAGCATTCACCTGCTCCACAAGAGGACGCAATTTCTTGAGTTTTTTCTCCGGCGTATCACCGAATACCTGTTCCAATACTGACATGGGAGTATGGTAGCATAACGAGTTGCGAGTTGCGAGTTGTCAGTTTCGAGAAAAATCGTAGCTGCGCTACTCGCGCCAAAGATGCGCTTCACACACAAGACCGCCCTCGGGCGGTCTTGTGTGTGAGCAGTATGTGACGTCACACATGCTCGGAATTATTTGCGCTTTTTGGTAGTTTTGCGCTTGGTTGTTTTCTTTGCAGCTTTCCTCTTCTTGGGAGCTGCTTTCTTTTTCGTTGTCTTTCTCTTGGCGGTTTTCTTTACCGCTTTTTTCTTTTTCGGAGCCGCTTTTCTCTTGGTTGTCTTTTTAGCAGCTTTGCGCTTCGTTGTCTTCTTTGCTACTTTCTTTTTTGCAACTCTCTTCTTCGGAGCCGCTTTTCTTTTCGTTGTCTTTCTCTTTGCAGGCTTCTTTGCTACTCTCTTCTTCGGCGCAGCTTTGCGCTTTGCCGTCTTTTTCTTTGCAGGCATAAATATAGAAATAAATGAAGGGATGAATAAACTCGACCAAAATTTTTTTCAAAAACTTTTTGAAAAAAATTTTTCTTCGTAACTTTATTATCGTACATTCAAAAACAAAGTACAATAATTTTTTTGCAAAAAGTGTGGATAAGTAAAAAAGAACATATCAAACAAAAAATTAGAAATAAAAAGTAAAAAAGAAAATATTAGGAGATTAAAAAATTAAAAGTTAAAAGAAAACAGCAAACTGATAACGTTATAACTTTCTACTGCTTTGCCCGAGCATAATTTGTCATGTTTGAGGGTCATCCCACACTTGCTGCGGGGTCTAGAAAACCAAGGTTGAGCTTTGGTATTCATACCAAAGCTCAACCTTGGTTTTCATATAACCTCTAGAGACAATACAGCGAGACCGAGCACCAAACCCATGTGTCTAGAAATTAGATATGTCATCCTCAGTAACTTTATTTCTTAACGTTCTCCACACCATCTCAGTCATAAGTTTGGTGCTCGGTGACAGAGGTGGTGTCGGGATGACACCGTTGTTATTTTTATTTTTGCTCTAGAGCTAGTTTTCATAAGCAGAGCGCGGCGCCGAAGACGCCGCGCATACATATTTCACGTTTCGTTTTTCGTATTTCTAATCCACTATCATCACCTCCGGCTCTAAATGTATTCCCGTTTTTTCATGCACCGCTGTCTGAACTTTCTCCACAAAGGTCAATATCTCCCCGCTATTCTCCCTCCCTTCATTTACGATCACGAGTGCCTGATTTTCCCATGTGCCCACATTCCCTTCTCGCACACCACGCATACCTGCCACATAATCAATCAGCCACCCTGCGGCAAACTTCATGCTTCCATCTGAAAGAGTGGTGTGTACAGCATCGGGATATGCCTCGAGTACACGATGTCCCATTTTCTCATCGACAACAGGATTCTTAAAAAACGATCCGGCGGTACCGATCTCCCTCCAATCGGGAAGTTTACGAGCGCGTACTCGAGCAACCGCTTCAGCAATGTCTTTAGCACTATACCCATCGTTTTGTACATGCTCCATTTCTTTTGCGATGTCCGCATGAAGGGCACGCTCCGGCAGGCAACGAGAAAAACGAAATGCAGCACGCACAACAACATATCGATTTGGCTCTTTTTTAAAAAGTGAACCACGATATCCAAAACAACATGCATTCCGCTCAATACGAATCATTTTCTTTTTCTTACAATCATACGCCTCTACCCACACCACACTCTCTTTTATTTCACTCCCATATGCGCCAATGTTTTGTACAATAGCTCCACCAACAGTCCCGGGAATCGCCGCGAGGCTCTCAATACCATACAGCCCTCTTCTCCCTACACTCTTTACCACATCATCCCAAACCTCCCCCGCCTCAGCAACGCACAACACCGTATCAGCATCACTATCAAAAAAAGCTATTCCGCGATTTTCCATGTGCACGACAACGCCTTGAAATCCTCCGCCCGAAAAAAGTGTATTTGATCCTCCGCCAAGAATGTGAACGGGTAATTCCTGTTCTTCGGCAAAAGAAAGTACCTCAATACAATCTTCTTCCGAGGCAACAGAAAACAGGTATCGTGCCGATCCGCCCGCTCGAAGCGTGGTGTAATCGGCAAGCGATACCTGTTCTTGGAAGTTCATATAACTTCGGTTTTGTGCACGCACACGACCGGCGGGGCGAGCTCCAAAACAAATGTCTTAATGTGAGTGCAACCGCCGGTCATGTCCGAGCACAAAGTGCTGACAATGACACGAAGACTGCTCTCACAGTATACGGGAACACCCGTATAAACGCAAATCCCGCCAAAAGGCGGGACTTACGCAGACATTCGTTGTTTTGGAAGCACACAGAGCAAAGCTCCACGCACTCACAATTGTATTATAGCAGGTTTTCAAAATAATGCAAGCCCTTGGTTATTACCCTATTGAGTCAACTGCTCTAAATACACGCGTGCTTGTTCTTCCGCTTCCGGAAAAAGATTGATTGCTTCAAGGAGGACTGCGTGTGCATCATCCAACATGCCGAGCTGCATGTACAAAGATGCCTTCAAGAAATACATCTCCGGAGACACCTCAAACATTTTCTCAGCCTGTATCATGACATCGTCCAACACTGCAAGTGCCTCTTCTCGCATCTGCGCTTTAACGAGCTTCCGGAGAAGTGACGGAGACGGCAAAAATGCAGTTTCCGGAGCTTCAGCATACACAGCACGCGCTTCGTCGATACGATCAGCTTGTATCAATATCTGGAGATACGACGACAACGCATCATTATCCCGCGGGTTCGTGTGATATACGGAGGCAATCGCCTCAAGCGCAGTATCATATCGCCCTTGTTGCGCATACACAAGCGCAAGAGTGCGGATAAACTGATCTTTCATTGGTGCCAATACAATCGCCTTTTCAAAATAGGTAATCGCGGTGTCATATTCCCGGAATCCGGTAAAGAACATTCCCGCCATAAAGAACGCTCGAGCGTTCTTCGGCTGCTCAGCGCACATATGCTCCATCGCCACTTTTGTCTCTGTATAGAGAGCGAGTTTTTCTTCTTCTGAAACATCATCACGACCATTCACTATACCTGCCGCCCGTGCCATGTGCGCCCGCGCTTCAAAACGTCCGAGATATCCATGCGACTGTGCACGGGTGAAAACGTCGGCAATACCGGATACGTCGCTCGTGGTTGTCAAATATAATCCGGTGATAATATCACGCGCCGTTGCACCACCTGAAGCGTTGATGCTCCAGGGAAGAACACACGCGGCAATGCAGACACACACGAGTATTCCCGGAGCATACGTTTTGGGGACACCTGAAAAAAATCTTTTTTGTTTCCCGTTGCCATACGGAGACATCGTATGCACATACGCAAGGAGCGTCACAAAGAAGAGATAACTCATGAGCGTATCGAAGACAAAAAAGTTTTGTACTCCGTAGCCTGCAACCAGACCGGTCAACACGCTTTTCTCTCCAATAGATATACCGCTTTTCCATATAAGATACACAAGTGCGATATACAGCGATAGATATCCCAGAAGTCCGAGTATACCGCCGGCAATCAGCCAATCAAGGAAGATATTATGTGCGCGGTCGAAAAACGGCTCTTGATCATGAAGACGAGGATTATAATGGGAAAGAAATACGTAATCAAAATTCTCTTGTCCCCATCCGAGCACAGGCCGCTCTTTCCAGCCGTCGACTGCCAGGTCCCAGAGAAGAAGACGAGAGCGCGTTGTTTTATCTTCAAGTGAAATGGAGGCAAACCGGCGAAGTACTCTGTTTTCTGTTACCCATGATGAGTCTTTCACCGCAAAAAATATCCCTCCCAAAACAATAAGAAGTGCAATAATACTTCCGGCGACAATACGGAAACGCTTCTCTTGCCGTGCTCGAGCGTATAAAACGTACACGAGTGCCGCGATAAAAGAGCCGGCGAGAAATCCGAGCATGGCACCGCGTGTTGCCGTATTGTACATAACCCATATGTTGAAAAACGCAAGCGCGGCGTATAGATATCGCTCTATACGGTGAATACCCGGGCGAACGGTGAGAAGAAGCGCAAGTCCGGCATGTACCATGGCATAGGTACCCAAATATGCGGCATTGCCCAAGAGCCCGGCGACACGATTCGTTTCCGAAAGTTCCATGAGTCCTCCCACTCCCACGATAACGGACACACCGAGCATACAATAAAAGAGGTATCGCCACAGATTCTCTTTGCGTATCACCGAGGTAAGCGCGATGAAATATGCACCGAGATGAAGGAGTGTGATGTATCCTTCCATGCGTTCAAAGACGCTCCAGAAGCTTCGGAGCGGCTCAACGGAAAACGCGGTGGCAAGCGCCATGATACCGATAAAAGCAGCTCCCGCAAGAACAATCGGGCTTCGCCGTATACGGAATTCGACATTGAGAAATGCAAGGCCAATCCATGCAATAAACATGACCTCCGTGAGAATACGGAAAGCGAAGTTTTTCGGCGTAATATATGGAAAAAAGAAGTCCGAAGAAAACACCAGTGCAACACAGGGCACCAAAAACGCACCGAGAAGAATAATACCCTTGAGCACCCGTTCAATCTGTTCTTGATACATAGCGTCTATTGTAGCATATGACAGGAGATTAGGAGATTAAAAGTTAAATGTTAAGAAACGATAAACTATAAACGATGAACGATAAAGACAATCAGCTGTCATTCCCGCCTCCGAGCGGGAATGACAAGAAAGGGGTAGGGTAAAGCGCGGCAACCTTTGGTTGCCGCGCTTTACAGTAAGCTACAAGCCCAAAGCTCATCATGTTATACTCCCCTATATATGGAATGGAAATCCGGTATTCGTCGACTTCTCACGAAAGGAAGTGAAAAAATCGGCAGCGATCTTACATACATTGCACAAGGAGGAACATGGCTCGCACTTGCACAAAGCATTGCCTCACTTGCGGCCTTTGTTGTCACTGTATTCCTTACGCATGTATTCACAAAAGAAGAATATGGCGTCTATCGTTTTCTTTTAACACTTGTTCCCTTTTTTGCCGTCGCCAACCTCCCCGGTATGATGGCGGCAATTACTCGAAGTGTCGCCAAAGGTAACTTTGTTTCGCTCTCTCGTATTCTTTTTGTACGCATACAATATGGCACACTGGGAACGCTCATCTCTCTCTTTCTTGGTGGATATTATCTTCTCATGGGCAATATCGACCTCGCTTTGTCTCTTCTTGCTGTAGCTGTTCTTATTCCTTTCTATGAAACGTTTAGTGCCTATATCGCTTATATACATGGACAAGAACGATTCGACCGTTCTGCAATACACACGGCAATCACACGCATCGTTGTTGCCGTTCTTACCATTGCAATTGCGTTTCTTACTGTCTCCCCGCTTTTAACAGTGTTGACATTTGTCGCAACGGCCGCACTTATTCAAAGTCTTTTTGCACAACGCATCATCCGCGAACATAACCGTTCCCAAAAGCGTCATCCGTTGCCCGATGATACGGAGAATGTCATTCGCTACGGAACTCATCTCTCCGGGGTTAACGTTATCACCACAATCAACAACCACATCGACAAACTTCTCATTTGGTACATATTCGGTCCTGTTGTTCTCGCTTCGTATGCAATCGCTCGATCCGTTCCCGAACAAGGAACGCGACTCCTGAATCTCATTCCTCAGCTCGCATTACCGAAATTCTCCCGACGTCATTGGTCACATACGATTGAACAACACACATTTTTCCGAAAACTCTTTGTGCTCGTTGTGTGCCTGATCTTTCTTGCCTTACTCTACGTTCTTGGTGTGTGGATACTGTTTCCTGTTCTCTTTCCAACTTATCCCGAAGTGATTCTCCCTGCAATTATTATCGCGCCTCTCATCGTCCTCATTCCCATCAAGGGAATGCTCGGGCAAATACTTCTCAGCGAGGAATTGAAGAAAGATATGGTCTTCGCATCTTTCGGGGAGCTTTGTGCATATCTGATAGCATTTATCATCGTTGTATACACGGGATACTCCGTTCTTGCAGGGCTTGTGCTTTCGTTCATTACAAAAATCGGTGTTCATATTATTTTTCAGCTTCACGCCATCACTCGAATGAAACAGTAAACACCACTAAGAGTCTGCTCACAATCTCATGTCGTGCGTGATACACTCATATACCGGCTGCAAATCGTGAAAAGTGTCGATGGAGTACTCTCGTACTTCGAGACGCTTTGAGCGATTTGCAGCCGGTATATGAGTGTATCAGCCGGCAAGGACATACTTTTCTTCATGCAATTCCGTTGAGATTATGAACAGGCTCTAAAAACCGACTAGAATCAGTCTCAGCTAAGCAAGAACACGCTCACAAATACGATACAACAATTCAGTATCGGGATTCCGCCAATTTCCCGGAATAAAGATATGTTCCTTGAACACATGTATTATCTCGCGTGTTTGTTCCCAATCGGGTTTCAAATTTTTTATATCATCAATACACGTAGCGACATCTTCATGAGTACGACATGACACAACACCGGGTATGCGTGCATAAAATGCATCTCCAAGAAGAAGCACTTTCTTTCCACACTCAAGAGCCTGAAGCCCCACGCTTGAATTCACGGTTATCACAAATTCCGATGCGGTAATGAGGCCCTCCAGTGATGTCCGTTTTGTCACATATACGTGTGGCGGGTTATGATATTCGTCGTATCGTACATACTGTGTTTCTTTCGGATGCTCCTTCACAATAAGAGACACTTGTGCTTTTTTCATGTGCACTAAAAGCATGCTGAGCACCTCTTTCATGTCCCGAAAAGAGCTGTTATGCGTAATTTGTGTATCGTCATTGACCTGGAGCGGAAAAAAAGCAAATGTGCCGATGGCATCATCATTGATATGATTATCTTGTGATTTCTGAAATCGCACAGTGACAAACACACGGTATAGCATGCGCGCTATCGTCTGAAGCGTGGAAAGAGGTCGAAACACTCTCGTCCACGCGTATCGAAACGGATGAAAATCTTTAGTCTTCTTCACCTCATATTTTTTCCTCTTCAGTAGTGTGGATGGAAAACGAAATTGTATCAGCTCTTCTTTCGAAAGTGTTGTCAGCGACGCTCGAGCGTTCACACCCCCCGTCATACACTGAAGTGTATTCGGAAAATATCCGTTTTCCATATACCATACGGGAATACCCGCGCGATCACACGCTTGTGTGATGTCACTTTCGTGCGTACCGTTCCATACCACCACACGATCAATTGCTTCATTCCGCAATACTATCTCAATGGAGGAAGGCATATGTATATATAGTGTGCGAGCATTCACATATCGTCTCCACTGAGATTCGACACCGACCGGTGGATGTATGAGCAAAATCGCATGTCCGTGTGCATGAAGAATACGGGCAATGTTGAGAAAAAAGGTATTGCGCGGATTATATACCGATACGCTACAAAGAAAAACAATGTTCATAGAATCTATTGTGTACCGTGTTACCTTGCCTTGATCGTTTCTTTTAATGAAGGCAAGCCTGCCGTCATAAGAATAGTCCCCGCGTATTGGGGAAAAAGATATGAAATAATCCTTCCAATACGGGCAATGACAGCGCCCCTCCAGTGTAGTGTTCCCGTACCCTGTGGAAGCCATGTAAAGTACATATGGTGAACAGAAAAACCGGCATGTTCCAAGAGCTGTTGAACTGTTTTATACGTGAATGCAATCTTGTGATCCGGATGCTGATACTCCTTACCCAACAACGCTCCGATAACATTCGCAAAACAAAGTGCGTTCGGAACGCTCACTATAAGCTCTGTATTTCTCCCCATGAGTTTTTTGATCGAATCGAGAGCGATACCTGGATGAGTGAGATGTTCCAACGTCTCACCAAAAACGATAACGTCAGGTCTAAAAACACTATCTTGCGCATCATTCATATCAGCGACAACAATGCGTGAACGTGAAAACTCTTGGCTCTCTAAAAATGTTGCCGACGGTGCATCAAGATCAATGCCAATTTGCTCTTTTACAACTGCATCGAGTTTGGCATATAAGAGTGTGCCATTATGAAATTTCTCTTCCGTGTATGGACAATCACATGCGCCGATGTGAAGCACGTTTTTTCCTTTACATCGTTGAATGATATATTCATCCCGAGATGCTTTGTGGTTATGGCGCGTAATTTCTCTCTGCATAATTCAAAAAGGCTCTTTTCCGAAAATAATTCGGAAAAACATTGTCATGGTAACCATGATAGCACGAAACGGATTCATATACGTTTTATAATATTGATATTTGAATACGGGGAAATACCACACGGCGACACATGCTCCGGGAAGCCCATACATACGGAAAAAAGCGGCAACCTTCCCTCTGAGTGTCGTCTCAGTGAGTACATATCCCGAAGAGGCGTGTGGGTGTGACACAATAATCTTCGGTACATACAGGAGCATCAGTCCGGCATCAAGACAATCTTTCAGAAAGATATTTTCTTCACTCGTTGGATATATGCTCCCCAGTCCAAAACGCTCATCAAAAGTAATTTCTGCCGCAGTAATACGTTCACGACGAAAAGCAATGGAAACAGAAGACACAGACGCAATACTCCTCAGCGTGTGTGTGTACACTCCTTTTTGAGATGAACGTTCTTTTGTGTCAAATGTGATAATATCCGCTTCAGGGTGAGTATCAAAGGCATCAAGAATAATGCGATCAAAACCGCAAACATATTCCAGATCGTCGTCGGCAATGAGTGTGATGCCGTCCCGTGCGGCAGCGAGCGCATTGTTGCGATTGCGCGAAAGCCCGAAAGTGCGCGACGATACATACGTGATGTGTTCTTCAGTGCACGTCTCCTCGTCTTCACCATCGGGAATTTGATGTGCAATCACCACATCACATGCAGAGAGCTGAGGGAGCATACGAGTACGCACACGGTCAATCCCCTTTCCGAGAACGGAAACGAGAACCTGCAATCTTTCATTGGCTCGCGTGTTGTTCATGATGCACGTCCGGTCATTTTCCGCACAAAAGAAGTCGCCCAAGAGACACAAACGAGCGGGGAAACAAGGAGTATTGCATAGCCCCACCATATTACTAGCCCCTTGAAAGAGAAAAACTCTTGGGTAAAAAGATATCTACTTCGTACGCGAAACGAATGCCACAAACTTTTCTTTGCACCAACATTCCTTCCTTGTGATACATGGACACGAAACTTCGTCAGTGGTGCATCAATATTACCCATATCGTACGATTGAATCATGCGGATCCAGTAATCATAGTCTTGGACACGAGTAAGTGTTTCATCGTACCAACCTGTCTCTCTCACGGCACTTGTACGGAGCAACATGGCGGATTGTGCAAACGGATTCATGTGGAGCAGTGTTTTCTTAATCTCTCTCTCGTCGGTCGGATATCGACGTATACCGACAGTATTCCCCTTCTTATCAATAAGCGTAGTGTGAGAGCCGACACCAGCGTATGATTTGTTTTCTTCAAGAAAAGTAATTTGCTCTTCTAAGCGATTTAGTTCCATCACATCATCACTATCAATAATGGCGATATACCGCGCTTTCAGAGACACTTCGCGAAAGAGGCGATTGCGTGTTTTAGGTATACCTTGATTGGTATCGTTTTGGAGCACACGGATCCGCGCATCTCGGGTGGCATATCGCATGATAACATCCATACTCTCATCGGTTGATGCATCATCGAGGATGATACATTCAAAATGAGTGTGGGTTTGCGTGAGTACACTTTCAATCGCTGTAGCAATATACATCGCGTTGTTGTAATTGGGCATCACCACAGACACGAATATATGAGAGTCAGATTTTCCTTGTGTGTTGGTCATATGAGAACCGGTCTCCCTGAAAACGTTGAAAAATAAGAAAATCGTACTCAAGAGCTGCACTTGGCAGTTCTATTCAAGCAGATCTTTCATTCTGAGATCGTAGCGATCGGGTTCAGAGACGGTGCGCGGAAATTTCTCTTTCGTCTTCGCGGCAGATTCCCTGAGTGAGTGTAGTATGGCAGGATTGTCGAGAAGAAGCAACATGCGCTTGGTGAGACACTCGCTATCACCCGGCGGGCAAATAAGCGCATCATCGGCGGTCACAAGCGAGCCGACGACACCAACGTCTGTTGTCAAAACCGGGCTCCCTAAAAGAAGCGCGTGGACAAGTCCGCTTCCCAAACCCGCCCGGAAAGGCGTGTAGAGTGTGAGATCGGCATGAGCAATATGAAGAGCTGTTTCGGAATCAGAAAGCGGCGGAAGGCACTGGATATGTCTTTCCAGTGATGCATGATGAATAAACGATTCTGTTTTTGCTCGAATCGTTGCACATCCGGATACGGTGAGAAGTGCATTGGGGTATCGGCGGGCCACCGGAGCAAACGCTGAAAAAGCGGAGAGGATATCTCGTTCATACATGTGTGTAGCGTCAAGAAAGAACACGGGATGCCGACTGTCATATACCTGTGGTTTCTCCTTGGAGAAATCGGCTGCAAAAACGGGAGGAGGAACAATAGCAACAATTGCCGAAAGGTCTCTGTCGGCACAGATATCACATGCTTTTTTCACGCGCATGGAGGGTACAACGATGAGTCGCGCTTCAGTGAGTATACGCGCGGTTTTTTTACCTTCGCCTCTTTCACATGAAAGTTCATTATGAACAAAAAGATTGTACGCTCTGCCGTATGCCTTTCCGAGTGCACGAGCGCTCACACCCGAAAAGAAACAATCGTCGGCAATAAGACTCACGTGCTCTTTTGTATCGGAGAGAAACGCTCGGCATGCTTTTTTTACACGCCGTGTTGTTATGAATGAAAGACGATGCTTTTCAACGTAGACAACTTCAACTGATTCAGGCATATGTTCGAGCACTGATGTACTGTCTGTGCGAACAACACACACACACATGCGGTCTGCGATGCGCGCCATACGTTCCACACGTTCTTTGAGTGTGGAATCAAGTGTGTCGCTTTTATCTTGTGCGATGTAGCAGATATACATAGAAGATAAAAAATCAAATACCAAAAGACAAATTCCAAATAATACTCAATATCAAAATTCCAATACTCAAACCTTGCGCTGTTACCGAGCACCACACTTTTGACTTCGTAAAGGACACATCCCTCCCAGTGACATATCTTACTGACAAGAATATTTATTCTCAGACACATATGTGTGGTGCTCGGTGACAACGTACAGCTTTTTGATTATTGTTCATTGTCATTTATTTGTGATTTGGTGCTTGATATTTGTTATTTCTCTTCCTGGTGTGCGGAAAGTGCAATAATTGCCTCGCGATCATCTTCCGGTGCCACAGAATTATTCTTCTCATGTTTGCATTTTTCACACCGGTGCACAATGTATTCCTCTTTTCCTCTTATAAAAAAGCCGACTGGCTTCATGAGCCCGCCGCAGAGAGCCGCCCTATCACCCGGATACACATCCACATGCTTGCTCCATAGACATTTCGGACAGTGATTGGTATAGCCGTTTCCCGAAATGTGTGCACCGCACTTTTCACACACAAAATCTTCTTTCACCCGGCGAAATGTGTCGCTCATACGAAGAACCAATCTCATCGAAAACCAATATGAATAATCTTATCCAAGAGCTACGCTTGGCGTTCTCGCACCTAAAGCAGCGGCTGCACCTTGTCTCTCAACCATACCGCACGAACGGTGCGGCACGGTCTCCGAGACATCGGTTCGCTCGCTGTCTTAGGCGCGATAACAAGCCATTTTCTATGAGACTGGTTCTTGCAGTATAGCATGAAATGAGGGTGTGGGTCAGAAAAAATTAATTAATTTATTATATAATAAATTAATTAATTTTTCATAACAAAAGAGCGACGCCGTAGGCGCCGCTCTTTTGCTATTCCGGTTTTTCCCCTTTCACATCTTCTTTGTCTTCCTCGTCTTTCAACACGATGCCGTGTACACGGAGAATATCCTCATACTCCTTACGCTCAATCGTCTCTTTTTCAAGCAAGTATGTCGTCACCGCCTCAAATGCCTCTTTGTGCTCTTCAATCGTTTCCTTCGCCCGGGCAAGTCCTTCGGTAATGATACGTGTTACTTCCTTGTCTATCTTCCCGGCAATCTCATCGGAATATTCGCCTTCGCTCTTTGTTGTTCCCAAGAAACGTTTTCCGGGCGCTGATTCAAATGCCACCGGACCAATCACATCTGACATACCGTAGCGACCCACCATGTCGCGCGCAAGCGCCGTTGCCACTGCCAAATCATGCGATGGGCCTGTGGTGATATCATCAAATACACGGAGCTCAGCAGCATAGCCACCGAGAGACACGGCAATCTCATCAAGAAATTCTTTGCGCGATTGGAGCTTACGCTCTTCCACCGGAAGCTTCAGCGTGTAGCCGCCGGCATGTCCGCGCGCCACAATGGAAATCTTATGCACCGGATCGGCATACGGCAATACCGATGAAACAATCGCATGACCTGCTTCATGATATGCGGTAATCTTCTTCTCGCGCTTTGAGATAATACGACTCTTGCGCTCCGGGCCAAGCATGACCTTCTCAATCGAGCGAATCAGATCAAATTGTGACACATGCTTCCTATCTTCACGTGCCGTAAGAATCGCCCCCTCATTCATAAGCGAATACAGATCCGCACCTGAGAATCCTGGCGTGCGCTCAGCAATTACTTTGAGATCCACATCCTCGGCAAGTGGCTTCTTTTGTGCATGGATCCCGAGAATCTCTTCTCTGTCTGCTCTGTCGGGTAGATCAAGTACCACACGGCGATCAAAACGCCCGGGTCGAAGAAGTGCCGGATCAAGTACATCGGGGCGGTTGGTTGCCGCCATCACAATCACTTTCTCCTGTGGCTCAAAACCATCCATCTCCACCAAGATTTGATTCAAAGTTTGTTCACGTTCATCATTTCCTCCACCCATGCCGGCACCACGCGCACGACCGACAGCATCGATTTCATCGATAAAGATAATCGCCGGTGCCGCCTTCTTTGCGAGTTTGAAAAGATCACGCACACGGCTCGCACCGACACCGACAAACATTTCCACAAATTCCGATCCGGAAATAATGAAGAATGGCACATTCGCCTCTCCGGCAACAGCGCGCGCAAGCAAAGTATTATGATTGATATATCCATTCGCGACAAAATTATGCACATGGGGCACCGTCAAATCATACACTTCCTTCTTTCCCTTTTTGATGTCCGTCACTTTACTGAAAAAGAATTGTCCACTTGCCAACTTTTGAAGATATGCCACTTCCGGCATGTTCGCCACACGAGGAGCAATATCAACCATGCCCGACACAATCGTTTGTACACCGGTCACCGATGGCATGCGCTCGCCGTTCATATATCGTTTTACATTCTTATAGAGCAACTGATTATAAAACGCACGGTCACGAACAACAGACGTCTCTTCGAGCGCCTGCTTCCATATCGCTTCTATGGTACGGCGTTGGTGAGGGATAATATTGATATTCGTATTGCGCTGACGTTCACAAACGGCGACAAGGCGTTCTTGTTTGCGTGCAACCGAAAAACCGACAACCTCCTGAAATCGCTCAACGAAATCCCCATACACAGTCAAATGGTAGTGTAGTTTTCCATTGTACGCTTTTTTCCTCTCGTGCATCCGCGCAACCACACCAAGAGAGAGAAGCGCTTGATGTACAAAACGTACCAACTCTTCACTTGAGCTTGAAAAACCAACCGCCCCGTGCGTATCAACCGTGCCATCAGTATCGAAAAGACCGCGAAGAAAGGCTGCGAGCATGTGCGCCGGAGCCAGACGCACCCACTCAGGAACACGTTTATGCTCGGCATATGTTTCGGACATACCCCAAGTAATAATCCTCTTCTTCGCTTCAGCATTACGAAGCTCATAATCATACGTTCGTGACGTGCTTTTGCTAAAACGCACACCTAAAAATCCCTCGCTAATGTTCTGTACTCTATCCAGGATTTCTGTATCCTGCGTGGAAAGACATACTCGATTTTTTACTGTCAAACATCCGTCTCCCGTGAGTACGCCAAGGAGATATGCAACATCTTCATGAGGTATAGACGTATGTGATCCTGCAAAACGAGTGTCGTGAGCGACAACAATCCATTCATCCTTCCCTATATCTTCAAGATGTTTGAATACGAAATTACCCATTGTATCGTCAACAACAATAACAGGATGCTCCGGTGTTCCTTCAAGCGGCATACCCATATCGGTATTGATACGTATCGTCTCTTGATTACCGAGTGCATACCAGTGTGATGCGCTCGTCTGCCGAAGCGACAATGTATCCGGGTCAAGCGCAATAATATCAAGACCTTCCACGGTATTGTCATCTCGCACGGTAAAGTATTTCGGAACCTCATCAATACGGACAATGCCTTTATTGGTATGTAATAACGTATCGCCTGTCACACATTTTCCCGTTCCCGGGGCACCCATAAGAAGTACGCCTTTGGGCACACGAGCGCCAATGTCGAGAAACTTTTTCGGATTCTTGAGAAAATCAACAATCTCTGTTAATTCTTCTTTCGCTTCCTTTACACCCGCGACATCTTTAAAACGCACCTTCTGACTTTTGTCATTCGGGTCAATCACCCGTGCATTCGACTGTCCAAAGGAGAGCGCCTGCATACCGGCACCCTTTGCCTGTCTGGTCATAAACCAGATAATAAAACCGAGGAAAAGAAGTGGGAGGAGGAACGGAAGAAGATTTAACACCCAATAGCCAAAGCCGCTCGGATTTTTGATTTCAATGGCAACAGTGGCGAGCGCCTCGGGAGTAATACCATAATTGCCCAATGTTTCCGAGAGCGACGATTCCACCTCTTTCTTTGAAATACGCTCAGATTCATCGGCAAGTGTAATCTTGAGATCCTCACCCTCCACGACAATAGCCACAACCTCGCCGGAGGTAACTCCCGCTGCGAGCTCTGAGAGTGTCATTTCTTCGGGCTCCTCAAAATTCCCCACCATAAATGAATAGAGGGTAAGGAGAACGGCAAAGATAAGCACCGTACTCACAATATTATTGAGAAATTGCTTGCCGGTTACTGCCTTTTTGCGCGGTCGTCCACGCTTTCCCTTTTTCGGTTTTTTGTTTTTTTGATTGGGAAGCATGTGTTAGGAAATAGCTTATAGCTTGTAGCTTTTAGAGCCTGTTCATAATCTCATGTCGTGCGTAATGCACCGTATACCGAGCGAAAATCGTGAAAAATGACGAAGGAGTACTATCGTACTTCAAGACATTTTGAGCGATTTGCAGCCGGTATACGGTGCATTAAGCCGGCAAGGACTTATTCTTTTTCTTTCAATTCCGTTGAGATTATGAACAGGCTCTTAGTACAGCACCTCACGGTGCTGCATCGACGTCGGCTCCGCCGGCTCTTTCAGAGTATTACTGTACCATAAAAAGTGTGTAAACGAAATGAAAACAGGTGCGGCACCTGCTTTTGCCCACAAAAAAATCCGCAGGAACACCTGCGGATACGCTTCTTCTATTCTCTGAGAGATAAATAAGCCTTCGTAAAATCCTGAGACTGTTCATCTCCTTCTTTGCGAAAACCGAAAGACACACCTTCTTTATACGCCACAGCCTTTCTCATCAACCGTGCCCATACATCAAGACAAGTCGCAAAACAACTACCGGTCTTTTCGTACGCAATGGGGTACTTGTCAAACAAGAGCCCCTCGAAAGAGACAACACAATCTGCTCCGGCAGGGCTTGTTGACCGAGCATCTCTCGCAATCAGAGCGGAAGCCATAACATCTTCCTTAAACTTCCAGCCAACCCTTTCAAGAAGAAGGCTGTCGTTTGGAATGACAATATGTGTTCTCGACACATACCCCGGATACTCAGCAGAGATAACGCCCCTGAAGAAAACTTTTTCTCCTGGAACACGTTTGGGTGGGTTATTTGCCGTAACAATAGTAAAGGAAAGTGGTTCTCCTTCCGCATTTACAGAAGAAGTGAAGAGAGATGTTGTCATGAGCATGACAACGAATAGAACAATACTGAGTTTTTTCATCTTTTTGTGTGTTTTTTGTTTTTCAAAAAATTCTCATCCGCCTCTACTCGCGATTCGGCAAGAGCACGAACATACGGACCGGAAAAGTCTCCTATCGACTGACATGAACCGTCGGGGAATTTTTTCTGGACCAAAGCGAAGACATGAGTGTCACCAGTAAGATGAACATAAAATCTCTTCGCTTGTTCTTCCACATCCAGCACCGCATCAAGAAAATCAGCATACGGCTTGGAGTGAAATTCTGCCGTTTCGGGAATATACACCGCGAGGTGATATTCCGGGCGAGGAGCTTTACCAGGAAGCTCTTCTGTCTTTTGCATGTCCTCCGTCACCGCACATGCAGAAAGCATGAGTATGAGCGCAAACAAAGCGTTTCGTGAAATATTTTTTTCATTATAATGCCTCCTCCTTTTTACATCCCTGAAAATCGGGATTCCCATTAAAAGAATCTTCCCTTTCGGGAAACTCTCTCCTAAAGACATCGAGCGCGTCAAGGACGGCAAGGGTGTATGTAATCCCTTTTCCTTTTACTGGTTCTCCTCTTTCGTGGAAAACCATGGCTGTATAACGTCTCTCTTCTGTGTTATACCCGACGAGAATCTGATTGGCCTCATCCTTAACATATCCAAGTGAGACACCAAACACTTGCCCCACAGGACGATCTTCATTCTCTTCCAAAAAGGCAAGATGCCTTTCGAGGTGAGCACCATACCATACACCAAATGCAAAGGTGGCTATCCCCATCACAACACACAGAATTCCTAAAGTAATCTTCTTCATCAACATCCCCCTTTTCTTTTTTATCTGTTAGCAGATTAGAAATGTACGAAAAATACTTATCGCTTTATACCACACATAAAAGATACAATCAAGGCAATAAAAAATGCCCGGCTCATCTGCCGGACATCTTCAGGTTGTAGGTGGAGTCAAGGTCCCAGATTTGAAATTATGAAAGGCCCGTATATGGCGATGCTGAGCAGTACCCAGCCGACAATCAAAACTCCCGAAAGGAAACCTACAATGTTCAGGATATCACGAACCGGTATCCGATTCATGCCATGAACAATACTCTCTTTTACCGTGCTCAAGAAAGACGTGAGCAACAGTAGTATGCGTATACCTACCCTGGTTGGAATCTGTCTGATGTGATTCATCACTTCCCCCTTTGGGTTAGATTAAACAAATTATTCTCAGACGAGAATGCTTTCTATATCCTTTGTACCATATCTGAAAAAGAAAGCAAGTACCTCGCATGTGTGGATATTTCTGGTATGATAGGGACATTATATGGCGCTTATTCGCAACAAAAAAGCGACATTCGACTACGAAATCCTCGAGAAAATGGAAGCGGGGCTTTCTTTGCGTGGTTTTGAGGTGAAATCACTCCGCAAAGGTCAGGGCTCTCTTGAGGGAGCACATGTGGTTGTCCGTGGCGGTGAGACATTTGTTGTCGGCATGCACATTCCGCCATATCAAGGAGCAAATACTCCCGAAGACTATGATCCAAATCGTACACGCACACTTCTTCTCTCTAAAAAAGAGCTTGAAAGAGTTGCTGAGCATGAATCACAGAAGGGATTGACAATTGTGCCTATTTCGGTGTATAATAAGGGTCGCCTACTCAAGATGGAAATCGCCATCGTTCGCGGAAAGAAAAAACACGACAAACGCGAAACGATTAAAAAGCGCGACATGGAGCTTGATATGCGCCGTTCGTTGAAAGAGGGATAATGCACACATACGTGCATGCCAGACGGTCTTTTCCGAAAAGGACGCGAATGTTTTAGCCCAGCCCCACTTTCCTGTGAATATGTTTGTTCACTTACATTGCAGGAAGTGATGATTCATCTCTCACGCATAAAAGTGTGTGGTGAAAGTGGGGCTGGATTCAAAATACGCTTCGCGTATTTCTCGGGGATGATCGGCTTCGACGTGTAACCGTGTGGGCTTGTGCAAAGACGAGCCGAGATGACTCGTAAAACCGTCTCAACCAATACGTGCAAATACTATCGCACAAAAAGCGAAGGCAATCGTTTCTCCGTACTTTCCGGTGAACGACTTCGCTCCCGTTTACGCTTAAGTATACCCGACACCTTGTGTATTTAGGGTCCCGACGCGCCTTGCGCGCGAACGGCCGCCTAAGCGGCATCCAATCTCCGATATCTGATACGGGATTCCGGGTGTTATCCATCAGATTCCAACACAGCACCTATTCCCGCGCTGTGCGACGCTCAAGGGAATTGCCACATCACACTTCTTTGTTTGTTTGACGGGTGTGAAGTGAAAGATTTCCAAACAAACTATTCTTTGTAGACTCATTCACATACCTTGCATGGACGGGGGTTCGATACCCCCCATCTCCACATCAAAACAAGCACACCCCTTCATGGGGTGTGCTTGTTTTGACATATGGGAAGATTGAGTAGCAATCGAGGGAATCGAACAGGCGCAGCCGGGACCCACGCTTGCGTGGGAGGCGAGCCGGGCCCGCGAGCACTTTGCAGATTGTGAGCTTGCGAAACAATCTGCTTAGTGACTCGTGGGTCGATTCCCCTCCCCATATTCGGTGGAGATGGAGCGAGCCAACTGCTTGGCTCGCGTGGGGAATTGAAGGGCCGGAATATATCCTGCGCTTGCGCAGGATATGAGGCCCCGTCCAGGAGTACTTAGAGCCTGTTCAGAATCTCAACGGAATTGAATAATCACGATATGTCCTTGCCGGCTGAGATGCCCATAGTCCGGCTGCAAAACGCTCAAAGCTTTTCGAAGTACGATAGTACTCCATCAAATCTTTTCACGTTTTTCGCTCGGAATATGAGCATCTCACGCTCGACATGAGATTATGAACAGGCTCTTAGCAGATTGTGAATACCTGGAGCAATACGCTTAGTAACTCCGGGACATTCCCCCCTATCATTGAGCAGCAAAGCGACTATGATTTTCACGGACTCCTGACCGATTCCCATATATCTTGAGCACCTTCAGGCGCACCTATTCTCTACATTCTCTCCTTGCACCCACCGACATCCGTGGTATTATACACATGGTACAATCAACCTTATGACACAAACATCATGAGACAAAGCCCTGATACGCCATATAAAGAACACGCGCCTTCGTCCCTCTCCGTTGACGGAGAATATCTTGTCGCCACTCATGAGGGAGTGGAATATCGATTCAAGCTCCCCCAAGAAGACAGGCAATGGTCTGTTACGGAACAGCTACATGCGCTTGTAAAAGAGAAGGGTTCTGTGAGTATGGTTTTGGCGGAATTTTTCTCGGATATTCCTAATGCTGGTGCGAAAATATATTCGCATACGCCAGATGCAGCAGAAACTCTTGGTAAAGATTATCGGGGAAATCATGCGCTCTGGATGGAAGACCTCTATCTCTATCTTAAGGAAATGAGCGGCGAAGGAGGTGGTGGGGAGATGCAAAAGGAAAAGGGCTCCACCGTCAACCTAGACCTCACAGGAGGACCTATAGAAAAGTAAAGCCGCCCTGAAAGGCGGCTTTTTTGACAAATACATATCGAAGGGATATAGTGGGGAGAGGAATATTCTTTCACCTTCTAATGAGAAAAACATCATGAACGGACAGGAATTAATCCACGAAGAAGCACTCGAAAAAATCGGATCCATCACCAGACTCTTTCTCAGAAAAGACACAAGGGGCCGAAAACCAATCATCCGCAAAAATCGACTTCCTATTCTCATGCCCGGGAACATGCTTTGCCCTGATGATAGCACGGTTATGACTTGGACCGGTAATTCTGGGAATGTGCGAGGTTATTTTTACGATTTCTACGTATGTCCGAAATGCGGACAGAAACATATTCAAGAGGATTCCTTGCGAAGCACTGATCTTCGACCTCCACGTTTCATTCACCCCTCCGCGTGAGGGGTTTTTTCTATATCTAGATTCCGGCTCGGGGGCCGGAATGACGGGAAACAAAAGGCGGCGCGTGAGCGCCGCCTTTCTTTTTTTTGTTTTTTACGTTTATCGTTTATCGTTTATCGTTTTCCTTTTCGCATACGCAAGCGCACCATAGAGGCCTCCGATATCACCGAGGGTGGCGAGTATGAGTGGTGGAAGTGTCGGCATCACGTCTTGAAGCTTCCGGAACTCTTTTTCTACGGATGCAAGTGGAATTTTCGGATCACCAATCATCATCATGCCCCCCAACACAAATATATTCGGTGACCATTGGAGATTGATATTGTGAAGTCCGATTGCTAGATATGTTGCCAATTCATCCCAGAGCGGATCTTCCTGGGGGATTTCATATGGCTTTTTACCAAAACGCTTCTCCACGCCTGAGCCCGATACCATATCTTCCAAATCATACGGCTGTTTCATATCGGGAAATACTGTCGCATCGGCATCGATGATCTGATGTCCGGGTTCAAAACCAAGCGCAGCTTCATCAATATCGCCCGACACAATACGCACACCTCCCACGCCGGTGGACACGGTAATGTATGCCACAATGTCATTACCTTTCCCTCCTCCAAAGACAGCCTCACCCAAACCTACAATCGCCGCGTCATTTGCTATGTGTATAGGAGCACCGAGCGCTTTCGAAAGTGTGTCTCCCAAAGGCTTGCCGATCCAATCCTCAGAGATATTCGGTGCATCCACGATTATCCCCTTCTCGCTATCGACAATACCGGCAATGCCGCCGGCAATTGCTTCGATTGTTTCGCCTCCCGCAAATTCCTTTGCCGTGGCAACGAAAAGCTCAATGGCTTCATCGAAATTCTCAGGGCGCGGCATAATACGCACGTCACCGAGCGTTTCATCGTCTCTAGAATATGAGAGGCGCATTTTTGTACCGCCGATGTCGAAGAGAATTATCATGAGTCAGTATGTTAGGAGATTAGTAAGATAGGAGGGTAGTATGAAACGGCTTACGTTGCTGCCCGCGAAATTATGGCTGTGCCATAATTTCGCGGGCTTTTTCTTTATACGCTTCCACGCCGGGCTGGTCAAACGTGTTTACGCCGAAGAGGTGTCCGAGAATCATGACAGTAATCATATTCTCAGCCAAAAGTTCCCCTATTGCTTCAGATGTGACACCTTTTGTCATGTGTGTTTTTGCGCAGAGGCGACCTTTGGCGGAGTATGTTTCAAGAAAGGATTCCATGATTGCATCGTGTACTGTGCCAAGTGTCGTATCAGCTGAAGCAATGTCTGTGTCGCGTGTCGTGGAAAATACATGTGTAGCAACGATATCCGCTCCATCATAGAGGTATTGCCCAAGCGCATGAAGATCATCACTTCCTTTCATCACAATCGGCAATATTCCTTTTCCTTCTTTACCCATGCTCTCCGCCAAGAGTGCTTGATACCATATACCAAACGCGTGCAAACGACTATCAAATATGAACATTGATAATACCCGCACGCCCGACTGATACGCGGTGTATAATTCAATCGCCCCCTTGCGTGCGCTGTCCGATTCTCCCTCTCGAAAGAGTGCAGTAGCAACACGTGCGCCTGAAATCACTCTCTCAACATCAATACCTGCACACGCAAGAGGAAAGGCTCCAACAGCCGTGAAGACAGAAAAGCGACCTCCAATATGGCGCGGAATGGAGAGCGTATGCCAGCCCCTTCGTCTTGCCTCACTCTCAAGCGGTGAGTCGGTGTCACTTATGGCAACGATGTGCTCGTCTATCGCATTGCCAAATTTCTCATGGAGAGTCTCGACAACGGTGCTGGCAGCACTTGTCGTCTCAAGCGTCTTTCCTGATTTGCTCACAATTGCACACACAACTTCTTCAACTTTTGTATACGAAGAAATTTTTTCAAGTGCAGAAATCATTTCACTCGGGTCAATCGACTCGACAAAAAGAAGCTCGGTGTCCGTACTTTCTTCTAGCGCTTCATATACCGCTTTTGTCCCGAGTGACGAGCCGCCAATACCAATCACGACACACACCTTCATTCCCTTTTCACGAAAATCCGTTGCGAGTGTTGTTGCTTCCTCCTCGGAAGGGAAAAGAAGTACTGATTCGGGTATGCTCATATCACGCATCGATGCTTTCCTCATGCGCTCTTCATATGAAGCACATGCATGCACAAGAGCGGTACGCTCTTCCTGGAAAGAATGCTCACTGTATGTATGTGTGAGTGATGATTGGTATGTTCCCATAATTAATCCATGTGAATAGAAAGGACAAGCCCTTCATGCCCTCTCAGACGATATTGTGGTCCTTCCACAATTTCACCTTCTTTGCGCATATGCGTACTTGCAACCACCTTCGCTTCCCTAAATGGCAATATGATATCACGGTCCTCAGTGCTGAAATTCAATACCACGCACACACGCTCATCGGTAGCAACACGCTCATACCCCAAGACATCGCCCGAACCAACATCAATCGATACATACTCCCCAGAAGAGAGCGCTGATGAGTGCTTTCGATGCCAAATCAAATGTCGATACAGAGCTAAGAATGAATCCGGATCTTCTTCTTCCGCTTTTACATTATACAGCTCATAATCTTCGGCGACAGGAAGCCACGGCTGCACTTTCGAAAATCCCGCATGCTCAGTGCCGTCCCATTGCATAGGACTTCGTTCACTATCGCGACCCATATGCATGCCGGGAAGCTGGAGCGACAGCGGATCTTGCCGTTTATCATCAGAAACATCCGCGCCCTTCATGCCAATTTCTTCACCGTAATACACAAATGGCATGCCTCGAAGGGTCATTTGGAGAATCGCGAGGAGTCGTGCCCGCTCTCGTCCGAGCCGGTCGGTCACCCGCCGGCGGTCATGATTACCCAGCACATAATTCGGCCACTCATGATCATCAAGGGTGCTTTCTAATTCCTCAATATGAGCTTTGTACGCCTGCGCTTCCCATGGGAGAGAAATAAGAGAGAAGTTCAGCGGAGCATGACGACCGTTTTTGCAGGCAGCATAGAGTTTGTCGAGCGTTGACACATCCACATACGATTCCGATACCATAAAGGCATCGTCATAGTGTGAAATAACCTCGCACATCTCTCCAAGGACACCATACATCTCCTCGTCACCAAGATCATTCTCATGAAGAAGTGAGAGGTATGGATCATCTTTGCCGGCGCGATAATTCGGATTTGGCGGATTGTCGGCAAACGAAGCGTCTTCAATGAGCGTGTAGATGGCATCGGTACGAAAACCACTCACTCCTTTATCGAGCCAGAAACGAAGCACACCCAGCATTTCCTCTCTCACCTCGGCATTGCGCCAATTGAGATCAGGTTGAAATGAAAAATGATGGTGCAAATAATACTGCCCTGTCATTTCATCGAATGTCCATGCCGAACCGCCAAAAACCGACAGCCAATTATTGGGAGGGCCTCCACCCTCTGCCGGATCGCGCCAAATATACCAGTCACGTTTGGGGTTTTTGCGGGAGCTGCGTGATTCTTGGAACCACGGATGTTCATCGGATGTATGATTGGGAATATAATCAAGAAGAATACGTATACCGCGTCGCTTGGCTTCGGCAAGAAGTGTTTCAAACGTGCGCATATTGCCCATGAGAGGATCAATTGCTTTGTGATCTGTTACATCATATCCAAAGTCTTTACCGGGCGAAGGATATATCGGCGACAGCCACAATGCATCAACACCGAGTGATTCCTCGGTGCCGTCGTTGAAATAATCCAGGGAATCGATAATACCCTCGAGATCGCCGATACCGTCGGTATTGGTGTCTTTCAGCGAACGCGGATACACATGATACACACTCGCCGTATGAAACCATTGCCTGTTGAGGTTGGGAGCCATAATAGAGTAAGTATAGCATATTATGAGTTGCGAGTTTCGAGTTGCAAGTTACGAGAAGAGGAGGTGATACGGAATAATATGGAACACGTTGGAGAAGTTGTTAGTTTTTAGTTCTTAGCATGGCGCGGCTACGCCACGCCATAAACCAAACCATTGACACCGCACATCACCCAATGTAGAATGTGTGCACATTTCATTTTCATTATTTCATTCAAATGAGACCGCGAAAAAACAAGCAAAGACAGACGAGTCGTGAACCGCGTACTCGCATCAATGAACAAATCCGCGCACGTGAGGTGCGTGTTATTGGTGATGATGGGGCCAATCTTGGTGTGATGGATCCGCGCGAAGCGCTTGAAAAAGCGCGCGCTATTGGCCTTGATGTGGTAGAAGTGTCTCCCAATGCCACTCCCCCCGTTGCTCATATCACCGATTACGGCAAATACCAATACGAGCAAAAGAAGAAAAAACGTGAAGCAAATCAGAAAAGCAGCGCAAGCGCCACGGAAACCAAGGTGGTACAAATTAAAATCGGCACCGGTGAGCACGATCTTGCTCTCAAAGCAAAGCGTATTTCCGAGTGGCTTAAAGATGGCCATAGAGTAAAACTCGACCTCTTCCTTGCCGGTCGCGCAAAATATATGAAGGAAGATTTCCTGAAAGAACGCCTGGACCGTGTACTTGTGTTGGTATCAGAGAATTACAAAATCGCCGACGGACCCAAGAAAAGCCCCAAAGGTCTTTCTCTCGTCCTTGAGCGCGATAAAGCAAAGAAAAAAGAAGATACCGCACCAACTCCTGAGGCAGCACCGGAAACACCAAAGGAAGAACCTTTTCCTGATTCAGATTAAAAAGCACGGCAGCCAAAGGCTGCCGTGCTTTTTATTATCAGAAACAATCGCTAGGTCCGTCCTTGCGATACATTTTTCATCCTTCCCTTTATTCGTAATTCATAATTCTTCATTCTCCCCATTCCTCGCGCATGCTATTGCGAGGAATGGGGATATATGCTATGGTAATGCGGTACTGAATTTTTCGCATGCCACACTTCGCGCCGGCTTGCGACCCCTAAAAACCATTATGAAAACCAACAAATCATTCAAAAAACGTGTGAAAGTGACCAAAAGCGGCAAGGTGATTGCCCGCACACCGGGTCACAACCACTTCAATGCGAAAGAATCACGCAACAAGCAGCTTGATCGCAAAAACGGCCAGGAGGTGCAGATGAGCACAAAAGACAAGAGCCGTTTTCTCGCAAACCTCTAATTCTTTATTCCCGTGGCCGATCATATACATGTTTACATGTATATGATATAGGCTTAATTCCTAATTCTTTATTCTAAATTATGGCACGAGTCAAACGAGGAACCATTTCAATGAAGCGTCGTCGCAATGTCCTGAAACAGACAAAGGGCTATCGCTTTGGCCGCAGTACTAAAGAGCGTCAGGCAAAGGAAGCAATTCGTCACGCGGGCACCCATGCATTCGCACATCGTCGTGACCGCAAAAACGACTTCCGTCGCCTCTGGCAAACCCGCATCAACGCCGCAATCCGCGAACACGGCATGTCCTACAGCACATTCATGGGAGCACTCGGAAAGTACGGTAGTATCTTGAACCGCAAAATGCTTTCTGAAATTGCGGCAGATCAACCGGACATGTTTGGACGCATTGTGGAGACAGTGAAGAAGTAAAGTGAACGATTAACGATAAACTATGAACGAAAAACGGGCCTCACGGCCTGCTTTTTCGCAATAAAGCATCTTTAAAATCGAAAGTGGTGTCAGGAGCAGTTTTTGATACAAAAAAGGCGCCGCACGGACGCCAAAAGTTAATTTACACATTCTCCCCAGAAAGATCTCTTCACCCACCTGTCATAGGTAAGAAAGATTCTGCCCAGACCAGTATTTCCTTCTACAATAGAGAACGTGAAAGATGGTTTTGCAATAACGTGTGTCGCCATAAAATAACCTGTTTGTCTGTCTAACGACTCCGCAAGTGCTTCCTGCCCCACTATCATGAGATTCATGAGGAGATTCCATCGATATGAAAGTTCTCCATTTGTATATTCTCCTCCTATAATCTTTTTCACAATCTCACATGCGCGCTCCCAACAAAGCATGAGGGCTGTCACATATAACCTGTCATCGTATGTCAGATTATCCTCAACAACGATGCGTCCTCGGATTGAGAAAATCTCTTGGATATCTTCGACAGAAAGAGGCGGTTCTTTGTGAATCTCATGATCTTCAATATACCCAATTAATGAGAGAAAATTCATGTCTTCGGGTGGAGTTCCGAAGGGAAATTCATACTCACCATCATCCCCTTCATCTTCCCATGGAAGTCGATATTCTGGCATATTATCTCCTTTTTCTACATTGAGAAGAATGCTGTCCTGTGGTTACTATAACATATCTAGTACAAAAAAGCGCCCGACACCACTTTTACACGTTTCTATAAGAAACACCGTCTCGGGACGGTGTTTCTTGCATCATGATATAGAATATCTTCGGAATCGAAAGTGGTGTCAGGCACTTTTAGTTTATCGTTAACAGTTTATCGTTTATCGTTTTTTATAACCTTCGGTATCTTCCGAAAATCGTCCTTCAAGACTTCCCGCATGGAGCCATTGTAGAGTGCGGCTGCCGGATGATACAGCGGCATGATGGTAAATGCGCGACCGGATTTTGGACTTTTTATATGCACCGGCGTTCCATGAATCGCGCTAATCTTTTCTGTCACAGGAAGAAAGCGGTGCATGGCATGTCTACCGAGAGTGACCAATATCTTCGGTTTGAGTATATCAAGCTGTCGCCACAAAAAGCTTTCAGTACACATCTTTACCTCTTCGGGAAGCGGATCGCGATTGCCGGGCGGACGGCATTTCACCACATTGGTAATAAAAACATCACCGCGGGAAAGACCGATATCAGCAAGCATTTCATCCAAAAATTTCCCCGCAGCACCGACAAACGGCCGTCCTTCTTTATCTTCGTTTGCTCCCGGCCCTTCACCGATAAAGACAATGCCGCTTTTGGGGCTTCCTTCTCCGGGCACGGCGCAATTGCGCGTGCCGGCAAGCGGGCATTTCGCGCATCCGCGTATTTCTTCAGCGATTGTTTCGAGTGTATCAGACATGTTCCTCTGCGCGCATACGAGCTATTGTCTCAAGAAGTGCGGAAACGAGTGTTTCAGGATCTTCGTCAAACACCACATGCTCCGTTGCTCTGCCGGAATTCACAATCAGCTCTTTGAGCATGTCATCTGTTTTCCATGGGCCTTCAAGGACACCGACGGGCTTTCCTTCCGAGAATGCCACGGTAAATTCATGAATGGCGCCGATTCGTCCGCAACCGACACACATCGCATCAGCCGAACGCGCCAAAAGGAGTTCTGCACCTGCGTAGCCAAATCCGGTATAGACAATGACGTCATGGTGTTCTGTGGGAAGACGATATACTTCGCGGTGCTCATGTTCACTCCCCGCAGGAGAAAACCCTATCACCGTGCCGCCCGCCTCTTTGGCGGCTTGAGCGGCAATGAGCGGAAAACCGGTTGTCGCTCCCGTGAGAAGCACGACGCCAGAGGAGGCAAGTGCGGTGCCAAGCTCACGCGCATGTTCTCCGGCAAGCACTCCACACTCTTCCAAGTGTGCGGCACCTGAGACACAAATTTTCAGCGGAGTGGAAAGTTTCATATTGTATAGTATACCATGAGCGGAGCTGTCGGATGTTGATTATCCGCACATGTTGTGCGGAATATATTCGGCAAGCTTAGAGCTTCTAGCTTTTAGCTTAGAGGAGGCGCGCGTAGCGCGCCTTTCTCGATACTCGACACTCGCAACTCGAAACTTACCTCCTACTCGCCGCATCACCTCGCCATACCACTCTCCCTATTTCCTCTTTACTCTCTAAAGTTCCAGTGTCACCTCCTCCCTCGCCTTGGGGACACGGGCATTGATGCCGTAGAAATCTCGCAAACGCTGAGCAAGAAAGCTTGCCGTTTTAAGCTCGCCCATAGCGACAAACACTTCCTCAAGTGTGTCTTTGGCATCAGCGGCAAATTCCAGAAGATGATCGGAATCTTTGTGCGCGGAATAGCCGGTGATATGGGCAATATGTGCTTTCACTTGCACAGTATCACCGAATATCATTACTTCTTTTGCACCATCCTGAAGAGCTCTTCCAAGAGTACCTGGCACCTGATAGCCGACCAAAAGAAGGGTGTTCTTTGGATCGGAGAGATATCGTTTCTCGTGGTGGAGCACTCGCCCGCCACCTGACATACCCGATCCTGCAAGCACAATCTTCGCACCCCGCACTTTATTGATATCCATTGACTCATCACGTGACTCGGTGAAAGAGAGTTTGGGGAAAGAGAATATATCATCGCCTTCGGCAATTTCTTTTTTCACTTCTTCGTTGTAGTGCTTTTGATACTTTCGATAGATATCGGTCACGGCAATGGCAAGCGGCGAATCGAGAAAGACCGGCACGGAAGGAACATGTCCGTCTTCAATGAGATTATTCAGCTCATAGAGCATCATTTGCGTGCGCTCAAGAGAAAAGACGGGCATGACAAGCGTACCACCGCGCGCAATCGTCTCTCTCACCGTCTCTTTCAGGAGATTGGTGCGCTGATTTTTTTCTTCATGATTGCGGTCACCATACACACTCTCCATCACCATATAATGCGTCGTACCGAGTGCTTCCGTATCGGCAATAATAGGCGACGGCGAATTGCCCAAGTCTCCGGTAAGGACAATATTTTTATCACCGCGCGTGATACGCACCATTGCCGAGCCGAGAATATGCCCGGCATCGTGAAAGGTGGCTGTGTATCCACCTTGCACATGAATCGGCTCATGATACTCGCGCGTCTCCCACATACGGAGCGCTTTTTCAATATCCTTCTCATCAAAAAACGGCTCCGGTGCTCCCTCTTTTTTCGCATGAAAGGTCATCACATTCAGACTGTCACGAAGCATTTCAGCAGCGATGTCTTTCGTGGCAGGGGTGGAATAGATGGTGCCGGAGAAACCGTCGCCTGCGAGCTTGGGGATGCGTCCGATATGATCAATGTGTGCATGAGTAACAAACAAAACATCAACACTGGCGGGATTATATGGAAACGCCTCGCGATTTTTTGCGTTGCACTCTTCACACCCTTGAAAGAGTCCGCAGTCAACGAGCATGGAGATATCGCTTTCCGCGTCGGTGAGAAGAAAGTTGGAACCGGTCACCATATCGGCACCGCCGGCAAATGTGAGTGTTGTTTTTGGCATGCTAGTTTTTTGATTTACCGATAATGAGAGCTGCGATTGAAAGAGCGCCGGCAACATCCATACCGAAGTCGGTGATAGTGTCGGCAATGTCATTCACGCGCATGGTAACAAATGTGTCCAGGCTAAACTCAAACACTTCCCAGAGTCCACCGATGAAAAGCGCCGCTCCGATAGCTGCCATATACACCACCGAGCGCCTTTCCGCCTTTTCCGGCGCAAAACGGCGAAGTGCGAGAATCACCATACCGCCGAGCCATGCTCCGCCCAGAAAATGCATCGGAATATCAAACCACCAATACGTCCAATACCAATACAGCTGCATCGCTGCAGTATTCAAAGCAAAAATGAGCCATAAGAGAATGACCATTGCAATCGTGAGTGATTTGGTGGAAATCATAGAGGGTATTATAGCATGGATTGATTATGTTTGATTTTGGTGGGTTTTGGAGTTTGGGGAACAAATCTGATAAGCTTTTAGCTTCTAGCTTATAGCTTTGAGGACGTGCGGCTACGCCGCACTAAGCACACAAACCGCTGTCATCCCGCACTTGATGCGGGATCTTGAGAAGGTTGTTTCGTGAAGTGAATTACAAACAAAACCAAAGATAGTCTTTGGTTTTGTCTTATATATAGTTTCTAGAGGTGGTTCGCGAAGATTCCCGCTCGGAGGCGGGAATGACAACCAGCACCCTGTGAACACACCCAACGTTATCATGATTCGACAACCACAAAACCCGCCGGGGGCGGGTTTTGTGGTGGAGATATGTTTTTCCGGGCGCATCCTAGCGAAAAGCTACGTGGGTGACCTCAACATTCACACCAAGGCGTGAAGTCATATCAGTCTCCCTTGAATGCAAGTGTCCTAGAAATGTAACCCGCATATCTCCTATATTTATTATATGCCTCCTCAAAGAGAATGCAAGGGAAACCCCGCCAAGGTTAAACCTTTGGATTAATCCAAAGGTTTAACCTTGGCGGGGTTCACACTCCACTCTTTGTCATCCCCTACCTAATGACACCGTATTGATTATGTACACAAACACCCGCGCGGCCTTTGGCCGCGCGGGTGTTTCTATTTTCTATTTCCTAATTTCTAACTTCTATTCCAGAATTCCATCAAGGTTCACATCGTAGAGCATCGCTTCGTTCAAATGACGATACGAAACAATCTCTTCATTTTTAAACCAAATTGCGATTTCCTTTTCCGCTTCTTCCGTTGAGCCGGACGCATGGATAAGGTTGCGAACAGCACGACCATCTGTGTCTGCCATTTTGAAAGAGTCGATGGTAAGGTCACCACGGATGGTACCCACGTCTGAAGAAAGAGGTTCGGTGCCACCGGTAATCTTACGTACCACACCAACCGACTGATTCCCTTCCCAAATCATCGCCACAACCGGACCTGCAGAAAGATATGTAGAACATGCATCAAGCACTGCGAGACCGTTTTCGCGATGTGTCGCATATGGAGATTTCTCTCCTTTACGCTCATATGCTTCAGATGCTTTTTTACCGACATTTTCAAGCCATTCTTCACCGCCAATCATATAGTGCTCTCGGGCTGTGTCGCTCGACGGGATAAGCATTTTTATCGCTACCAATTTCAAACCACTTTGTTCATAACGGCGAACAATTTCACCAATAAGCGAGCGCTGTACGCCGTCGGGTTTTACGATGACAAGAGTTCGTTCATTTTTCGGATGGGACATATGTCTAGGAGAGGAAGCCTGTAATCATTGCAGGCAATGATCGGCCACGTTAAATATTAAAAAATTAAAGCCGCTAGGGCTTCGGTGGCATGAGTATATTTCAAATATATAAATAAATCAAGCACCTTGAGTTTGAACCTTTGCCTATGGTACTATTGCAAGCATGGAACATACAGAAAACGTGCATGAATCTGAAAAGCTCTATCGCGGCGCAATAACAATTTTTTATAAAAACTCTGAAGAAGGGAGGAAATATTTGGTTGTTGAGAATACCGAAACAGGGAATATTACTTTTGTCAGTGGTGGGGAGGAGGATGGTGATGAAGGAGATCTCCTTACAACCGCCTTGCGAGAAATAAGGGAAGAATTACAATTCGCGGATGATACATATATACCGACTCTCAAGGAAACAGAGGTGCATCATGAATTCGTCTTCAATGAAAAGAAAAAAGCGCGTGCCGGAAAGAGAGGTCTGAACACCGTTTTTCTCTCGGATTTATCTGGTATAGAGGACTCTGTGGGTCACTCAAAAGATTTGAAAGGAATAGGATGGAAAACAGAACAAGAGGTGCTGGATTCACTTTCCTTTGATGATCTAAAGCCTGTGTTTAAGAAGGCGATTGAACATATTGAGTAGCTCAAAAATCAAAAGCGGCGGAGCTTCGCTCCGCCGCTTTTGATTTTTGTCTTACATCCTTGGACTTTCTGCCTCTTCTTTCCGGTACTTTCGCATGATTTCTTCTTCCACTTCCGCGCGGTCGCGGCCGTAGCGGAGGTATGAGAGTTCTTTTATCTTATCGCCGATATTGTATCCACCTTGGAATGGCGCTGTGGCCCGAACATTAAACGGCTTTACCGGCTGACCATTTACCAAGAGGCGCAAATATGCATTGTAATTGTCGATGTTCATAATGTCGGATGCATCAAAGACGGGCTCAAACTGCTTTTGGAAAAATTCAGCGTCTTCCGTGCCCACGCGATACACCGCCATGGAACCGACATTGCCGAAGACGGCATCGCGAATCGATTCGTCAAGCTGTGCGATAAATTGATGTGCAATGGTGAGCGAAAGCTTGTATTTACGCGCCTCAGAGAGAATAGTAGCAATGGAATCGGTTGTCACATTCTGGAATTCATCGATATAGAGATAAAACGGTGCCAGATCACCTTTCCCAAGCGTGTCCACTCGCGAAAGCGCCGCCATCAAAACCTTGCCCACGATGATGAGACCGAGAAGATTTGCATTGATATCGCCCAGCCGTCCTTTCGAGAGATTGATGAGAAGAATTTTCTTATTGTCCATGACATCACGAAAATTAAATGCCGATCTCTCTTGCGCCACAATCGGTCGCATGATTTCATTGGAAAGGAATATATCAAATTTATTGGTGATATACGGCACAATATTTGCAAGCGACGATTCCCCGCCAGCTTTGGAGGCAATGTCCTGCCAAAATTGTACGATGAGCGGATTTTTGCAGCGCGAGAGTTTGAGCGCGCGGAAGCGCGCGTCCGCGAGGACGCGCGACACATCAAGAAGAGTATTGCCCGTCTCCGGATCATCCATCACGAGCATCGTGGCATTGCGGAAATACTGCTCAAACATTGGTCCGCCGGCCACCTTCATATCAAAGAGTTTGTTGAAAATAGAAAGAAGTTCATCGACAACAAACGTCTTCTGCTCGGGGAACGCCGGATCATATTCGAGCATATTGAGCCCCATCGGACGCGCGGTATGCGCCGGATCAAAATAAATCACATCCTCGGCACGCTCGGGCGGAATCTGCTCCAAGACATCCTGAATATCAGAACCGTGTGGATCAATCATACACACGCCCTCACCGTTCTTTATATCTTGAACAATCATATTCTTGAGCATGGTCGTCTTACCGGTACCGGTTTGCCCAATAACATAGAAGTGACGGAGGCGGTCTTCCGGTGTCATACGGATATCTGTGCTTGCACCGCGATACTCATTTCTCCCAAGAAGAATACCCGTGCTCTCACTTACTTCGAGCGGTGCCGGCGCGCTTCCCGATTTTGCTCGCTTGAGTGTCGCCGCATCTTCCTGCACAGCCGGCACGTGCATAAGTCCGGTCATTTCCTTGAGATTGAGCGGGAAACTCTCAGCAATATCAAATGTGCGATAGGTATACGCCTTAATCAGGGCATTGAGCGCACGACCACTGACCTCTTTAAAGGTAATGCCATTCCCCTCTGCATTGAAAAATTGATTATATGCAGAAGATACCTCGCGGAGAATATCACGGGCGCGTGTGGCGGTATCGGCAGAGGCAACAATGCGAATATTGGTATCGAAGATGGTGCTTGAGAGCTTTGCCCCAACCCCCTCAATCGCCTTTTCATCGAGTGTCGGTGCTTTGGGAACTCCGTCCTTCTCCTTCTCCGGTATACCGGTACCAAAAATCACATCGCCAAATCCTTTCGCGAAATCTCCGGAAACGGTACGCGGCACATCAAGCGCTTTTTTCGTCTTCATGCCCTTGCGAAGATTATCGAGCGCCGTGCCGTAGCGCTTTAAAAAGTGATCTCCCGCGGGAGAGACAATCATCTGCACCGCAACCCCTTCGCCGTCTTTTTTGATTTTGGAAAACGCATTCACGATCACATCAAGCGGATCGTGGTCAAAAGAATCGTATGTACGCAGCGGCAGAAGCGGACTCTTCGCGGAAGTGGCAGAGGCGGCGGCAAGAGCACCCGATTCATTGAAAATATTGTAATCGTCTTTCTCTTCTTGAATGCGCGCCTTGGGGAATACCGCCTCCATGTGCTTTTCAAACATGCTTGCTTTATCACGCGGCACGGAAACATAAAACACAATATCACCGCGCGAATCGGCCTGTGCAATTTCAAGCGCAAACATATCTTTGCCGGGCACGGGATTCTTTTCATCCGAAATCGACATCATGCCGGCATAGAATTGCTCCATGGCGGAAATAATTTCCTTAAAGGACTTTCCGCCATCGTCGCCCGGATGATAATCAGGAAGCGACACTTCATACAGCTTCATATGGAGCGCTTTATTGAGCCGCTTGTCTCTCTTGAGCTCGGGGATTTCAGCGGCATGCGCAATGTACTGCACCAAAAAGCGATGAAAATCGTCGGCGATGTGCGGATTATTCATTTTCTCCACGATTGTGAGCGTGTTTTTGAGACCCTTCTCATGCATCATTCCCAAAAGCTCCCCGATAGTCTCATCGTCCTTATCAGGCGTGAGCTCGAGAACAACAGCATCCACGCTCTCCTCTCGCTCGACATATTCCGGCGCAAGCACGTCTTCCTTCGGCGCATGCTCATAGGCACGCACCACTTCCTCGGCTGCCTGCTCGCGCGATTCGGGTGTTAGAGGCGTTTCCGCCACACGCTCCTTTTCAGAGAGCTGTGCACGCAAAAAAGCAATCTCTTCTTCGGGAGAAGTAAATTTCGGTTGTTCCATGGAGCGGTTTTCCATTGTGTATAGTATAGCACGCTCAGCTTTTAGCTTATAGCTTTGAAAAAATTACACAAAAAGCGCCACGTACACGTGGCGCATAGCATTAGCGTTTGGGAAACTTCTTGTACACAGACAGTGCTTTTGCGGTATTCATGAGAAAAGAATAATGCCTAAAATTCGATGACGCTATCCTTTTGATTGTCTTTCCCAATGAAAAGACCTCGCGATACCACATCTCATAACCGGCACGTAATTCCTCAGGAGACATCAGCTTCGGTCTAAAGACCACATTACCCGTATTGTATAGACTCCAATCCTGAGTAATAATTCTCCCTTGGTGCAGTAACCGCTCATACAGAGGTGTCCCGGGATAGGACGTCAGTATGTGCGCATTCGGACTCTCAATTTTTGACTTATACACAAACTCTGCAGTCTGTTCAAAGATATCAGGGGTATCATGATCAAAACCAAACATGAACCCCCCCTCAATTGAGATGCCAAAATCTTCTCGTATACGACGTACATTTTCGTAAAATGCATTCGGTCTATTCCACCCCTTTCCTACCTCTTGAAGACTTTCTCTACGAACAGATTCGAAACCAATGTACATGCCTTCACAGCCCGCCTCAGCAGCAGCCTGTAACACTTTTTTTCTCCCTCCTATCTCAATTGTTGCCTGACAAAACCATTTTTTGTTTAGGGTCTTTAATTGTTTCAGAAAGAACAAGACTCTCTCCTCATGCTCGGCAGAAAAGCCAAATGGATTGTCATCAACAAGGAAGAGGTAATCACCTTTAATATTTCCCAAATCTTCCAAAATGGAATCAATATCAAAGACTCTGTAGCCATGTCTTCCTTGCGTTGCAACAACAGCACAATGAGCACACCTTTTGGGACAACCCCTTGATGTCTCAACTGTGCCAAATGTCATCAATGATTTCCCGCGGAAAACACTTCTGTCGGGAAGGACTCTTTTCTCTACCTCCGAAAAGGATGTTGAATTGTAGACCCCTTCCATTTTCCCTCTCCTAAAATCATCAAGAATTTTCGGCCACGTTATTTCTCCCTCGCCCACAGCAATCGCATCTGCGTGAAGCAATGCTTCTTGAGGAAGAAGAGAGGGATGAGCTCCACCCAACACAACTTTCGCTCCCCTCGATCTAAACTCTTTGGAAAGAGAGTACGCCCTTGGTGCATATGGTGTCATCACACTCATTGCGACTAAATCAAAGCCGTCCAAAGGGATATGTTCTCCAACACTTTCGTCAAAAACACTTAGATTAAAAATATCTCTATCAACGTAGGCCGCCAAAAGAGGTATAGTCAATCTGTAGAAGGTAATCCAGTTCTTCCATGAACCGGAGACGACACTTCCTTCGTTTCCCGGTGATATGATAGCAAGATTATATTTTCTCATCTTGTAAGTGTTCTATCGTTATTGTTTACATTACTGTTCACAAACATAGCGAAAGAGAGACTGTTTGTCAATCAACAGCAACAAGCGGCACCGAAGGTGCCGCTTGTTTATACATTTTTCACCGTGCCCGAGCACAACTCGTTGTGCTTTAGGGTCGTTAATCGTTTACAGTTTATCGTTCCTTGCTCAGTATCTCCCCACCCTCTTGCGTCACCACAATCGTATGCTCTGCGTGGGATGAGAGAGAGCCGTCGCTCGTGACGAATGTGAATCCGTCGTCGAGAAGATCGCCGTGGCGCGTGGAAAGCGCGGTCATCACTTCAATGGCGAGTACTTGCCCTTCTTTTATCATCTGACCCGTACCGGCCTTGCCGACATTCGGAATCACCGGCTCTTCATGCACCACATGTCCCACGCCATGCCCCGCCAGCTCTTCGATCACGCCAAATCCCGCTTCCGACACTGTCTCATCGATAATAGAGGCAATGTCACCGATGCGATTTCCGCTCACCGCTCGTTTGATTGCACGAGCAAGCGCTTCTTCCGTGGCACTGATGAGCTTCTTGGCTTCTTCAGAGATATTGCCAACAGACACGGTAATAGCACTGTCGGTAATGAGATCGTTGTGTGTTACTCCACAATCCAGGCTCACGATATCCCCTTCTTGAATAATCGTCTCCTTCCATGGGATTCCGTGCACGATTTCATTATTGATCGACACACAGAGCGTTGCCGGATATGCCGGACCTTTGGGATCGGGTTTGTAGCCTTTGAATGCCGGCTCGTCACCCGCCTCACGAATAAGCTCTTCGGCATAATTATCAAGCTCGGTGGCTGAGACACCCGGCACTACCTTTTCCGACACCAGACGAAGCACGCGCGCAAGACGCGCACCTCCCTCTCTGAGTATTTCAATTTCTTGGGGAGAGTAAATCATTTTTTAGCTTATAGCTGATAGCTTTTAGGATATAGGAAATGCGCTATAGCGTGCGTTTTAACATGCTCTATATCGTTGTCACCCAGCCCCACTTTCACTCATTCATTTTATAAACCATTGTAAGGTAGGTAAAGTCTCCGACGTATATATGAATTATGACTCTATCGGTGAAAGTGGGGCTGGGTCCAGGCAGAAACAAAGTGGCTCAAGAACCCTAGATTCCGGTCTTTCGCCCGACCGCTTGCGGTTTAGGGTCAAGCCCGGAATGACGACAGAGAGTAAAGGGCGCTCTTTTTTCTTTTTCGTTTTTTATTTTTTACGTGCCCGAGCACAACTTGTTGTGCTTTAGGGTCGTTAATCGTTCAACAGTTTATCGTTACTCTAATTCCTTAATTGCAGTGAGTATTTCCTTATGCACCTCTTCAATCGTTTGCTCGCCATTGATATCGACGAAGTTATAGCGCGGAAGATCGCGGAATGCGTTCATGGCGTTTTGCACATTCTCTTCAAACCAATCCAATCGCTCATTGATTGATTCGTCGGTATCATCCGGACGCCCGCGCCCCTTAAGCATTTCAAACGCACGATCGCGTGATACATCGATATGGAAAAGATACGGATTCTCCATGCCGTAGAAAGCAAGTGCTGAATCTAACACCTGCACTTCCGGCACGCGACGTGCCAGACCATCTAAAATCACATGTTCTTCTCCGGTGAAATGTTTTACAAACGCATTTGTCCACACCCAAATAGGAAGGAAAACGGGAAACAACCCTCCTTCAGAGATAATCTCATTTGCCATACGTCCGGTAAGATATTTATCTTTGGTAGCCAAATCACGCAAGCCATTACCTGTCTCCACATACAGTACCTTTCGATCGGTATGTTGTTCGAGGTATTCCTGCAAGAGCTTTGCTTGCGTTCCTTTGCCGGCCCCTGAACGACCGTAGAAAAGAAACGTGAGTGGAGATGACATGAGTGAGTTGAGAGATAAGAGTAAAAGAGTTGTGAGATGTGCCGCTTCGCGGCACGGTGTCACACAGGTAGTGTAGCACGAAATGGTATATCAGTATATCAGTATGGGAGAAGGGTGGTATGGTTCCAACATAGCAACTCTCTCAAAAAAATATCGAGATCCCGCATCAAGTGCGGGATGACAGTGGTATTATTGTACAGAAAATACGGGCGTTAGCCCGTATTTTCTCGAAACCACAGCCCCACTTTCACTTATTAAGCATAATTACCACATTTCGTTAGCTGAAATCTCTAACGACTAACATTATCTAAAGGTAATCAGTGAAAGTGAGCTGGGCAGGCTCGACACTCGCAACTCGAAACTCTTTCTAGTACTCCCGTGTCGAGGCCTGTGCGTCGATTTTTTTCACGAGGTCAAGAACCACAGAAACAACGATGAGGAGTCCGGTACCGCCGATGGCAAGCATCGTGTTGCCTGTGACCGCCTGCATGACCATCGGAAGGACGGCAATAAGACCAAGGAAGAGTGCACCCACAAAGGTGATGCGGGTTACGATATTGCCAAGATACTCTTCTGTTGATTTCCCCGGACGAATACCCGGAATAAACGCACCGCTCTTTTGGAGATTTTCGGCAACCGTTTCCGGCTCAAAGGTAATAGCTGTGTAGAAGTAGGTAAAGAGGAAAACAAGAACGAAATAGAAAATGGAGTAGAACCAGCCGTTGTTGAGGAAAGCGTTGAGCGCGTTTACGACTCCCTGTACCGACGGATTAGCAATACCACCAATCATGTTCACTACCATCTGCGGAAGAAGCAAAATAGAAAGTGCGAAGATAATCGGAATCACACCCGCCTGATTCACACGAAGCGGTAGGTATGTAGTGGCACCACCATAGGATTTACCGCCTCGGACTTGCTTGGAATACGTTACCGGCACCGGGCGTTCCGCTTCGGTGATGGCAACCACACCGGCAACCACAGCAACTGCCGCTGCAAGAAAGCCGATGTATACCGGAATCTGCGCCGGATCAAAAGTGAAGACAAGCTGTGCGATTGCTCCCGGAAGTGATGCTACAATACCTGCAAAGATGATAATAGAGACGCCGTTGCCAATACCGAATTCAGAAATGAGCTCACCAATCCATGTTAGAAGCACGGAACCTGCGGTAATGATGAGGATATTGAGCCAGAGCTCGGGCACGGGAAGCTGCGAAATCACACCTTGCTGCGTGAGAAGCGCGATAAGACCGTACCCTTGAATCACCGAGAGAGGCACCGTAAGCATGCGTGACCATTGTGAGAATTTGCGACGTCCTGCTTCTCCTTCTTCGTGATACATGGCTTTCAGCTTCGGCGAAAGAATCGTCATGAGCTGCATGATAATGGACGCGGTGATAAACGGACCGACACCAAGCATGACGATGGAGAAATTTGCAAGACCGCCACCGGAGAAAATATTGAGAAGTCCGAGGAATTGGTTGTTGGCAAAGTATTCAGCCAAGCGGGTTGTATCGATACCGGGAACAGGGATTGCCGCAAGCACACGGAAAAGTGCGAGAGCGAAAAGCACAAACAGCACACGCTTGCGCAGTGCGGTGTCGGTGAGTACAATCTTCATTTTTCGTACGATGTCTTTCATGAGATTAGTTGAGAGTGAAGAGTTAAGAGATGAGAGAAATCACTATTCTTTGTCATTCCGCACGCTTGCCCCGCTCAGTTTTCCTTTTTCTTGAAAACTGGGGCGTGGGTGATGCGGGATCTAGTACGTCAGATAACCACTCACTTCTGCCCTGGACCCCGCCCCACTTTCACTGATAGAGTCATAATTCATGTATACGTTAGAGACCTCGCCTACCTTATAATGGTTCATAAAATGAATGAGTGAAAGTGGGGCGGGGTGACGAACTTTTACTTATGCAGCTATGCGCGCGTGAGCGCGCATGCTAATTCCTAATTTCTAATTTCTAACTTCCACTTTTCCTCCGGCTTTTTCAATCTTTTCTTTTGCGCTCGCCGAACATACACACCCTTCAACGGTGAGCGCCTTAGCGATATCGCCCTTACCGAGGATTTTTACAACCGGGACGCGTCCCTTCTGGCGGCGCACAATACGCTTTTCAAGGAGAGTGGCGGGCGTTACCACCTCCGTCTTTTCATATTCCGCTTCGAGTGTGGCAACGTTAACCACCTCAGGCTTTATCATACCATCATGTATGGTGCGAGAGCGATTGATACCGTGTCCGCGGCGCTTCGGCATGCGCTTAATCATGTCGCGAATCTCCGGACGAATTGAGTGTCCTGCGCGCGATTTCTGACCCTTGTGTCCGCGACCGGATGTCTTTCCGCGCTTTCCCCCACGCCCAACACGACGGGATGCCGCCTTGGACTTTGTCTTCGGTTTGATATCGTGTAGTTGCATATTGAAATGTTATAGTGGGAAATTAGCCGAGTTCTTGAAGTGCCTTTACCGCCGCACGCGCAATACCGAGCTTGTTTTTGCTGCGAGAATAAATCTTTGCTCCCACATCCTTAATACCTGCGAGTTCGCATACGGTACGCACAGCTGATCCGGCAACGATACCACGGCCGGGGGCGGGCTTTATCGAAAGACGCGAGCTTCCCACCTTCGCATCCACTGTGTGTGCAATAGAATGATGCTTCGTGCGCTTGATTGTAACCATATTCTTCTTGGCATCACGCATTGCTTTTTCGATAGCAAGTGCGGTGTCGCCCGCCTTACCCACGCCAACGCCCACGCGTCCCTTTCGATCGCCGGCAACGAGAGTAATACTGAAGCTAAATCGACGACCACCGGAAACCACACGGGTCACACGACGAGTGTCGATAATCTTGTGATCGAATTCCGGCTTCACGCGATCGCCCCCATCACGGCGTCCACCACGACGGTTTCCTCCCGGCCCCTTCTTGCCTCCTCCTCCGCGAGATGCGCCACCGCGAGAGCGACGATCACCTCCATGCGAAGAAGGTGAGCGCGGGGCGCGCTTCTCCCCTCCTTTCTGATCACTCTTTGGTTGTGCGGTGTTTTGTTCCATATATTAAATAAAGTAATAACCGGAGAATTGTTAGAATTGAAGTCCGCCTTCACGAGCACCTTCTGCAAGCGCGCGTACACGGCCGATGTAGAGATTGCCTCCGCGATCAAAGACAACTCGTTCGATACCCTTTTCTTTTGCCATCTTCGCAATCGCCCTCCCTGCGCTGCGAGCACGTTCTGTCTTATTTGCTCCGCTTTCTTTCGCGTCGGACACACCAGCGAGAGTTGTTCCTGCAACATCATCAATAAGCTGCGCGTACAAACGAGTATTCGACTTAGACACACTCAAGCGCGGACACTCGGCAGTACCGGATACCTTTGCACGAATGCGTGCGTGGCGTCGTATTCTTTTTTGCTCTTGAATGTTTTTCATAAAAGCGAATTACAAATGCGTACAAATATACAAATTACAAATCATTCTCTCTTGTGTTGTGGTTATCTGAAAACATATTCGTAATTTGTATATTCGTATACTATTTGTAAATTTGTTGTTACGCCGTCTTCTTACCCTGCTTGCGACGAATTACCTCGTCTTCATAGCGGATACCTTTTCCTTTATACGGCTCGGGTTTCTTGAGAGCACGTACCTTCGCGGCAAACTGACCCACCAACTCTTTATCAATGCCTGAAACGATAATGGTGTTCTTCTCATTTGTGACGGTCAAATCACTCGGGATTTTTACATTCACCGGATGAGAGAAACCAAGCGCCATCACAATCTCATCTCCCTTCACGTCTACCTTGAATCCCACACCTTCCACCACCAAGCGCTTTTCATACGGAGTGTTTACACCGGCAACCATGTTGGCCACATGTGATGCAACAGTGCCCCACAAGGCGCGTGATTCCGGCGTATCTTCATTTTGCTTGAAGGTGATGTCGGCGCCATCAATCACAATAGCGATTGTTGCGGGAAAGGTGCGTGTAAGCTCGCCTTTCGGTCCTTTCACGTGCAAAGTCGCGCCGTCTTGGGTAACGGTTGTCCCCGAAGGAATCGTCACTGTTTGTTTACCAATTCTGCTCATACTCGAACCTATCTCAATAAAAAACGTTCAGATAAATAATATAATCATATAACACCTCACTTGGCAACTTCCGCGCTCTCCATTCGGCTGCGACTTGTCGCTCGTTCTCACCATAACTCAGTATGCTTCGTACTCCGCGCCGGCGTCTCGCTCGAACGGAGAGCACGGACGTAAGCCATTTTTACTGAGAGAGGTTCTAGTGAATGATGAAGAGCACTTCACCGCCAACATGACTCTTACGTGCTTCTTTATCGGTCATAACACCCTGTGGTGTGGATACCACACGACATCCATGTCCATCGCGTACCGGTGTCATATCCTTCACACCCATGTATACACGGCGGGACGGCTTCGACACACGATTCACGTCGGTGATATACGGACGGTTACCACGATACTTCAAACCAATTTCCAAGTGCTTTTTCGCTTTCTTTGCACGCTTTGTGACGCTCGATACATACCCCTCTTTTTCAAGAGTGTCAGCAATTGCATGCTTCACGCGAGAATACGGCACTGTCACGGACTGGTGACCTGCCATACCGGCGTTCTTGATGCGAATGATCATGTCTGCGATAGGATCCATATGTTAGGAGACTAGGAGATTAGTAGGTTAGGAGATTAGTATGCGCTTCGCGCATTGCGCGCACTACGTGCGCTTGCACCGCTCCGTGGCGGTAGAGCCTGTTTATGGTTCTCTGTCGAGCGTGAAATGCTCATATACCGAGCGAAAATCGTGAAAAGTGTTGATGGAGTACTGTCGTACTTCGAGACACTTTGGGCGATTTGCAGCCGGTATATGGGCATATCAGCCGACAAGGATGTATCTTTTTTCATTCAATTCCGTTGAGATTATGAACAGGCTCTTACCAGCTCGACTTGCGAATGCCTGGAATCATGCCTTCATTGGCGAGTTCGCGGAAACAAATGCGACACAAACCGAAATCGCGCATATAGCCATGCTGGCGGCCACACTTAAAGCAGCGATTCACCTTGCGAGAGGAGAATTTCGGCTTTTTCTGTGATCGTGCGATGACTGATGTTTTTGCCATATATCAGGAGATTAGTAGTACCTAAAACATGATAAATCATGTTCGGCTACAGTAGGAGGCTGGGAGATTAGTATGCGCGCTATCGCGCGCTTGCGCTTCGCGCATGACGCGCACTACGTGCGCTTTACACACTCTAATTCCCGGCGCGCTATCGCGCGCCTCCCTTTTTACCCCAATATCACGTGTTATTCCTTCCACATCCACACCATGCAAGCATGAGAGGACGCGGAAGGAGAAACACGGATTGAGATAATTGAAGTATAAACAAACGCCCTATGCGAGCGTGGACATATCCTATCAGAAACAAAATATATGTCAATTCCCGAGGGTATTGACAATACACCCCAAATATGCTAGATTTTACCCAATGTAGTTCGTTTCAGTAACATAACATAAAGAAAACAAGGGGGAGAAAAGAGATGAAAAAAGAAAAAACACATGGGTGCAACGGAAAACACCACGAACAGCGCCATGTTGCGCCGTTTATGTATGCAGGAAAGGACGATATCTCATTCGTCCTGCAGTTCCGCCTCGTCCGGCCGCTCGACCTCCCTCGCTTGCCGAAGGAGTTTGATCACACCGGCGAGCCGGCGAAGGAATATAAAGGCCCCGACGGTGAGTTCCTGGAGCAGCGACCGTACTTCATGCCGAGCATGAAATCGCTTGTCGCTCACCTGGAGCAACGGTTCATCGGCTTCAGGTTCGTGTACTTCGACTACAAGGCGGAAGGCGTTTTCCATAAGTACCGCTTCGTCTTCTCGAAGAAGGACACGCGCGACGAGACCTTTCGCAAAAACGAGAAAGATTTGCGGCAGCTGCTGCAGAATCTCATGAAGCGACCGTCCATCACCGCCAACGGTGGCGTACGCACGTACCGCAACCATGCGGTAGACGAGGAAACCGGTGAGCTCATCCCAGACAAAACCTGGGTATCGGTGGGAATTACCGATGAGGTTGTTCCTGGTAAAAACAAGAACGGCCACAACGGTAAAAACGGTAAGGGGCAGAAGAAGTCCTATCCCCGTGCACCAAAACCATCAAAGTTGGAGGAAGAGGCACTCAGATTCGTCGAAAGTGGCTTAAAAGGTAAGCCGAAAAAGTGGGGAGATCGTTCTCAGCAAAAAAGGCAGGTAAAACAGTCTAAAAAACAAAAGAATGACTGGAAAAAAGACCTCCTCGAAATCGCTGACAACCTTCCTGCCTAATTTTGTTTTCTTTTCTTTTTTCGCCAAAAACGACCGCATTCCAGCGGTCGTTTATTTATTGTTCATTGTTGCAATACAAAAGCGCGAGCATAAAAATTTCCGTCATCCTGGATCCAAAAAACTGTCATTCTGAGCTCGACTCAGAATCTTAACAAAAAGAAACAAAACAATGAAGATTCCGCATCAAGTGCGGAATGACAGTGGTTTGCGTTTTTTCCATATTCCATATTCTTTACAGCATGAAGAAGTTGTGTCCCGCCGAAGTTAAGCTTTGGCGGAATTGCCAAAGCTTAACTTCGGCGGGATTTCTTTTTATCCTAATCTCTATCGCGGCCGAGCGCGACTTGTTGTGCTTTGGGCTGCTTGCGTTATCCGCTATAATCCACCATAATCTGTTATATACAGTATAGTGTTATATATTCGATTTTTACCCCTATGAAATCGGTCGCGCGACGCGGTATGTGAAAGTGTAAAAAGCGCGGGCGTATGCCCGCGCTTTTTTAATGTTTAATCTCCTAATCTTTACCGTGGCCGAGCACGACTTGTTGTGCTTTAGGCTTTCTCCTCTTTTCTAAACGGAACACCGAGGTGGGTGAAGAATGCGAGTGCTTCTTCTTTGTTTTTCGCCGTGGAGACGAGCGTGATAGCCATGCCAAAGACATTTTTCAATTCTTCATCGGATGTTTCCGGGAAAATCGTGTGTTCCTTGATGCCGATGGTGAGGTTGCCCATATCATCAATTGCTTTCGGCGAAATACCACCGAAGTCGCGGGTACGCGGAAGCGCCACGTGAATGAGCTTCTCGAGGAAACCGCGCATGCGTGCGCCACGAAGAGTAACACTATGACCAACAACACTTCCTTCGCGCACCTTAAAGGACGCAATAGACTTCTTTGCTGCGCGTGCCGACGGCTTCTGGCCGGTAATGAGTGCCAAACGCTCAGGTACGAGTTTGAGCTTCTCTTTATCGATAGTGGAGCCAACGCCGGTTGAGACAACAATCTTCTCAAGGCGCGGTGCCTGAAACATATTTGTGTATCCAAAACGCTCGCCGAGCGCTTCACGTGTACTCTTCAATTTGTCTGCAATCGTTTCCATAGTATCAGAACCTATCTCAGTAAAAAACGTAATAATAAAATGATATTCAATAACTTGGCAACTTCCGCACTCTCCATTCGGCTGCGACTTGTCGCTCGTCCTCACCATATCTCAGTATGCTTCGTACTCCGCGCCGGCGTCTCGCTCGAACGGAGAGCACGGACGTAAGCCATTTTTACTGAGAGAGGTTCTTGAATTAAACTGTGCTACCGCTCTTTCGCGCAATACGCACTTTCTTCTTCCCTTCCATCTTCACACCCGTGCGTGTCGGCTTTCCAGTCTTCGGATCCTTGAGCGCCACATTGGACACATGAAGCGGCGCAGCATATTCAACAATCTGACCCTTTTCGCCACTCTTTCGCGCCTTGCTGTGGCGCTTGCGCATATTCACACCATCAACAACCACACGACTCTGCGCGGGGAGTGCTTCGGCCACCTTTCCTTCCTTTCCTTTATCGGCACCGGCAATCACTACAATGGTATCTCCTTTCTTGATTTTCATATTTAAAGCACCTCGGGTGCGAGAGAAATAATCTTCTGATAGCCACGCTCTGCGAGTTCACGCGGAATCGGACCAAACACACGACCTCCTTTCGGCTCTTGCTTTCCTTTTTCGAGAATCACAACCGCGTTCTCGTCGAAGCGAATGTATGAACCGTCTTTGCGTCGGAGCGGCTGACGCTGACGCACCACCACGGCCTGTACCACATCTTTCTTCTTCACCGCCTTGCGCGGCTCAGCCGATTTCACCGACAAAATCACCACATCACCAATGCGTGCATATCTTCGACGTGTTCCGCCGAGAATCTTGAAGACTTTTCCGATCTTTGCACCGGAGTTGTCGGCAATCTTTACTTGTGTTTCAGGCTGAATCATGGTTTGGGTAATAGCTTATAGCTTTGAGCTTTTAGGAATCGCCGCTACGCGGCTCTCCTTCTGTCCTCTGTCATCCCGCACTCTTGCCCCGCTCAGTTTTCCTCTTTCTTGAAAACTGGGGCGTGGGTGATGCGGGATCTCCGCTTTTGTATGAATGACAGGATAATTGTTCTCAGAAACTGTATTGTGTATTCGTATATTCGCGTTATTCGTAATTCGTAATTTACTCAACGACGCGGAATGCTTTGTCTTTTGAAATCGGGCGACACGATTCGATGGTCACACGATCCCCTTTCTTATGAGCATTCTCCGGGTCATGTGCCTTGTACTTCTTCGAACGCGTGTAAAACTTGCCGTATTTCGGGTGCTTTACAAAGCGGTCCACGAGAACGGTCACTGTCTTGTCCATTGCATCTGAAACAACAGTTCCCTCCAGGCGCTTGATTATTTTTTGTGTAGTATCTGCCATATGAAAATATTATTGTGTGGTTACCTCTTCTTCGCTTTTTTGTGAAGCGAGAACCGTTTCAATGCGTGCAATATCCTTACGGAGATTGCGATTCTCTTTCACATTGGAACCTTTACTTCCGGCAATATCAAAACGGTTGGCACGCAATGCCTCTTTCTTTTCCAGAAGAAGAGCTTTGAGCTCTGCTGTTTTCTTTTGTGCGAAGGAATGAGCCATAATTTTGGAAGTATACCTTTCGATAAGGAAATTGCAAGTTTAATGCTCGCGGATGATAAACTTCGTCTTCACCGGAAGCTTCGCTCCCGCTTTGTGCATGCCAAGGCGCGCTGCTTCTTCCGTCACTCCGTCAACCTCGAAGAGCATGCGTCCGGGACGTGCCTCCATCACATATCCTTTGAGGTCACCTTTTCCCTTTCCCATTCCCACTTCGGCTGCTTTTGCCGTTACCGGACGATCAGGGAAAATACGAATCCACACCTTTCCTGTTTTACCGATAGAACGAGTGAGTGCACGACGAGCCGCTTCAATCTGATTCGATGTGATGCGACCTTGAGTCTCGGCCTTCAAACCAAATGAACCAAAGGCAAGGGTAATACCGCGCGTATCAGGACGTGCGAGTTTCTCAGGGTGCTTGCGGTTTGTCTGCCACTTGCGATATTTTACTTTTTTCGGAAACAACATAATGATTTGGGGTTATTTTGAAGAATCCTTAATATCCTTCTTCGCATTCTTTTTCGCTTCATCAGCAAACACTTCACCGCGATAAATCCATACCTTAATACCGAGATCACCGTAGGGAAGGTGCGCGCGTTCGCGAGCAAAATCAATGTCTGCGCGGAATGTCTGAAGCGGAATACCACCCTTTTTAAGCTCTTCTTTACGGCTCATTTCTGCACCACCTAAGCGCCCTGAGAGCACAATACGTGCACCTTTCACTTCGCGATTTGCCATCACTTTATCCATCGTCTGCTTCATCACACGACGAAACGGCAAGCGACGCTCAAGACCTTCGGCAATCATGGCCGCCACAATAGCAGCATCAGCCTCCGGCACGCGCACTTCCTCCACATCGAGCTTGAGAGATTCGGGCTTTTTGATGCGCAAACGGCGCATTTCTTTATCAACCTCAGCGCGAAGCTTGGTCATGTGTTCACCGGAACGACCGATGATAAGACCGGGGCGAGATGTGTGAATCACCACACGCATTTCGTTTTTATTACGTTCAATATCAATGCCCGATACGTACATACCACGCAAACGCTTCACAAGGTATTCGCGCAGGAGTACATCGCCACGAAGTGCATCAACATAATCTTTGCCACCCGCAAACCAGCGTGATTTCCAATCACGGATAACGCCAACTCTATGGGAATATGGATGTACGGTATGAGACATATGTTAGGAGATTAGTAAGTTAGGAAATTAGGAGATTAAGGGTCGCCGCTACGTGGCTCTTTACGCTGCTGCCGCAGCTGCCTCCTTTTGGCCGACCGTGCCTTTTGCACGGTTTAGGCTCTCTTGGCCGGTCACAGCTTGCTGTGATTTAGGCTTCTTCGCTTTTTTGGGAGCCTCTGCCTTTTTATCCTCGTCTTTTACCGACTCGGCAGCTGCAAGACGAACAAAGACATTGCTTGTATGCTTATGAATCGACGATGCGCGACCAAATGCTCGCGGACGCCATCTTTTCAAGGTTACACCGCTATCAACGGTAATTTCCTTCACGACAAAACCCTCCTTTTTCGCATTGAAATTGTGCTCTGCATTAGCCACAGCCGACTCAATCAGCTTTTTCATAGGACCAGCAGCGCGCTTCGGCATAAACGACAATTCAGAAAGTGCACGTTCTACGCTCTTTCCACGCACCAAATCAGCGAGCAAACGCACTTTTCGAGGTGATTGACGATAATTTTTGAGATACGCTTCCATAATAGTCGTGATAATGTGTTAGAACCTTTCTCACCGAAAATGGCTTGTTCTCGTGCCCACATTGCGAGTGAGCCGACGTCTCGGAGACCGAAGCGTACTGTCGTACGGTGAGGTTGAGAGACGAGGCACAGCCGCAATGTGGGTGCGAGAGCTGCCAAGCGCAGCTTATGAATGAAGAGTTGTGGTTATCATATATTTTTCAGTGAGACAGGTTCTACTTACTGTCGGCAGCGGCCTTAGCGGCTTTTGCTGCAGCGATTTCCGCTTCTTTCTTCTTCTGCTCAAGCTCTTTCTGCATCTTACCACCGTGACGATGGAAGGTCTTTGTCGGGGAGAATTCACCCAAACGATGTCCTACCATGTCTTCGGATATCAACACCTCAATGTGTTTACGGCCATTGTGCACACCAAACTTGAAACCTACCATTTCCGGAGAAATTTGGCTTGCGCGTGCCCATGTTGTAATCACGCCAACATCCGCCGGCTTCTTTCCGGCGATTTTCTTGAGCAATTTTTCGTCCACATACGGACCTTTCTTCAGCGATCGTGTCATATATAAAACAAAAGTCGAGCACACACTCGTTGCAGTATCCTAGCAGATAGCCGGGGAGAAGTCAACAGCCGCGAATGGTTCTCTGCCGTGCGAGCACGGCAGAGAACCATTCGCGGCTGAGAATTAAGAATTATGAATGAAGAATCACGCCGCGCGAAACACAAAAACCAATTCCACATAAAAAGCTGCCCCGGAAGGCAGCTTTTTGGGATAAAGATAAACAGAACAGGTCAGTCCTCATTTTCTTTATTTTCGACTTTCTTGCTTTCTTTCGGCTCATAAACCAACCAGCCGACAAAAACCCAAAATGCAAAAATAATGACAAGTCCCCAATTCGTCGGATCTTCGATGGGCTTCTCCATAAGAAAATGGAGATAGTCAGCGAGGATATGATACATGGGGTACCCTATCATCCAGATCACAAAAGCGCTGTTTTTCATTTTCTTTCGTTTTCTTTTTATAGAATAAACGATTTTGATCGTCTTTTACAAAATAACCACTACGCATAGTATGCTATCACGATATGGATTTTGTGTCAAGTACAATTCCAAAAGCGCGGCGTAAGTCGCGCTTTTGAGTTTTTTAGTTTGTATCGTCGCGCGCGGTAGCGCGCGACTCTCGCAACTCGATACTCGATACTCGAAACTTGTCTATTTCTTCACTGTACTCGAATAACCACGCTCTCGACTCTTCCCTCTTTTACTCTCAACTCGTTCCTTAAAATCCGTCTCGTCTACAATCTCGTCTTGGAGGATTTCTTCCATAATGTCTTCGAGCGTGATGATGCCGGCGGCGTCGGAATCGGTGGCATACACCGCAAACAGGTGCTTCTTTTTGAGCTTAAACTTATTCAAAACCGCATCGAGATGCTCGCTCGCCATCACCTTGGGCACATCGTCACTCATCACATCTACAACCGGTGTATTGTCGTCGGGATTAATGGCAATAAGCTTCTTCACATACAACATACCGACAATATCGTGAATATTTTCATCGTAGATAGGGATACGTGAGTGTCCGCTTTCATATATTTCCCGAAGTTTTTCTCCCGAAAGAAGTGTGGTGTCGGGCAAGAGAAAGACCTTGTCGATTGGTGTCATTACATCGCCAACATATTTCTCCGAAAACGACACGCCGCCGAGAAGAATCTGTTCTTCATCTTCATCGATAATTCCCTGGTCCTCCACGTGCTCAAGAATCTTTGAGAGTTTGCGCTTGGAATAGATTGCCGGCAATTCCTTACCGATTGCTTTGTCGAGCGCCCATGCCACAGGGCGAGTAATCGGATACAGCACGGTCATCACCACATACAAAAGCGGCAGCGACATATATCCCATTTTAAGACCATGCTTGATTGCGATTGATTGCGGCAAAATTTCACCGAAGACGGTAATGAGCGCAATGGCGATAATACCGCCGATAACACCTGAAGCGACGTCGGAAAGAAAAATAGAGAGAACGGAGTTGACGATAACATTGGAGACGAGCAATGTGGAGAGAATGAGATTCCCCTTCTGCCGCACCGGAAGAATCTTCTTTGCCAAGCGCGAGCCCAAATCGGCTTCAATTTTGAGATCTTCGGGAGAAAGCCCGAGAATACCAATGGTAAGACCGGAAAAAAGTCCCGAAAACAGCACGAGAAGTGCAACAAGGGCGATGTTGGTATCAACAGAGAAGAGAATGCCAAAAAGAACAATAAGCCCGCCATAGAGGGCGAACATGAAGCGTGCACTAGGGGAAGGGTCGTCGGTCATTGTGGTAGGAGATTAGAAGTTAAATATTAGGAAATTAAAAATGAGTGTTTCCCAATATAACATATTTTGAGGAAAAAGTGTGAGGGGGGGCAAAAGCCGCGCATCCTTTGAGAGCTGCGCGGCTTTTTGTTTTATCGTTGAAAAGTTTATCGTTTATCGTTTTTTTACTTCTTTTTGCTCTTTCTGCGAGAAACGATGAGATTGTTTGAATATTTCTTTGCACGACGTGTCTTGTGTCCCTTTCCGGTCTCCTTACCCCATTTAGAGGTTGCGCGACGGCGTCCGCGTCCTTGGCGTCCTTCACCACCACCATGGGGGTGATCAACAGGGTTCATGGCCGTACCACGCACCGTCGGGCGCTTACCCATCCAGCGGCTACGACCCGCTTTTCCAATAGTCACAAGCTTGTGCTCTTGATTGGATACTTCACCGATTGACGCCCATGCGGTGGCGATAATCTTGCGAATTTCTCCCGACGGCATCTTCACCTGGGTGTAGCCTTCGTCGTTTGCAACCACTTCAAGGAATGATCCGGCGGAGCGTGCCAAGCGTGCGCCGGCACCCGGCTTTAATTCAACATTATATACAAACGTACCGGCAGGAATCTTACCAAGGGGCATGCGATTTCCCACCTTCACTTCCGCCTCTTCGGATACCACGAATTCATCTCCCACCACAACACTCTGCGGAGCAAGGATATAGCGACGTTCACCATCACGATAACACACGAGAGCAATGAAACCTGAGCGGTTTGGATCGTATTCAATCGTCTCCACGCGCGCGATAATGTTTTTCTTATCGTATGTAAAATCGATATCACGCTGCAAACGCTTGTGACCGCCTCCCTTATGACGAGTGGTGATACGTCCGGCATTGTTACGACCAACAGAACGCTTCTTTCCTTTCACAAGCGGTTTGTGTGGCTTGTCGCCGGAAAGCACGCCTCGGTAGGTCACCGTGCTCATGTGTCTGCGAGATGCTGTTGTCGGCTTATATTTTTTCATGGCTATAAACAAATTACGAATTGATACAAATATACAAATTACAAATCATGCTCTTTATTATCATTAACACATATATTTGTAATTCGTATATTCGTATTTCATTTGTAATTCGATGATTTACACAATTTCAATCTTCTGTCCTTCGGGAAGATATACAACCGCTTTCTTACCACCACCTTTCGTACCCTTTCTTCCGCGAATGAACGTGTTCTTCTTCGGGATGCGGGTCATGGTGATTTTTCTCGGCAGAATACCGTATACCTGGAAAAACGCCTTCTTCACATCAACCTTTGTCGCCTCTGGTGCAACCGTAAAGACATACGCGCCACGTTCGCTTGAAAGAGCTGCCTTCTCTGTAATACGCGGTGCAAGAAGCACGTGTGCATATGCACCTTTCTTGGGAGCGGTCGCAGCTTTCTGTGACTTAGGCTTGGGCTGCGCACTCTTTGATGCAGCTTTTGCTTTCGGCTTTGCCGGAGCTTTTGCCTTAGACCCTTGGTCGGTCGTCTTTTTCGACTGAGACTCTTTTGTTTTGGAAGAGAGAATGCTCATAGTTAACGAGAATCTGAATTATTCATTTCCTTTTTCACGAGTAAGGTGTGCAACACATACCTCGGGGCCCACAAATACGATGTGCTTGTATGAAAGAGCTTCCACAGGATTTACATTGCGTGCTTCCATGATGGCAACGTTGCCGAAGTTTCCAAAGCTCTTGAATACTGCATCGTTTTTCTCGCCCACGGCAATGAGCACGGCATTGTTCTTGCGCTCCGCAATCGCCTCATATCCTTTCACGCTTCCGAGTGCTTGAAGAACACCCTTTGCCCATGAAGCTTTCGGCTCTTCAGTGGAGAAGATGTCAACAAACATCACCTCACCGTCTTTCATCTTACCGGAAAGCACCGTATGGAGCGCCTTGCGTGCCATCTTGCGATTGATTTTCTTATCGAAATTCTTTTCATTGGAAGGTCCGTGGGTAACGCCACCACCAATCCAAATCGGTGAACGGCGCGAACCATGACGCGCACGACCGGTACCCTTCTGCTTCCAGGGCTTGCGACCACCGCCTCGTACTTCGCTTCTGTCTTTTGCATGCGCCACATTGGTGCGTGCATTTGACTGCATCGATACAACCACCTGGTGCACGAGGTCGTCATTTTTCGGCAAACCAAAGATTTCCTTAGGAAGTGTGAGCTTGCCTGTTTCTTTTCCTTGTTCGTTGTAGATGGGTGATTCCATATTAGGAGATTAGGAAGTTAAAGGTTAGGAGATTAACGCGCACTCCGTGCGCTCTTAGGCGGTGCGGACTTCGAGCAATGTGCCGCGACGTCCGGGAACGGCACCTTTCACAAAGAGGAGCCCTTTTTCCGCGTCGACGGCAACCACTGAAAGATTCTTCACCGTTACGCGATCCGAACCCATGCGTCCTGCCATGCGCAAGCCTTTGAGCACGCGCTGCGGACCGGTTGATCCGATAGAACCCGGCTTACGCTCAGAGTGCTTCTGACCGTGTGAACGAGGACCGCCTTTGAAGCCATGACGCTTCACCACACCTTGGAAACCTTTTCCTTTCGAAATTCCGCTCACTTCGATTTCCTCACCCGGCTCAAAGATAGACACGTCGATAGTCTTCCCTTTTTCCATGTCTGCCGTATCCTCCAGGCGGAATTCGCGAAGTGTTTTAAATGCACCAAGATCTTTGGTGTGCCCAAGAACAGACTTGCCCAAGCGAGATTCTTTCTGTGTACCAAAGCCAACCTGCACAGCACTGTATCCATCGGTATCAGCATTCTTCACTTGTGTCACCACAACAGGACCGGCAGCGATTGCTGTTACCGGTACGACACGTCCATCTTCCTGGAAAATCTGTGTCATCTCTTCTTTTGTGCCGAGGATGAATTTCATAAAGTTACGAATTACGAATTTATTACGAATATACGAATACTCAATATATCGTGCATTTTTATATTTCTCTTCTTATTGTTATATATGTTCCGAGGATACTTCGAAGGCACATCCGCTATTTCACTCATTCGTATATTCGCGTGCATTCGTAATTCGGAATTATACGTTTCCAGATACTACCTTTTTTGATTTGAAAAGTCAACTGGGTGGATTGGAAACTAGGAGTGCCTACAGCATGACAAGTCATGCTCGGTCACGGTAGAAAATAGGAATTGGGTAATTTGGGATGAGAGACAAAAAATATGTTTGACTCTAAATAGGAAATATATTACTGTTAGAATTAGCTTGGCGTTTTTTGAACTTTTGAACACAAAAAATTTACTCCGATGAATATAACATTGTTTTCGATACTTCTCCTCTTACTATGGCTGGCCTGTGGTGTATTGGGAGCAGGATTCTCTTTTGCAAGTTCTGTAAGAAGAAAAACTTTTCTTGATGACTTAACTTCTTCTTTTCCAAATGACAATCGTTTGAAAAAAGCCGTGGAAACAGTCAAGAAAGAGAATAATTTATGGTGGGAAGCATCTGAATTTATTCGTCTCTTCTCGGGTCCCATTGGACTCATTGCGGCGCTTGTGGACTTTGGCTTTTATGGATTTCACGGCTTTCTTTGGCCGTGGGGCAAAAAAGCAAAAAGGGAGACAGGTCTCTGAAACCCGACCGCACATGTATATGATTCGTCATATGCCGCTGTGCGGTTTTTTTGTGTTATGAACTGTTACGAACTACGAATTTGTACGAACATACGAATCTGACTTTCAGCAGGAAACTCTCTTTTGCTGTCATTCCTGGCTTGACCAGGAATCCAGATACAGAGTCTCCTAGATTCCGCATCAAGTGCGGAATGACGATATAATTATATTATGTCGCGAGACACTGTCTCCGTATGTTCGTATATGTTCGTAGTTCGTACCCTTATGCAATACAAAAAACATGCGGCTCGTGACATATCTATTCATGTCATGATTCGCGTTGTTGCGGCGGGGCGCTTTGCGCGCCGCCGTCGCCGCTTCTTGCATTGATCGGGTAGAGCGCATTCACTTCGCTGGGCAAATTGAATGCGCGAACCCGAGCAATACTGCTCAATTACATCATGCGTACATCCACGCTGACGCCCGAAGGGAGTGAGAGATTGGTCAATGCCTCAACGACCTTAGGGGTCGGATTGAGGATATCGATCAAACGCTTATGCACTCGCATTTCGAACTGCTCTCGCGCGTCTTTGTGAACGAACGTGGAGCGATTGACGGTGTACTTCTTTGTCGATGTCGGCAAGGGTGTCGGTCCGGCAATATCCGCATCATAGCGAATCGCCGTGTCGATAATCTGCTTTACCGATGCATCAAGCACTTTGTTCTCATACGCACGCACTTTGATACGAAGTTTCGGCGCGCTCGTTTCAGAACGTTTCTTCTTTTGTGTTTCGGTTGCTGTCATAGAACAGAGCGGGCGGACGTGCCCCTACCTTTCGAGAAGGGGTGTCCGGAGAATAAGTTTGGTCACGATTTCCACCGCGACGCAAACATGAATTGTGAGCTTGGTTACGATTAACATGTCGTGCGTGACACGTCCGTATGTCGAGCGAAAATCGTGAAAAGTGTCGCGGGAGTACTGTCGTACTTCAAGACGCTTTGAGCGATTTGCAGCCGGCATACGAACGTGTCAGCCGACAAGCTTCTACTCTTCCTACCTTGCGGTGGGAATCGTAATCAAGCTCTAGGCAATAACCTTGGTTACCACACCGGCACCAACGGTCTTACCGCCTTCGCGGATTGCGAAGCGCTGCTGATCTTCAAGAGCAACAGGTGCTACAAGCTTCACTTTGAAGGTAACGGTATCGCCCGGCATCACCATTTCAACGCCTTCTGCCAGAGTCACGTCGCCGGTCACATCCGTTGTACCGACATAGAACTGCGGCTTGTATCCGGAGAAGAACGGAGTGTGACGACCACCTTCCTCTTTCTTAAGAATGTATACCTCCGCTTCGAATTCGGTGTGCGGGGTAACACTTGCCGGTGCAGCAAGCACCTGACCGCGGTGAATATCTTCTTTTTTGGTACCGCGAAGGAGAATTCCCGCGTTGTCGCCGGCTTCGCCCTGCTCAAGCGATTTGTTAAACATCTCAATACCGGTCACGGTTGTCTTTACGGTATCTTTAATACCCACGATTTCAACCTCTTCTCCGACCTTGATCTGTCCGCGTTCAATACGACCGGTGCAGACAGTACCACGTCCTTCAATTGAGAAGATGTCCTCAATCGGCATAAGGAACGGCTTGTCAGTCTGACGTTCCGGAAGCGGAATGTACGTATCAAGAGCATTCATGAGCTCAAGAATCTTCTGTACGTATTCATCGTCAACAGATGTTGCTTCCGCTGCTTTAAGGCCGGAGCCCTTGATAACCGGCGCGTTTGCACCATCAAAGCCCTGCTGGGTAAGCACTTCGCGGATTTCTTCTTCCACGAGCTCAACCAAATCAGCATCATCAACCATGTCTACCTTGTTGATGAAGACGATCATGTGAGTAAGGCCCACCTGCTTTGCAAGGAGTACGTGCTCACGAGTTTGCGGCATCACACCATCGGTTGCTGCAACCACAAGGATTGCACCGTCCATCTGTGCGGCACCGGTGATCATGTTTTTAATGTAGTCGGCGTGTCCCGGCGCATCGATGTGCGCGTAGTGACGTGCTTCTGTTTCGTATTCGCTGTGGTGGAGCGAAATGGTAATACCACGTTCGCGCTCTTCCGGCGCGTTGTCGATTGCGCTCACATCCTCTTTGCGGACCTTCTGTCCTGCGAGGTCGAGGGCATTCAAGATGCCGGCAGTCAATGTGGTCTTCCCGTGGTCAACGTGACCGAGGGTACCCACATTCACATGCGGCTTGCTGCGATCAAATGTATCAGCCATACGTTTGAATGAATTGGATACCTGTTCCTTCTCGAAGCGAGAGCATTGCCCGAAAAGAAACAGCTATACCTGATAATAAATAAAATGCGTGATGGACTTGGATGATATACTTTTCTGCTTTTTAGAAACAAAAAAATACATACAAGAAAAAACAAGCCCGCCATGCGGTGCCACTATCCTACCAGAGCCGCCGAATTTGCGCAAGCGCAATTGAGCTTATAGCTTTTAGCTTATGGCTTATAGGATAGGAAAAAGGAGCGGGTGCTGGTATTGACATATTACATATGGTATGATAGACTGAAACGAGCAGTTATTTTATTTGAAACCATATTTTTTCTCACCAAAAAGAAAACGTGTACATCATGAAAAACGTAACTCTTGTACAGGGGAAGTGCCCTGTTTGCGGCAGTTCCATTAGCAAAAAATGGGCCGGTGAAAATCCGACCATCGGTACTGTGTGTGAAAATTGTTTCTACCGGAAAGATGAATTGTTCGGTCCGGACAATGTCGAACTTTCCGTACAAAAAACAGTGGTCTTTATGCCTCTGTTTGATAAGTACGAATACCATTTTGATTGGCGCGGTACACGTGTCATGATAAATGGAAAAGTTGGCGTTGTCCAAGACACCTGTCTTGGAAGCTGTCATGTAAAATTCCCTGGTGGACGAGAGTGGGGAGATTCAATCAGCACGCTTGATTACTGGCTGCTGAAAGATATCTACGAAAAAACCGGGGGAGAAATGGAGCCTCCTCCTCTCGACTTTGAACCGCATGTGCCGTCGAAGGCACCACTCCTGGAGAAACCTGTTCTGTCTGTGGAAGTAACGGATGATGGCAACGGAAACGTAAGGAGCATAAAGGTTGGCAATCGTTCGATTTCTGGCGGCATTATGGGACGAGGAGCAGAACTGCCTGTTCTTCCCATGCTTCATGCGTTCTGTAATCTCTTTGTCCGTTACAAATTCGGTCTCACACCGAATTTCGCCTGTGAGGGCGGATTTTACGGGCGTAATTTTGAAGTCAGGAATGCCGGTGGATTTATCGGCGGTTGTGGTCTCAACATCTCAATGCACAGCGTCGGAAACGAGAGAAATCTCGCCGGTGTAATGGAACTCATGCATGGCCTTACTGCGGTCAAACACTCCGGAGTGGTAGAAAATGCCGATGCCAATGAAGTGCTGGCAACATGGGTCAAAGTCATGGAAACACTCCTCCGGTATGACTGGACACAGCACCAATTCGACACCATCGAGGATGTATGGAAGGGTTACTGTGTTATGCAGGACCTTCTTGCAAACATACTTGAACCCGATGATTTGTCGGCAACTCTTGAGTTTGCAAAGGCGGGAGAGATGAAACACGCAGGTAGTTCGTATTAAGTTACACGAAGCTACTCTAAAGGCCCCGAGATTTTCGGGGCTTTTTTATTACCCCACCACGCAAAGCGGCGCGGTCCTTTAGGACCGCGCCGCCTTTTCTTTACCCTATTTTTTGTCATTCCCAACTCCTGCCGAGCTCGACTTTCACTGAATACATTAAGAAGCCGTGAACGATAGAAGAAGAAACGAAAAATGTTTTATTACAGACTATGTTGGTGAAAGTGGGGCTCTGGTGATTGGGAATCTTCGACATATTTTTCCCAGAGGTTATTCGGGGAGATCCCGCATTCCAGCCCCACATGTATGATTCTGAAAAGTACATGGCACTCGCCAGTGGCATTGTTGCTGGGTTGAATATATACATTTCCGTGCTCACCAATGTGGGGTTGGACGGGATGACAGTGGTGGTGCGAGATGGCAGAGGGAAAATTAAACAGGATGACAAGCAGTACATGTAAGCAAACTAAAAGTCGCCCGTCAGGGCGACTTTTAGTGTATCGTTTACCGTTTATAGTTTTTTTAATTTTTTAATCTTTAATCTCCTAATCTCCTCTTTTTACTTCCTTTTCGCCACAATCTCATCCGCGATATTCTGCGGTACGATTGCGTATTCCGCAAATTCCATCGTGAAGCTTGCGCGACCTTCGGTCATGCTTCGAAGCTGGGTCATGTACCCAAACATCTCCGAAAGAGGCACGGCGGCACGCACCACCTTGTTCATACCGCGGTCTTCGGTGCCTTCCACTTGTCCGCGCTTGGAAGAGAGGTTTCCGGTAATGTCTCCCATGAATTGATCGGGAGTCACCACTTCCACCTTCATCATCGGCTCAAGGACCACCGGCTTTGCTTTCTGCGCAGCTTCCTGAAATGCCTGTGAGGACGCGATCTTGAAGGCAACTTCAGAGGAGTCCACTTCATGGTACGAACCATCATACAGCTCTACCGACACATCCGCCAAGGGGAAGCCGGCAACAATACCCTTCTCCATCGCTTCCTTAAATCCTTTCTCACAAGCCGGAATATATTCCTGCGGAATAACCCCTCCCTTGATTGAATTTACGAATTCGAATCCTTCCGAACGCTTCACTGTCTTGGGCAAATCCGCAATCTCTTCTTCGGAGAGTTTCTCAATGGGCTTCATGCGAATCTTCACATGACCATACTGACCGCGACCACCCGTCTGCTTGATGTATTTCACTTCAGATTCCGACGGTGCGGTGATTGTTTCGCGATATGCCACCTGCGGCTGACCCACATTTGCCTCCACCTTAAATTCGCGCTTCATACGATCCACGATAATGTCGAGGTGAAGCTCACCCATACCTGAAACGATTGTCTCAAGCGTTTCCTGATCGGTGGAAACCTTAAATGTCGGGTCTTCCTGCGCCAAACGAGAAAGCGCAATGCCCATCTTCTCCTGATCGGCTTTGGTCTTCGGCTCAATCTTGAGCGACACTACCGGCTCAGGGAATTCAATTCCTTCCAGAAGCACCGGATGCCCTTCATCACACAAGGTGTCTCCCGTGCGCACGTCTTTCAAACCAACAGCCGCCGCGATTTCACCGGCATACACCTTCTTCACCTCTTCGCGATCATTGGAGTGCATGCGCAAAATACGGCCCACGCGCTCTTTATTTCCCGTGCGGGCATTGTACACATATGATCCGGCTTCGAGTGTTCCGGAATACACGCGGAAGAATGTGAGCTGACCAACAAACGGATCCACAGCGAGCTTGAAGGCAAGCGCTGCAAACGGCTCGTCGTCGGAAGAATGACGCTCTTCCTTTCCACCCGTCTTGGGATTTTCTCCGGAAATTGCCGGAACATCAAGCGGAGACGGCAGATAATCTACCACCGCGTTTAGGAGAAGCTGCACGCCTTTGTTTTTGAGTGCCGTACCTGTGAAGACCGGTACGAGTTCGTTTGCAATCACCGCCTTACGCGCGATTTTTTGAAGCTCTTCCACGGAAATTGTCTCCCCTTCGAGGAAACGATTCATTGCTTCTTCATCGTGCTGTACCACCGCTTCGATGAGCTCATTGTGATATGTTTCGGCGTCGTCTTTATATTCTGCCGGAATCTCATCTTCGCGCACGGTATTACCCATCTCACCCTCGAAGAAGTATGCTTTCATCTTGAGAAGGTCTACCACGCCTTGGTGGTACTCCTCTTCACCCATCGGAATCTGGAAACGAACCGCCTTTTTGGTCAGACGATCCAAAATCGACTTGTATGAACGCTCAAAAGAAGCGCCGGTACGATCGAGCTTGTTGATGAAACACATGCGCGGCACTTTGTATTTATCTGCCTGGCGCCACACGGTCTCAGACTGAGGCTCTACGCCGGCAACGCCGTCGAAGACGACAACACCACCGTCGAGCACCTTAAGGGATCGCTCCACCTCCACGGTAAAGTCGACGTGCCCCGGAGTGTCGATAATATTGAATCGATATTTCTTGGAAGCATCAGAGGCATCGTCGTGTGTCGGCACCCAGAAACAGGTTGTCGCCGCGGACGTAATGGTGATACCGCGCTCGCGTTCCTGTTCCATCCAGTCCATGACCGCCTCACCTTCGTGCACCTCACCGATTTTGTGTGAGACGCCGGTATAAAAGAGAATACGCTCTGAAACGGTGGTCTTCCCCGCGTCGATGTGGGCGATAATACCGAAATTGCGCACTTTCTCCAATGGATAATCTCGCTGCATATAATGAATGATAAACGATTAAATAATAACGATAAAAGATATGTTGTCATTCCCGACTTGATCGGGAATCTTAAGGAGTACACCCTAACGACAACTCTCAAAAACAAAAAGCCGTGCTGGCTAGTGGGCATACTATACTGGAGTGATGGGCTTTTTGCAAGCAAAAAGCGACAATTCCACTGCCCCGCATGTACCTAAAGGTACATGCGGGGCTTGCTAAAATTTCTGACGAATGTATAGTAATACCAGTAAACGCTCTAAAAGTTATATTCTCAAAAACAAAACAATCAAAAACTCATGAATACTCGTGAACTCTACAGATTGCTGAAAAAGCACGAGTGGTGCTTGGTTTCGAAAAAAGAAATCTTCCACCCAGCCGAAAATGAAATCGAGATTAGGGCAGAAAAAGTCGATCCTGTCTTCGCAGAAGGGCGTTTTGACTACTATCTGTATATCATGATTGATTTCAAAGATGCCAATCACGATTCTTTGCATAATTCATACCACTCCTTTACAAGGGTCACTCGCATAGAGCTTAAACGAGTTGAACAATCTCGTGAAATAAGAATCGAAGGACTTCAAAAAATCCAAAACGCAACGGAATGGCTATGGAAAGGTATAAGCACCAAAGAATTCGGACAGGACAAAGAAATTCAGCTTGAAAAAGTCATGGAGGAAATGGATGAGATTGAACGTAATGGCATACTTGTCCCATCGTAATAAGCAGGGTCCATAGCGACCCGCTTTTTTTGTGTAGTATGCAAGGTGCGAAAAGCGCTGGCCGTAGCTAGGTCCGTCCTAGCTATAAACTAGATTTCGGGTCAAGCTCGGAATGACATCACAATATTAAGGTTTAACCTTAATATTTTTGGGAATGACACGAAATGAAGGCTTTTGGCATACAAAAAAGCGCGGGCGTTAGCCCGCGCTTTTTTATCGTTTATGAGTTTATCGTTTATCGTTAGTTTGCAAAGTGAGCAAATGCCTTATTAGCTTCTGCCATCTTGTGCATGTTGTCGCGTTTTGCGATTGCATCGCCTTCGCCTTTCGCTGCCGCAAGGAGTTCGTCTGCCAAACGCTCAGACATCGCTTTACCACTTTTCTTACGGGCAATTTCGAGAATCCAACGGAATGTCAGAGCCAAGCGACGATTCGGCTGTACCGGACGCGGCACCTGATAATTGGCACCACCCACACGACGTGAGCGCACTTCCATGGAAGGGCCGACATTCTTAATCGCTGCTTCAAAGACTTCAAGCGGATTTGCATTCTCATCGCGCTTTTTGATGGAATCAAAGGCATCGTATACCACGCGCTCAGCCACGCTCTTCTTTCCGCCCCGCATAAGCATATTGATGAACTTCGTTACCTTTACCGAATTGTAGCGGTAATCAGGCTGCGGTTCTGGACGTTTTTTGATCGGATGACGCATACAAGTAAATGAAAACAAAAATGATTACGACTTCTTCACACCGTAGCGGCTGCGGGTCTTCTTACGCTTATCAACACCACCGGCATCAAGCACACCACGAACAACCGTATACCGCACACCGGTAAGGTCCTTCACACGACCACCACGAAGGAGCACCACGGAGTGTTCTTGAAGATTGTGTCCTTCGCCGGGGATGTAGGCGGTCACCTCATTACCATTGGTAAGACGTACACGGGCAATCTTTCGAAGAGCGGAGTTTGGCTTCTTCGGCGTTGCGGTTGTTACCTTGGTACACACACCGCGCTTAAACGGTGACGGAAATGAGGTCGGCTTGTTTTCAATGGAGTTGAATCCACGCGAAAGCGCCACGGTTTTATTCTTCCGCTCCACTTTCTTGCGACCCTTCTTCACGAGTTGATTGATTGTCGGCATATATGTGCACAGCACTATACACTATGCGGGAAAAAAACGCAAGCGCGCCTACGCCGGGTACGAACTACAAACATATACGAACATACGAGTCTGACTTTCAGCATATAACTCTTTTTTGCTGTCATTCCGCACTTGATGCGGAATCTTCGTGTGTTTTTTGGATGACAACAAGTAGCTCACTGCGAGCTGTCTTCGTATGTTCGTACTCATTCGTACTTCGTACCCCTAAGCGCCTCCCACCAAAAACCACGTAATGCCGTATACCACCGGCACAATAGATTGCCAGAAGAGAAGGATGAAGATAATAACAGCAAAGAAGGAGTATTGCTCAAGCGATGCCATGAAAGAGAGATATCTGCCGGGGAGAAATGCGGAGAGTATTTTGGAGCCATCAAGCGGCGGGATAGGGATAAGATTGAAAAGCGCCAAAAGCACATTAATAAAGACAATCATAATTGCCAGTGAATAAAATGCCTCATTGGCGATACCGAGCGGAGCGGCAAAACGCACCAACATACCAAAGATAATGGCAATGGCAATATTCATAGCCGGCCCTGCCGCAGCAACAATCGCCGGACCAAAACGCTGATTTTTCAGATTATACGGATTATACGGCACCGGCTTTGCCCATCCGAAAATAAATCCACCGAGCATGTAAGAAAGGAGGGGCACGACAATAGAACCCACCGGATCAATGTGCTTCACCGGATTGAGCGACAATCGCCCTGCCAAACGTGCCGTCGGATCTCCCAAAAGCGCGGCGGCATATCCGTGCGACACCTCATGAGCAATCACCGACATAATCAAAACAGCAATACCAAATATAATTTCAATTCCTGATATCATTTAGAGATAGTATACCATGGGTTGAGAAGGAATGGAGAAAAAGAAAAAGCACGACATCTCTGCCGTGCAATAAAGACACCCTGTCATTCAACATGAAATACGATACCCCTCCTTCCATGCCTTCGAATTTTTTGTTACGTTTCTGTAATTCCTTCCCTTGTTGTCAACTCCAGGAACATTTAGAAGCACGTCTTTGAAACAGGCACTGGGAACCTTGATCATCTTTAAAAAAGTCCCCCAGGAAGTGCATTTCTTCCCTGTCCGCACAGTATCTCCCTTTCTGTCTGTCGTAATGAGCGACAAGGTTAACGTGTCTCCTTCATCCACAACGTTTATCGTTATACCATACAACCTTTTTTTCTTTTTCTCTCTCGTTGTCCACAAGAAACCAGAGATTTCGCATTCCGAATAGTCGGAGTTATAGAGATAGTCGACTCGCTCCCATCCGTATCTTCTGAGGGCTGTCATAATCGCTGTTAGATCTACTTCAGGTACGTTTGATGTTCTTTCTTGCATGATTTTAAATTATTTCTTTCAAAATTAAGGGGTAAAAGAACACATTTCTATGTATTTAAATATACACAAATACATAGAGATGTCAATTCATCCAAGCATAATTGACAACATAACCCTCTTTTGCTACTATTCTGGGCACTATGGCTACAACATGTGAAATATGTGGAAAGGGATCGCTCGTCGCTCAGGGATATTCCAACAAGACGCGTGCAACCAAATTTAATCCGACAGGCAAAAAGCGCCGTCAGCCGAATTTGCAGTGGGCGAGAAAGGCAGACGGATCTCGCGTAAAGATCTGTACTCGTTGTCTCAAAGCAAATAAGCATTTGGAGGCAAAAGTCTAAACTCCGCATTATAGAGAACATAAAAACCGCGGCGCAGTAGGCGCCGCGGTTTTTTGTTATTTGTCATCCCGCACTTGATGCGGGATCTCCGCTATATTGTTTCTGAGTGTTATTCGAAAACCAAGGTTGAGCTTTGGTATACATACCAAAGCTCAACCTTGGTTTTTAGATTCCGTGTCAAGCACGGAATGACAGTGGCGCGACTATCGCACTCTTCGCACATCTTTCCCATCGCCAAGCACCACTTCCACTAATACCTTCTTTGATAATTTAGATGATGTCCACCTATTTTTTCATATCGACCAATGTAAGTAATAAGTGAAAGTGGTGCTCGACTACAAAAAAGAGTTTGGGGAATAAAATATGCCGTGAGATGAGCATATCACCTTACCCTCTTAATATGTTCTCCATCGCTCTCAAATATAATCGTCCCCTCTTCGCACGTTTCCAGTGGCTCAGCTCCTAGCGCCTCGATCCGATTCATCACCTCCTTATCGGGATGACCATACGAATTATCACATCCGGCAGAAATCACCACTGCTTCCGGGTCTGCCGCCGCAAGAAATGCCGCGGCAGATGAGGTGTCCGAGCCATGATGCCCGGCTTTTAAAATATCACTCTTGAGTCCATTGCCATAGATACCGGTGAGATACATTTCCACGGACGACGGCACATCCCCCGTGAGAAGAAACGATGTTTCTCCGTGAACCAAGCGCACCACGAGTGACGCGGTATTGGCTTCCCATTTCGCGACCTCGCTCCTTGCTCTATCAGGAAATAAGAATTCGAGATATGTCTCATCCGAAAGAGTGAGTATATGCCCGGAGCGAAACACGTCATGTGCGCATCCTTCTTTCTCCACACTTCCAACAAATGCATCGTACACACCGGTATCCGACACGCTTCCGGATTCAATCACGGCACCCACGGCAAATCGCTCAAGCACTTCCGGCAATCCGCCAATGTGATCGGCATCGGAGTGAGTGGCAATGAGCATATCGATTGAGCGGTCCCAGAAAGGCATCACATCCCCAAGCGCAGAGAGCACCTTTCCACCGCGTCCGCCATCAATGAGTATTTGCGTATCTTCGTATTCAATAAAAATTGCATCGCCCTGCCCTACATCCAAGAATGACACGCGCAGCACATCGCCCTCCCGAGCAATAATCATCCACATGAGAGAAAGTACCAACACAAGCAAAAGACCGATAAGCACAATCTCGCCGTGTTTGCGTATCCATACAAGAGCTTTCATGCGTATAATTGTACACTAAAAAAGCGGGCTCGGGGTCCGCTCTTTCTTTGCCACATGTTTCTCAATCCCTCAAATCGGGAAGGCGAAACATTTTCTTTTCTTTTGGTACATACACTTTCGCTTTCTTTGCGCCCGGGGTCAGAATAACCGCACCACACGTTGTGCAGATACTTCCCACACAACCTTCTCCTCCGCCAACATATACGCGCCAAAGGGGCAGCTGTTCGGTGCCACTACACCCAATTTCATCTTTTGAGGGATACAACCGTGGCGCAGGACAAAAGAAGTGTGTTTGTCCATCCTCTGGAGAATAAATGTATATGTTCCCTTGATGCCATGTACTATGAAAGACATAGTCCGACATTCTAACCATCGCTTGTACACTTTTCTCTCCTAAAAGAGGCAGGTACATATAAAGTTTTTTATCCATGAGACTTCAATTTATATTATTGGAGCACTTCTTCCTCAAACTTACACCATTCCCTACTCACGGTCAATCGTTGCCTCTCGATACGTGCGGAGTTTCGTAATGACCATTCCATACACGGCATACACACAAATCACAATCCAAAATGGGAATGCCGGGATGTGAAGAGATGCAAATGGAAGGTCGCCAAAGATGTTTACCACACCGAGCATGTAGGCAAGGAGGCCAAATGCCGGCACTGCCATGAGAGTGCCGAGGAGCGGGTGGATAAGTCCGCCAAGAGCAGCCAAGAAGCCAAAGAACATTGCCCCGGGCACAGCGATGAGGACGAGAAGATTTGCCGGCACCGCCACAAGTGACAAGTCACCCATGAGATACAGAATAAGCGGGAGGACAAAGATCTGCGTAGCAATTGTTGCCGCGGCAATTTCACGTAGCCCCAAGAATGTGGGTATACGGAAAAGGTAGGGTTCCACCAAAGGCGCCACCACAATGAGTCCGAATGTGGCAAGGAATGAAAGCTGGAAGGAAGGATCAAATGCCAAAATGAAAGGATTGTGCAGAATCATGAAAAACGCCGCCACATACAGCGCTCGGGTGATGTCGTATCCTCTGCCAACACGCCGTGCGAGAATGACCAACAGCGCCATAAGCGATGCGCGTACGACCGTTGCTCCCGCGCCGGTAAGAAGTGCAAAAAGAATAATGCCGAGCGCGCCAAAGAGTGATGCAAGTGCCGGCGAGAGTGAGGAGAAGAGCGCGAGAATCGCTTCGGCAACAATGGTGATATTGTATCCGGAGAGGACAACAATATGCATCACACCCGTCATTCGAAATTTCTCCAGAAGCTCTTCGCCAAGTGATTCTTTCGCGCCCACGATGAGGCCTCCGGCAAACGACGCTTCGGGCTCGGGCAATATCCGACCCATACTTTTAAGAAGCGTGTGCTTGATTGAAAAAAGCGTACCGACGATCACATTCCCCTTCCTTTCGCCCACCTTTTCAATCTCGGGCCGAAACATCTGATATGCAATGCCACTCTTTTTTAAAAATGCGGGGTAGTCGAAAATACGACCGGTATCATCAGCTTCAAAACGTTCGGGAAAAGTGATCCGTCCCGAAATCAAAAGTTCATCACCGTATGTGTACGAAGGATAGTGATCAACATACGCCAAGATTCGCTCGCGCTTCGGACACGCTGATGTGCCGCCCAAAATCTCAAGCGTGAGACGAGTGGAAGATTCGCGTATATCCGGCTCATCCGCCACATACACTCGCGCGGATATTTCTTTTTCGGATTCGGCAAAACGCGCCTCGCACGTATCGAGCACATTGTATCGCCATATACCGAGGGCGGCGCTTGCCAACACAATGGCAAGTGTGGCTCCAACCAGCCGCTCTTTCTCCCCATAGAGATAGGCTACAGCCGCCACAGCCAAAGAAAGCACAGCGAGAAATATCGCGACCTCATTCCCCCATACAAAAAACGAACGCAATCCCACACCGGCAATAAGACCAATCATGATTGCGTTTAAGATATGGGATGGGTGCATAACACGAGTTAAGAGTAGAGAGAGGAGAGTTGAGAGAAAAGTAATATCCTGTCATCCCGCACTTGATCCTATATCGCAAACGATCGGATGCAATGCGGGATCTTCGCAAACAATCCCAAGAAACAATATAACGGAGATTCCGCATCAAGTACGGAATGACAAAGGGAGTGTTACACACTCCCTTTGTCCATCGCCTCATTCGCCAAAGCATCTGCTTCTTTATTATATTCGCGACGCACATGCACAATATCGATATGCTTCAGTCCGCTCAAGAGTTCACGCGCCTTTGCATACTGTTCTTTGAGATCCGCATTCTTCACTTTATAAACACCGTTTAATTGTCGCACAATGAGTTCGCTATCCATGCGCACCACAACCTTCATGTTGGTAAGTGCCTCACCATACAGCGCATGAAGTTTCTCCAAGCCGAGAATGATTGCTTGGTATTCCGCCCAATTATTGGTCCGCTCACCAAGATATGCCGACACACTCGTCACCTCATTCCCTGCGCCATCAACGATATGCACACCGGCACCGGCAATTCCCGGATTCCCCCGCGCGCCACCATCCGTCGACATCACAATATCGGCATCCGTTTTTTCTGTAGTCATGGCTTTTATCATACCGCATGATACGAATTATGCCTACAGCATGATACATCATGCTCGGCCAAAGAAAAAACGAAATATGAAATAAGTATAAAAAGCACCGCCTTACGACGATGCATATGCCAAAAATGGCAAAAGGGCGTTTCCTTCCTGTCCCAATCTCCACTGTTTCACGATTGGAGCAGTGAGTTCTTCCTTAAATTCAAAGGAAAGATACGGTCTTATCCGTGCAAGATACCATTCGTGAAAAATAGAAAGTATCCAAGCATCACAGCACCCTGATTTAATTGCCCCTTCAATTCTTTCCATGCAATTTATCTCTGCTGTTATTACTTCAAAAGGCGATTCCTTCGTGAACGAATCTCGGAATTCAGGATCAATCTTTTCCCGACCCTTTTTAAATATACGAATAAGCAGAGAAAGGATTTCGCGTGCTTCATCACGATATCCATATCCGAGACGGTACTGTGCGGCCCATCGCAACGCATACCACCCCGCTAAATGAGGTGGATATACTCTTCCGCGACACGCGCTCTCACAAAGCTCTTGAAATTGACCTCTGAGATCTTTTTGTTCATTCTTCATGGGACTATCCTTTTGATTATCGAGAACATAACTCCCCCAAATCTACCCCACCACCGCATCAATGTCAAACAAAACCGCTCCCGTAAGGGAGCGGTTTTGTTGTTTTTATCGTCTTTTAATGTCTCAATCTCTGCATACTTCTCCGCCAACTCCAGCGAGACCGAGCACCAAACCTGTGTGTTTAGGAAATCATTATGTCATTCTCAGTAATTTTATTTCTCAACATTCTCCGCCACAACTCAGTCATAAGTTTGGTGCTTGGTGACAGTGGAAAGTAATCTCTTTTCATCTTTTGTTTGTTATTTTTCCGTGGCCGAGCACGATTCGTCGTGCTTTAGGCATTTGTCTCTTGTATTTTTACATCCTCTATCCGCAAGCGGAGTTCGGGACGACTGCGGAAGAATGATTGTTCCATTGTGGCAATCATGTTGATGGTCATGCCGGCAGTAAGCTCTTCTCCATACGCATCGGGGAGCGTGAAAAAGGCAATCGCCTCTATTGCACCACCGCGCGCATTGTGAAACGTCAGCTTGAGATGCTCTTTGCCTTTGCCAAAGACGGACACGTCAGAAATCGTCACGTCACGAAACCAAAAGAGGGGCTTGGGATTTCCCATGCCAAAGGGTGCGAGCTGATTCATATCATGAAACGTTCGCTCATTGACGTCGTCTAAGGAAAGCACGGCATCAATCACCGCTTCCTCTTCGAGGATATCGCGGCGCACCTCTCCGTATGCTTTATTGAGCTCTTCACCCAAGGTGTGCACCGCATCAAATGACACTTCAAATCCGCCCGCCTCGGCATGTCCGCCTGCTTCCGGTAATACTCCTTCGGGAAGTGCGCGCATGAGCTCCGTGACATCCACGCTGCCGTCGGAGCGCGCCGAGCCGCGAATCTTTTCCGCGCCTTCACGCCCCCAAAGAAAAACCGGTCGGCCATATTCTTCCATGAGTTTATTGGCAGCAATGCCGAGCACACCCACACGCCACGAAGGATCCCCGAGCACAATCACATTAGGAAGTGCCTCGGCATCAATTTTTTTATGTGCCTGTCGCATCATTACGGCGACAAGTGTCTTTCGTTCATTATTTAAACTCTCCAGATACGCAGCTGCTTCTTCCGCGTCGCTGCGATTGATAGCGGAAAGAAGCCGAAATGCCACATCGGGATGATCCATTCTGCTTGCGGCATTAATACGCGGACCGATGGTAAAACCCACATCTCCCTCATCTATCGTTTCATACGCACACTTCGCGACCTTACACAGCGCACGAATACCCGGGCGCACACCCTTCCGAATCACCTTCAATCCAAAGTGTGCAAGGGCGCGATTTTCTTTCACAAGCGGTACCATATCGGCAATCGTTGCCACACCCGCCATATCAAGAAGCCACTTTTCCCATTCCTCCGGGACATCAAAGCGACCACTCTCTCGTCCGCGCATGAGAAGTGCGTGGGCAAGCTTGAAAGCAAGACCGGCACCGCACAGCATGTCATCGGGATACATGTCGTCTTCTCTCTTGGGGTCAATCACAGCACACGCATCGGGAAGTGTTTCTCCAGGAAGGTGATGATCGGTAACAATCACATCCATGCCGAGCTCTTTGGCGCGGGCGATGTGTGCATTGTCGGTAATACCGCAATCAACGGTGATGATGAGTTTCACTTGGCGACTTCCAAACTCTTCAATCGCCTCGGTATTAAGTCCAAACCCTTCATTGTGTCGATGAGGCATGTAATTGGAGAAATGCGGATACTGTATTTTCACGAAGAGATCGTGAAGGATAACACTTGCCGGAATGCCATCGGCATCATAGTCGCCGTAAATCACAATGTGCTCACCAGCATCCATTGCAGCGAAAGTACGCGCAACCGCTTTTTCCATATCAGTGAGGAGGAATGGGTCGGATGTGTCGCGTTCCCAATCGGGAAAAAGAAAGTGCTCAGCATCTTCAGCGGTGAAAATACCGCGACGCACAAGAAGTGTCTGCACAAGAGGCGAATATGCGCTGAGCGCTTCCCGCGCATCATTACCGGGCACATCAGCCATACGATAAGTCTTTTGAGGCATAGGGAGAAGTATAGCATGCCGAGCTTATAGCTTATAGCTTTGAGCTTTTAGGATACAGAAAGTGGAAAATAATTTTGTTTAACTTTTAATTTCCTAACTTTTAATCTCCTGATATATTGCACCACCCCCGTTTTTCCCCTACACTGTATATATTCTTAATTCGTAACTCTTCATTCTTAATTCTATTCCCATGTGTCTTTTCTGCTCCATCGTCGCCGGGGATATTCCGGCGGAAAAAATATATGAAGACGAGCATACGCTCGCATTTTTGGATATTGCTCCCGTTAATTCTGGGCACACATTGGTGATTCCGAAAATACATGCAACCAATATCTTCGATATCGATGCCGATACATTCTCACATGTCATGAAAACGGTACATACTCTTGCACCGAAGATACAGAAAGTGACCGGTGCCGATGGTGTCAATATTGCCATCAATAATGAAGAAGCAGCCGGGCAAGTGGTGTTTCACTTGCACGTTCACATCATTCCGCGCTTTTCAGACGACGGACATAGGCTGTGGCATGGCAAGAAAGCGACTCCCGAAGATCTCAAAGAGATGGGAGAGAAGTTGCGGGCGATTGTGTAAAAGGTTAATTATGTAATTAATTATATAATTAATTTTTCATAGCAAAAGCGCGGCGAAGCCGCGCTTTTGTATTTTTATTTATCGTTTACTGTGCCCGAACACAACTTGTTGTGCTTTATGGTCGTTCAAAGTTTATCGTTTCTATTTATCCCCATTTTGACTTTTCTTTTCATAAGGATATGATTAAAAACAATACTCGTCCTTTTCTCAACACCTAAAATATTTTTCCGATGTCTCATTATCATAATTACCGGAAAGAACTCTGGGATTTCTTGCCACACTTTTCTTCCCAGGAACGTAAGCGGATGACAACAAAAGTATTCACGCTCGTCATGAGTGCATTAACGATACTCGCTATTAGTGTAGGATACTTTCTTCAATAGCCCCGTTACGCGGGGCCTTTTTTATACACAAAGTCGGCGCGGAGCGCCGACTTTGTATCCTATTTTCTAATTCCTAACTTCTATTATCGCCTTAATCCCGGGCAGACTCCCATCAGCAAGGAAATCAAGCATGGCGCCGCCGGCGGTTGAGAGAAATGTGATGTCTTGAGCCATCTTTGCACTTCGTACGAGCGCCACCGTATCGCCACCACCAACCACACTCCGCGCACTGCCTTGTGCAATAACCTTCAATATATCTTTCGTTCCCTTCGTATACCCTTTTTCATACCACCCCAAAGGACCATTTGCCACAATTGATTTCGCATGTGACAACACTTCTTCCCACGTGCGTACCGTCTCCGGACCAATATCAAAAATGGTATCCGTTTTCCGTATATCACCCACATCCCGCACGATGCGCTCTTTTTTTGCCGTTTCCACCACAACATCAACCGGCAAGAGAATATTCTTTTTCTTCGCCAAAGCTGAAAGCTCTTTCGTATCATCGGCAACAGACTTTCCGATTTCATATCCTCGCGCTTTGAGCAAGGTGTTAGCAATTGCACCGCCGACACACACCGTGTCTCCTTTTTTCGCATAGAGAGACAAGAGTGGCATCTTTGTTTTTATTTTCGCCCCGCCCAACACAAGCACGAATGGCTCTTTTGGCTCACGCATACGCATAAGTTCTCCGTGTTCCTCCTCGAATGACAATCCGATATACGAAGGAAGATATTTCGGTATGGAGACAATAGAAGCATGTCCGCGGTGAGAGACAGAGAAGGCATCATTCACATATAGATCCGCATACGACGCCAAACGCTTTGCAAAGGCAACGTTATTCCCTTTTTCTTCCTCATGCTGACGAAGGTTTTCCAGAAGAAGGGCAGTGCCGTTTTTCATATTGGCAATCATCTTTTCAGTGGCCGGGCCAAAGACATCCGAAGCAAATCCGATGCGTGTCTTGGTGTTCATGTAGCGTACAACAGGAAGAAGCGATTCCTTAGGGTCACGTCCGATATGAGCAATCACAATGACACGAGCCCCCGCCTTTTTGAGAAAGTGAATCGTTTGGAGTGCTTTTTTAATACGAAAACCATCCGCCACTTTTCCATTCACAAGCGGCACATTCACCCCAGCACGAACAAGCACATACTTCCCGCGAAGCATATTTGCATTCAAAGTACTCAGTTGTGGGAGTGATGATTTCATAAATGTATATGTCATTCCGGGCTCCTGCCGAGCTTCACTTTCACTGAGTACATGAAGAGGTCGTAGACGATAGAAGAAAGGGTGGAAGATGTTTTATCATATACAGCATTGGTGAAAGTGGGGCTCTGGTGACCCGGAATCTTCGCTGTCTTGTTTCTAAAGGTAATTCGGGAAGATCCCGCATCAAGTGCGGGATGACAACAAAATAGATTACGCAACATCCCTTCTTTCTGAAGCGTCGATAATCGCAGCGAGCTTTTTAGGATCCCTGCTTGCGCGTCCGACAAGCAGTCCGTCAATCTCTTCTTTGGCAAGAAATCCTGCTGCGTTTTTATCATCAACCGAACCGCCGTACAAAATCGGAATAGACAGAGCTGTCTTCTCACTCGTAAGCTCCATGAGTGTTCTCTTTATAAAGAGAATTGTCTCGGCTGTATCATCGGGAGTATCGGCAATTGATCCACCGACGGCCCATATTGGTTCGTAGGCAATGATAATGTTACCGAAATCACGCGACGATACTCCTTCAAGGGAATTGTGAATCTGCTCGCGTAATGTGAGAAGATATTTCGCTTCATCATCGCGCTCTTTTTCACCAACACATACAATCGGAGTGAGTTTTGCCGAAAGGGCCGCGCGCACCTTTGCCGCTACATCCTCATCGCTTTCTCCCATTTCGCGACGCTCGGAATGACCCACGATTGTATATAAAGCTTTGAGTGATGCCACTTGGATTGCGGCAACATCTCCCGTATGTGATCCGAGTGACTCACTCGAAATATCCTGTGAGCCATACGCATATCCTTTTGCGCTCGGTGCTGCAACGTCACCCAAGAAAGGAAACGGCGGACACACGATGAGTACGGTCTTTTTGAGGCCTTTTCCAAGAGACTGTGACTTCATGGCGAGCTTTTTCGCATCGGCAAGCGTTGCCGGATTCATTTTCCAATTGGCAACAATGAGCGTACGGTTTTTTTCTGCTTTCTTTTTCATAGGGGTATTATAGCATGAAGCACATAAACACGCGGCGCCTTCGGCGCCGCGTGTTTATGTGCTTTTTAAGGTCTCTCGGGATACACCACTACATCAAAATGCGTTTTCTTCTTATACTCATGATGCCAGATGGCTTCCGTGTCAGGATTTTCGTATGCGCGAGAAGCATGTGTTCCTTCTCTATCTAAATCTTTTCTTCGAATAAAATTATTCTCCACATAATCAGTCACATTCGATGTATCATCAATGTCCACCTTATGTCCACTTCCATGACTATACGCTCCGATAGCATGTGGCCCATGTTCCGTGCCGCCCGTCACCAAAACTTGACCCTTTGTTTTTTCATCAATATATTTTATTTCTTCTATTGTCGCGGCTTTCATGCCATAGAGATCCGTACATCCCGTTTGTCCGGGATAGGTACATGGCTTTGAACTTCCTGTTGTACTCGTAATCACAATATCACTATCTTTCATAAGCGTATATCGCATTGCCTCTTCCTTTGTTATTTTCTCGGGAAGATACTTTCCATCCTCCCCCACGAGCTGCAATCCAGGTGAGCTTTGATATGCGTCTTGTATTCCCCTAAACGTGTAGGTTGTTCCATCTTCTCTTGTTATGGTAATTTCATTCAACTTCCCATCATATGTACTTCCCGTTCCCCCACTCCCCGTCACCGTCACCGTATCAAGCTTCAAGTCAAACTTCTTCACCAAATCCGGATTGATAGTGTTTAAAATAAGCCAGGTGCCGAGAGCGAGGATGAGTCCGAAGATGGCGGCAGTCATTTTTTCTTGTCCTTCCTTCTTTGCAGAAGGAGTGGCACCTGAGACCATAAACTGAATACCGCCAATGGCAAATACAAGGACTGCCAAGACACCGGCTGTGCCGATCATAAAGTAGAAGATGTTTTCGAGATAGTCGGCGGGACTTGCGGATTTGCCTCCTCCTTGAACGAGAATACTGGGTTCGAGGAGGGCGTAGCCGGTTCCTTCAGGACTATACGCGAGTGTGGGCTCCCCAAAAACAACAACCGCGCACGACACGATTGCCAAAAGAATACCCACGTCCCACATATTACGTTGCATTCTCTGAATCATCTTCTCTCAATTATATCACACTTACAACCCTTTCAGATTACACATATCCTGATATGACTGCACGCGACGAACATAATTTTGTGTTTCATCAAATCCTCCCGGATTGATATGACATTGCCATGCGGGGATGTTCGTCCCATATGTTGATTTTGGACAATCTTGGGAGAGGGAAAATGGTCCTCGACCATTTGTTGATACCGTACCATTTCCGGCATTGTACGATGCAATGAGATCATCGTTCCCCGTATCATATATAAAGCCACCAACTTGCACTGTTTTTCCTGATTGACCATATGCATTACCGATATCAAACATACTGTCATATGCATGCAATCCGTTTGCATTGCTTTTCAGATAAAAAGCCGCCCTGAGAATACTTGCTTCGGGATTTGTCTTGAGCCAGTTGCATGAGGCATTTGCTGTTGAGGGAAGCATTTGCATAATGCCACATGCACCCGCCTTACTTACCAAACCGGGATTACAGCCCGACTCCTGTGATGCAACCGCATAGAGAAGACACGCGTCAATTTTTGCAGTGTTTGCCGCATTGATAAAAGCATTCTTATAATTCGAACATCCTATGGGAAGATTTGAGGGAAGGTTCCCCGGAGTGCTCGTTCCGCTTCCCGTTCCCCCACTCCCCGTCACCGTCACCGTATCAAGCTTCAAGTCAAACTTCTTCACCAAATCCGGATTGATAGTGTTTAAAATAAGCCAGGTGCCGAGAGCGAGGATGAGTCCGAAGATGGCGGCAGTCATTTTTTCTTGTCCTTCCTTCTTTGCAGAAGGAGTGGCACCTGAGACCATAAACTGAATACCGCCAATGGCAAATACAAGGACTGCCAAGACACCGGCTGTGCCGATCATAAAGTAGAAGATGTTTTCGAGATAGTCGGCGGGACTTGCGGATTTGCCTCCTCCTTGAACGAGAATACTGGGTTCGAGGAGGACGTAGCCGTTGGTACCTGAACCTGTTCCTCCATCATCTATATTTTGATGAGGGTTTGCGTATGCAATCGGAACCAAGAATACACATCCGATGATTAGTACAAAAGCACCGTATATAATGCGACGCACCATGTGTGGGGTAGACATCATACATATATTATCCCCCATACATAAGCGGAATACCAGGGGACATTGGAAAAGGCGCGGCGAAAGCCGCGCCAACTAGGACCAGCAACCATTATTCCTCCTGTCGCCACTCGACAAAACGATACTCATCGTCCATATACGGCGTAAACGGTGGCGGATCCCCCGCAAGCTGTCGATCATAGGAGTTATATCGCTGTGCAAAGCCCGATACATGGGATCCCCAAGACGTCCACTTTGTTCCCACGCGTCCGTTGGATACGATGCTGCCGGTCATTTCAAGCACTCCTCGCTTAGAGAGCGACAACCACCATGGATTGTAATAATTCCGCCCGAACGATCCCATTTGTGCGATGAAAATACCGCGAAGTTCAAGATTATACGGCACATCGTACGCAATCAAGACCGAGTGCTCACCGAGAAGCGTCAACCCGCTCTGGGTATCTGCATAGGTAATATCATCAATGAGGTACACGTTGGTATCGGTTCCCGGATCAGTCACGTTGGCGGATACAAGCGTTACTCTTCCTTCCACCTCTCCTTCCACCCACAGATTATCTTCGAAAAACAGTAAACTGCACTCCTCCGGTATGTCATAATTCCCCACATAGTGCTGCGAATGAATTCTTTCGTAATTATCTTCCGTGGCGCGTCCGACCGGCTCACTCCATACCCTCCGCGTGCTCGTCACCTCATAGACATCAATGGTGCCGCTCTCCCGAAAAATCACGCGGTATCCCTCACGGTTTCGCCAATTTGATACTTTGGGAAAATACAAACCGCCTCCGTTTTGCGCGCGATCTTTCATATGCACCAGGTCAACGGAGATGCCCACAAAATCAACCGTCTCCGCGGGAAAGTCCCATAGTTCGGTATTGGGTCCGTCACCAAATACTCCGCTCTCATCCCGCGAAGGAGAGCAGCCAAAGCTGCTCGTACATCGCCACTCTTCCACGCCTGATGTCACAATAGAGTGATTGGTTCCGTCCATGCGAATACCAAGATTGGAATGATACGGACCATAAATCTGTCGGTCGCTTCCCGCCCATACATTATCATTTAAGACATACGCATATTCGGCGACAGACGGACGAGTATATTTGCCGTATACCGTTCGCGTCACATCAGGATCAGCATCAACCCATCCCGTTGAATAAATATCAATGGAGGTAATTTCACTGCATGAGACAGTCCCTGCGATATTGAGAGAAAACGTTCCAATATCTCCTCCTTCCGGATCGGCATAGATGTGCTCATAGGGACCGGGTTCTCCGGTCCCGTCTGTTGTATCACCCGGGTTGTGGGAAAGAAACCATCGGTAATATTCGAGTCCCGCTTCGGCAATTTGAAGCGCCTGTTCGGCATACTCTTTTTTCTCAGTAACGTTCTTTTGCATCAACACAAACCCCGACAAACCACCCATGAGTGTAATAAACACGGCGCCAAACACCAGCACCATAATCATCATATATCCGCGAGAGGAATGTACATCGTTCATATTGTTTCTATTATACTACAGTTACGAATTACGAATATGATACGAATCTACGAATGGGTATTCTTTCTGCTTCGGGCTTGTGGCTGTCGTCTTATGCCAAGATATTTCTTTGTGGTGTTTCGGTACAGCGTATAGCGACAGACATATACGTGAGCCAAGAATGGTAGATTGTGTATTCGTATATTCGCGTTATTCGTCATTCGTAATTCTGCTACTCCGTACCGACACGCGTATTTCGCAATGACGCACTGGAACGCAAAGAAAAATCACGCGGCAAACGACTCGGATTAATATTCACCAACACATTCACGGTCACAAACACCACATCGGTCACAGCGTCGTAGTCGGTAATTTCATTTCCTGATTCATCATAATATTGAAATATCGGTGTTCCATACGTTTCGTTGCGGACGGAATCGGAAACGCTATACTCTTCATCGTTCTCTCCCGGATATACCGGCGGATCGCCTGCACTCTCAGCTTTTCCTCGGATAAGGTTTGTACCCTCAAGCGAAAAACTGATGCGCTCTACTGAATCATCACGATCAACATCACTGTACACAACCATTGCATACGGTGCGATTGATACCACAGGGAAACTCCCCTCGTCAGAATAGGTTGCTTCACGGATGTCACGCACCATAAGGTCGATACCTTTACGGGCAGAATGGATGGCAAACGATTGTTCGATACCGTAGGCATTAGTGCGATAAAACGATATGGTAAACGAGCCGATAGCAACAATGGCAAATGTTGCCATTGCAATTGATACAACCATTTCTACGATGGAGATACCGGAAACACGCGATACATTCATCCGTCGTCTTTCTTTTTTCAATTGTTTGGAATGATGAAACATGTATTCTTCTTAATATTACGAATTACGAATATAATACGAATCTACGAATGGGTGTTCTTTCTGCTTCGGGCTTACGTTTATCATATGACACGTATATATTCTTTGTGATCTCCCATTACAATAGATTGTGATAATACGAATATAAGAACTTCTATCGGTACGATTGTGTATTCGTATATTCGCGTTATTTGTCATTCGTAATTTTGCTACTCCAACCACACCTCTTCAAACGACACACCATCCACCGACACATCGCTCACCGTTCCAGTACCAAAGGGAGAATCGTCCACACTGAGAACATAATTACTTGAAGAGACAAGATCTGCAAAAAAGGCCTGTCCACATGAGTCGGTTGTTTCTTCCGCGGAAAATCCACTCCGTGAAAGCTCCACATCCACACCTGCTGCCGGTGCCGGCTCAGTCGTATAGACAATCACTCGAAGAGAGTGCTGTGTATCGGGCGCAAGATAGATATCCACTTCTTCATTCTCACCGGGATCAACTCCAAACGGTGCCTCCGGACACAATGCCCGTACATCGTATCCCGACGCATCATCATCAACGATAACCGTATACGTATCCCACGTCAGAAGATCGATGACGATGTTACCGTTTGCATCTGTTACCTGATTGGTATCGTAGGCAAGTACCGGTTCTCCCTCGCCGTCAAAACCGATAGACTTTGTTCCTGAAAGAGAAAATGGTACGTCTCCCACGGGAATTGGTCCGGCTTCATATGATACACTCCATTCATGAAGCGCGGGTGTTGTGCTCGTTGCAGATGTTTCAAAAAGAGCTTCCACAGAAAGCGTTGTGTATGTTTCAGGCGCAAGGAGAGATAGCGACACCGGAGAAGAAGAAAATCCTGCCGCATTTCCCGGAAGCACCACATCGGGAATACGCGTATCCGTATCGGCATCGTACACATGGTACAGAATAGTGGTACCGGGAGGCGTTGTGTCGCTCCAGGAAAACGCATCCCAAGAATCAAGATACGTATGCGTTATGTCCTCAGACATGATTGATCCGTTTGTATAATATCCATGACCACTGTCTCCCAGGGCCACACTGCCGAAGGAAAGCGCGATTTGGTTGAAGAACTGCATCTGTGCTGTTGTATCCATTGTATCTTCCCACACATACGGCAATATGGGCAGCCACGTATCAATGCGCAAACTCCCCAAAAGGTCGATGGCAAAGCTTACCTCTGTTGTTTCTCCTTCCAAAACAGACACATGCCCGGGAAGCGGCACAGGCAACTCGGCGGTTACATCGCGTGTTTGTGCTGAATTATATCCGTTTTTTGTCACAGTCATTTCATAGTCGTTTGCCGACGGACTTCCCGGAAACATCACCCGTCCATTCTCATTGGTAGAAACCTCCACGTCTACCGCCGGAGCAATGTTTGTGTTTACGATATGCACCGTCGCTCCTTGTACGGGCGAGGAAAGAGCGTCAAACACTTCGATGATGAGCGTCCCACCCCCTTCATTGGTTTCAATACCGGGTGGCATCACATTGGTGACAGCCGCCACGCTCTTTTCAACGCCGCTCACCGTCCAAGAAACTTCCACTTTGGCAACCTTATAATCGGTGGGGACATTATTCTCATCATCATTTCCCGTACCGTCTTGGGGTGCGTCCACATATTGCACAAACGTACGTCTTTCGTAGAGAATACCGTTAAGCGTAATTGCTTCTTCTTGCTTAAGAGATCCTTCGGGGATACCATTCTCCGTTGCCACCTCGTCGTATGAAAGACTTCGGAGAAATTCCACTCGTTCCTGGACCAGCGCAAGGGCACCCACTCGCGCCTTGCTCTGTACGATGACGCCGATACTCATACGAAACACGCCGACGAGAGAAACAAACACAATCAACATCAGCGCCATGCCAATGAGAATATCGATGAAGGTAAACCCACGGGAAAGATTCATCCCTTTGTCCTTTCGTCTTGCTATATATGGTTTGAGGAAGTTTTCTGACATAAATACTTCTCTTTATATTACGAATTACGAATATGATACGAATCTACGAAAGGGTATTCTTTCTGCTTCGGGCTTACGATTAGCATTTAGCACTAATAATATTTCTTTATGGTGTTTCGGTACAACGTATAGTAACAGACATATACGTAAGCCAAGAATGGTACGATTGTGTATTCGTATATTCGCGTTATTCGTCATTCGTAATTTATATTCCGCTCATGACGCTATACATCGGTGTAATCATGGCAAGAGCGAAAAATCCCACCACAACACCCACAATGAGCATGAGAATCGGCTCAACAATCGTCGACATATTTTTCGTTGCCGCTTCCACCTCACCTTCATAATACAGCGCCACTTCTTCAAGCATATCAGATACTTTTCCCGTCTCCTCTCCCACGGCAATCATTTCGGAAAACAAAATCGGATAGAGTGCACCTGCCTTTTCCTCGGAAAAGAGCACGGAAAGCAGTATGCCTTTTTGGATACGTTCCGAAGCGCTGCTCACTGTGTTCTTAAATTGCGTGTTTTGAATCACATCACGCGTGATGACAAGCGACTGAACGATATCAACCCCTGAAGAGAGAAGAGAAGAGAGTGTGCGTGCTGTGCGTGCGGCATTGAATTCTCGGACAAAACCACCGATAAGAGGCATGCGGAGCAACAGCGCATCTTTAATCTCCCGACCGCGTTGTGTTTTCATTGCGTATACAAAAAGAAGAATGAGAAGTACTCCCCCGGAGAGCACAAGAAGGAAATGGTCTCGCAGTGCGTCAGAGACAGCGATCAAAATCTTTGTCGCAGCAGGCAACTCAACATCGAGTTCAACAAATGTCGCCGTGAGTGTTGGCACCACCTTCACAATCATCACTATCCCGACAAGTACCATCACCCCAATCACGATCGACGGATAAATCATGGCACCCTTTACCTTCTTTACAAGCTCATGATTCTTTTTCATTTGTGTTCCCACCACTTCGAGCGCATCAGCCAAGCCGCCCGATTCTTCACCGGCATGCACCATAGAGACAAAGAGCGGCGAAAACTCTGTGGGAAATTCCCGCAGTGCATCGGCCAATGTTCCTCCCTTTTTAATCGTCTCGGCAAGAGCATTCATTACTTCCTTAAAACGTGTATTCGTACTTTGCCGCTCAAGAATGGAAAGTGTCCGCGAGAGAGAAAGTCCTGCGCGCGTCATGGCTGCGAGGTTGTGCGCAAACATAATCTTTTCATCCATTGAGATACGCTTAAAGAGAGCGATATTCTTCATCGAAGAAAACACTCCCTTCTTCACCTCTTCGGCGGAGACAAGTGTTTTCCCTTCTTTTTTCAGAAGTGCTGAAAGCGCAAATTTGTCAGACGCATAGGCACGCCCTTCTTCCCGCTCCCCTTCCTTATTAATGGTGGTATAGGTAAACTGCATGGATAAACAAATTACGAATTACGAATCGGTACGAACATACGAATCTGATTTTTGACATATAAACCACTTTCGATGTCATCCTGAACTTGATTCAGGATCTTCGTGTGTTTTTAGTTACGAACAATTACGAATTACGAATATGATGCGAATATACGAATGGGTCGCTTCTCTGCTTCGGACTTACGATTAACATGTAGCGTCAATATTGTTTCTTTGTGGTGTTTCGGTACAGCGTATAGCGACAGACATATACGTGAGTCAAGAATGGTATGATTGTGTATTCGTATATTCGCGTTATTCGTTATTCGTAATGTTTTATTCCGACACAACGCGAAGCACTTCCTCAATACTCGTTGTTCCTGCCGCCGCCTTAAAGATACCGTCTTCAAGCATTGTCATCATACCTTCTTTCCGCGCCTGCTCTTGAATCTCATGAGCTGTCGCGTCTGCCATGACAAGAGTGCGGATACCATCAGACATGCGTAAGATTTCATGAATACCGATACGTCCGGAATATCCACTTTCACTCTGTGCACTCTTCTTTGGCTTATAAAACGGAATCTTTTCCCATGTTGCCTTCGCATCGACCACCTTCTCCTCCTTGAGGTATGTCATCACCAAATCAAGATTCGCTTCTTCGCCAAGCTGCGTAATTTCACTCTTGGTCAAGAAATATTTTTCTTTCGTGTCGCAGAGTTTTCTCACGAGTCGCTGCCCGATAATAACATTCACTGTGGAGACAAGGAGAAAAGATTCCACGTCCATCTCAAGCATACGCGGAATGGTGCCACCGGCGGAATTGGTGTGGAGCGTGGAAAGCACCAAATGACCGGTAAGGGCAGCGTTCACACCAAGACTTGCCGTTTCGGTGTCACGAATCTCGCCCACAAGAATGATGTCCGGGTCCTGACGCACGAGCGCACGCAATCCTTTTGAAAAGGTAAAACCAATATCCGGCCGCACTTGTGTCTGATTGATGCGCGGCACCTGATACTCAATCGGGTCTTCTACCGTGGAAATATTTACTTCCGGAGTATTCAAAATATCAAGAATGGTGTAGAGCGTTGTCGTCTTTCCCGATCCTGTCGGTCCGGTCACAAGAATCATACCGGTCTTTTGCCGTGTTGCTTCTTGAATACGCTCTTCACCCACCCCGTGAAAACCGAGTGTCTCGAGCGTGAAGCCACTTGAGCGCTCACGGAGAAGTCGCATCACTGTTTTTTCGCCAAAAGCGGTCGGGATGGTGGACACACGAAACGACACCTTCTCTTCATTCTGGATGATTTTAAAACGGCCATCCTGCGGCAAGCGCTTTTCATCAAGTTTGAGATCTGAAAGCACTTTTACGCGAGCGGCAATACCGGGACCCGCAGCCTTCGGCAACACCATGGCATCGTGGAGAATACCATCGATACGATAGCGAATGAGAAGTTCCTTTTCCTGCGGCTCAATATGAATATCGGAGGCATTTTGCACAATGGCATGTTTCAAGAGCGAATCGACAATTTTCACCACCGGTAAATCTTCAGCGAGTTTTTTCAAATCACCCTCTGAAAGCTGTTCTCCTTCTTTACTTTCCGGTACCGCCTTCAGAACCTCTGCTTCTTCCTTAATCATGTCGCCAAATTCAGCCTTGAGGTTTTTTTGATACTGCAACAGTGCCGACTTAATTGATGCCGTATCGGTAATACGCGGCAATATTTTCAGTCCCACCTTCTTTTTGATGAAATCAATAGCTGCCAGATCATCGGTATCAAGCATGGCAACCTCCAAAGAACCCTCTCCTTTTTTGAAGGCGATAATATTGTGACGTCGCGCAATCGGTTCCGGAATAAGTGAAAGGAGTTCAAAATCAATCTTATGATTTTTCAGATTCACAAAGGGAATACCAAAGACATGCGCCTCCACTCGTCTCAGATCGTCTTCCGAAAGCAGCCCTTCAGAGAGAATTACCTCCTTGAGCGCCTTTTTCCCTTTTTTGGCCTTCTTCTCCGCCGCAAGGAGATCGTCTGCGGCAATAAGTCCGGAATCAACAATAAATGTTTTCAATTGTGTTTCATCGGCATGCATGGAATATAAAATTTTTATCTAGAACCAGTCTCACTGAAAATGGCTTGTTCTCGCACCCACACCGCGAGCGAACCGATGTCGCGGAGACCGTGCCGCACTTCTCGTGCGGTGCGGTTGAGCGACAAGGTGCAGCCGCGGTGTGGGTGCGAGAACTGTCAAGCGAAGCTCTTGAATACGATCTTCTTATTTTTTTCACGTTTTCAGTGAGACTGGTTCTATGTATTCATATATAGTATATCAGACACACACCTGAAATATCGGTTATGCGTGTGTATAAAAACATATAACCTCGGCATGATACGTATTTCGTTATAGACAAATGAAGGCGAGGGAACATCTCGCTTGACTTTTCTCTTGCATGCGATATACTGTATTCACGATGACCGATGCTTTGTGCACCGGTATTTTTAATAAAAGGAGATTAGCCATTAGGAAATTAAATATTAAAAATAAGAGATTGCATTCTTTTAGTCTCCTAATCATTAATCTCCTAACACTTACTATTATGTTTGACATCAAAGTATTCAACTCCGCGTTGTCGCAGCTCGAAGAAGAGCGCGGGATTTCGCGCGAGAAAATCATGGAAGCCATTGAACAGGCTGTTGCCGCTGCATACAAAAAAGACTACGGCAAAAAAGACCAAATCGTGCGCGCCGCGTTTGATCCGGAAACGGGCAGCGTGTCTTTTGAGCAGGTGAAAATCGTTGTGGACGAATCCACCGTGCGCATGCCGTCTGAAGAGGATGAGGATGAAATTCCCGTACCGGAAAATGATAAGCGAAGCCTAAATCGAGCATCGCTTTCGCCTGCGGGCGAAAGCGATGCTCGATCGGCCGAGGACGAAGAAGAAGTGCTCCCTCTCTTTAATCCGGAACGCCACATCATGATTGAAGACGCGCAACGCATTAAGAAAGGCGTGTCTCTTGATGATGAGATGATCTTCCCGCTTGAAGCGAAAGAAGACTATGGACGCATCGCCGCCCAAACAGCAAAGCAAGTGATTATTCAGAAAATCCGCGAGGCGGAGAAAGAGTCTGTCTTAGACGAATACGCAGATCGCAAAGGCGAGGTTGTCTCCGGTATCGTGCAGCGTGTGGAGCGCGGCAATGTCTTTGTGGATCTTGCACGTGCAACCGGTATCATGCCGTATGAAGAACAAATCCCGGGCGAGCATTATCGTCAGGGTGCACGTATCAAGGCATATATCTACGATGTGATGGAAACACCGCGCGGTGTTTCCATTCGCCTGTCGCGCACCCATCCGGAACTCCTTCGCGAACTCTTTGCCGTGGAAGCACCGGAAGTGGCAAATGAAACCGTGGAAATTAAATCCATTGCGCGCGAACCGGGCAATCGCTCGAAGATTGCCGTGCACTCGGTAGACGATTCGGTCGATCCGATTGGCGCATGTGTCGGTCAGCGCGGTGTGCGTGTGTCCACCATTATGAACGAACTCGCCGGAGAAAAAATCGACATCATTCTTTGGAGCGAGAATCCTGCAGAATTTGTTGCTGCCGCACTCTCTCCCGCAAAGGTGATTGATACGGAAGTGGATGAAGAGAGTAAATACGCAAAGGTGATTGTCCCGTCCGATCAGCTTTCACTCGCTATCGGGAAGGGAGGACAAAATGCGCGTCTCGCAGTGAAACTCACCGGATGGAATATCGATATCGAAGGCGAAGACGGCACCACGGAAGATGAGGTACTCGACGAAATGCAAGCCGACCTAGACTCCGCCGAAGCGCAATCGGTCAAGGATGAGGTGGTAGAGCATAATCTTGAAGACGCGCTCGAAAGCGCAATGAATGATAACGAAGAAACAGTTTCTGAGGAAGCGGTGGAAGAAATGGGCTCTGAAGAGGAGGAAGGTGCGCACGACGAAGAAAGCGAACAAAGCATCGACGACACCGAAGGCACATCACCGGAAGACGTGGAAGACGCTGTCGCGGAGGAAGAAGAACTTAATGAGGAAAAATCTGACGAAGACAACGAGAAGAAAGAGCAGTAAAAAATAACAAAGACCACACAAAAAGAAAACGGCGGGGCTCAAAGCCCCGCTGTTTTTTAGCAAGATAAGGTAATATGGTTTAAGCCACATTTCACGACATGCCATATTAAGAAAACAGGGCGAGCTTTCGAGCAGTTTACCAGGAAAACACGGCGGGGCTCGCGCTCCGCCGTGTTTTTTATTTTCATGAAATATGTTGGAAAATAAGGTTGAAATTGGCTTTTTGTACAAAAAATCCCAAAATGCGCTTGACAAATATTTTGAGTGGTATATAATAGGGGTCAATTGATTGGTTCCAACTTTGTCTTATCTTACCAGGATATAGGGGACAATGTGTTCTTTGGTAGTGTGTTTCTGTAAGCATTTTTTCCGCATGTTCCATTGTAGGATTGCGGATTAACTCAAAAAGATGAGGAGATAAGCTTATGAAAAAGCTTTGTACCCACTCACCTCCGTTCGGCCATGCCGCTGAACCTTTTGGAGAAAAAAATACCACTATTGCCTCAGCTGCCGCCGGTGCCGACCACACCATATTCGCTGACCAGCGCGAATAACTCGGTTACCATAAGGCAAGGCTGCAAGCTCAAAAGCTGGCGCAGCCTCGAACCCCTGACAATTTTGTTCGGGGGTTCTGTTTTTTCGAAAACAAAACAACGAAGATTCCCAATCGAGTCGGGAATGACAGATATGTGGCTTATAGGGGTTGTTACTTGTCATTCTGAACTTGATTCAGAATCTTCTCAAATAATTCTCAGAAACAAAACAACGAAGATTCCCAATCAAGTTGGGAATGACAACAAAGGAAGTATTTGTGCCCATTCGTACCATTTGTAGATTTGTATCTATTCGTACATTTGGAGTCCATACCCCTTGCACCCTACCTTTTCTCGCGCTATGCTTCATATATTCTTCATTCATTATTCTTAATTCGTCATTCTCATTAAATATGAATCTCTGGCATGATGTTTCCGCCGGGAAAAACACTCCCGACGAAGTCAATGTAATCATTGAAATCCCAAAACGCTCGCGCGTAAAATACGAACTCGACAAAGACACCGGGCTCATTCAATTTGACCGTGTGCTTTACTCCCCCATGCACTATCCGACCAATTATGGTTTTGTGCCCCGCAGCCTCTGGGAAGACGGCGACCCGCTTGATGTGCTTGTGCTTGCGCACGAAGAGATTGTGCCGGGAGCACTTGTGGAAGCGCGTGTCATCGGAGTACTCGACATGAAAGACGATGGTGACGGTGATGCGAAAGTGTTGGCGGTACCGGTAACGGATCCGCGCTTCGCGAACACTAAAGACATCTCCGACCTTGAACCGCACCTGCTCTCAGAGACAAAACATTTCTACTCCGTATACAAAGATCTTGAGAAGAAGAAGGTGGAAGTGGACGAATGGAAGGGTCGTGAAGCGGCCGTGGAAGCAGTACAGCATTCCTTTGATTTGTATCGCGAGAAATACGGTGAGTAATACTTGCCACGAAAAATCCCCCTGAAGGGGGATGTTTCGTGGCTATACACACCGATTATGGACGATTCCCGATTTCTGATATACTAGAACCAGTCCCATTGAAAACGTGAATGTAATCTTCTTTTTTCACGTTTTCAATGGGACTGGTTCTAATGTCATAATTGTCAGAAGACACATATATTCAATACTATGAAACATACATTCATCACACTTACACTCGCCGCGCTTCTTGTGGCGCCAACCGCGCATGCGGTATATCCACCCACCGATGCCGCCGGAGCACCCAACAGAGCTGTAAAAACACATGCCGATCAGGCTCAGGTCATGCCAATCTCTACCGAAGACGGCTCTGTTCCGTCGACAGGGAGAGGACACACTCCGGGAAATGCGGGAAAGCCCGATGGAACTCCATCTGTACAAAAAGTACGTCCGATAGAAGCAGTAAAGAACCACCGCGAACACATGCACAATGCCGTTGAGGCGGCAAAAGAACGCATGCAAGACGTAAAAGAATCACATGCCGACCGTATTGAGGCCATCAAGACAAAAGCTCATGACCATCTCTCAGAAATCCCTCGTTGGATTATTGCCGCGTGTTCCGATACCACCACTTGTGAAGAAGTAAAAGAGAAGCTCAAAGCAAAATGTGAAGAGCTTTCCGAAGACACCACAACCACAACAGATGCCGCACACACAAATGAATGTGTGAAAATCGACGAAGTAACCTGCACAGACGTTGAAGAACGATGCACGCATATCGCCGAGAAGAAGGAAGACGTGAAGAATCGTTTGGATGAAGTACGCGCAAAAGTGGAAGAAAAACGCGGTGAAATTAAAGAGAATTGGGAAGAAAAGAAAGAGGAATTGAAAGAGAACGCCAAAGACCGGATCGATGCCTATATCGCTCGTTTGATTGACCGTATCAATGCAGCCATCGACCGCCTCTCGAAGCTTGCCGACCGCACTCTAGAGCGCATTGCCATCCTTGAGTCCGAAGGTATTGATACATCAGATGCGCAGACATCGGTTGACGCCGCTCGCGACCACCTTGAGGCGGCAGCTGAATATCTTGCTGATGTTGCAACACTCTCCGCAGATGCACTTGCCACAGAGACTCCGCGTGAATCCATCACAATCGTGAAAGAAGCAATTCGCGCAGCGGCCGAGGAAGTACGAGAGGCTCGCGCCGATTTGAAAGAAGCCATTCGACACCTTAAAGGCAATACATCCGGTGATACGGAATAATACCAGCCCCAATTCACTTCTGCGCACTGTTCCAGCATTTCGGCGAGAAAACCGGTTTCGCCCTTAACGTATCTCGATACGTTTCGGGCTCCAACTCGTTTTTCGCTCGAAATGATGAAAAAGTGCTTTGCAGTGGTGAATCGGGGATGGTATAATTATTCTCATAACCAAATCATCTATGGAGACAACACCCAATATGAATCAAGAATTCAATCAAGAGAATACCACTCCTCCGACACCAGCTCCAGAAGAAAAGAGCTCATGGGGATCGGCAATCGGTATCATTCTCATTGTTGCTGTGATTATCATCGGCGGACTCTATTTCTGGGGTCAAAAAATCGATGAACGTATGAGTGAATATGAAGCCGGTGACGTTACCGTCGAAGATATCTTGAATGCTCCCGACTCGCAACTTGAGGCGCTTTCCGAAGAGCAGAGCACGTCAACCGACATCACCGACATTGAGGAAGACCTCAACACAACCGACCTCGATAATCTCGACGCGGAGCTCGATGCCATTGAAGCGGAACTCGGAGCGTAAACATTAAAACAAGTTCACCAAAAAACAACACCTGCATGCGGGTGTTGTTTTTTATACCTTCTGTTTGGTTCTGGACACACCTTATCTTTGGAACAAGCCATAGGAACACAGATACATTTCTACCGTCGCTTACGATATAAGTCGTGCGGTCCGACATCTAAGAGATCCACGGCATGCGCGGAAGAGAATTCAAAAAGCACTCGGTAGCCGTCATCAAGTCTGAAAGACAGACACTCCTGATACGCACCCTTGAGTCTGTGTGTTTTGAGCGATGGATGCCACGGATCTTCCGCAAACACTTCTACACGTTTCTGAAAACTGTTTTTAATATGGCGCGGCAACTTTTTATATGCCCGCTTGAAACGCGGAGAAACATTGACGTGTATCATACTTATGCTTCAAGCGTGGCAATAACACTTTTCGCCGTTCTGTGTGTCGTGTAATCTCCGGTCGCGTATTCAAGACGTGCTTCGTTGATAATTTCATCAAGTGTTTCCGCTTTGTTGACACGCGCAATATCGTCCGTGGAAATTTCCACGACGATTTTCTTTTCCCGCGGATACCGCGAAAGCGATCTGAACGCCGACAGAGGCACACGAACCATCGCTTCTTTTTTCTGTTTTTCTGTTTTGCTCATATAATCATCTTACCATGAAATGCACTAACAGGAAACAAAACCAAAAAACAACACCTGCATGCGGGTGTTGTTTTTTATTTGGCGATGTTAGATCCTGTTCATGGTTCTTTGTCGTGCGTAATGCACTGTTATACCGAGCGAAAATCGTGAAAAATGGCGCGGGAGTACTCTCGTACTTCAAGACATTTTAAGCGATTTGCAGCCGGTATAACAGTGTATTAAGCCGACAAGGATTTATTCTTTTTCTTTCAATTCCGTTGAGAACCATGAACAGGCTCTTAGTGAGACTTGACCGCATCCCAAATCGGCTCCACCAACATATCGGTGACTTTTTTGTTATTCTTCTTACAATATTCTGTGAGCGATACTATCATTGCCCACACCATGGCACCAAGTACATTCAAATCAACCGCCTTTATCTCTCCTCTCTTTTGCCACGTTGCAAACACTTCAAAAAGTACGGTAAGTGATGTATGCGCTTCCTTCACAGCTTTCTCCGACACCAAATCCAAGTGCTTCACGTTCTCAATAAACAACAATTCATTGTAGTGTTCCACAAAATGTCGGACCATGCTCTTTGACAGTTCTTTAACATTAGCCTCCGCGCTTTTTTCTTGATGAATTGCCTCTCCAAACACTTCCGCCTCATGCGCTTTAATGTGTGTATACACAGCATCGACAAGTGCTTGTTTGTTTTTGAAATGCACAAAGAGTGTCCCTTCAGCCACACCAGCTTCCTGTGTAATCTGAGCCGTAGAGGTATTGCCCACGCCTTGTGTGGCAAATAGCTCCAGTGCTGTTTGTAATAATTTCTCTTTTTTGGTCATAGATATTGTGCAAACATTTATTATTACAGTATCTTTTATCGAGCACCATACTTCTTGAAGAACTCATCGATCTTCTCAACTGCCGGACCAACATACTCCGGCATCCAATACAGCTCAAAATGTCCCGCACCCTCAAGGACAAGCTCCTCCTTCGGACCTCCCACCATGTCATAGAACATCATCGCCCCATCTTTGCTCACCGCTTCCGAGCCGTATACCGTAAGCGTGGGGATTGTGTCGAATCCGCGAGGGTAATCAAAAATGGAGAATTCAATAACCGGCAATACTGAGAGTGCGCTCAAATCATTGCTCCAGTTCGGAACACCCCCGGGCGTCCCCGGTAAATAATACTCCATCATGCCCTTGGTTATCGCATTTGCCCCTTTCGCTTCTTCATCCGTTGTGGGAACGAGCGATCGCACGACATCGCCTCCGGTAAGTGCATGATATGTCTTGAGGAAACCATGGAGCGCGTAGACTGCATTCTTTATGAATGGTGATTCCCCTCCATTATCTCTTGCTCCTGTCAGATACGGGCTCACAATGGCAAGTGCCTGAATGCGTGAATCGTTCATCGCTTCATAGGCCGCCACACCCGAACCCGCACACATACCCAAGCTAAACATCTGCTCGGCATCTATGTGCTCAAGTGTGAGGAGATAATCAAAGGAACGCTCCAAGTCTTCAATTTGCCTTGGAGAACTCAAATATCCCCTGTGTCCTCCACTTGCTCCAAATCCTCGCGGGTCAAATGCCAGCGTGATATATCCTTTCTTGCTTAATTCTTCAGCATACATGCCGGCTGTCTGCTCTTTCACACCCGTGTGCGGAGGTGTCACCACAATTGCCGGACGCTTCTCCCCCTGCACATAATCCTCGGGGATAAAGAGGAATGCGGAAATGCTGTCTCCATTACTCAGATATTCAACCGTATTTTTCCCTACCTGCAATTCTTGATTGGGAGCCGCTTCAGAGAGTAACCCCGACGGATTGTACTGTGTTCGACCGTAGATATTAAAGGCGACGAGAAGAATGATACAAATGGCAGCGACATATCCCACAATCTTCAGCACTTTGTTGTGTGTATTCATACGCGTTAAAAAATAATACTGATAATGATACTAGAACCCATCTCATATTAAACCGCTCAAAATAATACTTTACACTTCGTGTAGATGCTTGGCAATCCAGCCCCACTTTCACTCATTTGTGTATTGTTACCATGTTTCGTTAATGTTCATTTCTAACGAGAAAGGACACGTTGAGGTAATCAGTGAAAGTGGGGCTGGATAAACCATGTACTATGAGATGGTTTCTAGCTACGGACGGACATAAGCATCAAACCAACGGAGAATCGGCTCCGGTGTTTTGGTAAGCCAGTCATACGCCGCACCGCGTTTTTTCTTGAGGTCAAGCCAGAGCATTTCTTTCTCTTCGGGAAGATCTTCGAAATATTGCTTCACCATATCCATATTGGTCATCGGATCATTTTGATTCTGCACCAGAAGCGTGGGGACGGTGACATGCTTTGCGCTTGACAAAAATGAATCCCCTGTGAGATCAACCCCTCGCTCTTCTTTATTGAAGGCATTGATCCGCGCAATCATGTTCTCAGGGAGACCAAGCACCCGCACAAAATGATCATACGTCAGTGGTTGAATAGCGACTACGACTTTTACATTCGCATGCTGCCTCATTTTTTCTTCCATACCGTAGGCAAATGTTGTCGCTGCCGCACCCATACAGATGCTCAGAAGCCCTATGGCAGCATTTTGATATTCCTCCCTGCCGGAAATATATTCCACCGCCGCAAGTACATCCTTGCGTTCATCGAGGCCATATTGAATCCATTCACTTACCCCTCTGTCGCTCTTGCCGTGATTACGCATATCATACATGAGCACCGAGTATCCGGCTTCTTGCAGATATTTTGCTTGCTTGAGAAAATGAATATCATCATTCCAGAGCAGTCTGGTCATGGGGTTTTTGCCCTTGAGGGTAAAACCGCTGCGAGAAGACTGAATACCAAAGTGCGTCTGGATAATGACCTTGTCGGTCCCTCCTTTGATAAGCCATCCTGAAAGTTCTACACCATCGTCGGTAGTGAATGTAACATCTTCATACTCAAGACCATAGTCGGCGGGGTTGTCGAATACCGGCGCCTTACCCGATTTTATGAGAAGGTCTGAGAAAAATTTTGTGAGCATATGCCTGAGTGATTAAAGTGAGTACTCACTCATTATACTCCCCCATTCTTTTGGATGCAACCCTTCCTTTTAAAATAGAAATGTGGACAAGAAACAAGAATCACATATACTATAATTTATGCGAACAAATCCCGCGCAACTCCCAACATATAATGAACTCTGTCATATTCTCGCGTACGAAGACAAGCGAGTCATCCCCAAAGAAAAAGAGTTATCCCACTATGCGGACTTTTCCTCAGTCCTCGACCTTCTCCAAGCGTATCATTTACCAAATAACTTTTTCACAAATAAATTCACTTTCGAAGATTTTGCTGACGAACGTCTTTTTAATGAGACTGTTGAATTATTTCAAAACTTAAGCAAGGCGATTCTCTCAGATACCAATCCGGAGAACAAAGTGTTGTTTAACGCACTATATGATTATCTTTCCGAGGAAGATTCTCTTGAGCACGCTGATATTATTTTTGTCTTTGGCGGAAAGAAAACGTTTCGCATGGAGAAAGCAATTGAGTTATACAAACAAGGTCTGGCACCCTACATACTCGTAAGCGGCAAATCGCCCTTTTATGAGAAAGATATTGTGCAAGAGGCTGAGGCGAATATGTTGAAAACATTTGCCGTCCAGAACGGAGTTCCTGAAGACGATATTATTAGCGAAGATCAGTCAATCACCGTCCCTGATAATGTAAAACGGTCTCTTAATCTTTTAGAGCAATCAGACGTCCCTCATCAAAAAATCATTCTGGTTAACTCGCCGTTCTCTCAACGACGCGGGTGGGCACATTTTCAAAAAATGTCTTTTCCCGGAACAGAACTTGTGAGAATAAACACCGACAGGGTTTCGAAAGAATTTTCAAAAGACAATTGGCATACTAATGAAGCGGGAATAAAAGTCATTACGAAAGAATTTTTTGCTTTGAGAATAAGTGAGTTAATAAATTCTTCGTAAGACTAAGACGCAATCAGGGGTGACGTAATTGTTTTTTGCCTTTTCTGTTCTTTTGAGGTACACTCGGGGGAATCTGCCTCGTATTAAACGACTTGCTCTCGTGAAAAAAATTCGAGCGAAACACCGTCGTGGAGATTTAGCCGTGCTATCACACGACTAAATTGAACGACAAGTTGCAGCCGGATTTTTGTTACGAGAGCTGTCGAATGGACACGTGAAAACGTGGAATATTTATTAACATGTTTTAATGCGAGGCAGGTTCCTATATTATGTCAGAAACAAACACAAACACACTCTACGACGGATTTACCGTCACCAAAAATGATGATTCCACCGTTACCATTCTCGGCGAGCTTCCCTTTGATGAAATGGAAAAACATCGTGCACGTGTCGTGAAAAAGCTTTCCGAACACGTATCCATTGATGGCTTTCGCAAGGGTCATGTGCCGGAAGATGTGCTCAAAAAGCATATTGGCGATATGGGCATCTTGGAAGAGATGGCTCGCGACACCATCGCGGCGCATTATCCGCAGCTTATTCTTGCCAAAGACATTCAGATTATTGGCCGTCCGGAAATTTCCATTACCAAAATCGGTGCCGGCTCCCCTCTCGGTTTTTCTGTTACTGTAGCGGTGATGCCTGAGGTTGTTCTTCCTGATTATAAAAAAGCTGCCAAAGAAGCAAATGAAAAGAAAGAGAAGGTAAGCGTTTCCGATGCGGAAGTAGAAGAGACGATTCAGCAAATTTTGAAGCAACGAGCTGCCGAGGCCGACATGGCTGATGCTGAGACATCTCCTTCCGAGGAAAGTGAAAAGAATGAGGAAGAAAAGAGCCTAAACCGAGCACCTCTTTCAAAAGAAGATAAAAGTGGCGCTCGGTCGGCCAAGAAAGATAATACCCCTATCGAGCTCACTGATGAGATTGCCAAAGGTTTGGGTAATTTCAAAGATGTGAACGATTTCAAAAAACAACTCAAAGACAATATGCTTCACGAGAAAACACACCGTGAAGCACAGAAACATCGTGGCCTTATTATGGATGCAATCCTCGAAGGAACGAAGGTGTCGGTTCCCGGAGTGATGATTGAGGGTGAACTCGATCGCATGATGGCACAATTTGAGAGCGATATCGCGCGCATGGGGCTCAAATTTGATGAATACCTCAAGCACATCAAAAAAGAGCGTGAAGATTTGCGAAAAGAATGGCGCCCCGACGCTGAAAAGCGCGCAAAGACACAGCTTGTATTGAACAAAATTGCCGTCACGGAAAACATCCAACCTGATGCAAAACGCCTGGAGGAAGAAACAAAAGCGCTTCTTGAACAATACAAAGATGCAGGAGAAGATAACGTGCGCGTATACGTGGAAACCATTCTCACCAACGATGCAGTCTTTATCTTTTTGGAAGGGATGAAATAATCGTTTGATTCCTGAAAAAGAATAAGCGGCGCGGTCCTCAAAGACCGCGCCGCTTTCCCTTGCGAAATAACGTACCTTGTAGTATATTCGCCTATAGAAAAAATTTCTTAACTTTTTCCTGTAAAGGAGGATGCTATGACAATCCTTATGTGCGTCTCTTTCGTGATGGGATTCTTCACAATCCCAATATGGAATCACTGCTTTTTCGACATAGTTCCGAAAAGACATGTCGCCTACGCGTGGGCACCGTTCCTTGTTGCTCTATTTTTTGTGGTATTCACTATCGGCACAAGTAGTGACCATTTGGAGACATTAAAAATTTCAGGGATATGGTTTTCAGTAGGATTCATTGTCTTCCGAATCCTCAAGAGACTTTGTCGCTTCCTTGTGTCTTGGCTGGAAAGCAAAGCATTTTTCGGGCACTTTCCGTATGGAAGTGACTAAGTTCAGCACCGCTACGCGGTGCCTTTTTTACACAACACACAAGCGGCGCCATTAGGCGCCGCTTGTTAGTTTAGTTTATCGTTTATCGTTTTCTGTTTATCATTATCGTTCTTTCTTCCCATTCTTCTCTTTCAAAATCGCGTCCACAATGCCGTACTTCTTCGCTTCTTCGGCATCCATGAAGAAATCGCGTTCTACGTCTTTTTCGATTTTCGCCAATGTCTGGCCGGTATTTTTCGCAAGCTCTTTATTCAGAAGCGCGCGCTGTTTCAAAATATGCTTTGCGGAGATTTCAATATCACTCGCCTGTCCTTCCACGCCACCAAGCGGCTGATGAATCATCACTTCCGCGCGCGGCAATACAAATCGCTTCCCTTTCTCGCCCCCTGAGAGAATCACCGATGCCATAGAAGCGGCCATACCGACACAAATCGTAGAGACAGCCGGCTTAATGTGCTGCATCGTATCATAAATCGCCAACCCTCCATGCACATACCCGCCCGGCGAATTGATATACAAGCTGATGTCTTTCTTTGGATCTTCAGACTCAAGAAACAGGAGCTGGGCAATCACCGTATTGGCAACAGCATCATCAATCGGTCCTGCCAAAAAGATAATACGCTCCTTAAGCAAACGCGAATAAATATCATACGCGCGCTCACCAAATTGTGATTTTTCGATAACTGTGGGAATAAGCATAGGTTAGGAGATTAAAAAATTAGGAAATTAATAGACAAAAAATTATACATTGAGAATGGTTCGTGCCGTGTCGATGTCTTTTTCATCAACAGACAGCCACACGCCTCCCGTTGACATCCCAACATCGGGGCGCATGCCACCGGCATCGTCGGATGACAATATGTAGGGAACACCGTGCACTTTCAGCACTGCGCCGTCCGCCTCGGCATCAATCCTCGTCGCATAATTCTTCAGCTTCTCATACATACCGATACGGACAGTATATATGAAAAGACTTTGAAAAGAAAGGACACAAAAAAAGCCGGAATTACCCGGCTTGTTCCACATGTCTTCTACGAGCTGTCTCCCTTTCAGAAAAGTACGCTTTAATGACACCTATTTGATCGATATCGTTTTCCTTATGCTTTGAAAAAGTTTCTCTTATCTGACTGATTGTCTCATCATTCTTCTCCAACATGTAATCTTGGCATTTTAAAATCGCATCAATAAGAGAGGTATCTCCACCGACATAGTCCTCTGGTTTAAGAAAAACCTTCCTACTCGTAAACGAATCAATAACTTTGACTATTTCATCGTATCCGATAAATAAAAGAGGGAGTCTGAAATATGTGCGTCCTATTTCATTCTGAAACGATTCCAAGAGCCTGATTTTTGTTGAATCATCATAGTCTCCCAAAAGCTCCGCTGATAGTCTCGGTTTCAAGTTGGCAAGAATGTTCATTGCACAAAACGAATCCTTGGGTATCTCCCCATCTTCCTGAAAAGAATCATAAACTTCCGGAGAAATCGCCCTGAGAATCATATCATAGCGACGCGCCCATTCTTCCTGATATTTTTTATACCAAAGAAGATGTCTTTGGTACAGAAAATGGATACTCCAAAACATACCTGCCCCTGCAGCAACCAACGTACCCAAAAGAGCCCACAGACTCCAAGCGCCTATAATACCAAGAATACAGGCGCCTGGAATATATCCAAATACAATGGCCCCTTGTGGTTTCTCAAAAAGGAGAGGTATCCAACCTGCTCCATGATTCTCGAGAAATACAAGAACTCTGAAGCGGCACAATGTAAACCTTCCCGGTAACCGATCATCTTTTTTCATTTTCACTGAATTTTAGTTATGCAAGTACAACTGCATTATTCATAGCACGACAAGCGCTTACGGTCAATTGTCTTGGATATCCCCAGAGAGGCGCGCGTCAGCGCGCCTTTTTTCTATAAGCTACAAGCTACCAGCTATAAGCTCCCAAGATATTTGCCATTTTAGCCATTCCATAGTACACTCAGGGTATAGGTTATTAGTCCTCCACACTGTCTTACACGGCATACATGATAGGCAGTGTGGCCTAGAGCCTGTTCACAGTTCTCAACGGAATTAAACGAAGAACAATATATCCTTGTCGGCTTAATGCACCATATACCGGCTGCAAATCGCTCAAAACGTCTCAAAGTACGATAGTACTCTATCACCGTTTTTCACGATTTTCGCTCGGTATATGATGCATTAACGCACGACATGAGAACCGTGAACAGGCTCTCGAAATTATCTTTCCATTACGAACACGTATGATTTTGGATTTTCGTTTCAACGCTTTTCGTCTTTTCTTTTCGCGTCGCATAACACCCATGCGCGCATAGTTTGTCGTACGCCTGAATGAAAGCCCTGTGTTGTCGTGTTCGGAGGAACATGCAGGTATGAGCTTTACTCTTTTTATGTTTTTGATAGCCGGAGGCGCCGTGCTCGTCGGAGTCGCCCTCGGGTATTTCCTGCGTTTCATCATCTCCCTCGGGAAAAAGGGCAGCATGGAGCTTGAGATCAAACGCATGCGTCTTTCGGCGGAAGAAGCGGCAACAAAAATCACACACGAAGCGGAGAAAAAAGCGGAGCACGTGTTAAGAGACGCTGAGAAGGAGGCGAAGGAGAAGAAGGCAGACGCCAAAGAACTTGAACAGCGTTTGGTGAAAAAAGAAGACTTCCTGGATAAGCGTCAGCTTGATATCGACAAGCAGATTGAAGAAGTGAAACATCGCATCGAGGAAGTGAAGGGAATTCGCGAGTCAGTGGAGAAATCAGTAGAAGAGCAGCAAAAAGAATTGGAGCGTGTTGGCAATCTTTCCTCCGAGGAAGCTCGCGAGGAATTGTATAAGCGTGCTGAGGCGCAATATGAAGAAGATTTGCTTGTGCGTATTCAGAAGCTTGAAAACGCCAATACCGAAAAACTCGACCGCCGCGCACAAGAGATCCTCACAACGGCGGTGCAGCGCTATGCCAATGCAACCAATGCCGATATCACCTCCACAACGATTACCCTTCCCTCGGATGAAATAAAGGGAAAGATTATCGGAAAAGAAGGACGCAACATCAAAGCATTCGAGCGCGCCGCCGGCGTGGATGTGATCGTTGATGACACGCCCGGCGCTATTACCATTTCTTCCTTTGATCCGGTTCGCCGTCAGATTGCTCGCGTTGCGCTTGAAAATCTCATTCTAGACGGACGCATCCAGCCGGCGAAGATTGAAGATTATATCGTCAAGGCAAAAGACGAAATCAGTAAAATCATTAAAGATAAGGGTGAGCAGGCGGCATATGAATGCGGTATTCTCAATCTTGATCCGCGCATTATTGCCATTTTGGGGCGTTTACACTTCCGCACCAGCTACGGGCAGAATGTGCTTCAGCATTCCGTGGAAATGGCGCATATTGCCGGCATGATTGCTGAGGAACTCGGGGCAAGCGTGCCTATTGCCAAAGCAGGCGCACTTCTCCACGATATCGGAAAGGCGGTGGATCATGAGGTGCAGGGCACCCACGTGGAAATCGGTCGCCGTATTTTGCAGAAATTTGGTGCTGATGAGGCAATCGTGAAGGCAATGCAGTCGCATCATGAAGAATATCCGTATGAAACACTTGAGTCTATTATTGTGCAAACGGCTGACGCGATTTCAGGCGGACGTCCGGGCGCACGGCGCGATTCCATTGAGCAATATTTGAAGCGTTTGGAAGATTTGGAGAAGATTACCTTGTCGTTTGAAGGCGTGGAGAAATGTTTTGCCCTCCAAGCGGGGCGGGAAATCCGCATTTTCGTGTCGCCGGAGAAAATTACTGATATGCAGGCAAAAGATTTGGCACAAAAAATCGCTCGTCAGATAGAGACAGAGCTCAAATATCCGGGAGAAATTAAGGTTCATGTGATACGAGAGACGAAGGTTATAGAGTACGCGCGATAAAGAAAAGCCCGAAAGGGCTTTTCTTTATCGCGCGTACCGCACACCATCTTTTAATACACTCAAATAACCATAAAAATACTTATGTTACATATACACGAAAAACCTTCTCACGTTGTCCAATATAAAGTGGTGTGTGGTATGCCTCCTTTTCAAAGACCCGTCAGGGCGTTTTTGTTTTAGCGCGTACCGCACACCATCTTTTCACAATGCGCAAACCAACGATACAAAAGATGCTCGTTTCGTGAAATACACTACCGCAAGACGCTCGCTCATAAAAAGTGGTGTGTGGTGGACAATTTCTGCCTAAAATATACGTTGCGTAAACACAAAAAACGAATTATTTGCAATTTATCCTTTATTTTCAACACTGTCCCCAAAACTCATGCAACATCTTATTCACATGTCAAGATTGTCCCCGTAAAAAGCATTGTTTTATAATGTTTTATAGGAAGCGAACCCGTTTCCGGGATTGAAAGGAGTCTATTTCTCAATAACGTCCGCAAGGATGATTGGAAAATATACTCGACGAGGTCGATTTTACCCGACTAACGTACAAGAGATATTCTCTTGAAATACATCCCATGAATAAAGCAGCTATCGTTGATGTTGTTGCGGAAAAAACCGGCAGCACCAAAGCGGACGCTGAACGCGCCGTAGACGCAATGCTTGATGCAATCGTTGACACGCTGAAGGCGGGCGACGAAGTGTCCATCGCGGGTCTCGGCATCTTCTCGGCAAAGATGCGTGCGGCACGCACGGCACGCAATCCGCGCACCGGTGAAGCCGTTCAGGTTCCCGCGCAGCGCGTACCGAAGTTCCGTGCGGCGAAAGCCCTCAAGGATGCGGTGAAATAAACGCATCACCCACTTACGAAAAAACTCCGCACCGCGGAGTTTTTTCGTTGAGTTTCGAGAGTCAAGTTTCGAGTTTCGAGCGTGCGACAGAGCGAAGCTACGCCGTACACCATATTCCATATTTCGTTTTTCATATTCCTGAACAAATAACGCAAAACCGCCTCGAGGGCGGTTTTGCGTTATTTGTTCTTAAAGCGATTCTGACGACGCATTTTCTTGCGACGACGACGCTTCACACTTTTGCGTTTGTTCTTTAACGAAGTTCCCATAGGACTGAAAATCAAAAGTCAGAAATAAAAAAGAAAATAAAAAGAGTCCAGCCAGACGCCAAAATCCCCTTTCTTTCGTTGTGCCCACTATTTAAGCATATTTGCGGGTCGGGTGCAAGCAAAATAAGCGTGCTAGCTCTTTAGCAAATATCTATATTCGGGATACTGCTCTCTCACCATCTTTTTCCATACCGCGGTCTCATTTTTCCCTCTACCTGGCAAATTTGTCTTTCCGTATAACAAAAGTATAGAGACTTTTTCATTATCTTTATGCCACGCAACAATACATCTGTTACCGGACTTTTTTGCTGACCCTTTTGTTCCCGCCACCTTGAAATCCACTTTTACAATGGCAACACCATCCTGCTCACAAATACAATCCGCCTTGTCGGTGAGAAGAAGTGCTTCAATACGTTCAAGCTCGGCGATAATGGCGCGACGAGTTACATCCCAGTGCCACTTGTGCCTCTTTTCAAACGTCTTCACATAATGACTTTCCGCAAAAGATTCAATTGTAACAGAACATGTCCCTGGCATACCCTAATACACCAGGTCGGAATCCTCCTGTGTGATGAGCTCATAAGGGATAATCTCATTATCACGACAAATCCGATATGGCAATTGATTATGTGTGAAAGTCACAATATCTTGCGTTTTTTTATCTTTCCACTTTTTTGCGATGCTCTTAATAAGGGAAACCTCATCAGTTCCCACCTTCTCAAGAGGATCGTTCTTGTTGCTCTCAGATTCGCTAATAAGAAACATTTCTCTTTCCTCCATATCTTTCCGTTCCACAACAATCTTCCCACTGTCTTCAAGCTCCGCGAGTGCGCGAAAAAACATGTCTGGTACCGGACCATACTGTAAACGACGATATCGCATACCACTCATACTTTTCATGTGATCGTAATACCACGCAAAATCAGCCAGATACAAGAGTTTGGCAAGTTTCGTCTTTGTCACCTTTCCATCGTCCGACACCTTTGCGCGAAGATATGCAAGAATCATGTGTTTATACTTTTCCAAATTCGACACATCTTCATACACGATATCTTCAACATCAATACCTAAAAACACCGCGAGCTTTTTCGCCTCTTCAACATCAAGTTTTTGCTTACCTGCTTCAATGGCTGTATAGGTCGGGCGCGAAACGCCGATAGCAGAAGCTGTCTGCTCCTGCGAGAATCCTTTCTCGGTCCGCAACGATTTGATAGTGGACATCAATTCTTTATGTGTGTTCTTGGTCATAATGACATTTTATGCGAACTATGTAAAAAAGTCAAGCACACTGTGTATAACTTCTTGACATATATACTCAGGTCAGCCACTTCTCCTTTACGTCTGCCGGAATGAAAAAATCTTTGGCTATGCGCCGGCGGAGTTTAAGTGCTTTTTTCGCATTTTTTTCAACGGTAAATTTTGCCGGCCACTTTGTATCGCTGAGCGCGCGGAATGCACCGATACTTTCCTCATTAAACTCGGTGTATGTTGCATAATATTCTTCCATTGTGTCGGCAATGCGTTCCGGAATGATGAATTCAAAAATAAAATCACCGATAACTGTTACAAAGCGATTGAGCGGCGTGCTCATCTCTTCATCGTGATAAAAGTGCACAAAATCACTTTCAATTGTAGCTTGTGCAGCACGATCAAGTGCGGTATTACCTTTTGTGAGCGTGTACATATGCCGTTTTGAACGATTAGCCCAATCATACAAAACCGACTCGGTATCCGGACGCGCAATAATAAACCAATTGTGTGGAGAAAGGAGAAAAATCGGCGCATCAGTCCGCTTGGCAAGGAGAAAAAAGATATGTGCCCAATGGATATCGGATTTAAAATATTCAGTAAACGTATATGATACTTTCTCTTTGTCGTTGAGGCGGAGAAAATCGTTCATGTCACTCATTTCATATTTTCGAGCCACATCGTCAGCAAAAGCAACAAGGCGCTCCACCCATGCATGCGATAAACCAACAGACCGCTTTTCTTTCGTCACCACCTCTCCGTCGATAAGATATTTCAGCGCCTTATACACGCCCTGGTCGGTCACTCCTCGCTCAGCGACAATCGTTTTCACCAGTGTTTTTGCCGGAAGCGGCCCTTCTGTGAGATGAGCAATGATATCATTTTCAATTCCCTTATAGAATGAAAGCATATTTCAACCATACATCTCTTTGTGCTATTTTTCAACTATTTGTTTATAAAATGAATGTTTTGCAGCACTTCTTTGAACAGATGTCAAACTTGTGCAATTATGCGGGCAGGAAATATTTCTTTATGTAACTTGTACTTGAACAAAAACGGAGGGAAAATGGAAATCATCATACTCTATATCATCACAATGCTCTTTTCGCTCGTATTCATGCCCAAAATGAAAACGGGAACTTTAAAACAACTCAGGAATGCCAGCTATGTGGGCATAGTTGCGTCTGGAATAATATTTATAACTGTAACCACTACAGAGAAATCCTATGTATCTATTCTCACTGCCACCATTGCAGCAATATTACTTCCCTCAATTTGGCTTATTGGGGCAGCGGCCAACCATTTTCTGAACGAACGGAAATATGTAAAAAATTAAGGAAGGGGAAAAATGATGGATAATAAAACACAAAATCAATCTAGGAGGATAGTAAAAATGTTAGCCATCGCACATTTAGGGGTTAAATTTATCCGAGATTTGAATAATCCCTCAGAAGCTTACCACATACACGGATGGCATGCCGTGTCTATATGGGAAAAAGTATGTGAGCTTGGTTACGAAAAAGAATTCGAGGGTTTCTTCACACGAGCCTGGCAAGGCGGAGATGTGAGAGACGGTGACTTGGCTGTGGGAATATTCAGAAAAGAAGGCGATACGAAACCTATCCTTGGATTCATTATTGAAGAGGGGGGTTGGGTGGCAGTCTCGTCAGCACAATTTTCTCCCGAATTAGCAGCCTTGTACCCTATACCTGCTCCCAGAAAATAGAGGGCAGAAGCCGGCAGAAGCCGGCTTTTATTTTGGGAGAATCGTCCCAGAGTTACTAAGTAAAATACTTCGCCTGAGAGCTCGTATTTTATAAAGTGCTGCTGGACCTGCCTGCCGGCAGGCAGGCGCGGCTCACAGTCTTACATGCCCCACGTCGCCGAGGCTCTGCAGGGCCACTTCGCGATTATATGATATACACGCTGTTGGTGGTGCTTGCCCTACGTCGCTAAAGCTATGCAGGACGGACGCCGCGAAGCCGAGCACCACTTCCTTTCGGAAGTGGTGCTCGGCGAAGTGGTGCGGGTAGGGAGAATCGTCCCAGAGTTACTAAGCGTATTGCTCCAAGTATTCGCAATCCGCTAAGTACTCTTGGGCGCCGAACACCACTTTCACTTATAACCGAAAATAGCTACTTCTCGTTAAGAAAAATCTCTAACATTTAATTAACCAATCAAAATAATCAGTGAAAGTTGTGTTTGGTTCGATTCTCCACATGCCACACCTCACAAGAGATATTGTCCCCACACATCTTTACTTTCTTGCATTATTCCATACTTCCAAAAACTCCATATGCGTATGAGGTGTGGCATTCTACCCGCACAGCTCAAAGCGAAAACCGCCCCTTCATGGCGGTTCGCTTTGGCTGTGCGGGTAGGGAGAATCGAACTCCCGTCCTCTGCTTGGAAGGCAGATATTCTACCACTAAACTATACCCGCTCTTGTCCGACCAGGCTACGCCTGGTTTAGGACATGCCCGTCCAGCCCCACACTTATGTGTCCAGAGACATAATTCTGTATCCGGTAGTATCTCTACTGATCAGTTTATTTTATCCTGAAACACATCAGTGTGGGGCTGGATTAGGGCTTTGGATTCCCATTCAAGCCGGGAATGACAACGAAGAGAAAGTTTATCATCGCGGAGGATGTCGCTTTGCGACATCCGCCGCGTTTATCGCTTCGCCCGAGCACACTTGCGTGCTCTAGGGTTTATCGTTTGTTGCACTATCCTACCAAAAAAACACACAACCCGCCAGAGGCGGGTTGTGTGAGGAGACTATTCAGCTGACTCTTCAGTAGCTTCAGGAGTTTCTCCTTCTGCCGGCTGAGCAGCATCATTCTGCTGATCATCTACCGGATTCATTACATTATCTTCCATAAAGTAAGCCTAAAATACTTACTGCCAAAAAATATGAGGGCAAAAGCCCAAGGGACCTTTGATGAAAATGACAGCCCGAAAGCTGTACATTTACTCCCCCATTCTATACCGCTCCTCAATAAAAGTCAAGACTACATCACGCATGTATAAATATGTCAAATATTCGCGTATTTCACGCAAAAAACGTATAATAGCGCCATGCTTGAAGAGCTTATCCACATTGCAAAAGAAATTCTTGTTATCGTCATTGCCGCAACAATGCAACTTCTGGCATCTATCGGTATTGCCGATACCAATTCTTTCTCGCCTCCCAAAGGACCCATAGCCGAAACACCACGCTCCGAACACACCCTCAACACACCGCCGTCTCCTTCCGAACGATATCAGCAGTCCCCCTCCCAACAACATCCGCATACGGCAAACGATACTCCCCATGCCGCCGAGCCTGCCACAAGCACCGACCCAACAGATGAGCAATTACAGCCGGAAGAAAGCACTCCGCCACCGCCGGATGTCCAGCCCACTGATGTACTCAATGTCGCCGCGCGTTCCGCTCTGGTAAACGTCTTTTGCACAACCCACACCGGAAGCAGCATCAGCGCATCGTCGGGAAGCGGTATGATTATTGATTCTCGCGGTATCGTCCTTACCAATTCCCATGTGGCTCAATATTTCCTCCTTGAAGAAGAACAGGGCGGCACCGGATACACGGATTGCATCGTCCGCACCGGAGCGCCTGCCGAGCGTGCCTACGATGCCGTACCGCTCTTTATTTCTTCTTCGTGGATTGCCGGAAACGCCGAGGCGATTGTCCAAGACAGACCGCTGGGAACGGGTGAATATGACGTTGCCCTGCTTCTTATCAACGAATCGATTACCGATGATCCCCTGCCTTCTTCCTTCCCCGCTCTTTCCCTCCGAGCAAAAAACGACGACATTCCCGAAGGGCTTCCCATGCTCGTTGCCGGCTATCCGGCAGAATTTCTGAGCGGATCCGCCGTGAGTCGCGAGCTTTGGCCTGTCACCGCTGTCACTCATGTGTTGGATGTCTATACATTCGGCGAACACACGGCTGATCTCTTTGCCGTGTCGGGCAATATCGCCGCACAGCAAGGATCTTCCGGTGGCGGTATTGTAGACATCACAACCGGCACACTTGCCGGCATTGTGGTCACCAGCTCCGAAGGCGACACGACTTCCGAACGCGAGCTCAATGCCATCACACCTTTGCATATCAATCACACACTCTTTACCGATACCGGCATGGCACTTTCCACCTATCTCTCCGGCAATCTCAAAGAACGTGCCGATTTCTTTATGGAAAATCTAGCTCCCGAACTGCGTGACATGCTTCTTGATGTGATTGAGGGGTAGGTATGGAAAAAGCGGGGCGACCAAAGGCCGCCCCGCTTTTTCTTCTCGGCGCGCGTGAGCGCGCCGTCTCGAAACTCGTTACTTCTCAATATGAATCGTCTGTGTCGGAAAGGCGAAATCAATTCCCTTATCATTAAAGTTTTTCAAAATCGCCATGTTCATAGTCTGCTGAATGTCCATGTATTGAGCATAATCTCCCGAATGTACATAATACACCGTCTCAAAGACAAGCGCTGAATCGGCAAATGTTTGGAAATGACAGCGATCAAAACGTGCGCCTTCAATAGGGTCAATCACACTCTTCACCATATCCGGGATCTCTTGCATCGCCTTCAGATCCGTATCATAGGTAACACCGAGATGAAAAACAATGCGTCGTTCCTCCATCTTTTTGAAATTCTGCACGCGCGCGGATGTGAGCTCCTGATTGGAAATCACAATCTCTTCTCCCTGAAGCGCGCGGATGCGTGTTGTTTTGATGCCAATTTTCTCCACCGTGCCCATGTGTTCGCCGACAATAATAAAATCACCGATAACAAACGGTTTGTCAAAGTGAATCACGAACGAGCTAAAGAGATCGGAAAGAATATTCTGGAGTGCAAATGCAATGGCAATACCGCCAATACCGAGGCCCGCGATGAGCGAGGTCACATCCACACCAAGATTCCCCAACACCATAATCAGCGCAATGCCCCAGAGCACCCCCTTGAAAAGTCCGCTCATAAACGATACCGCGCCCTGCGCACCCGCATCACTTTCGGAAACGAATTTTTTCTTAATCACATAATCAATCAGAATCTGAAGCGCAAGCACCACCTGATAGGCAATCCACGCAATCAAAATGACAGTAAAGATACGTGCAACGATATCTGAAAGCGCGAGTGTACGCACGGCCACATACAAGGCAAGAAAAGAGTAAAAGGGTGGTCTGATACTGCCGACAATATCGACAAGCGTGTCATCGATGTCTGTCTTTGTGTGCTTTGCTCCTTTCTTCAGTATACGCAAGACAAACCATTGCACATATTTGAGCACAATAAGCCCAAGGACAAGGACAATACAGGCAATGACATATTCGCCAAGCGTATTCCCCGCCCAAGCATATTGCCAAAAACCCTGGCTAAAGTATTGAGTAAGAGAAGTGATATCAATCATAGTGGTAATAAAGATAATACATATGGGTGTATTCTACACCAGAACAGTTAAAAAAACGAGTATGGAGATATTCGTTATGCACACCTACGTGTCATATGAGTCTTATATTGGTATAATGGGATTGTACGTTGGTCGAACATTATTCGTTTTCATGTTTTATATCACTATGATGAAATGCAATGCCATGGAGTGGATCGCTCTTGTGCTTACCGTCATCGGTGGCATTAACTGGGGACTTGTCGGCGCGTTTGATCTTGATCTCGTGGCAGCAATCTTCGGAAGCGGTGTCGCTGCGGACATTATCTACATCATCGTGGGGCTTGCGGCAATTTACATGATTGTTGTAGCGCTCTCCAAGAAAGACGGTGCTGGTTCGTCCATGCAGATGTAATTGCGTTGCGCGCACGAAAAAAGCAGCCAAAAGGCTGCTTTTTTCGTGCGCGCAAGGTTAAAAACCAAAGATGTACATAACCAAAAGTACCACAGCGCTCCACCATCCTACAAATGACACAATAAAGCTTAGGGCGATGTTCGTTTGGAGCTCTTCCGGAAGAAGTTCGGTCGCTCTCCCCTCTTTTTCTCTCTCGAGGAGAAACGGACTGACAACAAAAGAGAGAAAACAGCCGTTCAATACAAGCACAAAAGCAATAACCGCATGCCACAGCGGGATACCGGCAAGCGGTACGTTAGAATAGAGCATTACACCGCCGATAATCGCCAGTGCTATACCAAGCCAGATAAGCGGCTTGGTAACTTTGTGCGTGCGAATAGTCGCCTCTGTCCAATACGGTGACGTGCGCCCGAGAAATCCGTGCATATCAATCACGGTCACGGCTCCGAGTCCGATAATAAACCCTGCAATCATGAGTAATACACCTAGGAATTCAAGCATGTTTATGGAAAAGAATACAGAACCCGGAATCTCACTGCTCGTCTCCTTGTCATCCCGCACTCCTGCCGAGCTCGACTTTCACTGGATACATTAAGGAATCATGAACGACAGAAGAAAAGGATGAAGGATACGTTACCACAAATGATATTGGTGAAAGTGGGGCTCTGGTGATGCGGGATCTTAGATATATTGTCCCAGGAAACGCATGAATTTCTCACTCTCTCAAAAAATCTAGCGGGACACGCCGAAATCTCACTGCTCGGGAATGCTCACGGGATGCGCTCGCCTTCCCTGCGCTCGTGGAACCCACGGTTCCACGAACCTCCTCCATGGGGGCGTTTCGCCGGTTCCGACCCTCAAAATCTAGCGGGACACACCGGAACACTCACTGCTCGCGTAAACAGGCGGGATACGCCTGTTTACGCTGCGCTTGCGAAACCCACGGTTTCGCAAGCTTCCTCCACGGGGAACCACAGGTTCCCCGGCCCCCTCCTGTTCGAATCCGGGTGTCCCTCATTCGTCAGCTGCGCTTCCTCATTCGGGACACCCGGATTCGAACCGGGAATCACTCGCTCCCAAAGCGAGCATGTTAGCCGTTACACCATGTCCCGTTATTTCAAAAACCTTACATAGTATATCATATATGTTCTAAAGGACACAATATATTTGTGTCCTTTAGAAAAAGTATTAGTGGTCCGCCAAAGTTAAGCTTTGGCAAAATTGCCAAAGCTTAACTTTGGCGGGATCCTACTCCAGCAAAATATTCTCCACTATCCTTATTTTCGCTTGTTTATTCTCTGTATCCAAGAAAACCGCCACCAGATCACACTGCCATGGTGTTTCATGTGAAATCCCCTTTTCTATAAGATACGATTGCACAGCGCGTGCAATACGTTTCTTTTTCCATATATGTACTTGTTCTTCCGGCCGTGTATCCTGTGCTAATGTTTCATGTGAAATATTGGCAACGTTTTCACATGAAACGGTTTTTACTTCAATAAACCTATATTTCTCAACATTTCCCAATGTTTCACGTGAAATAATATCGATTTCTCCCCATTTCTTTTGATAATTCCGATCCAGAATGTCAAAACCGCGTTTCATGAGAAACCTCACAGCAAGCGACTCACCAATATCACCAAATGTCCGTTTGTCCGATGGCACATTATAATTATAACATTGTGAAATAAAAAGAGAAAAACTCAAAAGTCATTCTGTACCAAGGTTTAACCTTGGTACAACCTGTTTCATGTGAAAACATATATCGCTCTGAAATATAATATCTTAGGGGTGGGATAATCCTAGATTCCGGATCACCAGAGCCCCACTTTCACTAATGTTGTTTACGGTAAAACACTTTTTGCCCTTTCTTCTATCGTTTACAACTTTTTAATGTAATCAGTGAAAGTCGAGCTCGGCAGGAGTCCGGAATGACAAGATGTGTATTTCTGCTAGGTTTAACCTAGCAGAACATCCATATGATTAAGGTTTAACCTTAATTGTAACGGACAAAATTTGAGTAACTTTTCACATGAAACACTCTTTTTACTCAAAAATATGTTTCACGTGAAACATATTACGTTTTGAACCCCACAAAACATAAAAATCGTCAAAATGTGCTGTTACTGAGCCGTTTTTTGTACATGTCCCTTTGTGTCTCTTTTTCAGAAAGACCTTTAAAAAGGTGTCTTTTATGCACATATCCACCGACTTATCCACAGTTTTCCATATACAAAATCCCTAAAAACAAGATTATTTTATCGGACATGCCTGCTTTAGGGTGTCTTTTATTATACGCGCGGTTAGTTGGGAGAATTTCCACTCTTTTCTATCTTTTTGGTACTGTGCGTATACAAAATGAAACAGAAGAGATATAATTGGAGTATATTTTATTTGTAATTTTATTTATCATATGAACTCTCAACAAAATTCTGCCGGTCCGATTATCGGCATTATCATTGCCTTTCTTGTCTTGAGCGGATTTGGTTCGGTGCTTTCGAGCATGGCCGGGTCTTTCGGCATCTCTGGTGGTAATATTCTCTGGTGGATCATCGGTATTATTATCGCCATCTTTCTTCTTGGCGGTCTTCGTATTGTGAATCAGTATGAAAGGGGAGTGATGCTCACACTCGGGCGCTATACAGGCACCAAAGCCCCCGGTCTTCGCTGGATTCTTATCGGTATTCAAAGAATGATTAAGGTGGACATGCGCGTGAAGGTGGTGGATGTGCCCAATCAAGACTGCATGACAAAAGACAATGTGAGCGTGAATGTAAATGCTGTGCTGTACTATCTTCTGAATTCCGCTGAAAAAGCGGTCCTCGAGGTGGAGCATTTTGAATATGCCGTTTCCCAGCTCGCACAGACGACAATGCGCGATGTTGTCGGAGAAGTAACGCTTGATGAGCTTCTTTCCAGTCGCGATCGTGTGTCAAATCGCATTCAAGAAATCGTGGATAAGGCGTCGGATCCGTGGGGGATTAAGGTTAATTCCGTGGACCTCAAGCACATTGAATTGCCGGCCGACATGAAACGTACGATGAGTAAAGAGGCGGAAGCGGAACGCGAACGACGTGCTGTGATTATTAAGGCAGACGGAGAAAAAATCGCCGCGCAAAATCTCTCTGAGGCGGCACAAATGCTTACCTCCACAACCGGTGCACTGCATCTTCGAACACTCCACTCTATCAACGACATCAGCTCCGACCAATCAAACACCGTGGTCTTCGCCGTGCCACTTGAAATCCTGCGCGCGTTTGAGAAGATGGGGAAGTAGAGAGTGAGTTACGAGTTTCGAGTATCGAGCCTGCCCAGCCTCACTTTCACTGACAACACTAATTTTTGAAACAAGGTATTGATTTTCCGCACTCACCAATACCCTATGATCTTATAGGTGAAAGTGGGGCTGCGGTTGCGAGAAGATGCACCTCCAGCGCTTCTACCTCGCACCATAATACAGCAAAAAGGAGACGGCTTGCCCGTCTCCTTTTTGCTGTATGGTGCGGGTAGGGAGAATCGAACTCCCGTCTCAACCATGGCAAGGTCGCGTTCTACCACTAAACTATACCCGCTTTATCCGACCATGCTCCGCATGGTTTAGGACGTGCCCGAGCATGTGCTCATCTTTAACACCTTCGGTATCAAAGATGAGCACATGCTTTAGGGCTTTTACTATTGTGCCCCACATTGTATCTGAAAATGACATATTTTGCAATTTTTTTTGAATATGGTATAAGAAAGGAGGAAATCAATAAATTTCATCCACGGAGGTTTGTATGGGTTCAAATGCAGACACACAGCAACAGTGCTTGGAAGGAGGGCATCCATTCCAAACACGATGTGCCGATGCCGACGGACATGTCACACTCCCCGAACCGGGAACGGAAGTGTTTCAGGAAAAGCAATACACAAAACGCTGGCATATTGCCAAGCTGAAACATCTGGGACGTTATTTTGCGCGTACCGGACACGGAGACGTGTGCGCCGTTTCCGAGAATGGAAAGTGGTACTACCTTTCCGAAGAGGGAGAAATAGAGGCGATAGACTCTCCTGCGGGGAAAAATGTGCTCCTTGTCCGTGATCCAGGACATCGTCATCCGTACCTTGTACGAATGGAGAAAGAAAGGAGAAATGCGGCCCGGGTTTAATCCCCGGGTTTTTTGATTGCTTTGCTTTTTGTGTCCAACGTGATACAAATAATGGAGTACTGCAAACTCTAAAAGGGGACAATAATGACAAAACAAAACGACCCGAATTGTTTCGGAAGAACACTTATATTCAGCGGGCTTGAGTTCGCTCTCACTCCCGCAAAAGCGGAGAAAACCATGCTTGGATGCCTCACACATCCAGACTCTTCTATTCACAAAGAGAAAATCAGAGACGGTTGGAGAATTGCCTCTGAAGAAGAAATGGTATCTTTCCTTGATGTTTCCTATTTTAAAAACTTCATCCTTCAGGATGCTCAGACAAAAGAAGGGGGCACTGATTTTCTTTCAGTATACGGAAATACGAATTGTTGCGAATGTTCTCTGGTGCGCGTTTCGTGTACAGACAAGAGTAAGACACTCGCAAAAATTGCAACGGAAGACATTCCATCAAGCGCATATCTTCTGCTTGTGAAACCGGTGTAATAGCCGGTTTTTATTTTGTCTCTTTTCGTGTATGATATGCACACTTGCCCCCGTGGTGAAATGGATATCACATCGGTCTTCGGAACCGCTGTTCCGGGTTCGAATCCTGGCGGGGGCGCAAATAGAAAAACGCGCTTAAGCGCGTTTTTCTATTTGCGCCCCCGCAGCAAGGCAACTGCTTGCCTTGCGTCAGGATTCGAACGGCGCAGCTATATTGGAGCATCTCTGATGCGACAATTGCGAGCCGCGTCCGGCAGCACTTTGTAAAATGCGAGTGCCCGGAGCATTTTACTTAGTGACTGCGGGACGAATCCTGGGAACAATACTACGAGATCCCCAATCAAGTCGGGGATGACAGTGGAAAGGAATACGAGCTTTAGCGAAGTATTATGCTTAGTGACTTGTGACCACATGTGCCCCTACAATATCACGAAGATTCCGGATCAAGCCCGGAATGACAGAGGAGATGGGAAACGGGGACAGACAAAAATCATATTCGTATGTTCGTATTTTTTCGTACTTCGTACCCGAACCTAAAACACGACAAGTCATGTTCGGTCATAAGCTAGTGAAAAAGCAAAAAATAGCGTACTATTATACGCATGACACGAAGCTACGATATCCCCAAAGAAGTACTCGCCATTCTCGACAGAATCCAAAAAGCCGGCCATGAAGCGTATGTGGTCGGCGGTTGTGTGCGTGATCTCATCCGCGGTGCAGAGCCAAAAGATTGGGATATTACCACAAGCGCCACACCGGAAGAGATTCAGAACCTCTTTGAAGAGACCTTTTATGAAAACGATTTCGGCACTGTCGGTGTGGTGAACGAAACTGACGACCCTACACTCAAGGTGGTGGAGGTGACGCCATATCGCCTTGAAGGGAATTACTCCGACAAACGCCGCCCTGATGAGGTTCGCTTCAGCAAGCATCTCGAGGACGACCTTAAGCGTCGCGACTTCACAGTCAACGCTATTGCCTACGACCCCCATAAAGGACACATCGTTGACCTGTATAAAGGACAAGAAGATATAAAGGACAAACGATTACGGACAGTGGGGGAGGCGGCGGAGCGATTCAGTGAAGACGCATTACGCATCGTTCGCGGTATTCGTTTGTCCGCCGAACTCGGCTTCATCATAGCTCCCGATACCCAAAAGGCGATTCAAAAACATGCCGACCTTCTCTCTCATGTCTCTTCCGAGCGTATACGCGACGAATTTTCACGGTTGCTCATGGCGGACCGGGCGGCAGACGGACTCAAAATCGCTCACGACGCGGGCGTCCTGAAGCACATCGTCCCGGAGCTGGAAGAAGGTATTGGCACCGACCAAACAAAAGAAGGCGGTGCTCATATCTATGATGTATGGGAACACAACCTCCGCTCTCTCCAGCACGCCGCCGACAAAAAACTCGCACTCCACATTCGATTGGCGGCGCTGTTTCACGATATTGCCAAACCGGCAACGAGGCGATGGTCAAAAGAAAAGAATGGGTACACCTTCTATGGCCATGAAGTGGTGGGTGCGCGCATGACAAAAGAGATTCTCGGGCGACTCAAGTATTCAAAAGAGATAACGGACAAAACGGTCACCCTTGTCCGTTATCATCTTTTCTTCTCGGACATCGAAAAAATTACGCTCTCAGCAGTGCGAAGAATTGTCCGTAATGTCGGCCCCGAGCTGGTGTGGGACTTGATGGAACTGCGCACATGCGATCGCATCGGCATGGGACGCCCGAAAGAACGTCCGTATCGTCTGCGTAAATATGAATCCATGATTGAAGAAGCCATGCGTGCGCCGGTGTCCGTGGGCATGCTGAAAATCGACGGCAAAACGCTCATGCAGCTCGCACAAGAAAAGCCCGGGCCACGCATTGGCTGGATACTTCACGCACTCCTCGAAGACGTGCTCGATGATCCAAAGAAAAACGATGAGGAGTATCTTACCCGGCGAGCATACGATCTTGTGGCACTCTCTGACACCGAACTGCAGTCACTCGGAGAGCAAGGTAAAGAAAAACGCGATGAGGAAGAGGAAAAAGAGCTCAAAGATATCAGAAAACGATACGGAGTGGGGGAGTAATACCTCTCCGTCATCCCGCACTTGATGCGGGATCTCCGTTATATTGTTTCTAGACATGGTTGGTGAAGATTCTAAATCACCGGAGCCCCACTTTCACCAATGCCATTTTTATTCACATACCTTCTGTTCTTTCTTCTATCGTCTGTGGTTTTCTTATGTAATCAGTGAAAGTCAAGCTCGGCAGGAGTTCAGAATGACAGAATAGAGGACTAAAGACAAAAGCGCGGCGCCAGAGGCGCCGCGCTTTTGTGTATTACTGCTTCAACTTATCATAATGACCAACATCTTCATCTTTATATGACCAACCTTCTTTCTCTGATTCATTAAAATAATCCCCTAGCTCGTCTCCCCAGGATTTATTTGCTCCTGTATACACATATGCATCCTCTTTGCTTTCTCCCTGTGTATCTTGCTTGTCAGGATTCACAACCATCAAATGATTTAATTTCATCTTTTCAATTTCTTTATTGATAAAACCAAGTAATCTCTTGTTATTTTCAATAGATTTTTGGGAGTCAACAGTGGCTATTTTCAAAAAGGGATTTTGGTAGTCTTTGCCTATACACACAACAGCACCCAAAGAGTACCCATGAGCACTGTTCACAAAAGCCGACACTTTATCAAAGGCATATTGAAAATCCTTCTCTTTACTTTTTGTCATTTCAACCACCAAAAAGTTTTTATCCTTATTCCGAACATGCACAACAATATCTGGCCTCACAATATCAGTCTTTTTTTCTGGATACTTATCAATAATCTCAGCAAGATGCTTTCCTTTATCCCCGTGTCTATTGTATTCACAGTCAACGGAGGCCTCAAGCCAATGAGTTAAAATAGGGTCTTTCAATTCTTTCTGCAAATACTTTTCAACGTAGACAGCAAGTCGGTGCGAAAATGCTTGTTCATGAATATTTTTATCAAAAAGAATGCCGTCTCTTAAAACCAACTCGAGGAGCGATCTTACCAACACAGTAAGTAATTTTTGATTTTGCTCGGTGTTAATATTCATGGGGCATGAAAGTAAACTTTTCTACTCAGAAGCAACAAACCGTGCCTCATACTCATCAGGAAAATAGTCATGAAACAATTCTTCAACTGTCTTGAGTGACTGTTGTGCAACGACTTTGTATACCTCCTGTCTTTTTACATCGGGAGTTAATTCTTCAGCAGAGAGATTCTTTAACTCCTCCACAAGCATTGTCAGCAACTCAACCACTACAAACGGATCTCCTTTATATGTCTCGATGTGATGTTGCAAAATATCACGCACAGGATCTTTTTTATTCACTTTTCCTTCCGTAGCAAAAGTGGGGTCAACGCCATACAAAAACGGTCTGATTTCGCTATATAATGACAAAATAAGTGCTTTTTCATTCTTTACATCATCTACCGATGTCTCCGAACCCAGAACATCAAGATCCTCTGATGTCCCTTTGCGTTCCTGTATTTCTTCCAAGATCCTTCGATTTTCTTTATGCTGTTCGGGTGAAATATTCATACCCTTAATCCTAATCCAGAGAGAGTTCGATTGCAATGGGGCAGTGATCGGAGCCGTAAACGTCGCTCAAGATACGCGCATCTTTCAGGCGGGGGAGGAGTGCGGAGGAAATAAAGAAATAATCCAAACGCCAACCCACGTTTCTATCACGAGCGCGAGTCTTCATGTCCCAATAAGTATACATGCCTGATTTCTCAGGGTTGAGATATCGAAACGTATCGGTGTAGCCGGAAGCAATAACCTCATCAATCCACGCCCGCTCTTCCGGCAAAAAGCCCGTATTTTCGCGATTTTCTTTCGGACGCGCCAGATCAATTTCTTCATGGGCGGTATTTACGTCTCCACACATAATGATATTGGGGTGCTTTTTTCGCAATTCTTCCATGTAGGAAAGGAAGTAATCATAAAACGCCAATTTATACGCCAAACGCTCCGGACCACCGCCGCCATTAGGGAAATACACATTCAAGACGACAACATCACCAAAATCCGCGCCAATAAGGCGTCCTTCCGTATCAAACTCTTCATTACCTGCTTCCTTCCAAACCACCTGTGGCTCTTTTTTTGCATAGATGGCAACACCGCTATAGCCCTTTTTCTCAAGGGGAGCATTGAAATAGCTGTGATAGCCGTCGATTGCGCCCGCCTCTTTCTCAATCTGCTCGGCAGTAGCTTTTGTTTCCTGGAAACACACAATATCTGCTTGTGTATCAGTAAAAAATGGGCGGAGCAAACCTTTGCGTTCCACCGCGCGAATACCGTTTACGTTCCAGGAAATAATTTTCATAGGTTACGAATCTACAAATATATACAAATCTACACATGGTACAAATAATACAAATTAAAACGTGTATTTGTATATTTGTAGTATTCGTACATATGTAACGATTCGTAGATTTGTATGTTATTGTAACAAAAAAGAGCGGTCTATGCCGCTCATGAAAATTAGAAATGTTTTTGAAAATCTGCTCTTTCCCATCCAGGAAAGTGTTCATTGAGGTAATTTTCAATCAGGGGAGTTATCGCCCCTCTTTTTACCGTCACTTCAGGAAAAGGAACATGCTCACATTTTTTGCCGTTACGAGAAAACTTGTCTCTATACTTCCTCTCTACAACGATAACAACCGCCTCATTAGAAAGCCGTATGTGCATATCAACCATTCCCGAAGGCACTTCCATAGACACTACAGTATGTGAGCATAAGGAAATGAACAACACAGTACTTTTTCCTGTTAGTTTCTGCATGACAAAAATATTTTTAAGTTCAAGAAACCACTCTCCAACCCGGGAAAAAGGTGTCAAGATGAGAACAAAAAAAGATATACACCCCTTTTAAAACTCTCACTCGCTTTTCCTCGTCTACACTCACAACACAACGACTGTCAGACGTTTCCGCAAATTCTTCCAGTGACACGTTTTCGGCGATTTGGGTCCTGTGAACTTTTCCGCCTTTTCCAAGCTCTAAAATAATCATGTCTCTTATCGTTTTATTCAAAAAGCTGTTACCTGTCTTTGAGGATATATCGTTGTGCAAATATTGTCAAACAGCCGCGCGGACATTCATGTCCGCGCGGCTGTTGCAACATCTATACTGCTGTCATTCTGAACTTGATTCAGAATCTTATCTTTCACTCATATAACAGCGAAGATTCCCGCTCGGAGGCGGGAATGACACAGGAGGAGCATGGAGAAAAAAGAGGGCGGCACCTGCGGTGCCGCCCTCTTTTTTCTTATGGCGCGGCATTAGCCGCGCCTTTTCTAAAAACTACCAACTAAAAACTCCTCTCTTCTGTCATCGTGCCCAAACAACCACTCTCTCCTCTCGAAACTCGTAACTCGTAACTCACCTATTTCCTCCTCTTCCCATGAAATGCTTTGTGAATCTCTCTGAGCTGACGGTCGGTCACGTGGGTGTAGACTTGTGTCGTTTGGATATTGGAGTGGCCGAGCATGGCTTGCACGCTTCTTAAATCGGCGCCGTTTTGAAGAAGGTCTGTGGCAAACGAGTGACGAATCACATGCGGCGTCACCTTACGAGAAATACCGGCCTTGATTGCGTAGTGCTTTACAATGCGCTCGATACTGCGCGGCGAAAGCCTCATATCGCCTTCAGCATTTGCACGCGGACCAAGCTGGATAAAAAGAGCGTCGTCCATATCGGTGCGCTCCGCCAAATATGTTTTCACCGCCTCGCGCGCGGAAGGGGAAATGAAAACCACGCGAATCTTTTCTCCTTTTCCACGCACAGAGAATTCGTCCTTGTCGATTTCAATATCACGCGAAAGCGAGGCAAGCTCCGACACGCGCAAACCGGTGGAGAAAAGAAGCTCCAGCATTGCCTTGTCGCGAAGCGCTTTCAAGTCGTTCCCCCCGGGAGCTTCAAGCAAGCGCTCGAGTTCTTCCACGGAAATGAGATCCAAATCACGCGCAGACACACTCGCAAGCTCAATGCGCTCAGGAGAGAGCGTTTTAATACCCTCGCGCGCCATGTATTTGAGAAAACTCCGCAAGGCAATGAGATAATAATTCTGTGTTTTTTTCTTGAGGGTACCGCCATCGGGAGAGGGCTGTTTATTGAGCCACAGTCTAAAACGCCGCACCCCTTCATCGGTAATATCTTCCACGTGCTTCACACCGGAGTAGGCAACAAAGCGCCGCAAATAGCGATCGTAATTGCGTACCGTTTTCAAGCTGCGCCCACGCTCAATCTCCACATATTCTAAAAAGCGCGTAATGTATTCATCAATATTGTGCGACATATAGGTATTATACTCAAAAAACTAACGATAAACTATAAACGTTAAACGACCCTAAAGCACGACAAGTCGTGCTCGGGCATGTAAACGGTAAAAAATGCGCGGCGACCTTCGACCATCGTGCTTTTGTGTGCAAAACTCCATCATTGTCATTCCGTGCTTGACACGGAATCTTCGCTATTTGCTTCTTTTCGATGAGATTCTGAATCAAGTTCAGAATGACATATTACTCCTTCATTTGTCCATTCCGACCTCCGAGGTGGGGCTCGGCAAGAGTTCAGGATGACAACTGATGTAATATGGTCCCACACAAAAAAAGCGCCCCTAGACCGGAGCGCTTGCAAAATATTTCGGGAACAGCATAATCCCGTTATAAAAAAGAAGTTGATTTGATTCTGCTTCCTCCTGAAGCCTACAAAAGGGACATTTTGTTACATACCCATTATATGCTTTTGTCTTCATAAATTCTTTTTTAAAAGGCACCTTGATTTTTACCTTCACGCTCTCTAATTCGTCCAGGGGAATAATATGAGCAACGGAAGGGGATATCTTTTTAGAATCTACAGTAGCCAGTGTAACCGCGCCACAGTTCATGCAAGATACGTGGGCCATATCAGGATCAATATCAAAGACCCTGTGCGCTCTTTGCGACATAACAGCCTCCTTATTCTAGAGGTTACAGGAAATCCCAACAAACCTCCCCCAATCCTAGCACAAAAATTACTGATTTGCATTATTTTGGAGGGTGTGCTATCATTGTGCCTATGCTTACGAAACAGAAAAAAGCCAATGCTATCAAGAAAACCGCCAAGCACGAGAAAGACACCGGTTCGGCGTCCACGCAAATCGGTCTTCTTTCCAAGCGCATTGATGAGCTTGCGAGCCACTTGAAGAAGAATCACAAGGATAATCACTCCCGTCGTGGTCTTCTTCAGATGGTTGCGGATCGCCGCGCACATTTGAAATACTTGAAGAAGCACGATAAGGAAGCGTATGACAAGGTCGTTGCCGAACTCGGGCTTAAGGCTTCGGAGTAATATGAAAAGGCGCGCGTGAGCGCGCCTTTTCTATGCGCCAAAAAATGTCCTTGTGGTATACTGTTCTCATGAGTGAATATGAAGAGAAGTTTACACAAACACTGCGAGGAAACGTTGCCGTCTACATCGACGCGGCAAATCTTGAGCAATCGGTAAAAGACATGTTTGTCAGACCCGACGATGTCCCTGAGGAATACAAGCATATGCCGAGCGAACAACTGCGATGGTCAGCGGATTATAAAAAATTGAACGATTTTTTCAAAAGCATTCCGTCGTTCACAGGAATACGATTTTACACACCGGCATTTGAAAATACGGGTCATGAGAAATTCAGATATTTTCTCGCTAAAAATCTCAACTTCAAACTGGTGACAAAACCGCTCAAAGAATACGACGATCACTCAGCACGACTGCCCCACCGAAAAGCGAATTTCGATGTGGAAATCGCAACAGACGCGACGTTCTTTCTCAATACGTTTGACACGTGTATCCTTTTCTCCGGCGATTGCGATTTTGAATATCTGATAAAATTTTTGCGGGGAAAAGGAAAAACAGTTATCGGCTTTTCCCGTTCCGGACACATTGCCAGAGAGTTGCCTCCCGCACTGTCCCGTTATTTTGATATCGCAAATTTCCGGCACACATTTCTTCGTGTACGGGAAAAGAACGCAAAGAGCCCCGAGCCGTAAAGACTCGGGACCCCGCATTTGATGTCACGTGACACTCCTGCCACATGTATCAATAGTGTATACCGACACAAAGATTGTGTCAATCATTATTACTCAGTATCGTAATTTACATACAAGCTCATTTTATGATTTTTATATTTTGAGCGGGCGATAGCTCGCGATACTATATTGCTTTTTACTAACCTCCTCACTTACTAATCTACTAACATACTATCCATGCCAATCATTAAACATCGCCAACAGCGTGTCGGCGTTTTTATAGACGCGCAAAATCTCTATCACAGCGCAAAACATCTTTACAAAGGCAATGTAAACTTTGATGCACTCATGCGCGAAGCCGTCGGCGGACGCCAGCTCATCCGCGCATTTTGTTATGCCATTACCACCGAATCGGGGGAGGAGCAGACATTCCTCGACGCCCTTGCCAAGCACGGTATCGAAACCCGCACCAAAGATTTGCAAATTTTTTACGGTGGCGCCAAGAAAGCCGACTGGGACGTCGGGATAGCGGTGGACGCCATTCGTATGGCACCGAAGCTCGATGCCATTATTCTCGTCTCCGGAGATGGCGACTTTGTCCCACTCGTGGAATATCTGAAAAACAACACCCAAGTAGAAGTGGTTTCTTTCGGGCGTTCATCATCAGCGGCACTCAAGGAGGTTGCCGACGACTTCCTCGACATGGACCTCGACCCAAAGAAATTCATTATTGGAGGGAGAAAAAGACGGTAGGTGGTTGCCGGTCACTGGTATCTGGTAGTGCCGCTGCGCGACATAGATTAAGGTGAGACCTTAATCTGAGCGTATTTGTTAGAACCGCCAAGCGCAGCTCTTGAATATGATCTCCTTATTTTTCAACGTTTTCAGTGAGATTGGTTCTAGTACGTCAACCATTTTGTTTGCGCGCTTGACGGCACATACGCACCGGTATAAAATTATTTGTGTAAAGTTTACATATGTACACTTTTCGCAAATCAAAATTTGATCAACCGCTGGCAATACAGCGTGCGCTGCAAGAGAACGATATTGCCGTCTTTTCTCCGCGCGACATCCGGCGGCTGTTTTCCCTTTCGCCGACGCAGACAAAATATTTTCTCGAAACATACACAAAGCGCGGACTATTTACACGTCTGAAAAAAGGACTCTACGCGCTTGCACACGCCATGCCGTCGGAAGAAGTCATCGCAAACGCTCTGTACGTTCCCTCGTACATTTCTCTCGAATACGCGCTCGCGCGGTTCGGCATTATTCCCGAGATGCCGTACGCAATCACGTCCGTCACGCCGAAAACAACCGCGTCGTTTTCCGTGAATGAAAAAACATTCACATACGCCACCATCAAGCCGCGCGCGTACGCAGGCTATGTCCCCGAAACGATTGACGGACACATTGTGTACATCGCGGAGCCGGAAAAAGCTCTTGTTGACTACGCGTATTTTGTCGCCCTCGGAAAAAAAACCATGAACGACCGCGTGAACATATCGCGGCTGAACCACCATAAAATACGGTCGTATGCGACATTGTTTGACAGAAAAAAACTCGATACCGTTATCCGTTCTCTCACGTAGTAATATGCTTTCACCCGACGCAATCACTCGTCTTTCCCACGCGCTGCGCACGTCCGAACTTAACGTACGGCGCGAATATGTCCAGCATCTTTTTCTTTCGTCGCTGTATCGATCCCCGCACGCTGACGCGCTGTATTTCAAAGGTGGTACCGCTCTGCGGCTTTTATACCGAAGTCCGCGCTTTTCCGAAGATTTGGATTTTGATGCTTCGGAGAACAACGTACGTGGCATTGAAGACGCGATTGCGGCGGCACTTGAAGACATGCAGCGCGGCGGCGCGAATGTAGCACTGGACGAAGTCAAGAAAACGAGTGGCGGACATCTTTCCATTATGCGCTTTTTGTTCGGCGATGAAACAATACCGATACGCACCGAAATATCGCTTCGAAAAAGAAACACGCGCGGAACAGCAACGCTTGTCACAAGTGCCATGATTCCTGACTACACGCTCGTGCAACTTGCCGAAGAAGATTTGGTGGCGGGAAAAATAGACGCACTTCTTTCGCGCAAAAAGCCGCGTGATTTTTACGATTTTTATTTTTTACTCCGCCGCAATATGCTTCCTAAAAAGACGGACAAAACGAAGCTGTTTGCCGACGTGATTGGCGCGCTGCGCGCGAGTGATATTGATTTTTCCGCGGAACTCAAAACGTTTCTTCCCAAGGACCACCACAGAATCATTCGCGATTTCAAAACCGCGCTGGAACGGGAAATCAAACGATTTGCGTAAGCGGACGGCAACAAAAGGGCGCGCTTTGCGCGCCCTTTTGTTGTGTGTCATCCCGCACGCTTGCCCCGCAAAGCCTTGGCGACGTGGGTGATGCGGGATCTAAGAGTAAAAGAGCAGGGGCGTGCACAGCACACCCCTGCTTTTGTATACAAATAAACATCCCCCGAAGGCCGAAACCTGCGGGGGCATTTCTGTTGCTGTTGGATATTACCTGCGTCTGCTTTTTTCGAGCTTGTCCATTTCCTTCTCGCGCTCCTCCATATCCTCAAAGTTTGAATGAGCGACCACGAAATCTGTCATGATCAAACCTCTTGGTTTGAGATAAGAGGCGATACCTCTTTTCATGAATCTTTCGTATCCTCCAAGAGAAGGATTATCACGATTTGCTCTCCCGTACCGTACTTGGAGTGCAACCACTTCCTGTTCCAAAGAAAGCAACACGGTGTATCTGAAACCGTCTTCTGCGGCACGCGTGATAGCATACCTTTCCTCGTCTTGCACACGCAAAGTGAGTTCTACTCCTGCGAGCTCCGCGACAAAAGGATACTTGTCGTAAAAACGCAAAGAGGAGTAATTTACTCTATGCTCTCCCCCTAAAACTCGCACAAGCTTTCCCTTCGCAAGGGGTTCGAATACCCCCGCAGGATATTCAGCGACGACGTTACCATCTTTGACGGCAACAATTTTGCCGTTATACGCAGGGTATTCAATGTACAGAGCGGAAAACAGTCCCGCAAGGAAAATAATAAACGCGACACCGTTCAAGGTCCTTTCGCGCCACTTTTCCTTCTCTTCGTCGGCTCTGTTGCTCATTACCGCGGCAACAATCGCCAATACCACAAACACAACAAACCAGAGAGTAAACGCTAATAACATGACTATCTCCTTTGTTTCAAACTACATTATTATTGGTTTTACTACCCCGTTTTTCTTTCCCCATGATAGCATACTTGATTTTAAAAGTCAAGGGGTTCTGGGTGAGGTGTTTTTGGGGTATACTCCATCATGTTACGCGCGCCTGACACCACTTTCGCTTCTCCCAAACGTGTTTATTTGCAAAACAACCAATAACTAATTGCGTTCATACAGAGAACAGAAATGTAAAAGTGGTGTCAGGTGTCTTTCATATTTTATTCATCATTTTACTTTCTCATCGCCACATGCCCGGTGTTGAAATCGATTTCACGATTTTTTCAGCGCTGCCATGTGTCGATGAGCATATACTCATGGAAAAACAAACATTTGAGACGGAAATCGGCGGCAAAAAGATGGTCGCTGAATGTACCGATTTGGCGGACCAGGCGCATGGCTCCGTTATCCTCCGCTACGGCGACACTGTTGTTCTGGCAACCGCGGTGATGTCGGATTCCACACGCGACATCGATTTCTTCCCGTTGGTCGTTGATTATGAAGAGAAATTTTATGCTGCGGGAGAAATCTTAGGGAGCCGTTTTCAAAGAAGGGAAGGGCGTCCGTCGGAAGAAGCAATCCTTTCCGGCCGTATTATTGATCGCACCATTCGTCCGCTGTTTGATCACGGTATCCGCAATGAAGTGCAGGTGGTTACCACCGTGCTTTCACTCGGCGATACTGATTCCGATATTCTCGCGGTCAATGCTGCATCTCTCGCACTCGCCACATCAAACATTCCGTGGAATGGACCGGTGAGTGCTGTGCGTATTGCTCGCTCCAAAGAAAACGGCGCTTTCATCGTAAACCCTTCCTTTGAAGAAAGAAATGCAAGTGATCTGGAACTCACCGTCTGTGGCAAAGGAGGTGATATCAACATGATTGAGGCCGGCGCATCACAAGCTGCCGAAACTGCCATTGCCGAAGGCTTGGAAAAAGCGGTGGAGAAAATCGCCGCTATAGAAAAATTCCAGAGCGACATCATTGCCTCTGTGGGGAAAGAAAAGCGCGTGGTTGAGATTGCACACATTTCTGAAGAAGCAAAAGCGCTCTTCACGGAAACAATCGCGCCGAAACTCACCGAGTATGTGTTCTCGGGAAAGCCGGGCAAGGAGAGTCTTCATGCACTCAAAGATATGTGGATGGATGCGGTTGTTGAGGCGCTTCCGGAAGAGCCGAAAGGCTTGTGTGAAGAATATTATGAGGAGCAGGTAGACGCGGAGATTCACCGCGGTGCCACCAAAGAAGGGAAGCGTGTCGACGGACGCGGTATGGATGAGGTGCGTCCGCTCTTTGCACAAGCGGGCGGTATTGCACCTTCCATTCACGGCACCGGTATCTTCTACCGCGGTGGTACGCATGTGCTCTCAGCGCTCACCTTGGGCGGTCCGCGCGATGCACAGCTCATCGACAGCATGGAAGAGCAAGACGCCGCGAAGCGTTTCATGCACCACTACAACTTCCCGCCATTCTCCACCGGAGAGACAGGGCGCATGGGCGGTATGAATCGTCGCGCTATCGGACACGGAGCGCTCGCGGAAAAAGCACTCTCGTATGTGATTCCCGAAAAAGACGCATTCCCGTATACCATTCGTATTGTTTCCGAATCACTTGCTTCCAATGGCTCCACCTCCATGGCATCGGTGTGTGGCTCAACCCTTGCGCTTATGGATGCGGGTGTGCCGATTAAAGCACCGGTTGCGGGAATTGCCATGGGACTCATGACCGACTTTGAAGACGCATCACGCACACAAATCCTCACCGACATCCAAGGACCGGAAGATCATCACGGCGACATGGACTTCAAGGTTGCCGGCACACGAGAGGGTGTCACCGCTATTCAGATGGATATTAAAATCGGCGGTATTCCCGTGGCCATCTTGCGCGATGCGCTTGAAAAGGCGAAGGCGGCTCGCTTGCACATTCTTGATGTCATTGAAAAGGCGATTTCCGAACCGCGTGCAGACATTCACGCTTCGGCGCCGAAGATTCTCACACTCACCATTCTTGAAGATCAGATTGGGAAGGTGATTGGCCCGTCGGGGAAAACCATCAAGAAGCTTCGTGAAGACAGTGGTACCAGCGAAATTGAAATTGAAGACGATGGCACCGTCTACATTACCGGTAAAAACGGCAGTGCAGAAAAAGCCTATGAAGCAATCAGCGACATGACCCGCGAATACCACCCCGGTGAGCGCTTCGATGCAACGGTCATCAAAATCTTCGATTTCGGCGCATTAGTGAAAATCAATCCGTATACCGAAGGACTCGTGCATGTCTCCGAGCTCGCGCCGTTTCGCGTGGGCAATGTCTCCGACGTGGTGAAAGAAGGGGAGGTGATTCCGGTGGTGGTCATCCCTTCTGATGATCCGGAGAAATTGCGCCTGTCACTCAAAACAGCTGATCCGACCTATGCCGAAAAGAAGGGTGTCAAACCTTCCGAAGCGCCTTCGCGCCCTCAGAGGAGAGATGATCGCGGACCTCACGGAGGCGGACGAGGAGAGAGGAGATAAAAAAAGGTTTCACTGTGTAAAGACAAAACATGCGCGCGGCCTTCGGCCGCGCGCATGTTTTTCTTGTACACTGTCCTTGCATGTAATCCTTCTTTTTTATATCCTTGAATAAAGAGGTTCTTTCACTACACAAATACAACCTGTACCATGAGCATATACCTACGGTCCGAAAGGATACTCATTGGGGAAAGAATACAAAAAGAAAGGAAAAAGAAGGACAAAACACGACTCGAGCTCTCTCTTCTGACTGGTATATCGAAAGAAGATATTTTAGATATCGAGGAGGGCAGGGGATGCGGTTCTTTTATAAAGGGCGTTACTCACATATGTTGCGCTCTTCATATCAACCCTTCTGAAGTTATCAGCGGAACACGGCTAGGGAACTTTCTTGCTCGTCCAGAGAATCAAGAACGGTTTCGAGCATGTCTTGAAAGACTGGTGCCTTTTTCACTTTTTTCTTTCCCCTATTACACAGAAAACTGACCGGACACACTCCGGTCTTTTTACTTGCTCTCTCGTTTCACACACCTCTTTTTGGTATACTACACGTAATGGAACCGACTCAACTCCCGGACGAACCAAATACTCCTTCTCCCAGTACAAACGCCGCCGCGTCTTCTGAGTCGACGTCTCCTTCGGCAGACACCTCATATCGCGAACCTGTCGATCTCGACGCCATGATGCGGGGAGAAGAACCTGCCGCTTTTTCTTCCATTCCCAAGAATGAAGTACAGAAAGAGGAGCGTGCTGTTTCACAAAACCCACAAACATCTGAAAGCACGACAACTGTCCCGGACACATCGGTGGCAAAAGAGCTCAGAAAGAAGAGTGTGAAATCACCGATCTCCCGCGGTGCCGCTCCACACCTCACAGCCATCGCCGGGGAAATCAAACGAGAAAAGGAAGTCGTTGATCCCAAAGTTGTGAGAAGAGACACCATAGAAGGTGACCCTCTCTTTGCTTCCAATGTCATGAGCGAAAAAAAGCAGGCGGCTGAAGAGAGTAAAGAGATGGCACAGAAGCGAGAAAAGGAGGCAACCAGGCGCGGTCACAAAAAAGCCGAGGAAGTCGGTAAAGCACACAAGCTCAAAAGTTTGCGCACGTTTGAATCGGATATCGCTGAAGCAATGAAAGGGAACAAAACCTCAATGGTGCAAATGGTCCTCGCCGAACACAACGTCAAACAAGAAAAGGAAGAGATTGCCGTTGGTGAGAAAAAAGCACACAACTCGTTTATGTGGGGGAGTATTGTTCTTATCATCCTCAGCGTCGGAGTGATTGCGACAGGCGCATGGTATATCTTTACCGGTGACACAGTTCTTTCCCTCCTTGAGCCGAGAGTAACCGCTTCCATATTTATTGAAAAATCAGTCGAATTTAAAGCTGATGAACTCTCCACCGGAAAACTTCGCACCGTCATTACCGAAGAAGTTGTAAATGTTGCTTTGCCGCCGGACGCTATTGAATATCTGTATCTTACCGAGCTCATCGAACCCATTGATCCGAAAGAAAATCCTTATCGGCAAATCGCCGACACGGAGCGTTTCTCCATACTCGTTGGAGGGCTCATTCCTCCCGACATGCTTCGCGCTCTTGAAGGAGAGCATATGTTTGGTATCCACTCCTGGAACGGTAATCAGGCATTCCTTCTCTTCTTTACCAATGACTTCGACAGCGCATTCTCCAACATGCTCAAGTGGGAAAAAGATCTTCCTGATGATTTTCTCCCCCTTATCGGCACGGAGGTTGAAAGAAGTGTCTACACCGCACCGTGGGAAGATTATCTCGTCAAAAACAGAGACATGCGCGTATTGCGTGATGGAAGTGGGGCAATTGTCCTCGCATACACATTCTTTGGGAGAGACACGCTGATTATAAGTACCAGCATTGATACCATTGATGAGGTTATTGCTCGTGTGATTCAAGAACGCCGAGAATTGTAAAATGGTTGCCGGTATGTGGCAGCTGGTAGTGTCGCTTCGCGACACTCAAAAGCGCGCTACCGCGCGCTTTTATTGTATGTCTTCTATAAGCTAGAAGCTATAAGCTCTCAGCTACATGGACACCCGCCGCCACCCGTGCTATATTGTGATATATGAATACCGACACCTACAAACAAAAGCTCCTTGCCGAGCGCGCGAAATTGGAAGAAGAATTGAGTGATATTGGTCAGAAGAATCCGAATAATTCCGGCGACTGGGAAGCAACCCCGCCGGAAGATATGGATAATGCCGATCCGGATAAAAACATTCGCGCCGATGCTATTGAAGAATATGCCAATCGTATCGGAGTGAGCGCGCCGCTTGAGGCACGTCTCGCCGAAGTGAGTGCCGCCCTCCTCCGCATCGAGGAAGGCACCTACGGCGTCTGCGAAGTCTCCGGCGCAAAGATTGAAGAAGATCGCCTGGAAGCCAATCCGGCGGCACGTACCTGCAAGGCACACATGAATGATTAACTATCTTGAAACGGGCGCGGACATAAAATGTCCGCGCCCTTTCCTCTCCACATATGGCCACACACGAAGAAGCGCCTCAAGACGAACCTACTACTTCTGAAGAAAAAGTGAGGGAATTTCATCGTTTCACCCCCGAAGAAACGGAACTCTTCCTTTCAGAGCTCGAAACTCTCGCAAACACTCGGGGAGAAGAATGGACCGAATTGTACCGCAAGGTGACCAATGCTGCACTGCATTTTCAGGAAGCATTTACGGAGCTTAAGGAAAAAGGCTTCTCTAAAGGTCTCTCAAATACAGACAAAGAAAAGAATGTGCACGCTGTATTTGAAAAAGCAGTCAAGGAGGCGACAAAAGCATTAATGAACTCCTTAAAAGAAAGTGGTCAAGAACCTGAAGAAGGCAGTCCTCTATTTTTCCTTACATACATTTCCGACGAAGAACTCAGTCATCTCAACAGTAATACCCTTGCTCTCCATATCGCGCGAATATCGGACGTCACTCACAAGGAACGTGCCGCATAATTACTTTTGGTGCTGAAATTTTTAATATCAACTTACTAACGCACCAACTCCCTGATATACTATACTCATGAGTACTCACTTCTCTCGTGTATATGCAGCCCAGACTGTCGGACTTTCTGCAACAATCGTCAATGTGGAAACCGACATTGTAAAAAACACTCTATATGCATTTTCTGTTGTTGGACTCCCCGACAAGGCGGTGGAAGAGGCGCGCGATCGCGTCGGTGCCGCGATTAAAAATATCGACTTCTCCTCACCGAAATCAAGTCAGCAAAAAACAGTTGTCTCTCTTGCCCCGGCGGACATTCGCAAAGAAGGTCCGCTTTTTGATGTCGCCATTGCTCTCGGATATCTTCTCGCCGATGAACAAATTATCTTTCATCCGGAAAAGACACTTTTCTTGGGAGAACTTGCCCTCGACGGGACACTGCGCCCGCAAAAAGGAATATTGGCGCTTGTGCGCGAGGCGCGGAAGAGAGGATTTGAATCGGTCTTCGTCCCTCTCGAAAACGCCGAGGAAGCAGCACTCATTGATGGCATCGCCATTTATCCGGCACACACGCTTCTTGATATCATTAATCACATCGACGAAACACCTCTAGAGAAAAAGGATAAGAAAAGAAGGGAGAAGGTACTGTTGCAACCTCAACCGCCAACACCCATCGTTATCTCTCACACAAAAAGCCATGTCGATTTCAGTGATGTGCGCGGGCAAGAATCTGCCAAGCGCGGGCTCGAAATCGCGGCAGCGGGCGGACACAATGTGTGCATGTATGGTCCTCCGGGTACCGGAAAGACCATGCTTGCCCGAGCATTCACCGGCATCTTGCCCGCGCTCTCACCTGAGGATGCGCTTGAAGTAACCGCCATCCATTCTATTGCGGGTGCTTTAGAGGAAGTACTCCAGACTACTGCGCCATTTCGTGCACCACATCATACCGCATCACACACGGCAATCATCGGTGGCGGCTCAGTACCGAAGCCGGGTGAGATCACCCTCGCGCATCGCGGCGTACTTTTCTTGGATGAATTCCCTGAATTCGATAAGCGGGTGATTGAAACACTACGCCAGCCACTTGAAGACAGTATTGTGACCGTCTCCCGTGTGCGCGGCACCGAAACGTTTCCCGCAAATATTATTTTGGTCGCGGCAATGAATCCGTGTCCGTGTGGAAACTTTGGCTCAAGTAAACATTGCACCTGCACCCAGAGCCAGCTTCTGTCCTATCGTAAAAAATTGTCAGGGCCGATTATGGATCGCATTGATATGTGGCTGTCGGTTGATGCTATCAATCATGAAAAGCTTGCTGCTGAAGCACCTCGGGGGGAAGGGAGCGAAACTCTCAGGAGTCGGGTGGAAGGCGCACGGGAGAAAAGTGCATCTCGACTGAGAGACACACCGGCGCGTACCAATGCCGATATGTCTGCGCGCATGATTGATGCTCATGCGCATCTCGGGGAAGCGGCGCGCAACACCCTCACACAATCGGCGAAATCACTCGGACTCTCAGCACGCGGCTATCACAAGACAACCAAAGTCGCCCGCACCATCGCCGACTTGGACAATTCCGACACCATTGAAGAACGACATGTTCTTGAAGCACTGCGGTATCGACCGCAGGTGTGGGAAATGTAAAGCAGAATAAAGCCTAGCCCGTGCAACCGGCACGGTCGGCCTAGGGAATTACGAGTTACGAATTAAGCATACAAAAGCACGGCAACCTTCGGTTGCCGTGCTTTTCTTGCTTCTCTTCACTTGCCGTCACTTCTTGAAACAATACTCTCGAGATCCCGCATTGTATCCGACGCTTGCGATTTAGGATCAAGTGCGGGATGACAAAAAGAATTTCCCTTGCACCTTCGGCATGTTTTGGGTAGGATATCGGAAGAAATCTTGCACAACAACAAAACACGTAGCTATGCACTGTCTTGTTTGCCTTGAGCTATCCAGACATATTCTTGATCTTCTCGAAAACGAACCATCCGAATATGTATACCCTCCTCCAAGCGGGTACCACATAATTCTGTGGCGTTTTACTCCACATGATGAAAACATAGAGAATGTCCGAGAAGCCCTGCAGAAAATCGCGCAAAGGCGTAAAAAATTTACCCTAGAAATAGGAGACCTTATTTCTCTGGGAAGAGATGGGAAGAAGGTGTGGGCGCTACAAACCACTCGACCCGTTCCACTCTGGCATCTCCACGGAGATCTCTTGAGTAGTCTCAGAGATCTTGATAGAAGTCCTGATCTCTTTGATAAAATGGCGCGCGACATTGGCGGGAACTGGTATATCCCTCACTTCAGCTTAAATAGAGGAGAGTGCAAACCAACCCTCTCTCATTCGTATGCTGGAGAAAAAATGAGGGTGTCTGCTTTTTCCCTGAAGACGAAAAAATATCTCCAAGACTCTTGGGAACATGATTCGGTGTATCGTCTTCATTGAACCTCGCTCTGTGCGGGGTTTTTATGTGCCATTTTCTGCTTATGAGTAAGAAAGATTGTCATTCCCGCCTCCGAGCGGGAATCTAAAAGTATATATAACCACCCACTTCTGCCTGGATTCCGCATCAAGTGCGGGATGACAGTGGAAAGTAATATCGTTACAGGTTTATCTTTTACACAAAAAATACGAGCGCGAGCTCGTGTTTTTTGATTTATCGTTTATCGTTTTTTATTTATCGTTCGTATTAAAATGGATTCGCCGCGCCGCGGATTTCAAAGTGGATGTGCGGTCCGGTTGAGCGTCCGGTTGAGCCGACGTATCCAATAATCTGACCTTGCACCACATGCTGACCGGCGGAAACGATATTCTGAGAGTTGTGCGCGTAGAGTGTTTGCGTGCCATTTGGATGTCTGATCACAATATAACTTCCATAGCCACCATTCCATCCGCTGCCGCGGGAAAGAATCACGTCACCGGATGCTGATGCATAAATCGGTGTGCCAATCGGCGCAGCAAGGTCAACGGCATTGTATCCATGCAATCCCTGGGAACGATATCCTCCGGAAATCGGACGCATGTAATATCCTGATGAAGCGGTGGAAGAATATGTCGGTGTTGCTCCGCGAGAGTATGAAGATGTGCCGGCAGGTGTGCCCATTTCTCCATCGGGAATGATGAGGATATCACCCACAGAAAGTGTCGCGCTTTCAAGGGCATTGTATTCGAGAATCTCATCAATATCACCACCATACTTCTTTGCAATGCTTCCCACAGTATCGCCGCTCTTCACCGTGTGGCGAATACCGGAAATCGGTAAAATCACCAATGTGTCGCCGGGAACAATCACATCGCTTGAAGAAATATCATTCGCCCATTTAATCGTGCTCGGTGAGACATTAAACATTTCCGCAATCTGAGAAAGGGAGTCGCCCGGACGCACCACATACAAAGAAATATGATCGGATGTAAGAGAAATTTCTTCAATATCGGCAAGGGTGCCTGAGGGACCCGCCTCCGGCAAAAGCGCTGCGCCGTCTACCACGGAAATATCACCACCACCCTTTGCCGGATTCGGATCCGGGTGAAGCGCAGGGGAGAGCAACGCCATGGTCTGAGAATTCTCTTCGGAAAGCGCAATCGTCTCTGTCTTTTCTTCACTTCCGAGAAGACCGCCGACAAAAGAGAATACACCCGCATGCGTAAAGAGCGGGATGGAGAGAGACACGACAATAGCCACCGCACGGAACGCTGCGGAGCGTCTCATATACAGTATGTTCACCTGACTTGCAATAACAAGGAAACTGCCAGGATCTTGTATTGAGGGTATTATAAGCCGTAGGGGAAAGAGCTCTTCTGCCCCGCACATACAGGCGTAATATGCCGTATTTCAAGGGTTTTCAAGCTATTCCGAGGGTGTGTCTATCGTGCAGAATCCGAATGATATGGCTCAACGAAGCCGTTTTGGATCGGTTCGGTGAGTATATGCTTCGGGCGCGTCAAACCAGCCGTTTCTTTCGTATAGAGCGAGTATAGCGCATCCAAAATCACAGTCAAGAGGGTCTGGGGATAACCTCAAAACGAAAATTTTCCACACACACTTGACAACATAGAAAGAAAAGTATACAATGCAATCGTTATTCATATTTGTCTACTATTACCTATGTCGTCTTCACCTGAAAAAGATTTTCCTAGCCTGGAAGATATCGTCAATGGGGAACGTCCGCGTGATTCGTTCTCTTTTAATCCAAAAGAGGAATTACAAAAACCGAAAGAAAAAGAAGGAGGGACCGCCTTCTCCTTTAACCCAATGGAAAAACTCCGCTCAAAAAAGAAGTCTGTGCCCAAAGAGCAGGGAGCAGGGAGTCCGTTGGATGACACAACAAAAGGCGCAGCTCTGAAAGAATGCTTTGAAAATCGCAATACCGACGACAACGAGAACGAGAAAGAAGAGTCTAATTTCGTCATGGGAGAGCAAATCTCTTCGGAACAAGCATACGATCCGAATACTCCTCCTCAAGGATCTGTAACAACTGAGGTTCCGGGCAAAGAGCAAGGAGCAGGGAGTCCGTTGGATGACACGGAAAAGGGCGCTGGCCTTCGTGCCGGTTTTGAAAATCGCAATACTGACGACAAAGAAGGAGAGGTGGAAAACACTCAAGGAGAAGTGGGTGACGGTACCGTAGAGAAGGACCGTCTTGAACCGCTCACCGATATGGAAGATTTGCGAGAGAAGGCGGAGCGTCAGGAAGATGTCAAAAAGGCGCTAGAAGAAATGCAACGCCGCGACGAAGAAAAACTTGCTCAAAAAGAAAAAGAGGGGTGGAATGTCGGACGTCGTTTCGGGGAATGGTGGAAAAAAGGATGTCCAAAGTGGGTTAAACGTGGTCTTGCCGCAGCAGCGGTTGGAAGCGCTGTTGTGGGAACTTTTACGGGTTTTCCCGCATTTTTCGCTCCGGCAATAGTGGGTCGCGTTTTGACCGGCTCGGCACTCTATGCAACTTTTGAAGGAGCATTTGAAAAATACGCAAAGAAGAAAGGGGAGGGTGTCGATCAGCGCTCTACCGTTAAGAAAAATGTTCACACTCTTGTCTCCGCGGGCGGCGGTGTCGTTGCCACTGTCTTACTTGGCCGCCTCTTTGGTGAGCTGCTTTCCGGTGTCGGAGATGGTGCGAGCAGCGCAGTTGAAGGTCTCCTAGGTAACACAAGCAACATCCCTGTCGAAGAAGGTGATACCGTGTGGGATATCATCAAAGAGAAACTGTCCGGTCAATCCACATTCGATGCCATGGGCGCCGAGCAGCAAACGCATGTTGTGGATGCGCTAAAGGATCGTGTTGAGGCTATGAACCCTGGCCAGCTCCAAGCTGTCGGTATTGAAAGCGGCGATCCCGATATGATTTTCCCGGGAGATACGCTTGATTTGTCCTCTGTGCTCAACGATGGAAATGTAAATACCGCGTATCAAGATGCACTCAATCTTTCTCAGGCGGAAATCGATAGCATTGCACAGAATCTTCAAAACAAATAGTAATTTATCAATCTTTCGTAATCATTTCGTTCCTTATGTCTTCATCAATTGCAACATACGATGCACTCCATGCGATTATCGTCGAAAAGCTCGGCCTTGAAGGTTTCTCCGAAGAAGAGCAAGAGCAGGTTATTGAACAATTGGGAGAAATTATCGTAAAACGCCTTCTCCTTGCAGCAATTGACCGCATTCCTTTAGAGCATCAAGAAGAATTCAACCGTCTCTCCGAAGAAGATGGAGGGGTGACCTCAGCTGAGGTGTCAGCATTTATTGCGACACATATTCCCGATTGGGATTCAGTCATGTCTCAGGTTATGACCGAGACCATTGAGGAATTTAAAACAAAAACAGCGTAGAAATTTCGCTGTGTATAATTATAAAAAGACGGGCATTCTGGGCTCGTCTTTTTATACAGTACTACAAATACAGAAAATTCATGCACACAAAAAGTAGCGGCAGAGGTGCGGCATTGATATACTTACATCATGAATCCTCTCGCGCTTTCGAGTCGTTATCTTTTGTGGCATTACTCTATCGGCATCTCCGATGGAGCTTCTCTTGCGCTCACGGCACTTCGCTTTCTCGCGCACACGTTTTCCGTGCCCACTCTTCTTGCCACCTTCTTCCGTCCCTGGAAAGCGGAAGGGGAAGCGTATCCGAAAGATCTCTCACCGACCAAATTCTTTGAAGCGTTTATCGTCAACACACTCATGCGCATTGTCGGCATAATCGCCCGAAGCGTTCTCCTCCTCGGATGGCTGATTGTCACACTCTGTTCGCTGCCGATTCTTCTCTTTTCCTTCATACTCTGGCTTCTTCTTCCGTTTGCCGCAATCGCCGTCATACTCCTCGGATTCTTCATTCTTTTTCTATGAGCACACTCAGGAACACAACTTCACGCTCGGCACTGTATCCGCTTTCCGTCCTTGAGCGATTGCTTCCGCGCCGAGCTCGTATGAGAATTGCCGCAGGGGCACTCATGCTGGCAATCATTCTTTTCTTCGGCGCGGCAACCTTTCACACGCACACATACGGAAACATCATCGCCGGTATCGGCCTCATACTCTTTGGCTGCACACTTGTTCTTTTCATGGCGGAGCTTTTTTTCCGCTCACTGTATTTCCGCGCACGCGGCACAAAAACCACCGAGGGCGTCGAGAGGCTTATCTCTCTTGCTGTCCTTTCCATCACCGAAAGTATGCATCGCGGTGATTTGGTTCGTGCGCTCTTTCGCTCGCCAATCGGCACTGCATACACGCACCGCCTCGGACTCTCACCAAAAGAAGTACGCGCTTTTCTCAAAAAAAGAGGTGTGCAAAAAACGAAACTCTCCTTTACCGACACCGATCACTCGCCGTGGTATTCTCTTGAAGATTTTGTCGCCGAACTCATCGCACATGACGAACCTTTGAGCGACTTTCTTTTTTCCAAAGGCATCACACGCCACGTCGCCGCAAGCACAGCCGGGTGGTGTGGACGCATGCGCGAGAGAGAACTGGATAGAATCTTCTGGTGGCATACCGAGCGGCTCTTAAGCAAAAAAACACTTGGCGCAACATTTCACAAAAAACGCACCGATACACTTGATGCATTCCTCCGTACGGTACCGTATGCGTCACAAGGAAGTGTTCTTGGAGAGCGTACCCTTTCGCGTGTATTGGGCGGTCTTTCAAAATCACATGAATCCAATGTGCTTGTCGTCGGTCCTTTTGATGCTCCTGTATTCCTCGGAAGCCTCCTAAGCGAGCTTCGCAGCCGCCCCACTGGAGAAAAGAAACATACACGCATCGCACTCCTTGACACCGATCTTCTCATCGCCGAGACGGGTGACAAAATCACCTTTGAACGCATCCTCCGAGCACTCCTGGAAGAAGCGCGGCACGCCGGAGATATCATTATCGGCATACCGCGCCTTCACGCATTCATGGCCTCAGCACACACAATTGGTGCGGATATCCGCTCGATACTCGATCCTTTCCTCACCGATTCGTCACTAGCGTTCATCGCGTTTTCCGATACACGCACCTACACACGCGAACTTGAACGCGACATGTCGCTCATGCGCCGCTTCGAAATCGTCCGTCCTCCGCGCGTAGACTCAAGCGATCTCCTCATCTTTTTGGAGTCCGATGTTGCCGATCTTGAAAAGAACTATCACGTCTTCTTCACCTATCCGGCAATCGAGAAGGCGCTTTCCGGAGCTGAGCGATACTTCATGTCGGCAGACCCGGTAGACAAAGCGCGCGATCTCCTCTCCGAAGCCGCCGCCCGAGTTGCTGTTGCGGAAAAAGAGCGGCTCATCACTCCCGAAACCATTCGCTCACTCATCGCCGAGAAAAGTAGCGTGCCAGTTGACGCGCTCTCAGATTCCGAACGTCTCGTCCTCTCCGATCTTGAAACACACCTCCACAAACACATCGTGGGTCAAGAGACGGCAATCTCCGCCATCGCACAAACACTCAGAAGAGCTCGCGCGGGAGTTTCCGACACGCGCAAACCAATCGGCTCATTTATCTTCTTCGGCCCGACCGGAGTCGGGAAAACAGAAACCGCCAAAGCGCTCTCGCGTGTCGTCTTTGGCGGCGAGTCTTCGCTCCTGCGTCTTGATATGTCGGAATACCGCGGACACGACGCACTTGCTCGCTTGATCGGCACACCGTCCGGGGAGGCGGGCATGCTTGCCACAATGATCCGAGAACATCCCCACGGCGTGTTACTTCTCGACGAATTCGAAAAAACAAATCCGGATGTTCACGATCTGTTCTTGCAGATTCTCGATGAAGGAATCTTTACCGATGGAGAGGGGAGGCGCGTCAACGCACGCAACATTCTCTTTATTGCCACATCCAATGCCGGCTCCGACATCATCTGGAAAGCGACTGAAGAAGGTCGCGACGTTTCCGAAGAGCATGACACCTTCATCGCAATGATAATCGAACATGGCCTCTTTAAGCCCGAACTCCTCAACCGCTTCTCCGGCACCATTCTCTTCCATCCGCTCTCACCAAAAGACGTGGAAGCCATTGCTCACATCATGCTCCGGAAAGTTGCTCTGCGTATTGAGGAAGAGGGAGGTGTACGTGTGTCATTTGCCCCCGAGATGGCGGCTCATGTCGCGCGTGAAGGCTACGACAGAGCGTTCGGTGCCCGCCCAATGAAACGCTACATCCAGCAGCATATCGAACAATACATTGCCGACGGTCTCATCGCAAAAACAATCGCCCGCGGACAATCACTCACTCTTTCGCCGGAGGATATTGCATAATTTTTGATAATGTCACATCTGTTACAGAAAATCTTTTGAGCAGAAATATATTTAACTTTGTGTCTTAGATATGTTATATTGAAATTCGTTTGTTCTTCTCTATGGGAATGGAAGAACAAGGGGTAATGCCCTTGCATTACCTTTACTGAATTCCCAAATTCGGTAAAAGGAGAACGTTATGAAACGTGCATCCCCGATTACCACAACCTGTGTCAGTGTCTCTGAAACAGGTTGCCGCGATATGAGCAGCATCACACGGTAGTGCAAACCCCGCGCAAAGATGTTCGTCGCAGGCCCCGCCCGTAAAAAGGCGGGGCTAGTTTTATCCACAATCGCACTTGACGAATGCGTGAGATATGCGAGAATAGTATCAGCTATCGTTACTTGCGCTCTTTTGTACCTGTTCTTTTTTAAGTGAAGCTTGATTCGACATAGTCGTATATCAGTTGGTTGATTTTTGTCTTTCTTTTTGAACATGCTGCGTGGCGCCACGCACTCTCCTCTTTTTTACTTTTTCTCATGTTCATTACTTAAGACATTTATCAGTCATTTGATATCGATTATCCCGGATGCCATGCTTCACCTCCTGAGGGGTCCGTTTCTAACGGGCCCTTTGTTTTTTTGTATGATATGAAATGCAGATGTGCTGGCACCCATGTTCCCTGTGTCATCCTGAACTCGATTCAGGATCTTCCCCAACCATGTCTGGAAACAATATAGCGGAGATCCCGCATCAAGTGCGGGATGACAGGAAGTGTAATTTATGAGGCGCGGCGTAGCCGCGCCCACTAAAAACTAAAAACTACCAACTAGAACCAGTCTCACTGAAAACGTTGAAAAATAAGGGAAACATATTCAAGAGCTACGCTTGGCAGTTCCCACGCCCAAACAGCGGCTGCGCCTTGTCGCTCAACCGCACCGCACGGCAGTGCGGCACGGTCTCCGCGACGTCGGCTCGCTCGCAGTTTGGGCGTGTGAACAAGCCATTTTCAGTGAGACTGGTTCTAACAACTTTCATGTCGCGAAGCGACACTGCTCGCAACTCGATACTCGAAACTCGTATGCTATACTTACCCCCTATGGATCACCTCGAAGGACTCAATCCGGAGCAGAGAAAAGCAGCCGAGCACACAACCGGCCCGCTCTCTATCGTGGCCGGTGCCGGCGCGGGGAAGACCAAAACCCTCACGCACCGCATGCTCAACCTCATTCACTCAGGCGTGGCGCCGGAACAAATCCTTGCCATTACCTTCACCAATAAAGCGGCGGCGGAAATGAAGGAGCGTGTGGTAAAACTTCTCTCGGCAGATCCTGTCCGAGCATACGATGGTTCCGCGCCGTTTGTCTCCACCTTTCATGCGCTTGGCGTCTACATTCTCCGCCGTGAATTTGCAGCTATCAATCGTCCGAAGCATTTCACTATTCTTGACGACGACGACACATCGCGTCTCATGAAAAAAGCGTTGCAGCAATGCGAGCTCGACCCAAAGCAATTTGAACCGCGCCGTATGAAGAATGCCATCTCTCGCGAGAAAGGGGAGCTTCGCACTGCCGAAAACTACAAAGCGTCGGTGGAAAACGAATATTTCCCGCGCATCGTGGCACGTGTGTGGAGCGAATACGAAAAGCTCCTCGAAGAAGAAGGTTCTCTTGATTTTGATGATCTCATTCTCCATACCACACTCCTCCTTAAGAACGACCCAACCATCCGCAACACCTATCATTCACGCTGGTCACACATTCACATCGACGAATACCAAGACACCAACTTTGCGCAATACACCCTTTCCAAACTTCTCGCCGGTGAGCGAAAAAATATTTGCGTGGTGGGCGACACCGATCAAAGTATTTATGGCTGGCGCGGTGCCGACTTCCGCAACATGATGCTCTTTGAAGAAGATTACCCTGAAGCAACCGTGGTGCTCTTGGAAGAAAATTATCGCTCCACCGCGCCTATTCTTGAGGCGGCCAACGATATCATTAGCAAAAACACACTGCGCAAAGAAAAAAATCTTTTCACCCGCAAAGAGGGGGGCGAGAGATTGAGCGTTGTTGCTTGCGGGGACGAGAAAGCTGAGGCGGACTTTGCCGCTCAAAAAATACAAGAACTTATCCGGCAGGGCGCAGAACCAAAAGACATCGCCATTCTCTACAGAGCAAATTTTCAATCACGCGTTCTTGAAGAAGCCATGCTGGGGAAAAATATTCCGTATCAAGTCCTCGGTGTGAAATTCTTCGCCCGCAAAGAGGTGAAAGATGTCCTCGCATACATCCGCGCCGCTCTTAATCCTGCAGCCACGGCTGATTTCTCCCGCATTGTGAATGTCCCCGCACGCGGTATTGGCAAGGTGACATTGGCAAAAGTCCTTTCCGGAGAAGAAGCAACACTGCCGCCGGCAACGCAAGCAAAGGTACACGCTTTCCGTGACATTCTTTCCGATATCGCCCACGACTGCGCCAATCTCCCTGTATCGCAAACGCTCAAGCATGTAATTAAGCGTTCCGGTCTTGAGGATGCTTTTCGCAAAGACAAAGAAGAAGGGGAAGAGCGCCTGGAGAATGTCTATGAGCTCGTCGGCTTGGCGACCAAATACGACCACCTCACACCCGAAGAGGGAATTGAAACGCTCCTCTCCGACGCGGCCCTTGCTTCCGATCAAGACTCGCTCGGCGATGCCAAGAAAAAGAAAGATGAAAATGCCGTCCGCCTTATGACCGTGCACGCTTCCAAGGGATTGGAATTTCCGTATGTCTTTATCACCGGCCTTGAAGACGGACTTTTCCCACACCGCGGTTTCGATGGACCAGTCGTAAGTCCCGAGCGTGCTGAAGAAGAACGCCGTCTCTTTTATGTCGCCATCACTCGTGCGGAGAAAAAAGTGTGGCTCTCCTACGCCCACACACGCACCATCTTCGGCTCAATCAGCGCCCAAACTCCCTCAGAATTTCTAATGGACTTAAGCGACACATACACAGAAACCGAAGACCCTGATGAATTACCGACGATTGAGGTGGAGTAAAAGAGTGAAGAGAGGAGAGTGAAAGAGAAAAAGTATTGTTTTTGTTTGATATTTTGTTATTATCAAAAAGTAAAGAACTATGAAATATACTCTGAAACCAAATACAAGTAAGAAATGTAGGTTTTGCATGAGCGACCTGCCTGATAACTATTGTGGTAATTGCGGGAAAAGAAAAATTGATTCATTTTCTAGTGAGAACTTTTCTATTGTCTTCAATTATTTATCTGATCAACATGAAGATATATTTTCATCTGAGTTTAAAGAATTCTTGGAGGAATATCCTTTTGGGTTTCTCCCCTCAAAAACACGTCTCCTGAATGTTATGTTGATAACAGGATATACAATTCGACTTGCCGAAGAGAGGTTCTTGGATGGGGATAAAACCATTAACATTGAACACAGCCCTAGCAAAAAACAGACGAAGCTAGAAACAATAAGAGAGATTGCGGACTACATAGATTCTCAAAGTAGTCAGATTTCTCTTGATGGTGTGGCGAAGGAATATATAATCCATGAAGGAATAATTGGTGAATTTAACGATATTGTGGAAAAAAGATTATGGAATTTTTTTGATGTTGCAAAAAAACAAGGGACCACACCCAAGGAAGGCTCAAAAATGGATACAATAAGGGAAATCTCTTTTCGAAATGCCGTTTGGGGATATCTATTTAGAATGATAGAGAATGCTATAGATTCCGGGTCAAGCCCGGAATGACACCCAATACATATTGGTGTCATCCTGAACTTGATTCAGGATCCAGGGCAGACGCAGGTTGGTTATATAGACTTATAGATTCCCGCTCGGGGGCGGGAATGACGGCAAAGAGAGTATGGAAACTATTTCGAAAGGACCGTCCTCTTTTTTTATTCATCATCTTATTTTATTTTATGAAACACGTATACTCAGACGTCATCGTTATTCTTTCGGGAATCATTGCCGGATATGTTTTCTTGTTCAGTAATGCGTACTTAGATCTTATCACTGCCGCTCTCGTTGGTGTGGCTCTCATTGCAATCCAAAAAGAGAACACGAGCATACGATTTATCCCGCGGCTTGCCATCGGTTCCGTTATATTCGGCATCGGTGTTTTTGTTCTCTATGCCGCCGTGTTTTATTTCTTTGAAAGAAACACGGAGATGATTATCAAGTTTTTCAAAGACATAGCTTTCGGCCCCATCTTTTTCGCGGCTATTAGCTTCATCGCCGGTTTACTCACAATTGTTGTTCGTGGATTTTGGAGCATGAAAAAATAACATACTTGTCACTCTGAGCTCGTGTCGAGTACTTTTTTCACTTTAGTGAAAATGGTGCTTGGTGATTCAGAATCTATACAAATGTCATTCTTGTTGGCAAAGTCATGTATACTAGTAACATCATGCATTCACTTGGACGTATTGTGGCAAAAATCAGCTCGTCACTTCTCTTTATTATCGGCGTGGCGTTTGTGATTGGTATTGGTATCGGCACCCATACACCTGAGGTGGTGGGGAAGTATCCGTATGTATCGCTTGTGGCGCTTGCGGGTATTTTCTTTTTGAGCGCTCTTAAAATTGATTTCCATGAAGTGCGCGGTGCGCTCAGCGATGTGAAAACGCTCCTCATCTCGGCGCTTTTTATGCTTGTGCTTTTGCCGGTCGTTGTCTTTTTTGTCACCGAGGCGCTGTATCCGGAAGTAGCCATTGCCTTCCTGCTTCTTTCGGCAATGCCGTCGGGCATGACAGCACCGTTTCTCACCTCGCTTGCCGGTGGAAGGGAAGAGTACGCGCTTGTCGAAGCCGTCCTTACCTCGCTCCTTGCGCCGCTTTCTGTGCCGCTTGTCGTGGCGCTTATGGTTGGTGCGGACATTTCCATTGATGCATTCGCCATGTTTAGCCGCCTCGCCATTATTATCTTCCTGCCATTTATTCTGGCGCAAATCATTAAGCGCATTATTCCCCGCACGATCAATCGTATTGAGCAGTCCTTCACGCCGATTTCCACCGGCCTCCTTGCCATCCTCATTGCTTTTGTCGTTGCCAAACGCCCGGAAGAAATCCTTGCTCTCGGAAGCGGGGGAGAGTCGCTCCTGTATCTTTTTGCGCTCATCGTTCTCTTCATCGTGCTGCATGTGCTCGGCTACACGGCTATTTGGTGGAAGAAGAAAAAAGAACGCATTGCCATTGCCACATGCCTCACCTATATGAACTTCACACTCGCCATTGATCTTTCCGACACATTCTTCGGCGACATGCCCTCGATTGTAGTGCCCACCATTCTCTCGGTGATTCCTTGGGCACTTCTCTTTATTCCGTTTCGTGCACTTATGCGACACACGCAACGAAAAAACGTTGCAACATAACACTCTGCAAAGTCCGGCTTTAAAAAATGCGGAAAAGTGTGGTGTAATGTGGTGAACATTGGGGAGATCCCGCATTATATCCGACCGCTTGTGGTGTAGGATCAAGTGCGGGATGACAACGTAAAGAGTGTAGCTAGGAAGGACCTAGAACCAGTCTCACTGAAAACATTGAAAAAATAAGGGAATCGTACTCAAGAGCTGCGCTTGGCAGTTCCCACGCCCAAACAGCGGCTGCGCCTTGTCGCTCAACCGCACCGCACGAGAGTGCGGCGCGGTCTCCGCGACATCGGCTCGCTCGCTGTTTGGGCGCGAGAACAAGCCATTTTCAGTGAGACTGGTTCTAGCTATAATATGAATTCATGAGTATATTTGCGAAAAAATCTCTTGGGCAGCATTTTCTTACCTCTGAAAAAGCGGTGGCGGATATTGCGCACGCCGCACTTTCTGAAGGAGAGGAAAGGGTCCTGGAAATTGGTCCGGGTGAAGGCGTGCTCACCGAAGCGCTCCTTCGGGGTGGGGCGCGCCTCACGGCCATTGAAAAAGATGACCGTCTTATTGAGCATTTGAAAGAGCGCTTCGCGCAAGAGGAGAAGAGTGGGCGGTTTTCCCTCATGTATGGCGATGCACTCGAGCTTGATTTCGAAACACTCAATCTCACACCCCTCTCTTACACGCTCGCGGCAAATATTCCGTATTACATTACCGGCCTTCTCATTCGCACGTTTTTCACCCGTGCACATCTACCGAAAAAAGCGGTACTTCTCGTGCAAAAAGAAGTTGCCGAGCGTATTGTCGCAAGGGACGGAAAAGAGAGCATTCTCTCCGTAGCCGTGAAAACATTTGGCACGCCGCGCATACTCCGCACTGTCGCTCGCGGAGCGTTTCGTCCGCAACCCAAGGTAGATTCTGCCGTGCTTGTTGTTGAACACATGCGTGACCCTTTCCAATCACAGAAAGATGAAGAACGTTTTTTCGATATCCTCCGCACAGGATTTGCTCATAAAAGAAAAAAGCTTGTAAAAAATCTCGGATGCTCGCCGGAGACACTCATTGCATGCAACATTGACCCAAATATTCGTCCGGAAGATGCATCGCCCGAAGCATGGCATTGCCTCGCACGAGCGCTCCAAGAACCAATTAAATAACCTACGCAAAAAATAAGAAGTCACTGCTCCGGGCAGTCGACGAGCAACATTCGGTATAAAAACCGCTAACATTCCTCACCATATCTCGATATGGCTCAGAATGTGTATCAATTTTTCTGCTCGAATGTTGCTCGTCTTTGTGCTCCGGAGGTTATTTCATTGGTTCTAAGTTATAATACATTCATGAAATCACTCATTGGCATTCTCATTACACTTGCCGTCGCCTTTATTGCCGGCAATATCGTCGTCTCTTCCGCACAAGGCGATCCCTTCTCTTTCTCTTTTGGAAACATATCATTCGCCGAAGGATACCAGCGAGAACTTATCGCAATCGGCGGCACGCTCATCACCGCCGACATTGCCGACACGGAAGAAAAGCGTGCTCTCGGTCTTTCTGGCCGCAAAGCACTTCTTCCCGATACCGGCATGCTTTTTGTCTTCGATACACCCGGGTCTCACAATATGTGGATGAAAGATATGCACTTCTCTATCGATATTCTCTGGCTCGATGAGACACATACCATTATTCATATTGAAAGACGTGTTTCCCCCGATACATATCCGACATTGTTTGGCTCGCCGATTCCGGCCTCATATGTTCTTGAGGTACCCTCAGGTTTCACACGTCTGCACAATGTGAGGATAGGGGATATCGTTGGGCGATAACATCGCTTGCGGATGCGTGTTGTTATAAACAAAAAGGGGCGCGGCGAAGCCGCGCCCCTTTTTGTTTTCCGTTTTTTGTTTGTTCTTTTTCATTTATACTATACCCATGCCCGAGCACCTCTCACCATTCACTCGCCCTGATTCATATCTTCTCCCGCTTTTGAGCGGTATGATGAGTGCAAGTCTGTTTCTCTTTCCCGGTACCGGCCTCTTCTCACTCATCGCGCTCGTGCCGTTTTTCTTCTTTGTGTTTCGCGCACAATCACCGAAGCGCGCCGCTATCGGCGGATTCATCTATGGCATCCTCGGGCTCGGTGCCAGTATTTTTTGGTTTTTCGACACATACCCGCTCACATGGGTCGGCATTGAAAGCCCTGTTGTGTCATATGCGGTTATTGCTTCCGTATGGCTCTTAGGGACGCTTGTCCTTTCAATCGGCCCTGCGCTCTTTGCCTGGCTCATTGCACGGCTTAAAGGTGGAGTATTCCGTACTCTTTCCTTGGGAACACTCCTTTTTGTGCTCACAGAATACCTCCGCGCCTTTCTCTTTTCTGTTCTTTGGTATGCTCCTGAAGCCGCTATCGGTCCGTATTGGACATTCGGTTTTGCCGGCGCCCCCCTCAGTGACACATCACTTCTGTTGTACGCAAGCATAGGCGGTCTCACGGCCCTTTCTCTTATCGCTGTCTATATCAATATGGGAATTGCTGTGTGTATTGACCGCGCATCGTCTCTCATGTCTCGAGCACTAATCATCCTCTCTCTTGTCGGCATTATCATTGTTCCATCAGTATTGTCTCGAAAGGAGGGCAGCTCTGTACTCTCCTCTTCCGATTCACTCACTATTGGTATCATCCACACGGAAAGCATATCCGAATTCGGCTCAACCCAAACCACCCTTAAGCACACTCACAGCGACATAGCCGCGCTCTTCTCCGAAAACACTCCGACCCTTGACCTCCTTGTCTTTCCCGAAGATTCTCGCTTCCTTTCGTCGCTTTCCGAAGAAGAGCGCGGCACGTTTCTCTCTTCCCATCTTTCACCTCGGGGCGCGACCATAGATTCAACCACATACCGAGAGGAAAGCGGTGATTTGCGTTTGGCACACCACCTCTACACTTCGGAGGGCACAATTGCGGGCACATATCACAAACGCTTCCTCACACCATTTGGCGAATACCTGCCCGCTTTCGCTGCCACCATCGCCGAAACAATCGCTCCCCAGTGGCGTGACACATTTCGCAACCGTCGCGTGTACACACCCGATCCTTTCGACGCACCCGTCACCCTCGGCTCCGTACATAATTACACAATCACCGCACTTTTCTGTGCGGAAATCACACCCCCACAACTTTACGCTGCCGGAGCGCGTGAGGGAAGTGATCTTTTTGTAAATACAGCATCTCATTCATCGTTTCACGGCAGCGACACACTCCGGACATTCGTCACTCGCCAAGCACGTATCCACGCCGTGACACACGGTCGACACTTTATCCACGCGGGAAATGGTGTACCGTCTTTTCTCATTAACCCTTCCGGCACAATCACTCACAGTACCGCCCGTGGAAAAGCGGAGCTTCTCATTGTTTCCATACCTTAGAACCGATTACATAACCTCCGGAGCATAAAGACGAGCAACATTCGAGCAGAAAAATTGATCAAATTTTGAGCCATATCGAGATATGGTGAAGAATTTTCGCGGTTTTTATGCCGGATGTTGCTCGTCGACTGCCCGGAGCATCCCTCTTTTACTTTTTTGCGTAGGTTATTTAATTGGTTCTAAGAGCCTGTTCATACACACCCCTATTGGTTGACATCCATTCTTTTTGTATAATAGAAATCAATGGAACACATCACCCACTATCTCCCCAGTAAGAGATTCACGCTTGTCGTGCTCGTCCTTATTGCTCTTTTTGTCGTCTCGTCGTACCTCTTTTCCAACACGGAGAAATATATATCCCAAGAAGATGCGTCCACCCCGACTCACACCGAAGAAGAATTGGCTCATTTCTCATCCGACGCCGACGGTGACGGTCTTGCCATGTGGGAAGAAGCGCTCTGGGGGACAAATCCGAACGTCGCCGATTCCGACGGTGACGGCACAGAAGACGGCATTGAAATCGCGTCTCGGAGAAATCCCCTCATCAATCAGAGCGATGATTCACTGGAGTCATATCCGCTTGTTCCCGGAAGCGCTGAAGATGTTAATGATGCCTCATCCACACGCACCAATTCAATGGCGCGTGCTTTCCTGAGTTCTCTCCATGAAAGTTCCCAAAAGAGCGGTGGCACAACACTCGGAGATATGGACGTACTCAACACGCTCCTTGCCACTGAAGTGCTCCAAAACGCCATTACCAATCCCTACACAGAAGAGAACATCTCCATCGGCGACGATTCCGACGAAACACTGCGCACATACGCCAACGCTTTAGGGGAGCATATCGCTGAATACAACACACTGGGAAGCCCCTATGAGCTCGCGATCATCTCTGAGGCCGTTACGAACGATCGTTTGGGCGATTTGCGCGCACTTGGGCGATTCGCCACATTTTTCTCCCATACCGCCGATTCTCTTCTTTCACACACCGCACCCGCATCACTCTCCGATATCCATCTCTCCCTTGTGAATGCCGTGGCAATCATCGCCGAAACACTTTCGCGTATTGCCGCAAGTGAAGATGATATCGTTCTTGGTTTTGCCGGTCTCGCACAGTACCAAACAACCCTTACCGTTTTCTGGGAATCCGTGGATGAGGTCGTTGCGGAAATTGCACGTCGCGGCATAACCTTTTCTTCCTCTGAGTCGGGAACTATCTTTACCCTCTCAAGTGAGTAATATTTATCCGTTTTCTTTTATTCCATGTACATGTTCGGACACACAACATTTTCTTTCTCCCGTTGGGGCGCTGGCATTGCGATTGCGCTTTTTGTTCTTCCCCTTGGGATAACTCTCGTGCCCACGCACACACATGCCACAGCATCAGGAAGCGCCGTTATCGTCACATCCGACCTTACGCGTGATCCTCGCGAGGGCATCGCCGGCACCATAGGTCTCGACACCGTCGCATGGATGCTCGCCAAAACAATCATCAATGACATCGTGATGGAAGTAAAAACACTTGTGGAGCAAGGATTTTTCGGTGATCTTATGTTCTTGGTGGATCCTCAAGCGTTTATTGCCAAGCTTTCCCGAGATGTCACCAACAACCTTATCGGAGAAATCGCCGGTCTCGACACCTACGAACCGCTCAAACGAGGCATGATGAAACTTCTCTCTGTTACCTACACGCCATACGCAATCCGCGCGCAGTCCACAATTGAAGATGTTCTCGTGGAGCCGGAAGCATTTTTTGACGATTTCTCTCAGGGAGGCTGGACCGGTTTCCTTTCAACGCTTGAACCGCAAAATAACCCCTATGGCCAGTATTATATGGCGATGGAAGAAAATCGGCGGCGCGTAGAGGAGAAGAAAAACGAAATCTATCGTGAGCTCAACGAGGGGGGAGGCGTCCTTTCACTTCCGGGAAATTGTATTGAGTCGGTTGGTATCGACACCAATGGCGACGGCTCCATCGATGCTTCAGACGGTTGTATTAACTGGGAACGAGTCAATCCGGGACAATTCGTTGCTGCGGAAATGAGCAATGCTCTCGGTTCACGAGTAGATTCCCTTGAAAATGCCGACGATATTGGAGAAATCCTCACCGCAACGCTCCAAGAGCTTGTTGCAGGTATTATTAATAATGGTTTTGACGCGGCACGAAGCAGTATTCGAAGCGGTGTCCGCGACACACTCACCGGCGGCGGATCTTCGTCGTATGGATTCTACGGGAGCGGATCGTACGCACCCGAACCCGACCAAAATCTTATTAAAGCTATCGAGGAAGACCTCGCGCTCGTACACTCGACAAATGACTTCCTTGCCAATGTGATTGACGCACGAGAAGCTGTGAGGGAAGCCATTATCACTATCGATGCCACTCTTTCTGACCAAGACGACTATGAAGACGCACTGTTGGGATACCCCGGACTCCTCTCCGTGAACGAGCTCTCCGGACTCCGCGGTGAAGCCATCACCATTCAAGACGAAACAACGCTCATACTCACTCAAGCCGACTCAACAGGGTCTCTTGAGGTCTATATCTCAGAGTTGGAATCACTTCTTGCTCAGGCAGAAGTGGCGAGAGAGTCAGTCGACAAAATTAATGCATGGGAAGCATACAATAATTTCAAGCAAAGAAATGCTGCTATGACGAGAATGTTCGGAACAAGTATTGCGCTTGAACAGTCTCCCGCGCACACGGCAATGATTGCTCGTGCGCATGAAATATATGATATCGTCGCCATAAATTACAACAGCTTTCTCAGCCTCAGCTCAAATGAATAGCGACGGAGAAGGAGACAACGACTAAAAGACTCTCGTCCACAGTAAGGGCTCTCCAAATCTTCCAAATGTCGAGAACTTGAGTTATCCACATGTCCCCCAACACGTCCTATTGACAAAACAGTCTAAATTGTTTAGTATGTGGGCAGAATAATCTATTTTGTACTTGTACAAATAAACCCTAGCGGCGGCTCACGCCGCCGCCCCAAACGGAGAACGAAATGAAAAAAATAATACCGATACTGCTCGTTATCGCACCCATCCTCTTCTTCGGTGGATGCAAAACCACAGAGAAGCAGGTATATGAGGACTCCCTTAACCTTAACCAGGTCGAGAAATGGGTCCTCAATGAAGTCCCTATCGACGACCAGAAAATACTTAAAGAATCGAAAAAATTCTTCATGCGCGTTGTTACTGTTGTCGTGCGCAACAAGCAACAGGGCATGTTTGCTAAGATAGAGAAAGGGGGCAACGAAAACGGATTCTCAGCAGAACGAATAAAGTCAGATATTATATTCGTTATAGCGGTAGAGACGACAGGCGGGCTCTATGACCCCGCATTTGACTCGCTCTATTATGAGGTATATGAAACAATAATGCGTAAGAAGAAACTGGACGTGGATGTCTTGCTGTTTCGTTTCTACACTGAAGGGTTTGGTATGCGTCCGGACGACTACGATACTCTGAGAGAAAAGGGTTATTTTCAGGGCGTGGAAAAACTTGCCCAAAACTCCCGTGCATATTGATGCGGGAGTTTTTATATACACAAATCAATAGTGTTCTTCTGTGTATGTTTTGGTACAATATATGTGTAGTATGTTTTCTTTCTTCACGTCTTTTTTCAAAACACAAGGCAACAGCTTCCCCAAAAACATATGGTTTTTTCCTGTGCTTTTTTTATTCGTCTGTATTCCCTCAATTGCTTCTGCTGATTGTCGAATACAATACGTTAGGGACATGTATGGAACCTCGTACAGTGCACACCAGACAGTACATGGGTCAACAAGCTGTAATGATCAGTCCGTAAAAAACATGGAGGTAAGCCTTGCAAACCAAGGAGGCTATAATATCACATGTCTCCCGGCAACCTGCCAAAGCGAAGAGGAGGGTCAGCAAGCATTGGAGGACATGCAAAACGAGGCAAATCCTCTTAGTGGAGCAACGGGGAGCAGCCCTTTCGGCAGTTGTGGGCTTGACAATGTGGGGATAGGAAACTGTATCGGACATGTCATGTACGGCATCTTCATCGTCTCCGGACACACCATGGCGGGTGCCGGCATTCTTTTCGACTACCTCCTCCATTTTGGTATCAGTCCCAACATTATTAACCAGACCTTCGTAGAAGGTGCATGGGAAAATATCCGCGATTTGGCAAATGCTGCATTTATTTTCATCCTCCTGTGGATTTCCATTGCCACCATCCTTCGAATCCCCAAAAATACGGCGAAAGACCTTCTGCATAAGGTCATCATCGTTGCCCTTCTCATTAATTTCAGCCTCTTTGTAACCCGCGTCATTATTGATGCTGGCAATATGGCTGCGCTGTTTTTCTACGATAGCTTTAAAACAACAGAAATCGGCAATCTCAATGGAAGGGCTGAGCAAGGTGCTGCTCTCAAATCCGATGCTATAAATAGAGACGGAAGAGAAGTAAAAGGTGTTTCCACAACGCTCATGACAAAAATTGACCCGCAGCAAATGCTCCAGGAACGAGAAGACATGGCACAAACAGGGGATGTATGGAAACTCGTATTTCTCTATGTCGCCTCCTTTACCATGATGTTTTACATGGCATGGATATTTTTTATCACGGGATTTCTGTTCCTTTCCCGTATTGTCGTTTTGTGGATACTCATGGCCGCTTCGCCTTTGGCGTTTGTGAGCATGATACTGCCACAGTCGAGTAGCCCCACACAAAAATATTTCTGGAAAGAGCTTGTAGGTAAATCGTTTTGTATTGTCATCTTTCTCTTCTTCGTGTGGCTTGCTGTCATTTTTGCTGACCCCTCTAACGCAACAAATCTCTTCCTGGCAAGCGACAATACATCGGGTCTCAACTTCCTTGAATTCATCATTGTGCTTGCGCTTAAGTTTGGTGTCATCATTCTCCTTCTGAAATATGGCAAAGATCAGACGGACAAAAGATGTGGCTCGTTTGCCGGAGTCTCTCTCGACATCAGTAAAAGAGTCGCCGGACTCGCCGGCGGAGCGCTTGGTCTTGCGGCAGGCGGCGTTGGCGGAGCAGTGCTTCGAAAGAGACTTGGCGGTCTTGCAACCAGTCTTGGTAAAGATGAAGCAAGACGACAATCATGGGGACAAAACTGGGCAGGGCGATTGGCGCTTCGCGGCTTGGATACAGCAGCAACGAGCAGCTTTGATATCAGGAGAACGAAAATTGGCGGTCAAGTGGGAGCTGACAAAAATATTGGAGCATGGGGCAAAGATCGCGGCAAGGGAGGGTTCAAAGGAAAGATGGAACAACGAGAGAAAGAAAATATCAAACTTGCTGATTCATTTGGCAAAGTGGGCGACAAGTACGCTGATGCTGCACGAAAAGAATTCGCTGAGAACCTTCAGAAGGAATCTCTGCCAACATTCATGAAGATTGGTAATATTCCGGAGTCCGCAGGACTTGCCGTAAACTCTATTTTCGGCAAACTTAAGAAGATAGGCAAGTCGGAGGAAGAGCGTGGGGCAATTGACGCTAAGCTGACACAGCAGAAAGAAGAAATCAAAGCACGAAGAGCTCAGCAGGCGGAAGATATGAAGGGCCTCTACCAAAGCGCACCGAAGGGAGGAAAGATGGAAGCGAGTGGAAAGATTCTTAAGAAAGTAGATGCGGGTAAAGATAAACGTCTTGAGAAAGAACGGGATGAAGCGAAATTTGAAGCCCTGAAGAAAGACGATCGTTTCAGTAGTCTTGCGGCAGCTGATGCCTCCCCTGGTGAATGGAAAACGGCCTCTGAAAATACACTTGGAGTACTCAACGTAAACCTTCGCAACATTAACCTCAGTCTGAAGAAAGAAGCAAAACGTGAAGAATCTCTCTTGGCAACATTAAACAGTATGACTCAATCAGAGCGCACCGGACCGGAAGGAAAAGCAAAGACCCGTGAACTGGAAACTGCTCGTGATGCGAAATACAGACATGAAAAAAATAAGATAGATCTCGAGGGTAAAAAGAAGGACCTTGAGCAACTATCAAAGCTGGCTGAAAAAACAGGTCGCAATCTCCGCGATGCTCTGAATAAATCAAGCGAGGGCAGTGGAGATAAAAAAGATGCGGAGAAGAAATAATCACATATAGACACATATGATTGACTTCACACAAGAACAATTGGATGAGCGGTTTGCCTCTATGCCCGCACCGGTGCAAGAAGCACTCGCTTCGGCAGAAACGGGCGAGCAGCTTCGCCGTATTGGTACGCGTCACAACCTGCATATCGATCAGCTCGGCATACTCAATGATGTTACCGGATTGGTCATTCTCGGCTTTGTAGAGCGCTCGGACTATCTTCCAACACTTACCGAAGAACTTGGTATACCTACGGAGGTTGCTGAAGCAATTCTCATCGATGTGAACACCGAAATTCTTGAGCCGATGCGTGCGTCTCTCGGCGGTCCGAAAGAGAGTGCTGTGGAGGAAAGCCTAAACCCCGCTAAAGCGGAATCGGCCGAGGAAGAGGACGAAGAAATGGCAATGCACTTACCAACCCGCGCTGAACTTCTCAAAGAAATTGAGAATCCTGCTCCGGCAGCCGAGCGAAAGGAGCCTCGCATGACACAAAAAGCGCCGGGGGACACCTTCATGAAAGAACAAGAGGGGGGAGCATTACCGGCGCAAGAGAGAGAGCCACGCCATGAAAATATCGTTGAGAAGAAAATGATTGACACAACCGTCCTCAAGGAAGCACGAAGTGAAGAAACACCGTCCGATACCGCTCCTTCTCCATCTCCTAAGACACCTCTTGATCCGTATCGTGAGCCGGTGGAGTAGGAAAAAGACACGCGATTAGTATGCCTATGGGCACCGTAGGTGCCCATGCTTGAAACTCGATACTCGATACTCGCAACTCACTTATGCAATTCCAAACACCACAATTCATCGAGGTAGAGGACAAAATCTTTGCCGGAACACTTTCGTTTCGCCAGTTTCTCTACTTGGTGGGAGCAGCAGGTATTTCCTATGTCCTCTACGTATCGTTGCCTCTCTTCTTCGCCGCACTTCTCATCCTCCCGATTGCGAGTTTGGGCATTGCACTTGCATTCCTCAAAATACACAACCGCCCTTTCATTGATGTCTTGGAAGCTGCCTTCATGTATGCAACGCGAGCCAAGCTTTACCTCTGGAGCCAAGATTGGAAAAAGAAAGAGGCACAGAAAAAAGCGGCTAACCAAGAGAGTATGCCATCTCAAGAGACGATGCACGTGCCGTCACTCTCGCAAAGCAAGCTCAAAGATATTGCCTGGAGTTTGGATGTGCAAAAAAATATACAGTAAGCTATTATTATCACCATGCCAACATCAACAGCAAAAAAATCAGAAGCGTCTCAGAAATTCGTCCCTATCAAAGAAGTGCGGGATGGTGTGGCTGTGATGGAAGATGGGTCACTGAAAATGGTACTGATGACATCCTCGGTAAATATGTCGCTGAAGTCTCCGGATGAGCAGCAGTCTATCCTCATCCAATTTCAAAATTTCCTCAATTCACTTGATTTTTCGGTGCAAATCTACATTCAATCCCGCCGCTATGATGTCCGTCCATATGTTGCCCTCCTTGAACGACGCGAAAAAGAGCAGGTGAATGATCTTTCGAAAGTGCAGATCCGCGAATACATTCGCTTCATCAAAACATTCACCGAACAAACCAATATCATGTCGAAGAATTTCTTCATTGTCGTCCCGTATACGCCATCAATTATCGCGACAAACACGGGCGTCCTCGGTGACGTTTTGGGAACGAAGAAAAAACAGTTCCCCGAGGGAAAGAAAGGGGAAGACGAATTCGAGGTCAATCGCTCTCAGCTCGAACAACGTGCGTACATCGTCCAGCAAGGTCTCGTACGCACCGGCATCCGCACATCGCCGCTGGGTACGGAAGAATTGATCGAACTCTTTTACCGCATCTTTAACCCCGGCGAGCTCGATAAACCGATTCAGTTGTAGTAAAAGCGTGATACAATGAGTAACAAGGTATCCAACGTTCAAGGTAAGATAACTCCTCTGCAATCCAGCCCCACTTTCACTCATTCATTTCATTAATCATTTGAAGGTATATGAAGCCTCTAACGCACGTAAAAATTACAACTCTGTCGGTGAAAGTGGGGCTGGGTAAGCCAATACAGTTGTAATCTATATGTCACTTCTTGATACATTGGGAATAGGGAAGGGGAAAGACACACCGGAAGTGGTGCCTGTATTGCCGCATGAAATATATGAATCGGCAGTATTGGAATTGAAGGACGTTATTGCTCCCTCGGCACTTAAAATCACCCCTCGCGAGCTCAATTTGGGCGACCGTATTGCCCGCACGTTCTTTGTCATCTCCTATCCGCGTTATCTCGCCGACAGCTGGTTCTCCCCGATTGTAAACCTCGATGCTGTCTTTGATGTGTCCATCCATATTCATCCGGTGGACACCGCCGCTATTTTGCGCAAATTCCAGAAAAAAGTTGCCGAGGTGGAAAGTCAAATTATGATGCGCGAGGAACGCGGTATGGTGCGCGATCCGAAGCTTGCCGCCGCCTATGCCAATCTTGAAAACCTTCGCGACCAGCTCCAACAGGCCCAAGAGCGTCTCTTTGATGTCGGCCTCTACATCACCGTCTATGGAAAAACAGAAGAAGAGCTCGATCGTATCGAATCGGAAATCAAGTCGATTCTCGAATCAAAGCTCGTCTATCTCAAGCCCAGCCTCTTCCAGCAAGAAGACGCGTTTAAGAGCGTTATTCCCTCAGGGTCCGACTCGCTCGGTATTCACTCAAAGCTTAATTCTTCGCCGCTCTCTAGCATCTTTCCGTTTATCTCATTTAATCTCACATCCGATCGCGGTATTCTCTACGGTATCAACCGACACAATTACAGCCTCGTTCTTTTCGACCGTTTCTCAATGGAAAATTACAATTCCGTGATCTTCGCCACCTCAGGTGCCGGAAAATCGTTTGCTACCAAGCTTGAAATTCTTCGCACCCTCATGTTTGATACGGAGGTGATTGTGATTGACCCGGAGCGCGAATATGAATTTATGGCAGAAGCCGCAGGCGGTCGCTATTTTAATATCTCGCTCACATCTCCTCATCACATCAATCCTTTCGACCTTCCCATGCCCAGTGAGGATGAGACGGCGGCTGATGTTCTTCGTGCCAATACCATTTCGCTCGTCGGTCTTTTCCGTATCATGCTTGGAGGACTGTCTCCCGAGGAAGATTCCATCATCGACCGTGCCATCACGGAAACCTACGCACTCAAAGACATTACACCCGATTCAGACCTCTCGCATGTTGTACCGCCGCTTCTTTCCGATTTTGAAATGGTACTCTCCGGCATGGAAGGAGGGGAGTCACTTCTCAATCGTCTTTCAAAATACACAAAAGGTACGTGGTCTGAATTTATCAACCGCCCAACCAATATCAATATCAATAAAAAGTTTGTGGTCTTCTCTGTGCGTGATATGGAAGATGAGCTTAAGACGGTTGCCATGCACATCATCACCCACTTTATCTGGAATGCCGTTCGCCGCGAGCTTAAAAAGCGACTTCTCGTGATCGATGAGGCATGGTGGATGATGAAATCCGAAGACACGGCATCGTTCCTCTTTGGCATGACGAAACGTGGTCGAAAATACTATCTTGGCGTGGCAACCATCACCCAAGATGTGTCCGACTTCCTTCGTTCACCGTATGGCTTGCCGATTATCACCAACTCCTCAATCCAGCTTCTCCTCAAGCAATCACCGACAGCCATCGACACCGTTCAAAAGACATTCAATCTCACCGACGAAGAGAAATTTTTGCTTCTTGAATCCGATGTCGGCGAAGGTATATTCTTCGCAGGGCTCAAGCACGTTGCCATAAAAATCCTCGCTTCCTACACCGAGGAGCAAATCATCACCTCCGATCCTTCACAGGTACTCCAGATTCGTGAAGCAAAGAAAGCCCTCAAAGAAAGCGGCGGGAATGAGGCTCCGGACAATCCGCTTTCAAGCATTGCTGGCGTGGTATAATACATCTATGGTAAAAACTCTCCTCACAACAATCCTGTTTCCTCTGGTACTCTGTGCCACTCTCCTTTCTACGAGAGCGGTACACGCATTCGAACCGCACATCGACGTGAGCATCTCGCCGGCGTATCCGCGCCCGGGAGAAACAGTCACCGTCTCCCTCTCGTCATACGCCGTCGATCTTGATAGAGCAACCATTACCTGGTATGTCGACGGTGTTCTCTCGGACAGCGCTCCCGGCATGACGATCCTCTCTCTTCCTGTTTCTTCCGCCGGGGAAACGACATCCATACGCACCACAATCAGCATTGGGAATGCGGTGTATGAAAAGTTTCTTTCTGTCACACCACAAAGTATTGATCTCCTCTGGGAGGCCTCCCAAACATACACACCCCCTTTTTATAAAGGAAAGGCGCTTCCGGCTTCCGGTGCATTTGTGAAGGTCATTGCCGTTCCACACATCACCACTCAAGGTGGCGCGCGCATTTCTGAAAATAATCTTGTCTATACGTGGAGCCGTAACAATTTCAAACGCGATGTACAAAGCCAATCGGGATATGGGAAATCAACCCTCACAATGAAAAAAAATATACTTCTCCCCGCTGAGACAATTGCCGTTGAAGCACTCTCCCAGAGCGGCACGCTTGGCGCAAGCGCGGCAATTTCCATTCCCGAAGTCGATCCGGAAATCATACTCTATGAAGAGCATCCAGCGCTCGGCGTGCGTTTCCATGAAGCCCTTGCAGACGGTGCTGTATTTGAAGACAGAGAAACCGTCCTTCGTGCCGAACCGTATTTCTTTTCCACGTATGATTTGAATCGTTCGTCGCTTTCTTACGACTGGTCTGTGGGAGGCGTGTCCGTTCCGTCGCATTGGAGTAATCCGGGGGATTTGGCTATTGATGTTCCGGAAGGTACAACGGGGAACACGGCTGTCTCCCTCTCCATTACCTCCCCCGAATACATACTTCAAGCTTTTTCGGAGACACTATCCATCATCTTCGGAGAGACTCAAAAGACATTCTTTCAATAACATCTATGAACAGCGCACGACAAAAACAAATTATTCTCTGGGGATTCATCCTCATTATCGTCGCCATCCTTGCTGGTGCGGGAATGATGTTTCTCAACCGCAATAACACTTCCGAGGAAATACAAAGTGGTGGTTTTTTTAGCTTTCTCTTTGGCGGTGAAGGAGGGGGTGTTCTCGGTTCTCTCTTCGGTGGGGGAGAGGAGAATGGTACCCAGGGAGGCACAACGCCAAGTGACGGCACTCAACCCGCTATCGACCTTATCTCCCAAGTATTCCCCGAGCCCGTGTCAGGAGCGACATTTGTCACTCTCTCCGAAATACAGGAAGAAACAGAAGGGGCTGAGGATGTTCTTGCTATTCGCGTGATCACAAAAGCGACCGGACATATATTTGATATCCCCGTTGACACACTTGAGGCAACGCGTATTACCAACACAACCATCCCGCATATTCACGATGCACTCTTCAGTGCCGACGGATCACAGCTTTTTACTCGTTCACTGAATGATACTGATGTTGTTGAGGGGACCGGCATTTCAATCTCCACGGCAGAAGAAGAGGGGGAAGTCATTGGTGTTGCTCAGGCAGAATTCCTCCGCACCGGTACTCTTACATTCGATACCAACCCCTCGCAAGACTCACTCTTTCTCCTTGAGCGAACGCAAAGTGGCTCTCGCGGCATTATTGTGCCATTCTCCGGAGAAGGCCCGAAAGAGACATTCTCTTCGCCGCTCTCCGAATGGCTTATCGACTGGGCGGAAGACGACTATATCTACCTCACCACAAAGCCCTCGGCATCTGTTCCCGGGTACAGCTACTACACATCGCTCTCCTCAAGCACACTTAATCCTCTATTGAGCGGCATAAATGGTCTCACCACACTCGTCAACCCCGACGGCACGAAAGTGCTTTTCTCTGAAAGCTTGGGGAACACGCTCATACTAAAAGTCTTCTCAGATGGGGAAGAAACAGCGCTCCTTTTTGATACACTTCCTGAAAAATGTGTCTGGGACACGGCGGGGGAGGGTGTCTATTGCGGAGTGCCATTTTCCCTTCCTTTTATCCAATATCCCGACACGTGGTACAAAGGGGAAATGTTCTTTGAAGATGATATATGGTACTACGATGTCGAAGAGTCTACCGGCTTCTTTCTTGTTGATCCAAATATGTATGATGCCACCATCGACTTGATCAACCCAATTCTGAGCGACGACGGCTCACTCCTTCTCTTTACCAATAAGCGCGACATGACGCCATGGATTCTCCGCATCGATGAGGCAATGGAGAATGTGAATTACTGAAACTAGAACCCATCTCATATTAAACCGCTAAGATAATACTTTTTACACTTCGTGTAAGAGCTTGGCAATTCTCGCACCACATATTCGGCTGCACCTTGTCTCTCAACTGCACCGCACAAAAGTGCGGCACGGTCTCCGAGACATCTACGCTGCGAATATGTGGCACGAGAATAAGTCATTTAATATGAGATGGGTTCTAGAAATAAGAAAAATGAAATACGAAATATGTATACAACACACGGCGGCACCTTCGGTGCCGCCGTGTGTTTTGTATTTTGGCTTTTTTATTTTTTTCTTTGTCTTTTCCTTTGCACGAAGCGCAATCTAATTCCTAATTCCTAACTTCTATCCCTTATGCGAAATCACCACGCGGCGCTCTTTTCCTTTTCCAATTGATTCAGTATGAATATCAGAAAGTGGCTCAAGCGTTGTGTGAATAATCATACGCTCATATGAAGACATGGGCTCAAGCTCGGTACGTGAGGAGAGTGCCCGCACACGCTCGGCAAGCATGTTTGCTCGTACACGCAACTGATCATTAGCCTCTTTTTGATAGTCATTCACATCGATAGAGAAACGCACTCCGTCCCTTTCATATCCGTCCTTCTCTATAATACGCTTCACAATATGATTCAGCGCCGAAAGCGTTGCCCCTCGATAGCCGATTAAGTGCTTGGCATCGTCTGTGCGAATCATAAAGACCGTACCCACACCATCCTCCACAATATCCACCTCCGAATACGGCGCCTCCATGGCATCCAAGATTCCCGTGATAATTGTTTTGATTTCAGCGTATTCCATAAGATAAGGGGATAATTTATGCGGCACCCTCCTGGGCACTTTCCTTCGAGCGTTCATATTCTCTCCGCACATGCCATTCATGCCCGATAGCAAACATATTACTGATAACCCAATACAATGCAATAGCCGATGAAATAGTGTAGGCAAAGATAACCACAAAGAAAGGAAAGACGTAGCGCATTTGGAATTTCATGTTCTGCATAAGGTCATCTTTGAACGATCCTGTGTTCTGCAACGTTGGCCTCTCTCCGGGCATAGAGAGTTTCATTTGGTAATATTGCGTCATACCCGCAAATACTGCCAGAAGAATACTTCGGCCGGTCATATCAATAAATCCGAGAAATTCCGTGTGAAGATACTCCGGTCGGGGAGTGAAGGGATAGAGAATCGCTTCATTGAGAAAAGCGCCGGCAGCTCGTACACCGTTTTCAATCATCGCACCGGTTGTTGCCGGATCAAATTGAATATCCTTAAAGACCCAATAGAGCCCGAGAATAATCGGTAGCTGAATAATAAGCGCCACACACCCTGTTGCCGGATTAATGCCGTGCTTGTTATACAGCGCAATGAGTTCGCGTGCCTGCTTTTCTTTGTCGTCTTTGAGATCTTCTTTGAGCTTATTAAGCTCCGGCTCAATTTCACGCATCTTCACCTGACTTTTTGTGGTGGTATGCATGAGCGGGAAGAGTGCAAACTTCACAATGAGCGTGAGCGCAATCACCGCCAAGCCAATATCCGCCCACGGCATAAAATACGCCAAAAACACGAGACCGTTGTACAGAGGTTGGTAAATAATTGTCTCGAAAAAACCAATCATAGTACAAGCTATTGTACGCTGTTTAATCCTTAAAAGCAAGAAAAAGGCGACCACGCATGATCGCCTCAAGTCCTAAAGTTTTGGATGCAACTTTCTCTTTTCTTCAATAACCTCATCTCTTAAATTGAGATAAGCGCCGAAACCAAGAAAAAGGAAAAAACATCCTAGAACCACGACAAATGCCCACGCGTCTCTCTCCTCGGAAGCAGCTGCCTCTGGCATACCTCCGAAACCCGCTTTGAAGCATACGAAGCCAAGTAAGCTGCATATTACAACTCCTATTACCCAGGAGATGTTTTTCTTGAGGAGAAATAAGATATTTCTCCTCTTTTTTCTTTCTTTTTCTCTCTCAACCTTATGAGAGACAGAGTGGTGTACTAATGAATAATGCATTATCCTCCTTTATTTTTCTTGTATCGAACAATTTTAGTGACTTTTAGTTTTTTAATGGCTCCTATAATGAGTATTTCCACAACCTCCTTTCATCGACCGCATTGGCATTGAGGCACATAGAGAGAAAGAGTAGTACAAGAACCATAGCAAATACTATAGTCACAATTGCGCGATCATACGTACCCTGCAACACATACATGCCTGCCAATAGACCGAGCAAGGTTATAGGTACCAAGAAAAAGCCAGCCATTAGAGTGTCCGAAGATTCTGTGGTGGAGAAAAAATCATCGAACATACTACTGAGCAGCTGCTCTTTCCAAGCAGGAGTGCTTGGTCTGTCGATTTTATAATCGAGTGCCTTTTGTGCTAATGAATACATTATTTTCTCCTTTTATATTGTTTGAGGAAGAAAAATTGAATCTGCACATAACGTATATCGTTCTCTATTTCTGTCAAGTTATACAGAGACAAAACTCATCATACGTTGTAAATAAAGAGTCTGATTATAATATATGGATAAAATGTGCCAAAATATATTGACACTCTTTATAGTTTGTGTATATTTATAGTATGGAACATATACAAAAAAATCTCATGCGTCTCGGACTCAAAGAGACAAGCATTTCCGTGTATATCACCATTCTCCGTATGGGGAGTGGGAATATAACAGACATTGCAAAAAAGACGGGCATTAAACGCACAACCACATATCAGTATCTTGAGGAGCTTTTAGAAAAAGGTTTAATTCAACAAACCAAACGGGGGAAACGTCTAGAATATGCAGCGACACACCCTCGTTCTATTGTGTCATATCTCGAAAAAGAAAAACGGTCTCTTGATTACACAAAAAATCGGATAAATGCGATTATTCCAGAGCTTGAATCACTCTATGCTCAATCGGCCTCCAAGCCAAATATCGTCACCTACGAGGGGAGGAGAGGGCTTATAGCCGCATATGAAGAAATTTTTAATACCTGGCAGGATATTTATACCATTTACTCACCTGAAGCATTCTTCTCACTGTTCTCAAAAGAAGAAAATCATGCCCTTCTTATGAAAGTAAAAGAGCACGAAATCACTATACACAACCTGATTGAAAAATCCGAAGCGGCAACAGAACAATTGAATATGAAAGAATACGTAAGTTTCGTAAAAAACAAAACCCTTTCCACGTCAATGAAATTCCAGTCGGACCTTCTCGTAACCGGAGACAAACTCGCACTTATCTCCTTTGAAAACCGCGTCGCTGTCGTCATCACAGATAAAGCAATCGCTGACATGCAGCGCACATTCCTAACATTCGTGTGGAAAAGTCTCTAGGGAATATCTACCGACGGGGGAGTGTTGGGGTTGCAGCGTCTTATGCGGTTCAGGCCTTTTTTCACTCCTTTCCATGGGCCATATTTTTTGATTGCGAGAATCATGTATTCGGAGCACGTGGGATAAAAGATACAGGTCTTTTTCTCACGCACAATACCCCACTTCACCCAGACACTTTGTTCTCGGGAAAAGAGCGTTTGATAAACACGAATACAGAATATAAAGAAAGATGACACAACCATACCAATGAACATACCACGGTATGTTCATTGGTATACCTACGTATTAATCACATTGCTTTTCTCCAAAAGATCTTGAATCTCGCTCTTCAATTCCTCATGTGAAATGTCCTGCACATCTTTTGAAAGTGAAAGAGTGCAATAGAGGCCGTTTTGCACACGAGGAAGTAACTCCTCAATGATTGCATATACTCTGCGACGGATACTGTTGCGCATAGCGGCATTTACTCCGCCTTTCTTTGAGACAACACACGCAAAACGAGTAGGGGAGCTTTTTTCAGACGCCTCAAAAACGCTCACTGATACATGAGATCCTTTTTGTGCTCCAACACGGCGATATCGCCCCTTAAACCACACTGTGGGAATACGTCTTTTTTTCGGAAGCATAAGTATATTGTATACAAAAACCAATCCGACACCACTCTTGTGCGTCCAAATAAAAAACATTACCTGGAAATGTAATGTTTTTTATGAAATCTTATTACACTTCTCAAATCTGGGAGTGGTGTCGGATGATTTTTGTAGAATGAAATATTACACAGAAAGCTTCGTGCGTCCTTTGCGGCGGCGATTTTTGAGTACTGCACGACCGCCTGGTGTTGCCTTACGGACCAAAAACCCGTGGGTTGTCTTGCGTTTTCTGTTGCTGGGGTTATACGTCTTTGACATAGTGGGACCACTATACCGTATTGGCGTAAAAATGCAAGGGGACAAGTGAAAAACCAAATCACAAGCACCAAATCACAAATAAAAACCAATGACCAAATATTCAAAATTCAAAAAAGTTACAAGAGTGTTTTGGTATTGGTATTTTTATATTGGGTATTATTTGGAATTTGTTTTTTGGTTTTTGTTATATTGCCTCGAAGAGGTTTTCCACATGTTATCAACAGACTTTTCCAAGGTTTGCAAGTTTCCACACAGTGTCCACTCATACTATAATGGTGTGACGTTATTCGTGTCACATATCTCATGTTCTATGGTCGACAACTCTCAACTTTGGAATAGTGTACTCAGCGAAGTGGAGTCGCAAATCTCTCGAGCAAACTTCAGCACCTGGTTTCGCAACACCTACATCGTCAAGCAAGACGAGGGGACTGTCTTCGTCGCCGTGCCCAACGAATTCGTGAAAGAATGGTTGTCACAAAAATTTCACACAATGATTTTAAAGTCATTGCGTGAGCTCTCCGACGGTGTACGTGGGCTCGAATATGTTATTGCGAAGGTGCCAAAAGAAGGAGAGGAGAAAAAAGTACAAAGCTGTGAGGTGGGAGAGCTACCCCTTGCTGACGTGTATGTCGACAAAGAGAGCAATCTCAATCCACGCTACACATTCGAATCGTTTATTGTTGGATCATTCAATAATTTAGCGTACGCCGCGGCCCAGGCGATTATTAAAAATCCTGGTGTCACCTATAATCCGCTTTTTGTCTATGGAGGAACAGGAGTGGGGAAGACCCATCTCATCCAATCGGTGGGAAATCATTTGAGAAAAGATTTGAAGAAGCGTGTACTCTACATCACATCGGAAAAATTTCTCGTTGACTACATTTCCTCTCTTCAAAATGACACGACGAATGTCTTCAAAGAAAAATATCGCAATTTCGATACTCTCATCATGGATGACATTCAGTTTCTTTCCAATAAAGAAAAAACGCAAGAGGAACTCTTCCACGTCTTTAATGCTCTCTACGACAGTAATAAGCAAATTATTTTCTCCTCCGACGTACACCCCAATTTCATTCCCGGTCTTGAGTCACGTCTCAAATCACGCTTTAGCGCCGGCATGATTGTGGACATTAATCAGCCGGAATATGAGGCTCGAAGCTCTATTATTACCATGAAGCTTCGTTCACGGGGTATTGAAGTACCCGGGGATGTTGTTGATTATCTTGCTCTTTCCATTGAAGGGAATATTCGCGAGCTTGAGGGCGCTATTAACACCCTCATGTGCCATTCCTCAGTGGGAGAGAAAGGTCTCACACTCGATGAAGTAAAACGTATCATCAAACACGCTGAAAAACCGAAGAAGAACATCTCTGTGAAAGATGTGGTGAAGACTGTTGCCGGCTTCTATGATATTCCTGAAAAGGATATTTATGAGAAAACGAGACGAAAAGAGATTGTAAAACCGCGACAAATTGTGATGTATATCTTGCGAGAAGATTATGATGCATCCTATCCGATGATTGGAAAAAATCTTGGGGGAAGAGACCACACCACAGTGATGCATTCCTGTGAGAAGATGAAAAAAGATTTAAGCGACGACAATAGTCTTCGTAGTGAGGTGGAAAAAATTCGATCACTGGTGTAGAGCGGGGTAAAATATGTGTAGAGCCTCGGGAAAAGTACCTGTATGTGTATGTGTATAAAAATATAACAATATGTGGAAAAAGAGAGGGAGTGAATATACTATACACAGGCAAACAGAATCACTCACTTCTATGCCGACGTTATTCACATGAGAATATATCGCTCCGTCATTGATATATAACGAAAAAGAATACCTTTCCACTTTTCCACCGAGTCTATAATAATAATAATTTTATTTAATAATATACAAAACACCCTTGGGGATAATGTAATCATTTGAATTAGTATGAAATGCTCATGTTCAAAAAAACTTCTTTCCGAAACAATCTCTCTTGCGGAGAAAGTAACAGGAAAAAATCTTTCTCTTCCCATCCTCTCTTCAGTTCTTTTAGAGGTGTCGGGAAAGCGTATGGTCATTCGTGCAACCAATCTTGATATTGGTATTGAAGTTGAACTTCCGGTCAAGGCCGAGCGTGATGGTATCGTTGCGGTACCAGCATCGGTGTTCAGTGGTTTCCTTTCAGGTATTTCAGGTGAGGGAGCGATTGATATTGAAGAAAAAGAAGGGAATCTTACTCTTTCGATGCAAGGGAATAACACCCTTATCAAATGTCTCCCCACAGAGGAATTCCCTTCCCTTCCTGTTATTGATCAAGGAACCAGCTTTTCTCTTCCGGTAAAGAAACTTGTTGAGGGATTGAAGAGTGTGGTGTACAGCTCATCGCTTTCTGATGTGAAGCCTGAGCTTGGAAGTGTGTATATGTATCCTGAACACAATACCATAGTGTTTGTTGCCACTGACTCGTTTCGTTTGGCTGAGAAGAAAATAGCACATACTAATGTGAATGATTGGGGTGGTATTCTTGTCCCACATAAAAATGCACTGGAAATTATTCGCATCTTTGAGCAACAGCAAGGTGATGTGGATATTCGTTTCAATGATCATCAGATTGTCTTTGAGAAAGAAGGGGTGTATGTTACTTCTCGCATTATCGACGGCTCGTTTCCCGATTATCGCCAAATTATACCGAAGGAATATACCACAACCGCTATTGTTCTTAAAAAAGATTTTATTGATGCTTTGAAGGTGAGTATGGTGTTTTCAAATACATTCAAACAAGCAACCATGTCACTCAATCCAAAAGAAAAAACCTATATCATTGAAACAAAAAATGCCGATGTGGGTGAGAGTAAGATGCCGCTCCAAGCATCACTCTCCGGCGAGCAGATAACAATCAGTGTGAATTATAAATATATTACCGATAGCTTCGCGTCACTCTCAGGAGACAGTGTGTCAGTGTCGTTTTCAGGAGAGAATAAACCACTCATTATTGAATCAGTGGGCGATCAGTCGTTTCTCTCACTCGTGATGCCGATGAATAAGTAAAATAAAATTACAAATCACAAGCACCAAATGACAAATAAATCTCAATGACCAAAATTCTAATCTCCAAACTCTCTTTTGTCGTCACCAAGCACCACACTTTTGATTTCATGGAGGATATAATCTTCCTAGTAACCTATCTTACTGACAAAAAATTTTATTCTCAAACACATAAGTGTGGTGCTCGGTCCAGGCAGACGTGAGTGGGTCGTATAGCCTTGTAGATTCCTGGTCAAGCCAGGAATGACAGCAAATGGGTTTTGAGATTTTGATATTCGGTATTATTTGGAATTTGTGTTTTGGTATTTGATATTTTATTTCATGTATGGATTCTATCTCCTCACTCCTTAAGAAATTTACATCCATCACCCCTCCCGATGAGTCGGTACGCAAAGAGGTGGTGAGGATACTTGAGTCGGATTACAATATTTTGCTCGATATCGGCGATGTGAGGGTGCAAAAGGAAGTTGTGTATATAGAAACCAGTCCGCTTATAAAAGCAGAGATTTCGATGAGAAAAAAAACTATCCTCTCTACTCTTAAAAAAACACTCCGCGACAGCGCCCCGCGAGATATTCGGTAGTAGAACCAGTCTCACTGAAAACGTTGAAAAATAATAGAACCAGTCTCACTGAAAACGTTGAAAAATAATAGAAACATATTCAAGAGCTACGCATGCGCCGTTCTCGCGCCCACACTGCGGCTGCACCTTGTCGCTCAACCATAACGTACGAGTAGTACGTTGTGGTCTCCGCGACGACGGTTCGCTCGCAGTGTGGGCGCGAGAACAGCCATTTTCAGTGAGACCGGTTCTAATATAGATTAAGGTTAAACCTTAATATTGTGTATACATTATATTGACAAAGTATATACATTGTATATACTAATGATGTATGAATACATCAACCACAAAAAAACAAAATAGTGTTGTGAATGTGCGTGTTGATGCGCGCACAAAAAAGCGCGCACAAAAAACCTTTGAGGATATGGGCATAGATCTTTCTTCAGGAATAAATCTCTTTCTCCACACTGTTGTTGCTACTCAGAGTATTCCTTTTGAAGTGCGTACGGAAGATGGATATTCTTTGAAAAGAGAAAAGGAGATTCTCCGAAATGTGGAAGAATATACACAGGAGAAAAAGAAAAGGAAAACTCGTTCTTATACTTCTACAAAAGAAATGATGAAAGACGTGTTGGAACATACCGACAGTGAGGGGAAATATGTATAATTTTTTTCTAGATTAAGGTTTCACCTTAATCTAAATCTATTATCTCAACTAACCTTGTCATCCCGCACTTGATGCGGGATCCAGAAATCCTGGATTCCTGGTCACCAGATTCCCACCCAGCCCTTTTCCGAGAAAGAGCTAGGTCGAGCTCGGTAGGAGCCAGGAATGACGGCGAATAAGTGTATCATACAAAAGCGCGGCGACCGGAGGTTGCCGCGCTTTTGTTTTTTCTAATTCCGAATTCCTAACTTCTAATTTCATGTCTACCACACATTAAACTCAGACGTGGCTTCTCCCTTGTTAAACACCGCGTCGGTTGCGACGACTTTTAGGGTGTTGTGTGTGGAAATGGAAGAGATGTGGGTGGGGGAGAAGGAGAATGAAAACGGTGCGCGTGTGGAGGAGCCTATAAAGACGCCGTTCACAAAGAAATCTACCTTTGTAATCGGATAGACGCTCTGTGTGTCGAAAAGAACGGAAATGAATTCATCTGAGGTGTATGAGCCTTCAGCTCCCGGGGCTGATATTGTGACACGTGGTGTGTTCTCCGGTGTGTGGATGGTGTCATAGGCAGTCGGTTTTTCTCCCGTCCCTGCCGTGTTGTAGCCATGTTCTTGTGCCCATATACCTACCGGATGTTCCCATAGTGTAAATTGCGGGTCGAGTGTTGGGTCCTCAGGATGTATGTCATGTGTTGGATTGGTTTTATCGATCCAGTGGAGAATAGAATGCACGTTCTCTAGCGCAATTTCCTCCCTGGTTTCTTCCGGAGTATACTGCGTTGCAAGATTGCCACTGATAGTGTCGATTTCATATATCTCTCCTCCTTGCCAGATACCGCGGAGCATTGGGGGGATCTCTTTAGAGGTGGGTGCCGGGTCGGTAAAAGATTCATACGGAAGATGTTCAAGTGCTACTTGCATGAATTCATTCCAGAGCGGGGCGATGATAAAACCGGCAACTTTTTTCTCCATGGGAGAGTTGTCGTTGTTTCCCGCCCATGCACCCACCGATATCGACGGAGTGTATCCGATAATCCAGGCATCGCGGTAATCGTTGGTGGTACCTGTTTTTGCGGCCACATCGCGGTTGCCGAAATGGAGATATGAATTGGCACCAAATGCCGGAGTGCGAGCGACATTATCCGAAAGTACATCGGAAATGAGACGGGTGATCTCCGGATCCATGACCCGCTTCACGTTTTCTTTCCATGTTTCCAGTTCATTTCCCGATGAATCTGTGATGGAAAGAATTGCCGCACTGTCTTTATAGAGCCCCTCGGAAGCGAAGGTGCCGTACGCATTCGTCATATCAAGAAGCGACACTTCACCACCTCCTAAGACGAGCGTGAGCCCATATTGATTCACGTCGCCGAGCCCGGAAATACCCATATGTTTGGCGGTTTGTAGTGAATCGCGGAGACCTGCCAGGTAGAGTGTTTTTACCGCCGGCACATTGACTGATTGAGCCAGTGCATTGCGCAAGCTCATTGGTCCGTTGTAATTCCCGTCGTAGTTGACCGGCGCATAGCAATCGTCAGGGTCAACTTCCGAATATGCCGGTGTGCCGTCAGGGTTGCAGCGGGTGTCGAAGACAGTGGGGAGATCAAAGACGACTGTGTCGGGTGTGTATCCTTTTTCAAACGCTGTTGCATACACAAACGGCTTGAATGCCGACCCTGGTTGGCGGTTGGGGTCGATGGCGACATTAAAGTTGCCGTCTATGTCTTCGTCAAAATAATCGCGTGAACCCACCATGACCAAAATCTGCCCGGTCTTTGGGTCGGTGGCAATAAGGCCGGCGTTTTCCGCATTAAACTTTTCCGTATTTTCGAGCGCGTAGCGGTTCACGATTTCTTCCGCCCGGGCTTGGAGCTCATAATCGAGTGTGGTGATCACTTCAAGTCCTCCCTGCTCGATGATATCTTTTCCATACACCTCTTCAAGATATGAAATCACATACATCACAAAGTGTGGAGCTTTGATACCGGTATCACGTTGCGGAAGAAATACAATATCTTCTTTTTTCGCATCAGAATATTCTTTTTCCGAAATCATATTCTCTTCAAACATGCGGTAGAGAACGAGGTTTTTTCGTTCATTGAGTGCATCGGTGTTGTTTCCGTACGGGGAGTAATAGGTCGGTGCCTGAGGAAGCGCGGCAAGCACGGCTGCTTGCGGGAGTGAGAGCTCACTTGCCGGAATACCGAAAAAAGCGAGCGATGCCTCCTGTATGCCGTATATTGTTCCGCCATACGGAGCTTCATTGAGATAGAGGGTGAGAATATCATCCTTGGAATACATCTGCTCAAGACGGAATGACAACACCCACTCCTTGATTTTTCGTTGGACTGTGCGGTCGTTTGTGAGGAGTGTGTTTTTTACCACCTGTTGAGTGATAGTGGATCCTCCTTGCACCCCTTTGCCGCGAATTGGCTGGAGGAACAAGGCACGCAGTGTAGCGAGTGGGCGCACGCCGGCGTGCTCGTAAAACGTTGCGTCTTCAATAGCGATTGTCGCATCCTTCATGACCTGTGCGATGTCGCCCCCTAAAACGACGGTGCGCGTGATGTCTTCATGAACATCGTAAAGGAGGATTTCGCCCGTACGGTCGTAGATTTTTGTCGACTGAGCGACGATACGTTCTTCGAATGATTCAAAATCGGGGAGAGGTATGAGTGCCATCCATAGAAAAAGTGCTCCCAGTGACACAAGCCCAACACTAAAAAGAACGATGAACAGTGTTTTGAGAGTATGCAGCAGCCGACGTGTCTTCTTTCGTTTTTTCATACTATAGAGTATAGCATAATTGAAATATGAAAAATGAAATACGAAATATGTATAGCGCGACACGGTAATGTCTCCATAGGTGTCATCCCGCACTTGATGCGGGATCTCGAGCGAGTTGTTTCGAAAAGTGGGTTACGGACAAAACCAAAGACTATCTTTGGTTTTGCAAGATCCCGCATCAAGTGCGGGATGACAGTGGCTTGTGTGTTTGGCGCGGCGTGAGCCGCGCCAAACACACAACTAAAAACTACCAACTAACAACCACTCTATTATTTCTCCATATCAGGATAACTTTTTCCTATGGGACATTTACTCATAATGTGATATATTACAGCGTATATATGGACGAAAAAGAGATTCAATCAACACTTGATGCATTATTTTCTCGGGGGGTTACTGACTTCATCGATCCGGAGAATATATTCAGAAAAAAACTCGAAGCGAAGATGCGAGGAGAGAATACCGACGACATTATTGTGAAATTCGGTGTCGATCCTACGCGTCCGGATATTCATCTCGGGCATGCTGTTGTGCTTCGAAAGCTCCGTGCCCTGCAGGATATTGGCTGCAGAGTGATATTTTTGGTGGGAGATTTTACCGCAAAAATTGGTGATCCTTCAGGGAAGAGTAAGGTGCGTCCGGAAATTGATCAACGTGAAGTGGAGGCGAATATGCAAACGTATCTGGACCAGGTAGGGAACGTGCTCCGTACTGAAGCGGAAGTATTCTCTTGGATTCGTAATTCCGACTGGTTCCTCTCAGTGTCGGATATGGAACCAAAGCGCGGACTCATGATGCGCTTGGGCGTGACCCCTATCAACCCACGCTCATTCCTCGGAAAAGCGCTTCTCTTTGAGAATACACGCATGCAGAAAAAGACGCTTGGCAGAAAAGAGATTGTGAATATCACATTGCGCGGACTCCTCGCCACGCTTCGAAAGCTCACCCACGGACAATTAATCGAACGCGACATGTTCCAAGAGCGCCTGAGAGGAGGCAAAGAACTCCATATACACGAGATGATGTATCCGGTTCTTCAGGGGATTGATTCGGTGGTACTTTCTCGTGTGTACGGATCGTGCGATTTGGAAATTGGCGGGTCTGACCAACTCTTTAATATGCACATGGGTCGTGATGTGATGAAGGCAAATGGGATGGAGCAGCAGGCGGTCATGGCGATGGATATTCTCGTGGGAACGGAAGGAAAAGAAAAGATGAGTAAGAGCTTGGATAATTATATCGGAATCACCGAGGGTCCAACCGGTATGTTTGGAAAAGTGATGTCGATTCCTGACAGCGCAATCAAGCAGTATCATACACTTGCGACATTCACGCCGGAAAAAGACGTGGAAGATATTGTGCGAGGCATGAAGAAGGGAACACTCAATCCACGTGATGCGAAGATGGCATTGGCACACCAGATCGTTGCGATTTACCACGGTACGGAATCGGCAGACACAGCGCGAGAGACATTCATCAACACGTTCTCTAAAAAGGAAATCCCTGAAGACGCCGAAGAGATTAGTGCGCAGAAAGGAGAGAAGTTGGTAGATATTTTGGCGCAGCGGGGTTTTGCAAATTCAAAGAGTGATGCGCGTCGGCTCGTGACTCAAGGGGGGGTGCATATTCTCGAGACAAAAGAAACGGTCACCGGTATTGATACGGTTGTTGAGGTGACACACACGTATCGCATTGGGAAACATCGTTTTGTGAAAATTGCTGTTGAATAAGCCAATATTAAATTAAGGTTTAACCTTAATATATTGAGGTCTTGTGATTCATACAAAAAACACGGCGAGAACCGTGTTTTTTGTATGTTATATATCAAAATTTTCGTGAGTCACTTCGTCGCATCCATCTTCAACTATTTCATTTTCACCAAGTCCTTCAAGGAGTGTATCCTCTTCGTAAAGAGTGGTTTCGATAGACATAGAAACAAGTAAAAAATGATGAACGTATAATTACACTATTTGTAATCCATTTTGATATTCTTTGCAAGTGGACTACGAATGACTACGAACATACGAATACAGCTTTTGACGTAGTCCTCATTTTTACTGTCATCCCGCACTTGATGCGGGATCTAGGAGTTTGTTACTGGATTCCTGGTCGAGCCAGGAATGACGAGAACTCCCCTTTTAAGAGGTTATCTTCGTATGTTCGTATGTGTTCGTACTTCGTACCCAACATAACAAAATATTTTACTTAATACTGAGATGGTACAAGAAGGTCAATTCATACAATTCAGTGATGATGCACGTGTGCGAGAGCGGTAAGTCCAACGGCGATAGCGTCCATCTCATCGTCTAGTCGTTTTCCTCCGGGGACATCCACCAATTGTCGCACCATTTGTTCAACCTGAGACTTCTCCGCCTTTCCATAGCCGGTGAGGGCCGTCTTTATCTGAAGCGGTGAATATTCCACAATATCGAGATGCGCTTCTCGACAGACGAGAAGCATAGCGCCACGAGCCTCACCTACTTGCATGGCTGTCTTTTTGTTTGCCGCAAAGAGAAGTGTTTCGATAGCGCACATGTCGGGCTGGTACTTTTCAATGAGGGTGCGAAGCTCCGTGGCAATTGTCACGAGTCGGTCTGCAAAGGAATCGGTGCGGTCGGTAACGACACAGGTGGAATGCACAAGTACATCAGAGCCGTCCTCTTTCTCAACAATCGCAATACCAATACGATCAAAACCTGGGTCGATACCTATAATACGCATAGGGGTACGAAGTACGAACACATACGAACATACGAAGCTAGTGTTTGAGGGTTAAGCATGTTTTTGTGTTGTACTCCTGATTAAAGCGTGTAAATTTCTTTCACTCATTATAAAATAAAGTGGCAGAGGTCTTACTTTAGATATTGAGGTCTGATTTGAGGATTGAAGAAACGGAGCAATTAATGGTATGTATTCGTATGTTCGTAACTATCCTACGTTTGTGAACACCTCTTGCACGTCATCGTTTTCTTCCAGTACCTCAACAAGTTTCTCGAGTTTTTCCATATCGTCATCTCCAAGGGCAATGGTGGTTGCGGGGGTGAAGTCTCCCTGCGTGTTTTCAAACATCCACGAAGCACTCCCGGGAGCCGCAAGGTCAATGCCCTGTTTCGACAATGCATGTTTTATCTCCTGGGCGGTGCGGTTTTTATTATCGGTGAGTCCGGTAATGATGATACCGCAGCCCCCGGGGCCGTATGCTTCATATTGCACCACTTCCATTGCCGTGTGATCAGCACTCTGGCCTTTCTTCACCGCACGATCGATATTGTCCGATGGCATGTTTACCGCTTTTGCTTTTTCAATCGCTGCACGCAAACCCGGTGCATTTACATCGCCCCCGCACTTCTTTGACTCAGCTGCAATGAGTTTCACAATCTTGCCGAATACCTTGCTCTTTGCCGCGTCAGTCGCAGCTTTTTTATGTTTGATCTTTGACCATTTATTATGTCCAGACATATGGTAGGAGGTTAGGAGGTTAATATGGTAGGAGAATAAGGTAAATTACGAATTACGAATATCGCGAATATACGAATACTCTATTTGGAGTTTTAGGTTTACGTTTTGTTTTTCTCAGAAGATGTCCCAGAGAAATGTCACTTTAAAATATATCGTGATATGGGGAAGTCGCAAGTCCGAAGCAGTCATATAACCCATTCGTAGATTCGTATTATATTCGTAATTCGTAATGTATTGTTATGTCACAGTAACTTTCCTTGCGCGTCATCGGGTATGTCATGTCCCAGATGTCGATATGCTTTCTCTGTGGCAATGCGTCCGCGTGGGGTTCTGTCGATGAGACCGAGTTGAAGCAAGTATGGTTCGTGAACTTCTTCAATCGTGCTCTCTTCTTCGGAGATTGCCGCAGCAATTGTCTTCAGGCCTACCGGTCCGCCACCGAATTTGGTGATAAGGGTATCGAGAATGGCACGGTCGCCCGCATTTAAGCCAAGCTCATCGATGGCAAGAAGCTCGAGTGCGCCACTTACCGCGCCCTCATCAAGGGAATTGCCGTGGACCTGGGCGAAGTCGCGACATCGCTTTAAGAGATAATTGGCGGTGCGGGGCGTTTTTCGGCTTCGCTCGGCGATTTTTCCCGCTGCGTCGTCTGAAGCATTGATACCCAAGATATCGGCAGAACGTTTTACAATGTGTGCAATCTCTTCGTCGGTATAAAACTCAAGTCGGAATGTGCCGCCTGAAAATCGTGAGCGAAGAGGGGAGGAGAGCAGAGAGACACGTGTGGTTGCGGCAATTAAGGTAAAGGGAGGAAGGTCGAGCTGAATAGTACGCGCGGAAGGTCCTTTGCCGATAATGATATCGAGTGAACCTGTTTCCATTGCCGGATAGAGAATTTCCTCAATGAGCTTATTCAAGCGATGGATTTCGTCGATGAAGAGAATATCACCCGGGGAAAGATTGGTGAGAATAGATGCAAGGTCACCCACCTTCTCAATTGCCGGCCCCGACGTGCTCTTCATTTGTGCATTCATTTCTTTCGCAATCAAATGCGCGAGTGTTGTCTTCCCCAAACCGGGAGGGCCATAAAAAAGGAGGTGTTCGGGCGCTTGGTTGCGCTCATGTGCCGCCGAAAGGAGGATTTGGAGATTGCTTTTAATTTGTTCTTGTCCGATATAGTCGTTCCATTTTGTCGGACGAAGCGTTGTATCCAGGACTTGCTCGTCTTTGGGCGTGTTTTCAGGTGGAGTATTGTTGTGAGGAGAGGGGGTTGACATATTTTTTCAAGTATGATAGGATATCCGCACGTTGGTAGTCGGCAGTGACACCACGCACTTGAAAACAAAATATTCGAAATCGTCCGCATAATCGAAAGATTGATGCGGCGTGTTGTTTTGCATCTCAAAAAAGACGAATATTTTTGATGCAAAAGAACGTATAATCCTCTAAACAAATGATCGGAATATATGCAAGGACGTGTTGGTGTTTCACTTTCCGTGGAAAGTGCTGACACTATCCCCAGTGTATATTCTCCTTTTAGTGTCTTACTTAAAGTTTTGTTTAGAGGATTATGCGTTCTTTTCTTTTGGGTTGCGAACTACAAATCAATACGAACATACGAACATGGCTTTTGCTCCATCACCCATTTTTGCTGTCATTCCCAACTTGATTAGAAGTCCATAAGATTTATTCCTGGATTCTGAATCAAGTTCAGAATGACAGCCGTTTTCTTTCAAGAAACAAGATTCGTATGTTCGTAGGCGTTCGTACTTCGTACCTTTTTGTATATTCTCACGATTCATCCAAATCCACAACTCGACGAAGTTCCCAAAATGAGGTCAAACCTGCGAGGACTTTATTCACAATACCATCCTCGGCCATCGTTGGGATTCCCTGCGCTTCGGCCGCCTTGCGTATCTCTCGTTCGGTGAGCATGTCGGAGAGAACGACGCGCTCAATGGCACCGTCGGTGAGGATACCTTCATAGACACCGATGCGCCCTTTATACCCAAGCCCACCACATTCCGGACATGTATTATCCGGGTCAGTGTTTGCTTCATAGAGCGTGTGTCCCTCGAGCGTTTCTTCGGTACCGCGCTTTGCGTTAAAACGCTCGATAATACCCTTCATGAGGGTTTTTTCTTCTTCCGTTGGTTCATACGGACGACGACAGGAAGGACACACGCGACGCACGAGTCGCTGTGCGAGAGAAAGATTTAATCCTGAAGAGATAAGCTTTGGATTCACACCGAGATTTACCAGGCGCGGGATAACACCGGCGGCATTGTTGGTGTGGAGCGTGGAGAAGACAAGGTGTCCGGTGAAGGCGGCATTGAGTGCTGTTTGGGCTGTGTCGCTATCGCGAATCTCACCGACCATGATCACATCCGGGTCTTGGCGGAGGGCGGTTTTGAGTCCTTGGGCGAAGGTGTAGCCTTCTTTGAGATTGGTTTGTGTTTGTGTGATGCCGTCGAGATGGTATTCAATCGGATTTTCAATCGTAATGATTTTTACCTCCGAACGATGCACATGCTTTAAGAATGCGTAGAGACTGGTTGTTTTTCCTGATCCTGTCGGACCGGTGGTGAGAATAAGGCCATTCGGGCGGGAAATTTCTCGCTTTATCACTTCAAAGAGTGCCGGGTCAATACCGAGATCTTCAAAAGCGAGCCCAAGCGATGTGGGGTCGAGAAGTCGGAGTACGATGGATTCGCCGTGTTCCTCCGGAATCACCGATGCACGAATTTCAATATTGCGATCATGAAGACGAATACTGAAACGGCCGTCTTGCGATGTTTTCGTCACATTGAGCTTGAGTCCGGAGAGAAGCTTGACACGAGAGAGGATGAAAGAATAGACATCCGTGTTGAGCGAGGCTGTGTCGACAAGCACACCATCAACGCGAATACGCACACGAGCCCCACCCTCTTCCGGCTCGAAGTGCACGTCGGATGCATCGATAGCAATAGCTCCCCCGAGAAGTGCTTCAAGGATGCGAGTCACTTTATTACGCGCACCGCCCTCGGTGATTGAGCCGATGGTAGCGGTGATGTCGCTGATTTTTGCGATATCCGACGACATGGACTCAAGCTGGCTTCCGGAAATGTCAAACACACCGGCCTCTGTTTCCTCAGCACGGGAAATTTCCGGATACAGCGACCATGCCTGCTCGATGCTGTCGTGGGAGACCATGACAATGTCCGGCTCATAGCCGCGACGGGAAAGATCTTCCAGTATACTTTTTACCTCATTGGTTTTTGGCGAAAGAGCGGCGACTTTTACTTTTTTGCCGAGAAGCGCGAAAGGAGCAATGCCTGCTTTGCGTGCCTCCGCTTCGGCAACGAGCTTGAGTGCATCGGTGTTTACAGTAGCGGACGAAAGGGTGGTCGACGGGACGCCATAGCGTGCCGAGAGCACACGAACCAATTCCTCCTCTTCTTGTTTATGGAGCTCTTCGTAGCGTTCTTTTTGTTTCGGATCGCGGAAGGTAATCATGGGTATAGTATAGCATAGCGAGCTTTTAGCTTATAGCTTTGAGCTTAGAGGGAGTGGTTATTTGAGTGTGGTGAGAGAATGGGGAAGTTTTTAGTGATTAGTTGGTAGTTTTTAGAAGGGCGCACTGCGTGCGCCCTAGAAAACAAATCTATACTGTCATTCCCGGCTTGAACGGGGATCTTCGCTGTAATTGTGTTTGAACAAAAAAGAAAGAGCGGCGACCTTCGGTCGCCGCTCTTTTTCCTATAAGCTCAAAGCTATAAGCCATAAGCTACCAAGGTCTTGACAAAACCATTCTTTTGGTATAGAATGGTGGCAGGATAATTTATGTAACTTGAAAAGCCTATGCCCCAAGGAGGGGGCTTGTGATGAAAAAAACTTTACTTTTCCTCGTCGTTGCGCTTTTTGCGTTCACGACGAACGTCTGTGCCGAGACGGTAAATATTCGGCAACACACTTATCGGGTGCTTGAGTACAAGTATCCAATAGGGAGTGGTTCGGACTGGAAGGGTGGCCTTGCTGGCCTCTCTCGCGACGAGTATCCGGCGTATGCAACTCGGGTGACCGAGCGCATATTCCAGATGTTCTCGCAGCGAGTTCCTGGCAGAATGGAGTCGGGTGATTTCGATTCCGTTCAGCGCCAGGTTCTGCGACAGCTCTGGGAGCCGAGAAAGGTCTATGTGCCCGAAGGGGCGTACTTTCTCGGTATGTCATATGCCAGAGGAGTGCACATGGCACCGTCTGGGCATGTGTACAGAAACAGGACGGGACAAAACATGGTCGGTCCTGGTGTCCAGGTGGACATCCCCGGTGGTTGGCGCTTGAGGGTCGTTCTTCAGAACGAGCCAGGCGTCGTCACTAAAGAGAATTGCGGAAACGTGGTTCTCACGGAGATCTGGAGGAAGGACCGAGTTGCCCCTAAGGCAGTTATCGTGGGGCGACAGCAGCCGGTAAAGGTTAAAAAAAGGATAGTTTTTCGTCCCAAAGTGATTATAAGGACGGGAAACACCTATTACCACCGGCAGAAGCTTTCCCCTGCTCCTGCTCCCAAGAGGGTAAGGGCCAAAAAAAGCGTTCATAAAGTTGAACGCCACTGGCAGGTAAATCCCCGGACGGGCGAGAAACGCCTGCTCTACCAGAAGAGGGCAGGTAGGGTCCAAAAATGGGGCTCACGTTCCCATCAGGGGCGTGGTCCGCGCCACCCTAGGTATTATCGCCGATAGACAGGGTAAATCGGCACAACAAACAAAGGGCAGCTCAGGCTGCCCTTTCAATATGTCCAAAGGTATTTACAAATCAATTTATATATGGTAGGAAAGGGGTAAGAAAAGAGGTTCTTTAAGGGGTATTGACAAAATGCTCCTTTTGTGTATAATAGAGGCATTATCAACACTGTGCGTTGTCCCGCACGGTGAAATAATCATTTGATGGTGGGGAGTGCGCAGATGCACATTCCTCGCAGCAAATTCAATTCGTATGAACAATATGTTTGCATATACCATGCATGCGCGCGCGTACCGCACCGTCACGGCGCTTGGTGCCATGATTGCGCTTCTCGCGTCGCTTCTTATGCCGGCCTCTGTGGCAATGGCATATATTGCTGATTCCGATAATACGGAATATTGGGCAAGCACCGGCTCCGATAATTGGGGCACCGGTGCATCAGATGTTGATTACGGATATCACGATCATGGTAATTGGGATTTTGACTACAACAATGACGGATACTATGGCTTCGGCGGCACGTATGACTGGGATAACGATGGTCAGTATGGTGAGTATGGAGGTGATTATGGTGTCGTGTACGAACACGAAATCGTGATTGAACCTCAGATTATCTGGGACGACTCCAATTACTACAATCTCTCATACAACAACGACTGGGGGTACAACTACTACGATGATTTTTACGATGGGTATTACAGTCATGGCTATGACGATTGGGGGTATGATGACTATTACTACGAAGATACCACGTACGTCTACGAGGATTACTACTATTACGATTCCTGTTATTACGACCCGTGTGGCTGTGATGGCTGCTACGACCCGTGCGACAACGGCGGATGTGATGACAACGCTGATCGTCCCGACGTAGACACGCTCTCGGCAATCAATATCGATGAAGACTCCGCAACGCTTCGTTGTGATGTGAATCCCAACAATGACGACACTGATGTGTGGTTCGAATACGGTGAGGATTCCGGCATGGATGAAGACACATCCAAGCGTTCTGTCGGTGACGGTGATGATGAAGAACGTGTCAGCCGCACCATTTACGGACTCGACGAAGACGAGAAGTATTACTTCCGTTGTGTTGCCGAGAACGATGAAGGTCGCACCTATGGTGATACGAAAACCTTTTACACCGATGACGACAATGACGGCGATCGTCCCGATGTGACGACGCTTACCGCAACCGACATAACGAGCGATTCGGCGCGCCTCCGCTGTGAGGTGGAGCCCAATGGTACCGATACGGAGGTGTGGTTTGAATACGGTGAGACGACATCCATGCGTGAGGACACGTATCATCGATTCGTTGACGGCGATGACCGCAGTGAGAATATCGACAAGATTATTACCAATCTTGATTCGCGTACCATTTACTACTACCGTTGTGTTGCTGAAAATGATGACGGTACCACGTATGGCTCAATGAAAAACTTTGACACGGGCAACGGTGGATACACCGACGGTCGTGCGCCTGACGCCATTACCAATGCGGCATTCAATATCGGACGCACCTCGGCGCGTTTTGTGGGAACGGCAAGTATGCCGTCTGCGGCACGCAGTGTTGCATGGTTTGAATGGGGAACGAGTCCGTCGCTCGGACGTACTTCGGCAAGTCAGTCGATTGGAAGCGGTCCTTCAGCGCTTGTAGAGCATTCACAGTTCTCTCTTGCATACAATACAACCTACTACTACCGACTTGTTGTGCAGAATACGTACGGCATTGATCGCGGTAATATCGTATCGTTTACCACGCTTGGTGCGCCTCTAGGACCGACTCCCGAGCCGAAACCTGAGCCGAAGGAATACGATGTGCGCATCATAAAGACCGTGGAGAACCTTGATGCTGAAAATGGTACGGACACTGATATCTTGGGTGAGCGAGGACACACTGTTCGCTACACAATTGATGTGGAGAACACCGGTGATTACACGCTCTCGGAAACGGAGATTAGCGATCTTGTACCGTTCTATCTTGAATTCGCCAATGCTGAAGACCAGCTTGCTCATGATGATCCGCAGCGTGAAGTGGTTTGGTTTATCGGCGATCTTCGCCCGGGAGAGACGGAAAGGGTAACGCTTGACATGATTGTAACGGATGATGCCCGCACCGGCATGACGATTGAAAATATCGCTCGTGTTGAGAGCGAGGAGCATGCTGAAAGTTCCAATAGCGTCTACATTCGAGTAACGGATGATGTCCTTTCGGATAGCCGTTATGATCGCGCAGCCGCAGGACTTTTCCTCGGAAGCGGAGGATTTTTCCCGACAACATTTGTCGGATGGCTCTTCCTCGCGATTCTTCTTCTTATTCTCGTGATTTTGGTCCGTACGATTGTCGGATACTACGATGAACACAAGGCGAAGAAAGCAGCTGCGGCGGGGCCGGGAAGTGCGTAAACGTACATCCCTCATGCTCCAAAACAAATGATTCACAAACGATGAACGGTAAATGTTAAACGGTTAAAAGAGTCGCTTCGCGACTCACAAGCAAAAGGCGCGCCCGAAGGGCGCGCCTTTTGCTGTTATTTAATATTCTCAAACTACCACTGTCATCCCGCACTCTTGCCGAGCTTCACTTTCACTGAACACCTGAGAAACTGTAGACGGTAGGAGGGGGGGTAAAAGATGTTTTACTGCAAATGATATTGGTGAAAGTGAGGCTCTGGTGATGCGGGATCTCGAGATTCATGTGCCGCTTTTGTCTTGCGTGGAAGTGATGCGGCGCATGACGCCGTTTTTTGCTGTGCCTTGATTCATAATTCATAATTCTTTATTCCATGGCCGGTCCCGCACCACTTCCGTGCCTTGATTCATTATTCGTAATTCTTTATTCTTACTCATATGGAATACACGATTCAAAACACCAAAGAAATGAAGAATGTCGTGCGCGAAACCCTTGCCGCGCTGCCCTCCGACGCACGTGAAGCGTCGATCCTCACTCTCTCAGGAGACCTCGGTGCGGGGAAAACCACATTCACCCAAGCGCTCGCCGAAGAGCTGGGTGTGAAAGGGAGGGTAACAAGTCCGACATTCGGTATCATGCGTTCGTATGATACCGCGGATGAAACATTCACCACACTCATTCATATTGATGCCTATCGCCTTGAAGGGAGTAAAGATATGGAAACACTTGGCTGGGAGAATCTCATAACCGATCCCAAAAATTTCATAGTCATCGAATGGCCTGAACGGATTGAATCTATCATCCCTAAAAATACGATACAGCTCACGCTTGAGCACATTAACGAGACCACAAGGAAAATAAACCTCAAATCACAAGCACCAAATCACAAATAAATCACAATAACGAAATTCCAATACTCCCATTTAAATGTGGTACACTAGAGAAGTGAATAATGACGAAAAACCATATGATTTGGAAGAACGAACTTTTCTTTTCGCGAAAGAAGTAAGAGTATTTGTTGCAAGTCTACAGAAGACAAGTGCACACATTGAAGATGGTAAACAGCTCATACGATCTTCAGGGTCTGTTGCCGCAAATTATATTGAAGCGAATGAATCTCTCAGTAAAAAAGATTTTGTCATGCGAATGAAAATATGTCGCAAGGAAGCAAAAGAAAGTGTGCTGTGGTTACGACTTCTGAACGCTCATTCTGAAGAAATTGAAAAGAAGAGGAGGTGGTTGACTGAGGAGGCGGTGGAATTGAAAAAGATTTTCTCGAGAATTGTTGAGAAATCAACATAAAGCCGTTTCGATATTGAGATTTTGATATTATTTGATATTTGGTACTTGTTTTTTGTGATTTGTCGGCATGTGCTTATGATGTATGTCTAAAACGTCTTCACAAAAGAAGAATGTGCAAGAGCGGCCTCGCTTGGTGCTTCTCGACGCTCATGCGATTATTCATCGGGCCTATCATGCGTTGCCCGATTTCTCCACTTCTTCGGGTGAGCCGACGGGCGGGCTCTTTGGTGTCTCCACCATGCTCATGAATATTGTGAAAGAGCTCAAGCCCGATTACTTGGCGGCCTGCTATGATCTTCCCAAACCGACATTCCGCCACGAAGCATATGATGAGTATAAGGCGGGGCGTAAGGAAGCCGATGATGCGCTCGTGTCTCAGATTGTGCGCTCGCGGGATATCTTTGCCGCATTCAATATTCCTATCTATGAAGCGGAAGGATTTGAGGCTGATGACATTCTCGGCACCATTGCCGAGAAGCTAAGGAACGAGCCGGTGGATGTCGTGATTGCTTCAGGCGACATGGACACCTTGCAGCTTGTGGAGAAAAAGAGGGTGCAGGTGTATACATTGCGCAAAGGTATGAACGATACGGTGCTGTATGATGAGGGCGCCGTGAAAGAGCGATTTGAATTCGGGCCGGAGCACTTGCCGGATTTCAAAGGGCTTTCAGGGGACCCGTCGGATAATATTCCCGGTATTGTCGGCATTGGCGCCAAGACGGCAACAACATGCATCACACACTTCGGAAGCATTGAAGAGATGTATAAAGCGATTAAGAAGAAGGGCGAGAAGGCGCTTGAGGATGCCGGACTTAAGCCAAAGGCACGCTCACTTATCCTCGAGGGCGAAGATGATGCGCTCTTCTCTAAGACCTTGGCGACGATTCGCAAAGATGCACCGATTGACTTTATGCTTCCCAAAGAGAAGTGGAAAGATGCACTTGATCCTTCCTTAGTGGAGACTCTCTTTGCCGAGCTTGAATTTCGCTCACTGACAAATCGTTTTCGTGAGCTCATTGGTGAAGGAGGCGAAGAAAAAAAAGGAGAAGAGAAAGCGGAGAAGGATTACACTGAGCGGGAGCTCAAAGAAACCGCTATTGCATTGTGGCTTCTTCGCTCAGACATCACCAATCCGAGCATTGATGATGTGCTTTCGTATGCGGGTACGAAATCGTTCTCCTCAGCAAAGGAGAAGATTTTTGCCGATATGAAAGACGCGGGCTTAGAGAAGGTGTATGCCGACATTGAAGAGCCGCTCATTGACTGTATTGAAAAAGCGGAGAAGCGAGGGGTGCTTCTCGATGGTGGCTATACAAAGAAGCTCGCCGACGAATATCACGCGCACGTTGCAAAGCTTGAAGGAGAGATTTGGAAGCATGCAGGCAGGGAATTTAATATCAATTCTCCCAAGCAGCTCGGCGAAGTGCTTTTTGACGAAATGGGGCTCTCTGTGAAGGGCTTGAAAAAAACGGCGGGCGGTGCTCGCAGTACGCGCGAATCAGAACTCCTGAAGCTTAAAGGCGAACACGATATCATTGAAGCTCTTTTGGAATATCGGGAAGTGCAGAAACTTGTCTCCACATACATTGACGTATTGCCCGGTCTTGCCGATGCAGACAATCGTATTCACACCACACTGTGTCAGACGGGCACAACGACCGGACGCTTCTCTTCCATGAATCCGAATCTGCAGAATATTCCCACGCGCGGAGACGGCGACCGAGTGCGCGATGCATTTGTTGCGCCAAAAGGGAGTGTCTTGGTGTCTGCTGATTACTCCCAAATCGAAATGCGTGTTTTGGCATTACTTTCGGAAGATGAAGTGTTGCAGAAGACATTTCGTGATGGCAGAGACGTGCACGCTTCGGTGGCGTCGCGTGTTTTTGGCGTGAGTGAGAACGACGTAACGAAAGACATGCGCCGAAAAGCGAAGGTGATTAATTTCGGTATTGTGTATGGCATGGGGGTGAATGCGTTGAAAGAAAATATTGGCGGGACGCAATCCGAAGCGCGGGCGTTTTATGATCAGTATTTTGAGCAATTTCCTTCCATTGCCACGTATTTTGATACGGTAAAAAAGGACGCGGCGAAAAAGGGTTATACGGAAACGTATTTTGGGCGAAGGCGTCATTTTGCCGATATTCGTTCACACGTGCCGTATATCAAGGCGGCCGCTGAGCGTGCCGCGATGAACGCGCCAATTCAAGGAACGGCTGCTGATATTATTAAGATTGCGATGAAGCAGGTGGACGATATGCTGGAGAAAGAATTTGCCGGCAAAGCAAGGCTCCTTCTTCAAGTGCACGATGAATTGATTGTGGAGGCGAAAAAAGATGCGGCTGAAGAGGCGGGTAAGCGTATGAAAGAAGTGATGGAGAACGCGGTGGATATCTCCGTACCACTTCTTGTAACGGTGTCTTCAGGTACGCGATGGGGAAGCTTAGAAAAAGTAAAAGAGTAAAGAGTTGAGAGTTGAGAGACGGAGCTGTATTCTCTTTTCTCTTAACTCTTCGCTCTCAACTTTTGTATGTTATACATCATCACAGGAAACGATATCGATAAAGGGCGGGCAAAGCTTACGGCACTGCGTGCCACCCTTGAAAAAAAGCGCCCTGATGCGGCAGTGTTTGTGACGGACGATGAAAGTTTTGATGTGTCTCGTATGGCTGAGCTCATCGGAGGCCAAGGGCTTTTTGATGAGAAGTATATCGTTATTCTCGACAGAGTGCTCGCACATCCGGAAGCGGCAGATTTTCTCACCAAGCATGCAGAGGCGATTGCAGAAACAGCACATGTCTTTGTGCTGTATGCGGAAAAGATTGATGCGAAAACGAAGAAAAAGCTCGAGAAGCACGCGCAAGATGTGTTTGTGTATGAAAAGAAGAAAGATGTTGCTGCTGAAACACATGATGAGTATGGAGCAATGTGCGCGGCGTATAATCCGTTTCATCTTGCCGATGCCGTGGCTGCCCGAGATAAAAAGCGCGCATGGACACTTCTGGAGCAGGCGTCGCTGTGTGAGCTTCCCATGGAGGAGATTCACGGTATTGTCGCCTGGCAGGTGCGTGCGATTCTTGCAGCCTCTCGTGTGAAAAGCGCTGAAGAGGCGGGGCTCAAGCCATTTGTGTACGGGAAGGCAAAGCGCGCGGTAGAGAAATTTTCCGATACGGATCTCACCGCACTTTCATCATCGCTTGTCTCCGTGTATCATGAAGGGCATGGAGGGGAAATGCCACTCAAAGAAGGGTTGGAGCAGTGGATTCTTTCCCGTGTATAATATAATAAGCGCATGCCAACAGATACTCTTATCATCAATGGAAAGAAGTATGTATCAGCCGCGAAGGCTGCTGATTTGGCGGGCTATACGCCGGAATATGTGAGCAAGCTCTCTCGCGATGGTTTTGTAGGCGGGAAGCACATGGGCGGCACATCATATGTTGATTTCGACTCTTTTTCCGGCCATATGCGTGAACACGGAGGAAGTCATACAAGCATATTTTCGGGGAACGTTGATCGTGATCATTCTTTGCGCGCACTGCGAGCGCAAGAACGTGATATGACAGGAAGAGTGAAATCGCGTGATGGGGGTGCTCGAGTATCGCGAAGCGAAAGTGCTGTCGGGACACGACAAGGAGTGCAATTTGCAAAGAGTCCGACGGGGTCGCGCTTGGGTGTGCGTGCAGCAAACGGAAGTGCAGGGGCTCTCAGAAGCGTGCGGCGCGGTGTCATGTTTCTTCTTATCTTTGCCGGCGTGGCATACGGATGGGGTACGCTGCGTAGTCAGGTGAATACGGACGAGATATTGAGTACAATGGAGGTATCGGTTGAGAAGCTTGCAACAGCAGTGTCTGAATGGGGATTGCCGTATACATTTCTTTCCAGGGAGATTTCCGAAGCACAGCAAGCAACAGTTATCGAATCACGAAACGTATTTTCATGTCCTCTGTGCGAGAAAGCAGAGGAGTTGTTTCGATAAATTATATATTACACGGACTAATTAGCCATCTTGCTTTGGATGAGTATAAGAAAAAACACCCCTTTGAGGGTGTTTTTTCTTATACTCATACTTGCAATACGAGATTTAATCGAAACCGATTATTTTTCGGTGGAAATTAATCCAGCTTGCGCAAGTTTTGTTGTTAAAGTGTCTATTTTTTCAATGATGGCTTTTATCTTATTTTCTGCGCGTGTTGGATTGTCAATGATCCTGTTACTGTGAACAATGTCGTTTCTGTAATCTTGTATGAAAACCCTCAATTGAGTAAATTCGTCTTTAAGTATGTCGCTCACTTTTTTATCAACTTCTTTAAGAATATCATCTAAACCATCAGCGATTATTTCCCTAGCTTTATTTGCGTTTTTAGTTTTAATGTCGACTCCCAAACTATTGCCGACTTTAAATACCCAACTTTCCAAAGCCTTAGATGCTGGAACGACCATGAATGAATAGTCTCCATACGAATGGGTGTAGTTTTCTTTCATTAATTGGTGGGCGTCAAGAAACCACCTTGCTTGATTGTGTGAAGGGAAGCCGTCATCAAATTCAAGATACTTTTTGGTTTCAGGTGAGAATGAATTCATGAAGTCATTGTCGGATTTCTGTTTATATGTCCAATTTGTCATAAATCAACTTTAAAACTATTACGACTCACACGCAAAGAATCTTTCGTAAGACAATCCCCCCCATGTCTTATTTTAGTCCGCCCGGAAGGACTTGAACCTTCGACCGTTTGCTTAAAAGGCAACTGCTCTACCAGCTGAGCTACGGGCGGATGTGTCTCTTGACGACGCGCTTTAATATAACACATTTTTTCACAGAATCAAGAGTTTATGCTATGCTTTTTTGATGAATGACGTTGTTCTCATACTTCACAACATTCGGAGTGCGCATAATGTGGGTGCGATATTTCGTACGGCTGATGGGGCTGGTGTGTCGCATGTGTATCTCTCTGGATACACCCCGCTTCCGACGGATCAGTTTAATCGACCGCGAAAAGATATTGCCAAGACCGCACTGGGCGCGGAGCTTTCGGTACCGTGGAGTACTGCGAAGAATGTATCGTCACTTATTGCACGTTTGAAAAAAGAAGGATATGAGATTGTCGGTTTGGAGCAGGATGAGCGGTCGGTTGATTATCGCAGTGCGCCAAAAAAGGAGAAGGCGGCACTTCTTGTGGGTAATGAAGTGCGCGGGATTTCCCCGCAGCTTCGAAAGAAGTGCGATGTCCTCATTGAGATACCGATGAGAGGGGAGAAGGAATCGCTGAATGTGTCGGTTGCAACGGGAATTGCTTTGTATGCGCTAAGAGCCTGTTCATAATCTCAACGTAAAAATAAGAATAAATACTTGCCGGCTTAATGCACTGTTATACCGGCTGCAAATCGCTCAAAGCGTCTCGAAGTACGACAGTACTCCATCGACACTTTTCACGATTTTCGCTCGGTATAACAGTGCATTACGCACGACAGAGAACCATAAACAGGCTCTAAAGGGCTAGGAATATACCTAAAGCACGATAAATCGTGCTCGGTCGAGTGAAAAACGAAATATGAAATATGTATGCGCCAAAGTTACGCTTTGGCAATTCTGCCAAAGCGTAACTTTGGCGCAGGAGATTCCGGTCGGAGCCGGCAGTGACAGAAAGAAGAGCGTGAGATATTGAAAAGGGCGGCGCGTAGCGCCGCCCTTTATACTTAATTCTTAACTCCTAATTCTTTATTCTAATAACTCACACTCGTCACAAACTCCCCCTTTTCATCGTAGAGAGAAATCGTGTCGCCTTCATCATTCCAAAATTCCGTATTGCGTCCCAGGAAGACACGCCATTCTTTTTCATCGAAATTGTAGACATCATCATATGTACGAACACAGGTATTGTAGTTGATGTCCTCGCGGAGAAAATCTTCACATGATCCTGATACATCACCGGGAACTCTTCCCGTGTATGTGCTGCAGGGCTGGATACGGCGAAGCGCTGTTTTGCACTGAGCATCATCCGTGTTTACACCGCGCGCTTGCGCCATGTCGAGTGCCGAGGGACACGAGGTGGAAAGATGGGGGGTGAATGTTTGCAATTCTCCGATATATCCCGAGCAGATATTTACTCCAAATGATATACCGATGGGGGAGCGGCCGGTTGTGATAATCGCCACGTTTCCCTGAGAAAGAAAGATGTCTTCGGAGCTGTTTTGGGATCCTTGGCGCGGGGTTTCCGTACCAAAGTCAATAACCACTTCTTCTCCTTTTTTGTTGCGCAAGGACCACCCGGTGAGATTGATGTTTTCCGGCGTATTCCATGCCGATGAAATTAAAATGTATTCCGAAGAAGGGGTGTTACTCTCTACACCATGTGTCTCGATATCAATATATTGCGCAAAGGGATGTTGCTCCGCATTCCAGGGAAGATTGGAAGAGTCGCTATCAAGGGGGGTGTCTGAAAGAAAGAGTCCTTGCGAATCCCGAAAACGCTCAGGGCCGCCGGTGGCAAACCAGGCAAACCACAGAAGCACAATGAGGGCGATAACGATAAGAAATTCTGAAATAGATGACATGGACGAGTTGAGAGTTATGAGTAGAGAAAAGTGGCGCTGTTGTCTGCGAGGGTTGTTTGGGAAGATTCTGAATCAAGTTCAGAATGACATGTCTTTAGTGTAGAGTGACCACTTGCTCTCTTCCTGTCATTCCGGACCTGATCCGGAATCTTAAACGGCGTGGTCTGGAATAACTTTTTATGTTTAATGCGAAGACCGTTCCTGTAATACGTCGCGGACGACCGATGCATCATCCCATGGGGTTTTGTGTCCATCGGGGCCAACGATATACGGATCGGTCCCTTTGCCGGTGATGTAGACGGTATCGCCTTTTTGTGCAATGTCGCAAGCATGGGCAATAGCTTCGCGACGATCCATTATGATGTCTACCGGCGTAGAGGAGATACCGTTTTTTACATCATGCACGATTTGCTCCGGGTCTTCATCGTAGGGGTCTTCATTGGTGAGAATGATATGCGCGCAATGATTATCGGCAATAGCGCCCATGGCAGAGCGCTTTTCTCTGTCGCGCCCGCCGCCTGTCCCTCCCAAGACACAAATCTTCCGCGTATTGCGTGCAGAATATGCCGCTTCAAGTGATTCGGGTGTGTGGGCATAGTCGACAAGCACTTCAAAATCTTGTCCCTCATCTACTTTTTCCATGCGTCCGCGAATGCCACTGAATCCCTCAAGGGCATGAGCGATTGTTTCATCGGTAATGCCCCATGCTCGTGCATAGGTGATAGCCGCTAAGATATTTGCAAGATTAAAACGCCCCGAAAGACCCACGACAACATCTCTCTCGCCCACGCGAAGGGTGATAGAGTCACTTTCCACACGAGCTTCCGGTGCGTCATCAAATGAAAAGGGGAATGAGCGAGTTGTTGTGAGAGCGAGAAAGTCTTTTCCATGTGCATCGTCGCTATTTGCAACGATGACCGTGTGTCGTTTGCGGCTTCGTGCCACGGCACGGCCAATAGAGAGTTTGGCGTCGAGATATTTTTCAAACGAACCGTGTGATTCGATGTGCTCGGGTGTGATGTTGGTAAAAACAAGACCGTCGAAAGGAACAAAGAGATGACGATATTGTTTTGCCGCCTCTGAGGTGACTTCCACAATCACATGCGTGCATCCAGCTCCCTTTGCGCGATGGAGAAATTTCTGGAGAAAGAAGCGCCCCGGCAGACTCATTTTATACATATTGCGTTCCTCGATATCACCAATCGTGAAGTGGAGCGTGGAGGACGTGGCGACTGTGTAGCCGGCTTCTCTAAAGATGGCGCCGAGAAGTTCGGTGACAGTTGTTTTTCCTTTGGTGCCGGTCACAGCAGTGATATGCAAACCGTGTCCGGGGAAGCGATAGAGAAGCCCGCCGAGAAGTGCAAGCACATAATGATACGCCGGCTGGAAAAACGCAAAGACACGGTGGGGAATAAATTTCTTTATAATGCGGAGAATGTTTTCGAGATTCATGATGCTATCTTACCACAATTACGAATTACGAATACCGCGAATATACGAATACGCAAATATTTTGTCATTCCGGACTTGATCCGGAATCTTCGTTGTTTTGTTTCTCTCAGAATATGTCTCAAAGAGATACTACTTGAAAATATATTGTGATATGGGAAAATCGTAAGCCCGAAGCAGATATATAACCCATTCGTAGATTCGTATTATATTCGTAATTCGTAATGTATTATGAGCCGAGGCGGCGAAGAGCTTCTTTGATACGCATATCGGTACCGGTGATGTCGTCGGGCACCTCTTTCAGAGCATCGCGAGCTTCAGTTGTGGTGTAGCCAAGTGCTTGGAGCGCTTCGAGTGCGTCTGTTTCTTCTTTCATCATGCCGGGTACGCCCTCCTCCACCAATCCGCCGGAGAGTTTATCGCGAAGCTCAATGACGATTTTCTCAGCACTCTTTTTGCCGATGCCGGAGACTTGCGTGAGGTATGAAGGATCGCCTGCGGAGATTGCCTTTTTAAGCGTGTCCACGGGAGCGACCGAAAGAATACCGAGCGCTGATTTTGGTCCAATGCCGGAGATGGTGATAAGGAGTTCGAAGAAGATGAGCTCGGCGTGGGTGGGGAAGCCGTACAAATCAAGCGCGTTTTCCCTGACAGCCGTGTGAATGAAAAGAGACGCGCTATTGTCTTCTGAGAGGGGGAGGAGCGTGTCGGGCGAAGCGTATACCTTGTAGCCCACTCCCGACACATCAAGAATAAGAAATTGATGTGAGACTAGTATGACCGTGCCTGAGAGATGTCCAATCATATGAGAATCAGTCTCATTGAAAACGGCTTGGACTCGGACAAAAAATTCGAGCGAGCCGATGTCTCGGAGACCGCGGCGCACTCTCGTGCGATGCGGTTGAGAGTCAAGGCGCAGTCGGATTTTTGGTGCGAGAACAGCCCATACGCAGCTTTTTAATAATACTTATAGCGCTGTGTTTTCAGTGAGACTGGTTCTTGTATTATATATCATTTTTGTCTTTTGACGAGCTGAAACCCTGCCAAGGTTAAACCTTTGGATTAATCCAAAGGTTTAACCTTGGCAGGGTGCACACTCCATTCTTTGTCATCCCGCACTCCTGCCGAGCTTCACTTTCACTGATTACATAAGAAAACCAAAGGCGATAGAAGAATGAACAAAAAGTATGTGAGTAAAAATGAGATTAGTGAAAGTGGGGCTCTGGTGATGCGGGATCTTCCCCAACGCTCTCAAGAAATAATACAGCGAAGATTCCGGCTCGGAGGCCGGAATGACAGAATTATTTCCCTGTCTTTGCCTGTGCGGCAGAACGATTGGGAGAAAGACGAATATGATTCCCTCATTTCACGTTTTCAGTGAGGACGGTTCTAACAACTCCCACAAGAGCCACAACACTGATAATGGAGATAAATGTCACGCCGTACCAGAGTCCGAAATCAAATGCTTTATCACCGAAATAGTAGAAGAGAAATGTTGGCGGAATACTCCCAATAACGGAAGCGGTAATAAATGTGGTATAGGACATGCGGGAGAAGCCGGCAATGTAATCAAAGAGAGGAAGAGTGGAAAGGCGAGCAATGAGAATTGCAAGAAAACGGTCACGTTCGGTCCACTTCGAGTGCTTGTGTGCATGCGCGCATATGGGGAATACGCGAATGAGTATTTTCTTGCCGTAGCGAGCGAGGAAAAATGCCAGCGACGCGCCAAGAAGGACACCGATTTCGGTGTAGAAAAATCCGGCAATCCAGCCAAAATATTTCAGTGCCGGAATGTCAGCGAGGACTCCGGGGAAGAAGGGGACAAGCACAATCAGTGCACGGAGAATAATAAAGCTCACGGGTCCGAGAATGGGATGTGCGGCAATAAACGGCTCGATCATTGGTCTAATCATACCGCGAAAGTGATGAAATACGAAATATGGAATATGAAATAGAAGAAAAAAGCATGCGGCAGCTCCGCTGCCGCATGCTTTTCAGTCAACGTGTTTTTTCAACCACTTATCTATTTCATTTCTTAGAAAGCTGATATCTTTTTCTGTTTTGTATGTATGGGGCGCTCCGTCTGCAACAACAAGAGTTTTGTTTCCTTCAGGGATGGTGTCAAATAAGAGCCGGACATGTTTAGGGGGTATTGCCGTGTCTTCTGTCCCCACAAAAAGGAAAAGAGGCATTGTGAGTTTGTGCGCATCAGGGAGCAGGTCATGACCAAGTCGTTCCTCCATGTGACTCCACGGCTTCCTTTTGATGGCACCTGGTTTTGATCTACTTTCATCCTCTAGCATTCCTTTCTCTCTCCACTCGTTGAATTCTTCGGGTTTGAATTCTCGAAGAGCATCCCATGATAATTGTCCCGATACTACCGGAGCGATGGGGAGACAAAAGGAAACTTTCTCCGGAAATGTTTCCGCGTACCGTGCGCATGCATACCCCCCCATTGAGTGCCCCGTTATTGCAAGCGGACCGGTGAACCAGTTTTGTTCCTGTATCCACTCGGTCACATCTTCAAAATCTTCGGTGTGAAGACCGAGTGTTGCCTTCTCGAAATCACCGTCACTTTCTCCGAACGTATTTGTGGCATCAAAATTGAATGTGACAAATCCGTTTTCCAAGAAAGCATCTCTCATTGCGAGAATATGTTTTTGTTCTTTGAAACCACCGTACCCGTGCTCAATAACGGCAGTTCCGATAATTGTCCCATTCTCTGGCTTTTCAAGAATGCCCACAATGTTTTGACCTTTTCTATTTTGAAGGATTATTTTTTCCATACGAGCATTTTATCACACCCATCAGTGCAGGACAAAACACTTGCCTTTTGAGGTAAAACCTGATATAGTTTCGTAACTATGCCGATAACACGTTCAGCAAAGAAGGCGGTGAAAGTTTCCGCCGCAAAGAAGACGTTTAACGATCGTCGTCGTCGCACCATGCGTGAGGCGGTGAAGAGCGTTCGCAGTGCAATGAAAGACAGTTCGAGAGATGCACAGGCGAAGCTTTCTGATGCATACAAGGCGATTGATAAGGCTGCAAAGCGCGGGGTGATTAAGAAAAACACCGCAGCGCGCAAGAAATCACGCCTTGCCGCCGCTCTCGCAAAAGCGTCGAAATAATAATCCCTGAGAGCGAGCGAAAGCTCGCTCTCAAACCTTCCCCTCGTCGTTCAACGGATAGGACGCGAGCTTGCGGAGCTCGTAATGTAGGTTCGATTCCTGCCGAGGGGACACATTGCAGAAAGGAGCACCTGTGGGTGCCCTTTTTGCTGTGTCCCCTCGGAGCAAGGCAACTGCTTGCCTTGCGTCAGGAATCGACATCCAGCGACTTACTTTAGGTGGTTCCGAGGCAATTCCTCCCAATCAACACATGTGCTACCATAGGTCCATGTATACATTCTCAATTGTCTCGTATTTCCCCAAAGAGATTGCCAAAGAAATTGTGGAAATTCAGAAAGAATTAACAGATATCACCGACTCAAAAGGTGCGTGGGAAGTATGGGAACCACATATTACGGTGGGTTCGGGCGTTGAAGTTACTGGTGAACAATTAGAAAAGTTGTATGAAGAAATAGAAGCCTTTCTAGAAAATGTTCCTGTTTTTCACATAGAGACTCAAACATTTTCTTTTATGTCTGATTGGACACAAGGTGCGAAGCTCGGATTGAGTCCCTTTGTTGTGTACATCAAGCCATACAATTTGGGAGGGCTCGGGGAAATAACAACATTTTTTGAAGAAAACATCGCGAGTTCGTATGCGGTGTGGTACCAGCAGCCGCTACCCTATAGTCCTCACATTACTGTTGCGTATAAAGATTTGACGGAAGATGGATATGAAAAAGCCAAAGAATATCTTTCGGGGAAGACATTTGAAAGAGAGATTAAAATCGATAATGTCTGCCTCGCTATTCAAAACGAAAAAGGAGAATGGCGAGAATACAAAAGATTTTCTTTGAAAACGTAAAAACGCCCGCAAGGGTGTTTTCTATTTTCTAATTTCTACCGTGACCGAGCCCGGCTTGTCGGGCTTTAGGTTTTTCTTATTTCTAAATCTAGAATCCCAACCGATCCATAATCTGCTCGGAGAGCTGCTCGGGGTGTTCTTCTTCGGAGAGGAATTGTTCGAGGAAGTCTTGCAGTTCATCGAAATCAACGCCTTCCGGAAGCGGGATAATGACGAGTGGCATAACCATCTTTTTTGATTTCAAAATGAGCTTCGGCTCTTTCTCTTCAAGAATATTCTCCCTAATCCAAAATGACTCAAGTGTAGCGAAGGGGTAGAGTGTCTTGTCGACACGGACTCCTTTGCGTGAGACGCCGAAATCAACAATGTGCGGCGTGCGGACGTGGAAAAAGAAAATGGAAGCAACAGCAATGACGATGAAGATTGAGAAGAAGGGATTGTTTGTGATGATGCCGACAGCAACAAGCACGGCACCGGTAAGTCCGACTCCCCAATACCAATCAGGCGTGTGAGCTCTTTGCTGATATTCCGGCGCTGTCCATTGGAATGGTTCGTTGAGAGCGTTTTCTTCCATATGTTTAGTATACTATATCAAATACCAATAGGGATGTGGACACGCACCTGACTCATTATTTATGCGGAGAGGGAGGGAATGCTCACTGCTCGTCCAGCCCTACTTTTGAAAAAGTAGGGCTGGACTGCGCTCGCGGAACCCACGGTTCCGCGTTGCCTCCTCCACGGGGGCGTTCCGCCTTCCTTACAGGAACAGTACACCTTTATGGATATATTGTTCGAGCAAAGCTCTCCAATATATCTCAAAAGGTCTTGCGGAGCTCCACGTATTCGCTCCTCACCCCGACCCCCTACGGGTTCGAATCCCTCCACCGCCTTATTCACTTCGTTCACTGCGGAGAGGGAGGGATTCTCTCCTTACAGGAGCAGTGCAGGTTTCCCATTTTTTCGGAGCAAAGCTCCTCAAAAATATGGGAGAACCTTTTCGAATCCCTCACGAAAGCCAAGCAGTTGGCTTCCTCCTCTCCGCATAAGAAAATCACCGCCTAAATGGGCGGGATTTTCAAATGCGGAGAGGGAGGGATTCGAACCCTCGGTACGGTTTCCCGCACTCCGGTTTTCAAGACCGGTGCAATCGACCACTCTGCCACCTCTCCCTAATTATGTATGCACTACTATAGAACGAAATACGTATCGGGGCAACTGTTTTCCAGGAAGACAATGCGATGAGCTCTCTAACATGATAGAATCGGGTCATGACGAAATATGTGCTCAATTCAGGCGGCTTGCGCAATAAGCCCGAACTTTCCGACAGTTTTTTTACTGAGATGCTCGAGGGGTTTGGTGAGAGTCCGAAGTTATTACTTTGTTTCTTTGCCCTACCAAGAGAACGTTGGGAAGAAAAATATCAAAAAGATATTGAAAGCATACCGTCTCTTGTTCCGGATGGAGTGGAGCCGGTTTTTGAGATGACAATGCCGGAGAATTTTGAGGAGCAAGTCAAAGACGCGGATGCAATTTACATTCATGGCGGTGACGATCACTTGCTTCAGTATTGGTTAAAGGAATTTAATATTCCTACAATTTTTGAAGGGAAAACTGTTGGTGCCAGCTCTGCGGGTTCAAATGCTCTTGTGAGGCACTTTTGGACATGTGATTGGCGAACATGTATGGACGGATTAGGTGTGCTGCCGATTAAATTTATTGCGCATTTTGAGTCAGATTATGGAGCAGAAGATCCGCGAGGTACTATTGATTGGGATAAAGCATATAGCGATCTTGAAAAATATGGCGATAGTTCTTTACCTATTCACGCATTAGAAGAGGGGCATTGTGTAGTTTTGTTCAGTGAGTAATACGCACATTATGTCAGCACGAGCGGTGCAAAAAGAGATTCGGGCTCTAGGGAGTAAGGAGCGAGCAAAGGACTACGCTTGGTTTTTCAAAACCGGTCCCGGACAGTATGGGGAAGGGGATCAATTTCTTGGGCTTTCCATGCCGGAGATTCGCGGTGCTGCGAAACATTTCCCTGATCTTTCTTTTGCGCATATACACACACTGCTCAAAAGCACGTGGCATGAGGAGCGCATGGCTGGTCTTCTTATATTGGTGAGCCAATATCAGAAGACGAACGATGCGCAGAAGAAACAAGACATCTTTGATTTTTATCTGGATAATCGCGCGGCAATCAATAATTGGGATTTGGTGGATGTGACAACACCGCACATTGTGGGCACGCATCTGTTGTCTCGTCCGAAAAAGGAACGTGCTTTTTTGTATGATTTTGCACGTTCAAAAAACATGTGGGAACGCCGCATTGCCATGCTCGCCATGTTTCCTTTTATTCGTGCGGGGAAATTTACCGACGCTCTCTCCATTGCCGAAATACTCCTTGGAGACAGAGAAGATTTACTCCACAAAGCCGTTGGCTGGATGCTTCGTGAAATTGGCAAGCAGGACGAGAAAGTGTTGAGGCAATTTCTTAAGAAACATATTCATCACATGCCACGCACCACGCTTCGCTACGCAATCGAAAAGTTTCCTGAAAAAGAACGAAAGGTGTGGCTGAGGAAATAAAGAAATATAAAAACCGCATAACGTCTCTGTGTACTGACGTGTGCGGTTTGTTTTTGTCCAGGAATCTCTTAAACGGCGAACAAAAGATCGTTAAGATAGTGGCCGTTTTGAGTAATTTCTTCAGGAAGTTCTCCTCCTTGGTCATGGACATTTTCGCAGATTTCTTGACAAGAGACGCAGAGCAATTCTGCAAGAATCATAATTGCGCCTGCTGTGTCTTCTGGCTCCATGAGCCCAGAGATAGAACACTGCAAGTCCATATATTCATTTTCGCTCTGGCAAATGAGAACTTCCACGGTAATGCTTCCGCTGAAACGAGACCTGTGAGGATCACGGCTATTTGTTGAGGAAGCTTCTCCCCGACCGCTGGAACGAACTGCTTTTTCAGAGCAGAAATGATTTGCCGCATCTGAAGGTCTGCTAACCTTGAATTTCACGAAGTTTCTGGAATCCGGTTCTCCGACCAGGACCCAGATTCCCGTGCGTTTTTTGGTGTCGTTTCGGACTTCTGAAGGAAATCCGGTGATGCGGGCATAGACCTCTTTGGCGTATTCCTGGATTTGTTTTTCAAGCGTTTTAACATCCTTGAGAACGGAAAGAGCTAACATGGTTACCTCCTTTAGGTATTTTTTTAGGAAATGGCTTATTTATTTGACTGACTGCATACTATATCACATTGAATCTTTTGTCAAGTTCGTGTCGCCGGAAAACAAATTTGCATAGATTTATGCCACTGTTTTAAAACCCTCATATCATACAAGGGTTTTACGGTACGTCTATCTTTTGTCGTCTGAAGATATACCTTTTTCTTCCTCGCCGATTTCACTGTAGCGTGGGGCGACGAGAAAGATGTAGATGATGGGGAGAATTGCTACGGTATTCAAGACAAGCAATGCGATAAACCACCAGGTTTGATTGCGTCGTGATGCAAGCCACAGCGCGTACCCTTTCCACGGCAGTACCCATGCAATAAGCAAAAGCATGGCAATTGGATTGTTGACGATTTCTATGATGTCCATGTGCATAGTATACCAACAAAGAGAATAAAGAAGCAAGAATTATGAATGAAGGCGCGCGATAGCGTGCCTTTTTACTAACCTACTAATCTCCTATCTTACTGCAATGCCACACCTCATACGCAATATGATGTGAGAAGTGAGAGAGTGTTTGATGGCGCGTCGGGCTTTGGTCGCGGGCTGGCGGAAGAGGTGTGGCATTGGTATACTGACTCCCATGCGAACGCGAATTGTTCATGAAGGTGCTGATGAGCTCTCGTATGAAATACGGGGGATTGTTGATTTTGCTGAGAAGATTGAAAAACTGGGCGTGGATATTATCTGGGAAAATATTGGTGATCCGATTGCCAAGGGCGAGAAGGTGCCTGAGTGGATTCGGGATATTATTGCGTCTGAGGTGCAGGAAAATGATTCTTTCGGCTATTCACCGACCAAGGGGGTGAAGGAAGCGCGTGAGTGTATTGCCGAGGAGAGAAAACGAGAGTCGGGCGTGGATCTGTCTCCTGATGATATTCTTTTCTTCAATGGCTTGGGAGATGCGATTTCTATTGTGTATACGTATCTCCACCGGGGAGCGCGTATTATTGGTCCGTCGCCGGCGTATCCGACGCATTCATCGGCTGAGGCGGCGCATGCAGGATCCCCGCATATTACCTACACGCTGGACCCACATCGTAATTGGCTGCCGGATGTGGAGGATATTAAAAACAAAGTACTCTACAATCCTGCCGTTGCCGGTATTCTCATTATCAATCCTGATAATCCCACCGGCATGGTATATCCGCGCCGGGTCCTTGAAGAAATTGTGGCTATTGCTCGTCGGCATAACCTTTTTCTTATTGCCGATGAGACCTATGCCCGCTTGGCATATAACGGCGAATTTGTTGCGCTTGCGGAGCTTGTCGGTAGCGACGTGCCTGCCATTGTCATGCGCGGACTTTCAAAAGAGGTGCCGTGGCCGGGTGCGCGTGCCGGATGGATTGAGGTGTATAATGCGGATGTCGATGAGTCGTTTTGTAGGTATGTAAAGACACTACATGATGCCAAAATGCTTGAGGTGTGTTCAACGACACTGCCGCAACGGGTGTTGCCGAAACTTTTCTCCGATGAGCGATACGAAGCCCACGTCCGCGCGCGGGTGAAGACATATGCGAATCGTGCAGACCAAGCATATAAGGCTCTGGGAAACACCCATGGTGTGATTGCGCCGCGCGCGGAAAGCTCTTTTTATTATTCAGTCGTCTTTGATGATATGCCGGAGGGCGGGACACTCCCGATTGAGAACGATGCCGTGCGAGAGCTCACCGAAAAAGCGGTGAAGGACGTGCCTGTCGATAAGCGTTTTGTGTATTATCTTCTTGCTTCCACCGGAATTTGCGTGGTGCCTCTTTCGGGATTTAACACCGATATTCTTGGTTTTCGTATGACACTCCTTGAGCCGGATGAAGCGGTGTTTGAGACAACGCTGAAGAGCATTGCTGATGCGATTACTCAGTATAGGAAGTCGGTATAAAAATATGAGCACATATCTTGGCATTGATTATGGAACCAAACGCCTTGGCGTCGCGCTTTCAGATGAGAGTGGTACATTGGCATTTCCGCTTGAAGTTGTTTCTGCGAGGGAGGAGAGTGTGGAGCGAATCAAAGAGATTGTTCGTGAGCATAGCGTGAGTGTGATTGTCATGGGAGAGTCACGCATGCGTTCGGGAGAAGAGAATCCGATTTGGGAAGAATCTCAAGCGTATGCTCGAGCGCTTGAAGAAGCAACCGGCCTCAGTGTGCATTTTGAGTGGGAATATGATACGTCGCAGGAGGCGCGAAAGATGCAAGGAAAGACGGAGACAAACGATGCATCGGCGGCGGCACTTATTCTGCAGCGGTATTTGGATAAGCAGAAAAGACATAGCGAAGATTCCGGATCACCAGAGCCCCACTTTCACTAATGTCGTTTACAGCAAAACATTTTTTTGTTCTTTCTTCTATCGTTTACAATTTTTTAATGTAATCAGTGAAAGTCGAGCTCGGCAGGAGTCCGGAATGACAAAAGAGTTAATTGTCATTCTAAATCAGACACTTGTCATCCCGCACTTGATGCGGGATCTAGAGAACAAATAAAGACTTTATGTATACTCTGACATGACACCTGAAACACCAATAACACAAGAGGGAAAGAAGTTTTCTTTGAAGGAGCGGGTTGCGCGCCGCGCCCAAGGGCGCGGCGCTCTCGTTTTTCTTTTCCTCCTTGGTGCCGCCGAGGCGGTCTTTTTCCCCGTACCGCCGGAAGCGCTTCTCATTCCGATTGTCTCACTGAAGAAAATGGCACAAGAGCGAGCGACTTCGCGATTGCGCCGTTTCCTCGATTGGGCGGTACCGGCTGTCGTTGCAGGAGCCGGTTCGGTATTTGGCGGTATGATTGGATTTATCATCGGCGCATTCTTTTTTGATACCTGGGGCACATGGATTCTTGATACGTATCATGCTCATGAAGCGTTTAAGGCTGTTGCCGAAGCGTTTCAAAACAATGCATTCATTGCCGTCTTTATGGCGGGCTTTACCCCGATTCCGTATAAGCTGTTTACTCTTGGTGCCGGTGTGTTTGCCGTTTCATTTCCCATATTTGTTATTGCTTCGATTATTTCTCGCATCGTACGTTTTGGTTTGGCTGCGTATGTGACCGACAGGCTCGGCGCGTTGCCCGGCATGTCTCTTCCGCGCATGATTGCATGGATCACACTCGGCATTGCTTTTGTGGGCCTCATGATTTGGCTTATTGCAATGTAGTGCACAGAGACGTGTTCGTGCTCGGGTGTTTCGGGTATAATACATGTATTATGAGTATCTGTGATTCTTTGGCACAGACATTGCCTGTTCCGCGCGCATTGACGTTTCCATCGGTCGGACTCGACATTACCGATAGAAGAGTGCGCGTGCTTGAATTGTCTGGCGAAAAAGACGCATTGAGAGTCAAACGACACGGAGAAATGACCATTCCTCCGGGCGTGATTGTGAGCGGGCACATCAAGCGACCCCTGGAATTCTCGGCCATTATGCAGGGAGTAAAACGTACCTATCATTGCACCTATGCACATGTATCGCTTCCGGAAGAGCGTGCATACATTGTGCACATGGATATTCCGCGCGTTGAGGAAAATGAAATCAGGGAAAGTATTACATTTCAGATTGAGGAATATGTGCCGCTCAAGCCCGAGAACGTTATTTTTGATTACACCGTTCTCGATGATCTGTCATCGGAATCCACGATACGGGTGTTGGTGGCGGCAATGCCTCGCGAAGATGTGGAAGGATACGCAACCGTTCTTGAAGAAGTGGGTATTGTCCCATTGTCGTTTGAAATCGAAAGCCAGGCAATCGCTCGGGCGATTATTCCTGAGGAGAAACGCTCAGCAGCCGTGATGATTGTCGATATCGGTCGTTTGCGTACCGGCGTGTCAATCATTCACAATAATCTTGTGCGTTTTACCTCAACCATCGACATGGGGAGTGAGACATTTACTCGTGCTCTGAAAGCCGCATTGTCGGTGTCGTCTGAAGAAGTGCTGGAAATGAAAAATGCGCTACCGCTCCATCCGGCACAAAAGGATTTTTACGAAGCTCTTCTCCCATCGCTTGAGCACCTGGAAGACGAATTACACAAGCTGTATATCTATTGGCATACCTATCACGCAAAGCACAAAGACGAGCAGCGCATAAGTGATATTTTGCTCTCCGGCGGCGGTGCCAATATGAACGGACTGGCTCCTTTCCTTTCCCACAGACTCAAGGTGCCTATCAGTGTGGGAAATCCGTGGACCAACTGCTGTTCGCTTGATATGTATATTCCACCTATTCCGCACAATAAGTCGCTTGGATACGCCACAGTTATCGGCTTGGCATTGCCACACATGACATGTTAATACCATCCCCAACCAACAACCGTACACACATCACAGAATTTCGGCTACAAAACTTCGCTTCGCGCTTACCATAACTCGTTATGGCGCGCGCTCCATCTCGTTTTTCGCTCGAAATTCCGTAATGTGTTACCGTACGGAGGTTGATTGGGGCTGGCATAAGTATGATCAATCTTTTACCCGTGCAAAAGAAAAAGGAATTGCGTACGTCGTACCGCATGAATCTCACGACAACCGCCGGTGTGTTTGCCGCACTCCTTGGTGCTTTTTCCGCCGCCGTTGCGGGAATTGTGTATTGGGGGTATACAATGGAACATGACATCGTTCGGGAGTGGATGACCCTTGCAAGAGAAGGCGAGGAAGCAGCGTATGTTGAGGAAATTAAAGAAGAGCTCGATGAGATGAATGCAACCGTAGCGTTGCTTTCTCATGTCTATGAACCGCACACATTGGTATACGAACGTATTTTTCTTCGCATTGCGGATGCCCGTACGGGAGTTTCTGTGCGCGGTATTGCCTATGATGCTGAAAAAGAAGGAGGAGTTATCCATGTACACGGTATTGCCGATACCAGAGAAGATTTGGTCGGATTTGCTCGCGCACTTGAAGCAGAAGGATTTTCCGGCATTAATATTCCCGTGGGAAGTTTTATCAGTGAGTATGATATTGATTTTTCATTGACGTTTCAGGAGTAATTGTTCTGTATGAATACACATACTGCCATTACCATAGTTATTGCACTCTTCGCCGCTTTTGGTGCGTGGGGTGTGTATGGGGCACTTTCGTACATGACATACGACACTCTCACGAAGATTCAGGTTCTTGAAGAAGAGTCGTACACTCTTTCCCAACACAATGATGCGGCGAAAAAAGTGGAGCATACCTTTGAGCAGACTCGTGACATTCGAGATGTGCTTCGCTCGCGGATCGTTGAGGGAGACGACGGCATGTTGCAATTGATTGATAGTATAGAAGACATGGGGGAGTCTGCCGGTGTTGTGCTCACACTGCACGATATTGATACACGAGAGAAGCCAACAGACGGCACAGAGATCTCCTCTCTTGATATTAGCGTGACAACTGTTGGTACATGGGAGCAGTCGATCCTCTACGTTGCTCTTCTTGAAACGTATCCATGGAATATTACTGTGGACGAGATTGACCTTCAGTATAACGGGGAGGAGGACATATGGAGAGGTTCGCATACGTTTCGGCTTTTGAACGTTACTCTGTAATGAGAACAAGCCATTTTCAGTGAGACTGTTTCTAGTTCTAATATGAAATTTTCACTTACTCACATGCAAAAGACGTATATGCGGCTTATCCACCGCGATACATTGAAGCGACCATATAAACCGGCGCGTGATTGGTATGTGCTCGTCGTGGGTATTTCCGTGTGCGCATTGCTTTTCAATATAGGTGCACGGATGATCGTGTTTCAGGAGCAGGAGACGGGAGTACGCACCGCGTCAATGTATGAATCATATACACTCGACATTGAATCCATGAACGATGTTATTCGTTTATATGCGGAGAAAGAAGAAGCGTATGCCCAGCTGCTCTCCGAAGGGCTTGAGGTGAAAGACCCGGCATGGTAAGTTTGATATGCCCCTGTAGTTAAACGGATATAACTGGAGACTTCTAATCTCCCATTCCAGGTTCGATTCCTGGCAGGGGCACAAATGAAAAAGTCCGGAAGGGCTTTTTCATTTGTGCCCCTGCAGCGAGCCAACTGCTTGGCTCGCGTCAGGAATCGAACGGCGGAGTATGTCTGAGCAGCTTGCTGCGAAGACCGCGAGCCGCGTCCAGCAGCACTTTGTAAAATACGAGCCTTGGCGAAGTATTTTACTTAGTGACTGTGGGACATTCCTGGCAGGGGCACTGATTCTACGGCGCTTGCGCCGTGATGCAAAACACCGCTCCCTTAAGGGAGTGGTGTTTTGTGAATCAGTGCCCCTGCCAGGAATCGAACCCCTACCCCTCCAAAGACTCATAAAACTTCTTTGCAGAAGTGAAATGAGGGAGTCCGTATTCTCGGGCGATTTTTCGTGCGGCTGATCGATATCCAAAGATAGCAATAGGAGTGATTTCGACGGGATCATGAAAGATGACCTCGTTGTACTCTATGAGCTTACGTTTTTGCTTGGGGACAACGCCGTATCCATGCTCAATGCGAAAACGATTAATGTCTTCCAGGAGTGTTTCTTGCGTTGGGTATTTCTTCAAAAGAGTGGGGATGTCATCAAAAATAAATCGTTCAAAACCGGGAATCAATTCGTGATTATAGTGAAGATGCAGTTGGTGCTGAATTCTATAATACTGCACGACTATTTTTTCAGCTTCGGAAAGAAGGACAATATCAAATGGATAAATGAAATCAGGTTTTTGTTGAGTCTGAAAAATCAATCCTTGCGCACGGTAGGTTTTCAGATAATTGTCGTGAAGGAATGTGCATGCCAGTCTTTTTTCTTGTCCGAAGCTGTACGTATTGGGCTGTATCGTGCGAGTTTCCAGAATGTTTTGAATTGTTTGGGAATGTTCTTTTTCTTTCCCATTGAGTGTTTTGAGTATAAAATCTTCCTCAAAAGATTTCGCCAAATATTGTTCGGATGCCATAGCATTGGTATTGTACCAGAGATTTTGGGAAAAACGAACCTGCTCTAGAGCTAACTCTAGAGTTAGCTCTAGAGCAGGGCTGTGGTATACTAAAACATATGGCACGGCGCATACTCAGTAAACGCAATATCCGTAAACTCTTCCGTACAGGGCGTGGAAGGACAATCTCCGTCACACTCCCGATTGAATTTGTCCGTGAGCTCGGCTGGCGTGAAAAGCAAAAGGTGGTCGTGAAAAAGAAAGGGAAGACATTGGTGATTGAGGATTGGGAAAGATAAGACTTTGCTCGGTTTCATTTTGGCACTTCCCAAAATGGAATGTTCCTAGTATCCTAGGAACTAGGAACAAATTGTGAGAACAGTAATAATCCACCACACAAAGACGTGCTCAATGCACGTCTTTGTGTGGTGGTGAGATTAATGTCATAACCTGTTTTGGGTTATTCCACAATAGGTTATAACATTAACTCGTTATATGAGCAGGTCTCTGTATTCTAATAAGTATAAAAAGGTTGTAGAGCAGTTGAAAGCTGCTCGTCTTGAAGCTGGACTTACTCAGGTTGGGGTGTCAGAGAAACTCAAACGACCTCAATCCTACATATCAAAGATCGAACGAGGTGAACGGAGAGTTGATGTTGTAGAGCTTGAAGAGATTGCAAAGATATATAATAAAGAACTTTCATTTTTCACACGGTAGTATGTTTGATGTAAACACACAAACACAAGATGGACGAGAAATTCTTGACTATCAGAAAGTGATTGATATTTTTCCTTGGATCATAGAACGAGATAGGAATATAGTGCTTGGTCCTGATAGTGATGGTTTTTTGTGTGGATTGTTCGCCACTCATTGTTTGGGAGCAAAAGTTGCGGGATACTACGACGGCAAGGTATTGGTGATTAAAGATGGTTTATCGGTAAACGACTGTATATTTTTGGATGTCGAAATAAACAGGGCAAATGTGCCAAGTTTAGGTAATCACTTAGTTACCTACAATAACCGCATCACTCACCAACACTATCATTACGATAATTGCATCCAGCCAAACATCTTCCGCGGCTTTGATGGTAAAAAAGATTTTCAGAGGAAATATCCATTTGGGGCAATTCATCTATATCTGGGTATTCTCCATCACGCTGGCATTGTCACAAACTTGTCACCACAGGCAATCTGGCCGCTTCTTTTTGCGGATGGCGTATGGAACAATTTGTTTGGTTATACAGAGAATTGTTTGGACTGGATCAAGTACCTGCAAATAGACAATCCGGCACACATTTTGAATCAGCATTTTTGTACCAGCGAGCACAGTTTTTATGAAATCATGGAAGGACTGGATACCTTTTTACGACTACGTGATACATATAATGCAAAGGGTTATTACAATGGCGCCGAGTATCAATCTGGCGGACGTAACAAAAGGTCTGGACATCAGCTCAAGTTATCTAACCCGCGTGGTTTGCCGATCAATCTTGTACAGCGTGGTCACACGTACGACTTACATGAAAATGAGCGTGAGCGTATTGAAGGGTTCATTTCAAGTATGAGTACACATGTTGGAATACCCTACGTTCGAGAGAATTGGACATGGGATGGGTTCCGACTCGAGACCTTCTCCAAGGGCGACTTTTCGGCAACGACACTTAACAACGGCACCTATACTGCTCTGATGGACAGGGAGCCGCTATCTATGGCAATGACAAGCGGCACCAACATTGAGTATACGATTGAGGAGCCAGGCAGATTTAACTAAACAAAGGTATTGGGACAGTGGAAATTCTTTGTTCTGCCAGTTTGCAATATTCTTCTGCTACATCTATTACGATGTAGTTCCTGCCGAGCTGTTTTGCGGCGACTGCTGTAGATCCGCAACCTCCAAATGGATCTAGTACCACGCCGTCTGGGGGGCAGAAGCATTGGATCATGTCAAAGGGAATCTGGTCTGGGAAAACGGCTGGATGTTTTCGTTTGAGCGGGTCTTTGTCGCCTGCCATTAGATAATCCCATACTGTGCCCCTGCACTTCATTGGATTGATAGGACGCGTGACTGTTTTTGTTGTTGAACCATCAGTTTTTCGGTTTCCACTCCCTGTCATTACCTTCCCACCATGTTTCGATGGAATCTTTAGTGGTTCCTTGTCGAAATATTGTGGACGTGCTCCTTTGAGGAAAATTGGCATGTATTCATGGTCAACGCGAAATCTATACTTCCACCACGCGCCTTCAGTGCCATGTTTTCTATAGATTACTGTTTCAAACAGCCGTAAGCCGATATTGTCCACCCAGTCAACAATAGTACGAAATGAGGTCAAACTTTTTGCAAAGTCCTTAGTTTGATCTTGAATCACCATCACTGCAACACCTCCTTCCTTGAGCACACGGGCTATTTGTTCACCTGTTGCGTGCAGATCAAATTCTGGCTTCCCTTTGTAATCACGTACAGAATCATATGGCGGACTTGTAACCACGAGATCAATAGAATTATCAGGAAGCGTTTTAAGTACTTCGACATTGTCACCTAACAAAACACTATCCAGTGGCAAGTTGTGAGGGTTGTTTGCTTTTTTTACGTTTGTCCCACTCATACCACAATTATATCAAAAATTTTTCAGATACCATACATGGGGAAATTGAAGGTAAGTGTAATGGACTCGATCACGAATCACTAAGCGTATTATTTCGCTAAAGCTCATAATCCGCAAAGTGTTGCCTCCTTACAGGAGCAGTACACCTTTTGGATATATTGTTCAAGCAAAGCCTTTCAATATATCTCAAAAGACCTTGCGAAAGTTCCAGGCATTCGCTTTCTCACCCCGCCTCGGCCTCGATTCCTCCGAAAGTCGGAATCGGCTTCGCGGCCTGCGGCTTTCAAGTCCCTCATCGTCCTACAAAATCAAAGGTCCCGAAGGCATGCTTCGGGATTTTTTTGATGAGGGACTTGGTCACCAGTTCTAAGTATATTGCTCCAAGTATTCGCAATTTACTAAGAACTCGCGACCCCGTCGCCGTGCTCCGACAAGATAAATCTTGTCGGGCTTCGCGCACAGCTCTCTTCAAGTCCCTCATCGCCACACAAATACAAAACGAGCGCGGAGTCATGCTCCGCGCTCGTGTATTTGTGGGCGATGAGGGACTTGAACCCCCGACCTTTCCGGTGTAAACGGATTGCTCTAGCCAACTGAGCTAATCGCCCGCGTGAGAAATACTATACAGCATATCCTTCTTTTTTGCAATAATTTTGAATTTCCTATAAGCCAAAAGCTATAAGCTATAAGCTAACTATGCTATGATTGTGCAATGCGAAAGCGATATGAAGGAATTGTGTTGGGGAAGGTACAGGGCGTGATGTTTCGAGATTTTGTCCGACGAAAAGCTTCCAAATATGGTATTGTCGGGCGTGTGTGGAACAATGCCGACGGCACAGTCGGCTTTATTGCAGAAGGGGAGAAGAACAAGTTCGCCATCCTTCTTAAGGATATGCAAAAAGGTCCGCCATGGGCGAATGTGGAAGATGTGTCGTATATGGAACATGATGCGGAGGGTGCCCTGGGCGATTTTCGAATTATGCTCCGAAAGGACCGTCCTCTTGAGAACGGAAAAAGTGTGGTGTAATAATTTTGTTATTCCGGGCTTGACCCGGAATCCAAGCAGAAGCGAATGGTTGTATTAACCTATAGATCCCGCATTGTGTCCGACCGCTTGCGGTGTAGGGTCGAGTGCGGGATGACAGCAAGTGAATTTTTATGGATACTACCCCTAAAACAATCGGCATTATGATGGATGGGAATCGTCGGTGGGCGAGAGAACGGAATATGTCTGTTCATGAGGGACACCGAGAGGGGATGAAAAAACTCCTTGATTGCGTAGCATGGGCAAAAGACGCCGGCGTGCAATATCTCATTGTCTATGCGTTTTCGACGGAAAACTGGAGACGTTCGGAAGAAGAGGTGTCGGATCTCAAGGAAGTCGCACTCGAATTTACTCGAGTGTATACACACGTGGCAAAGAAAGAGAAAGTGCGTGTGCAAGTGATTGGACAGCGAAATCGTCTCTCGGATACACTTCGTGAAAAGTTTGCATACATGGAACGCGAGACTGACACCGATGAAGCGGAGCTAACGCTTGTGGTCGCTGCTTCGTATGGCGGGCGGGCGGAAATTGTGGAAGCGGTAAAGAATATGTCGGAGGAAGAAAGAGGGGCACTCACCGAGGAGACGTTTGGAGAAAAGCTCTGGACGGCAGGTATTCCTGATCCCGACTTAATCATCCGCACTGGCGGACAAAAGCGTCTTTCAAATTTTCTTCTGTGGCAAAGTGCGTATAGTGAGCTCTTTTTTATTGATACGTATTGGCCTGCGTTTACCAAAGAAGAGTTTGATGATATTCTCCACGCATATGGAAAGCGGCAACAAAACAGAGGGAAGTAATCCCGGTATCCTTTTTGAATCCGACGAACTTCTGGTGGTGGATAAACCGTCCAGGCTGTTAACGCATGCTGATGGAAGGAATGGCGAACCAACCCTTGCCGACTGGATTCTTGAGAAGTGTCCGGCGTGTGCGGACGTGGGTGAGGAAATGCGCACACCCGAAGGAGAGGTGTTGCCGCGTCCGGGCATTGTGCATCGCCTTGATCGCGACACGTCCGGTGTGATTCTTATCGCTAAAACGCAACCGATGTATTTGTATTTGAAGCGCCAGTTTCAAGATAAAAAGATTCGGAAGGAATACCGTGCGTTTGCCTATGGAAGTTTTGCCAAAAAGCGCGGTGTTCTTGATGCGCCGATTGGCAGAAGCGGCGGAAGTATGACAAAGCGTGCTGCCGGGGCTGAAGCTCGCGGGGAGCTTCGCGAGGCGCGTACCGATTATACCGTGTTGGGAGAAAAAAACGGGTATTCGTACCTTGCGCTTTTCCCGCATACAGGACGAACGCATCAAATCCGTGTGCATCTCGGAGGCATTCGGCATCCAATCGTCCAAGATATGACATACGCAACCGATAGGATTACGGGCGAGAGTGATCCGGTGCTTGGCTTTTCTCGGAGCGCGTTGCATGCGTACCGTATTCACTTGCGCTTGCCGGGAGGGGAGGAGGCATCATATGAGGCGGCATTTCCCGAGGATTTTGTGCAGGCGCTTGCTCGCTTTGACGAATTGTGCTAACATCTGAGCCACTATAACTAATATGAACATGATCGACAAGACAACGATTGCGCTTTCCCCGGCTGATGTATCGCATCGCAAGGGTATGGATATTCGCCCCGGAGACACAGTGCGTGTATATTCCAAGGTGGAGGAAAAGGGGAAGACCCGTCTTCAGGCATTTGAAGGATTGGTGATTTCCCGCAAGCACGGATCCGAGCCGGGTGCGACATTCACCGTGCGCAAGATTGCAAGCGGTGTGGGTGTAGAGCGAACATTTCCGCTGTATTCGCCGAATATCGACAAAATCGAACTTGTGCGCCGTTCGAAGGCGCGTCGCGCAAAGCTCTACTTCATCCGCGAGAAGACCGCGAAGGAGATTCGCCGCAAGGTCAAGAATCTCTTCGGTATTGCATTGCCTGACCTCACAAAGAACCTAAACTCCGCTGAAGCGGAGTCGGCCAAAGAGGAAGAGGTTGAAGAGGTGATTGACCTAAACACATCAGAAGATGTGTCGGTCACGGAAGAACCGAAAGTAGAAAATGAAGAGGTTGCAACTGAAGCAACGGAAACAAACGAAGTGGTAGAAAATACGGAAGCTGCTCCGGCTTCGGAAGAGCCAAAGGAAGAAACGTCTCAAGCTGAAGAAGCTGTTGAAGAAAAAGCAGAAGAGGCTTCTACCGAAACGGAAGAGAAGGTTGAAGGAACTCCTGCCGACCTAAACGCATCTGAAGATGCGTCGGTCAAGGAAGAAGATAAAAAAGAAAAATAATACATACATAGAAAACATCGCGCTCACGCGCGGTGTTTTTTACTGCAGCGCTGACCTATTTCTTTTTCAAAGATATTTTAATCGCAAGCCCAAAATGTCGATGGGGTACACCCAGAAGTTACTGAATGATATGGACCGTATTGATTTGAGTTTGTGGTAAGAGAGCCATCAATAGCTAAATATGTAGAAATTACGTATTTCTGCCCATCTGTAGAACTGTAATAATATTCGCCGCAGTTTCCGCACATGGCTCCTTCGCCAGATCCGTTTCTCGGGTCAACTGGTACCGTCGGCATATATGCAGGCGAAAGATAACCGGAAAAAGTCGTCCACTCACCACCGACACGTGAATCAAAACTTCCGCTCGGATAACTGTTGCTCGAGTCGTAATATAGCTCAAGCGCCGTTTGAATCTGGTGCAAATCAGAAATGCGCCGAGCATCGTTTGCCTTTAGCCTGGCAGAGTTTAGACTAGCAAGTACAGCTGATGATAGAACACCGATGATCGCGATAACAACCAAAAGTTCTATCAGAGTGAATCCTCCGCTTGTTGAAAACTTATTACTCATAATCATTGTTGCGAAGACCATCCTGTCGGTGCTTGTTCTTGTTGGCGCACAGTGTAACTAGTATCTCTGCTTGCATTTACAAAAAGAAAAGTAACAATAATTGCTACCACCACAAACCCAATAAGGATATACGTCGCCTGCTTCTCGTTCTTCACATATCCGCCAGAATATTTAATAACCCGCCGCACAATTTTGGGTGTCTGCGGTTGGGTTGAGTGGACCGGCTGTTGATGATCTTCGCTCTCGAATGTTATGTTTGGTGATTCGTCCGGATTCATGCTTATTTTTCATTATACCTCTTCCTCCCTTCTATGCAAGAACGGAGAAGTGAAAATATGGAAGAAGCTTCTGAAGAAGAAGAGAAAAAGGACTAAATAATACGCAACCAAAAACACCGCGCTCGCGCGCGGTGTTTTTTTATACTTCTTTCAGATGTTGCCACAAAGTGTGTAATGCAAATCGCATGATATGGGCATATTCCCTATTTCTAAGAATAAGCACTTCCGATTTATTGCCAAGCGATTTCACTAAACCGCACAAATCTCCCGTGGCAAATACCATGGAGGTGATTTCTTGAGGGATTGTTACAATACGAAGCTGCCTGAAGGTCTCTGATCCTCCATGGAAATAAGAGCTTGTCATAAAATTATTGTCTGTTATTGCAAATGCTGTGGTGTTTTCGTCCATACGTTTTACGGATAAACGCTGGAACAACTCTCTTTGCTGTTCTTTATTGAGATCAAGAAAAATATTTGAAGGACCCAGCCAATAAATATCTTCTTTCTCTTCGAGTACTCTTTGAACCAAATCCCTCACACCCTGTTTCCCATATAAGAATGAGGCACCTGTATCTGCACTGAGAGGTAGCTGTTTCTCACTTTCTTTGAGTCTTTCAGATAGTCTTTCAGCGACACGCGCGATGCAATCTGCCTGTACCTGTGCGGCGTGTGTAGCTGTGTCGAGGGCTTTTGAAGGGGGGTAAGGAAACAGATATTTCTTTTTAGAAAAAGTTTTTTGGTAAAGAAAGTGTTTATCCAACAATTTTTGAATAATCGGATATATGCTGGTCCGTGCAATACCAGTTTCTTTTGAGAGCTTAGAAGGCGTTGTTTTGGGATTATGCAGGCAAGATAAATATATGATTGATTCTTGTTTGGTCAATCCGATTTCCCCAAGCTCTTCTTGTAGAGATTTTTTCGACGACATATAATGTCGTCATTTTATACTTAAATATGTATTGTTGTCAATGAAATGACGTTTTGAAGGAGAATTTTTATCCAAGACAGTTTATACACTCACTTTTGTTTTTTACGATGGTATTGGATCGTGATACTTTGATTAACAAAAAGGGGAAGTAAAATGAAGAAAATAATTTTACATGGAACGCCGCGTCCACACTATTTACAGTCGGGCGAGTTTAAAAAGACATCATTAAGTGGCTTTACGTTTAGAGGTAAAGTGCTTTTTAATCCAGAAGTTGACCAGTCTCTTGTGGATCGTGATCATGTAAACATGACCCATCAAGAGTTTGCTATTTGGAACATGGCACACACAGCAGCGAAAAGAGGACTTCTTTTTTCAAATATGAGAGTTGTTTCCAATTCTGGGTGTTATTTCAAGGAAATCCCCATGAACCACGAAGTTGATTTGTTTGTCGAGGTAATAATTTTACGTGAAGATAGTCTTCGCATGAAAGGCCTTACAGATGTCGTATTTGAGAATGAAGGGAAAGTTCTTGCGAAGCATCAACTTGTATTTGTCGCAACAAAATAAGAAACAGCCCGTAATCATGTGGTTATTACGGGCTTTTTATTAGGTTGTGCCCGGGAGAGGACTCGAACCTCCACACCTTTCGGCATACGCACCTGAAGCGTACGTGTCTACCAATTTCACCACCCGGGCAATAATTGAATAACGAATAACGAGTTAAGAATAAAGAATTACGGCGGAAGAAGCAAGGAAGCGGGTGGCAACCGTTGGTTGCCGCCCGCTTCCTTATTTACGGTGCGCGAGAGAGGATTCGCACCTCCACGTCCGCAATGGACACTAGCCCCTCAAGCTAGCGCGTCTACTGTTTCGCCACTCGCGCAGTGTTAGAACCAGTCTCGTTATCCTACACGGTTTTGTTTTGTTTGTAAACAGACACAAAATAAGTTGATCTTCCATACAATCACCCCAAAGTTACCAACCCCATGCCACCGTCAATAGTTAGTACTTCGCCGCATACAGCATTGTTTTTTACGAGAAAGAGTACGCCGTCTGCGATTTCTTCCGGTTCAATCATGCGTTGTATTAAGTGCACTTCCCCAAGCTCTTTCCGCTCTTTCTTATTGGCACTCCACATCGGAGTATTGACTCGTCCTGGAGCAATCGCATTTACCAGAATGTTCGGCGCCAACTCCTTCGCGAGATTTTTTGTGTAACTCTCAAGAGCTGCCTTAAATGCTGAATACGCGGTTGCTTCTGGTCGACCATGGCCGAGTCTACCATGTATTGAGGTGATATTAACTATTTTTCCTATTTGCATCAGCGGTAACGCATGCTTTGTTGTGAGAACGCAACTTAAAAAATTATTGTGGTAGATATGTTCAAACGCTTGGATATTGGTAGGGCTGTCTTTCTCGTCGAACACTCCCACATTGTTGACAACCACTTCAATATTTTCAAACTTTGATTTTATTATTTCAAACATTTTTGCAACTTCATCTTCTTTTGAAACATCACTCTGTACAAGCAGGTTGTTTTTAGAATATGTATTACATTCTTCAATAATTTTTTTAGCCGCTTTAGTATCCGACTTAAAGTTTATTGCTACCGAATAACCGTCTTTTGCTAACGCAATTGCGATGGCTCCACCGATACCTTTACTTGCTCCTGTGACTACAGCAGTTTTCATATTTTGTATGCTAACATTTTTGAAGCCTTGTTGCTACTACGGTACTAAACAAGGGGGCGAATATGAAATAATCCACATCCGCTCTCACATATTTTTTGCTATACTATGTCTATGGAACACACAGACATGAAGCAGGTTCTGCAAAATCTTTTGCAAGATGAGACGATTGAGCAGACAATGGTCGCGTTGTACGACGCGCTGTTGCGCGTGGACGTGGGGAATTGTATTGCCGAAGAAAAGCGCCCTGAGTTTATTTCCGGTGTACAAACACTCAAGCGCGATTCTGAATTTCATCGTGAGGCCATTAGTCAAATGATCAAGAAGTATCAATAATTCCGAATGTATGAATACATACAAATATATACGAATGGTACGAATACGCGAATATATTCACCAAACACAAATCATTTGTATTATTTGTAGAACCCATCTCATATTAAATGGCTTATTCTCGCGCTTTCTATTCGAGCGAGACGATGTCGCGGAGACCGTGCCGCACTATTCGTGCGGTGCGGTTGAGCGACAAGACGGAGCCGGATAGAGAGTGCGAGAATTGCCAAGCTCTTACACGAAGTGTAAAATGTTATTTTGAGCGGTTTAATATGAGATGGGTTCTAGGTATATGTACATTTGTAACGATTAGTATATTTGTATGGAATGTCCACTGTCACAAAAAGATATTCTTTTTAATCTCTCACAGGGATTGGGATATGAGGAGCGTTCGCTGAAACTCTATGAAGAATATCTCAGCCTCCTGGAAGGGAAGGAGCTTTCTTCCGAAGAAAAAGAAGATAAAGAAATCATCGCTCGCATTGCCGAAGATGAGAAACGGCATATTGATGTTGTGAAGAATCTCATTCGTATCGTTGAGGAATCGTATACGGAGGGGTAAGAGCAAAGAGCGCGCCTGACACCACTTTTACATTTTCCTACAAAAAACACCGTTACGAGACGGTGTTTTTTGAATCATAATATATGCTGTCTTCAGAATCGAAAGTGGTGTCAGGCGCCCGTTTTCTTTTCTGCTTACTACTGGAAAAATGAGCATCCTTCTGTTATTGTACTTTCATATGAACAAACAATCTTTCATTGAAGGGCTTCTCGCAAAGGCGGATATTACACCCGGCGGTAATAATCTGGGAGATATTGTTGTGCATAATGAAAAGCTGTACGACCGTGTGATGAAGCGCGGTACGCTTGGTTTGGGCGAGGCATATTCGGAAGGCTGGTGGGATGCTGAGCCGCTCAATGTGTTTTTCAAGAAAGTGCTTTCCGCGAATCTTGATAAAGAGATAAGGAACCCAGGCATGCTTATGCATATGATTCCCGTGTATCTTGGCATGCTTTTCCAGGACCTCGGTCATGTGAAGCGTTCACACTATATTGGTGAGCACCACTACGACATTGGCAACGACTTGTACGAAAAGATGCTCGACAAGCGCTTGGTCTACACCTGCGGGTATTTTCAAGGAGGGGCGAAAACGCTCGACGAAGCACAGGAGGCAAAACTCGACTTGATCTGCAGGAAGATCGGTCTTGAGCCGGGAATGACAGTACTTGATATCGGCTGCGGATGGGGGAGCTTTCTAAAATACGCTGTGGAGAAATACGGCGTGAGTGGGGTCGGTATTACCGTTTCTGAGGAGCAGGCAAAGCTTGCGCGAGAGCTCTGTGAAGGTCTACCGATTGAGATTAAGTTGGTCGATTATCGCAAATTGGAGGGTGAATTTGACAGAGTGGTCTCAATAGGAATGTTTGAAGCTGTTGGTGTGAAGTATTACGAAACGTACATGAAAAAGGTACGAGAACTTCTTAAACCAGATGGTTTATTTTTACTCCACACTGTCGGCAGTCACATGACTACGAAAGTAGGAGATGCCTGGTTAGATAAGTATATTTTTCCAGGAGGAGTACTCCCCTCTCTTGAGTATATGGCCTCGGCAGTACAGCTATATTTTGTGATGGAGGATTGGCATAATTTCGGACATGATTATTCACTTACCTTGAAAGAGTGGTTCAAGAACTTTGATGCGGCATGGAGCGCCCTCAAGGAAAGTCCGGAATACGACGACTATTTCTATCGCATGTGGAAGTACTATCTTCTATCGTTTTCGGGCGCCTTTGCTTCGCGTTATGTTCACCTTTGGCAAATCGTCCTTTCACCCAAAGGCGTGGAGGGGGGATATACGAGAGTGTCATAGAAACGTTACCTTTGATTAAGGTTAAACCTTAATCAAAGGTAATTACCAAATGAAACAAAAGGCGGCGCGAAGCGCCGCCTTTTGTTTCGTCTTTATCAACTCTGGTATACTGTATATAGGTGAGAGCATGTTCGCTTGTGTGGTTTCTTTTGTACTCACCTCCTCATTTACTGATTTACTAACCTACTGACCATGTATTTTACAGGCAAAGGTGATGATGGAACGACGACGCTGTATGGATGTGATCAGCGCATATCAAAGAGCTCAGCAATTGCTGAGGCGCTTGGCGCGCTCGATGAGGCAACGAGCATAATCGGGCTTTCTGTTGCACTTGTCGGTAACATGCAATTGCCGGGAGGTGTTTTAGCGAAAGAGTTTCTCACCGACATTCAATCGCATCTTTTTACGATTCAGGCTGAAGTCGCCGGGGCGGATAAGCATATCACTCCCGCGTCGGTAACGACACTTGAGGAGATGGAAGAGAATATGGCAGAGAAGATTCCTTCCATCCATTCATTTATTGTGCCGGGAGGAAATGAAATTTCCGCTCGCGGAGATGTGGCGCGCACGGTTTCGCGAAGAGCTGAAAGAAGAGTTGTTGCTGTTTCGGAAGAGGGAATAGTAAAAGTACAGCCTGAAACATTGCAGTATTTGAATCGGCTGTCTTCATTCTTTTTTGTCTTCGCACGATATGTGAATGAGGAGGCAGGTATTACCGAACATTCACCAACATATGACGAAGATTCTGAATCACATTCAGAATGACACGAATTCGTTACTTGACATAGGTGATACACTTTTGATACACTTCATCATATGCCTACAACAAAAAAACGAATCAATATCAGTGTCTCGAAAGACGTGGAGCGGGCGGTGAAGAAACTCGCTCTTCGCGATGATGTTCCGCAAGCGACAAAGGCGGCCGAATTGCTGCGCCTTGCGCTTGAGATTGAGGAAGATATTATGTTTGATCGTCTTGCTTCCGAACGGCAAAAAAGAAGCAATGTATATCTTTCTCATGATGAAGTATGGAAATGAGATATACCGTTATCTACCATGAAGATATCTCAAAGAAAGACCTCCCTGCTCTTGGGAAGAGTGTGCAGATGCGTGTACAGAAAGCAATTGAAGAGAAATTAACGACATCGCCGGAGGTTTTTGGTGCTCCTCTAGAGCAGTCGTTGCGAGGATATAGAAAACTTCGAGTCGGTGATTATAGAGTCATTTTTGAAATCAAACAAGAAGTTATTGTTGTTGTTATGATAGGACATCGTTCGTCCATATATGGACAAGTAAAAAAGCGGATATGATAAGCGAAGCGCTTACATTGGGAATAGTGCAGGGGATCACCGAATGGCTGCCGGTGAGTTCTGAAGGAATGGTGGTGCTCGTGCAACACTTCTTTTTTGGCGGCGGCTCGCTTGGTGATACAATTCGCTTTGCGCTCTTTCTGCATCTCGGGACGGTGCTTGCAGCGATTGTGTATTTCCGCTCCGATATCGTCGCACTCATTAAAGACCTCTTTCAGTATCGTGGCTTACCGCAAGAAAAAAAGAATCCTCTCGTTTTTTATATTGTGGCAACGCTCATTGGCGGCATTGTCGGCATCGGCATACTCTCCCTTCTTGATTCTGCAGAAAGTATACTCGCAACGAGCGGTATGTGGGTGAACATGCTTCTTGGCGCGGCACTTGCTGTGACCGGTGTGTTGCAGCTTTCAAAAGGGAAGGGCGGAGAAAAGCGGGAGGGGGATGTGCGCTTTATTGATGGCGTGCTCGTTGGTCTTGGACAAGCACTCGCGGTTATCCCCGGCATCTCCCGATCAGGGACGACGGTTGCCGCACTTCTTTTGCGCGGATATGGAGATGATGCCTCGCTGAAGCTCTCTTTTATTGCCGGTATTCCGCTCATCGTTGCCGGAAACATCATATTAAATACAGAACTTTTTGCATTGTCTCTTGAGAATGTCGTCACGCTTCTTGCCTCATGTGCCTTTGGTTTGGCAACGATTCATCTCCTTCTCGCCGCGGCTCGCCGCATCCAATTCGGCTGGCTACTTCTTGGATGTGCCGCGCTCCTCATCGCTGCCGGGTTTGTCGGATAAAAACCAACTGTCATTCCGTGCTTGACACGGAATCCAGAGAAAACTGGACGAAACCCAATAAAGTGTGCTATAAAAGGGCGACTCAGGCAGCGCGGAAGCGAAGCTTCCGCGCTGCTCTGACAACATGGTGCCTATAGCTTAATGGTAAAGCTCCGCCCTGTGGAGGCGGCTATCAGGGTTCAATTCCCTGTAGGCACCCCACAAAAAACAACCCGCGTTTCCTGAAAGGAAACGCGGGTTGTTTTTGTATTGACACCCGCACACGAGAGGTATATGATAGTATCATATTATATTATCATACTTTATTATGACCACATTATCTGTTCCCATTTCTGGTGAGCTCGAGGCGTTTATTGAGTCGCAAATCAAGTCGGGTGAGTCGCCGAATAAGGCGGCTGTTGTACGCAAGGCGCTTATGCGTTTGGCGGAAGAAGAAGCGATACGAGCCGTGCTTATGTCTGAACAAGAAGTACGCGAGGGAAAAATATTAAAAGGAGACTTGCGAAAGATTCTTCGTGAGAAAAAATAATCGTATGGATATTCTCTATACTCCGTCATTCATGCGCCAGCTCGAATCACTTCCGTTTGAGCTCCAAGAAGAAGCTCTTGATGCAATTGACGATGTGCGCACCGCTACAAATCACAGGCGCTTGAAAGTGCACAAACTGAAAGGAAAACTCTCCGGACGTTATGCATTTTCGGTAAACTACAAGATACGAATTGTTTTCTCATACACGAAAGAGAAACACATTCTTCTTCTTGCTATCGGGGATCATGACATATATAACTGATAATTAGTGTGTAGTATCTCCTTTTTGTGATACAAGGGTAGTTGCCTGAGCCAGGAGAGGGGGTTTGTTTACAATGAGTTTACAATTGAGAAGCGTAAGTTTACAAATGAGGTCAGTTTCATATGTCCGTGATATACTGTTCTCATGACTCAATCTGAAGCGCTTTCAATTTTGAAAACGGGGGCGAATGTGTTTCTCACGGGAGAGCCGGGGAGCGGTAAGACACATACGGTGAATACGTATGTGGCGTATTTGCGTGAGCATGGCATTGAGCCGGCAATTACCGCCTCAACAGGTATTGCCGCCACGCATTTGGGCGGTATGACGATTCACGCATGGAGCGGTATTGGCGTGCGTGACTACTTTTCAGTCTACGACGTGGAGACGATTGCCATGCGTGAATATCTGGCAAAGCGCATTCGCAAGGCAACCGTACTTATTATTGATGAGGTATCCATGCTCGGACCGAATGTCCTTTCCATGGTGGACGCTGTGTGTCGGGAAGTGCGCGGGAAGCCGGAAGCATTTGGCGGATTGCAGGTTGTGTTGGTGGGAGATTTTTTTCAATTGCCGCCGATTGCGAAGCCGCGGGCGGGCGCCGATGCCCGGCTTTTTCAGAACGAAAAACCGCCGCGCTTTGCATATGATTCACCTGTGTGGAAGGAGGCGGGATTTCTCACGTGCTATCTTTCCGAGCAATATCGTCAGGACGATCCGCGGTATCTTGAAGTACTTTCCGCTATTCGGTGTGGTACATTTGATGGCACGCATAAGGCGTGTTTGGAAGAGCGGATTGTGACGGTGGTGGAAGGGGACATGCCGAAGCTCTTTTCGCACAATGCTAATGTCGACAAGGTCAACGATGTGGCACTCGGGCGCATTCCCGGTGATATGCACACATTTCACATGACGGGCACAGGGAAAGAATCGCTCGTTGCTGCGCTGAAGAAAGGGTGTCTCTCGCCTGAAGAGCTCAAGCTCAAAATCGGCGCGAAGGTTATGTTTACGAAGAACGACCCGAAGAAAGAATTTGTAAACGGGACGCTTGGTGAGGTGGTTGGCTTTGATGATTTTTCCGGCAATCCGAAAGTGAAAATCGGTGATGGTACGACGGTGGACACGGAAATGATGGAATGGGTGGTGGAAGAAGACGGCAAAGTGCGCGCGCGGATTTCTCAGATACCCTTGCGGTTGGCTTGGGCGATTACCGTGCATAAGAGCCAGGGTATGAGTATGGACATGGCGGCAATGGATCTTTCCGGCGTGTTTGAATACGGGCAGGGATATGTGGCGCTTTCGCGTGTGCGAAGGCTCGAAGGAGTGCATCTGCTCGGCTACAACGAACGAGCGTTTGCTGTCGATAGTGATGTGCGTGCGAGAGATGAGACATTCCGCGAAGCAAGTGGCAAAGCGAGAGATATTTTTGCGGGCAAGAGCGCGGAAGAATTGAAGAGCATGCATGAGAATTTTATCAAGGCATGCGGAGGGACCCTACATCCGGTCGCACTTTCGCGCAAGCGCAAAAGTGCGACCGGATCGGGCAAGACCCAAAAAGAAAAATCTAAAGAACCCTCAGCATGGCAAAAGCGTATTGAGAAATTGCGCGAAACATATCCGAATGCCTATCGTCCGTGGAAAGAAGAGGATGATGAAAAGCTCGTTGCACTCTTCAAGGAAGGAAAGTCGCTTGAGGAATTGCCGCCAATCTTCGGTCGCCAGCCGGGCAGTATCCGCGCCCGCTTGGAAGGCCACGGCCTTATTGAACCGGACCCTCAGTGGGAGAAGAAGGAATAATATATTTTTCCTGTCATTCTGCACTTGATCCTACACTGCGAGCAGTCGGATATAATGCGGAATCTTCCTGAATAACTTTTGGAAAAAATATAATGAAGATTCCCGCTCGGGGGCGGGAATGACGGGAATGGTGTATAGAGTGCCTATGAACAAAGAAGACGAAAAAGATGAAGAGTGGGAGACGATTGCGGACTTCACTAACGTGCGCGAAGGTGGTGTTCCGCTTGAGGAAGTTTTGAAACATTTGTGCTATGCCGCGGAAACATAAAAAAACAATTGTGGTGAATGACTTGATGCAAAAGGGATATTCCTATGAGCTTAGTGAGCCGGAGGGGAAGAATTTTCATCCTGATTTTAATCCGGAACTTTCGCCGAAGGAAATGCTTGCTCTTGGTGTCTTTGGTGGGAAGTACATGACCGACTGCAGAGCGGAGTTTCCGTCGAATTGGTTTACGGATGCGAAGCTGTGTCATGAAAAACGCGATGCGACACTGAATTATTTTGGTGTAAATGCAAGTAAACCACTCTCATATTGGAAGACGAAGGGGTGGATTCACGAAGACGACCCAAGGGGGTGGTTTCAGTGGTACTGTCGGTATTATATGGGGCGACGGCACTCTGACGATGAGCGACAAATCAAACGCTGGAAAGCGTTTCGTCGCCACGCGGGAGCTGTGAGAAAGAATTGCACCAAGAAAGATGCTGCCTGCCGCCCTCGCCAGCGCCAGGCATTACTCCACTGGGCGTATGATAGTCGAAAGATATGAATAAAGAATTAGTATATAAATGTAGGATGTTGTTAAGGGCATACGACGATGGGCTACTTGGACAGACTGTTATGCCTGAGGATAGTAATCCAGGATTCACTCAAGATCAGAGAGAAGAGCGACTGGTTTACTTTACACTTCCCATGGCATTGAATTATCAACGCGACAGTTATGTATTATGGAAAAGTGCTTTAAAAACATGGAATGACAAAGACACAAAAGAAGTTTTTGATATCTCCACTGTTTCTCGTATGTCCGATGAAGTGTTGAGAGAAAGACTTCAAGAGCATAAGCTTGCTCTTCAGCCGAATAAACATACTACGACATGGAAAACTATTGCAAAGACAGTCTTTAACGAGTGGGGCTCCTTTAGTAATTTTATTAATGAAGTGGGAAAAGATTTTTTATTACTTCAGAATACTGTTCAGAACAAGTATAAAAAAGGATTCCCGTATCTTTCCGGTCCGAAGATATTTAATTATTGGGCATTCATTTTGGAAGATTTTGGTAAGGTGGATATGGAAAACCGAGAGTACATTTCAATTGCTCCGGACACACACATTACTCAGTGTTCCGTCGTACTTGGTCTTATTACCGAAAGAGAGGCGTCGTCGATGTCAAAAGATGAAATTGCGGAGAAATGGAGACTTGCTCTTGAGGGAAGTGGAATTACTCCAATCGACATGCATCCCCCTCTCTGGTTTTGGAGTAGAAATGGTTTTTTGTATAAACTATGATATTTACACACGGTAAAAAGCTGTTATGATACAGACATTATTCTTATCTCGTATTGCATATGAAAAAGCTTTATCGAAGCAGTGAAAACAGGGTGTTTGCAGGCGTGTGTGGCGGTATTGGTGAATATGTTGATGTTGACCCGGTGATTTTGCGCGTGTTGTGGGTTGTGGTGACCATTTTTACCGGCATCATGCCCGGACTTGTTGCTTACATTTTAGCCATTTTCATCATTCCACCTCATCGCGGACCGAAAGTTGTCGAACCTGCCTCATAGTACGCCGCGTAGATAATTCGCTGTATGCTTTGAGTGTGTGCTTGGCAGTTCTCGTGTTGAATATTCGGCTGCACCTTGTCGCTCAACCGCACCGCACGAATGGTGCGGCACGGTCTCCGCGACTGCGGTTCGCACGAATCTTCACTCACGAGAACAAGCCACCTACGATGAGGCAGGTTCTTCGAAAAAAAGCGATTCACATAAGAAAGACAAGGATGATGACGATGATTAGAAGTTAGAAATTCGGAATTAGAAATTAGAAAGAAGCGGCGACCTTCGGTCACCGCTTTTCAGATGGCATATACACTCTTTGTCATCCCGCACTTGATGCGGGATCTTCCCTAATAGCTCTCGGAAACAAGACAGAGAAGATTCCCGCTCGGAGGCGGGAATGACAGTATATGGATGTGAGTGGTACAATTATACCCATGGCACGGTCTCTTTCTCTACGTTCTCTCCTTTTCCTTTTTCAATCGACGCTCCTTATTGCCGGGGCATTGTCGGTGTGGTCGGGTGTGTATACGAAGGTTCTGCATTTTTTTGAAACAACAAATGATATTCCGATGACATGCATTGAGGGGTGGTCGCTTGTGTCGGTATGTTTTTTCACCGCCGTGGCGCTTTCCATCGGATTTGTATGGTCACTCTTTGTGTATCGCGGGGACCCGTGTGGGCGATCTCGTCGTTTTCGTCAGAAACTCCTCACGTGGTATCTTGGTATCGGGAGCATTGCCTCGCTGGTATTTTCAGGGATGGTAAAGGCGGGAGATATTTCTCTTGCTGCACCTTTAGGGTGTACGCTTGAAACGCTCTATGCTTCCGACGGCACGTGCTTTTCCTCGTCGCTCATATTTATTTCCGCATTCCTCTGGGCGATGCTCATTCGTTTGCGCCAGAGGGCGTGGGCAGTGTGTGTCTAAGGGAAACCGGGAACTCAATTTTTTACAAAAGACATAGAGAAAGGTGTGTGGGTGAGCGATAGTATTGTGTGTTGAGGATTTTTCTCAATAAGATTTTTTACCATATCAAATCCAAGAGTATAGCCTGCAAATGCAGGTATATTTTTTTCCTCTGATCCTTTTATAAACCAAGCAGTATAGTCATCAAGTGTAAATTCCTTTTCATACAATCCTTTTATTTTTTTGCGTAGCAACTCTTTGTCTTGTTTGTGAATGTCTATTATCCACGGCGGTAATGTTCCCGTTTTGGTATATGCAAAATAGTCAGCCAGACCCTCACTGAATATACACTCTCCGAATGTTGTTCCATCGATGGCAACACCTGCTCTTCTTCGAGCACAATGATGGAGTTCATGAATAAGTGGAATATGAAGATATGTATTGAGCTGCTCGTCCATGCCAGGGTGGACAACATCAATGGTCAGTCGAATAAAATCTTCTGAAGGGGTATATGCTCCAATACCATTAATATTCTTCAGAACAGCGGAATTTTTTGTTTCCACTATTTCTATTTCCACATCACCAAAATCAATATCTCTTTCCACTGAACTAACCACCTGATTAATAAAAGCAGAAATACTTTTCTTGCGTGAAGAAAGAAAACTTGATGATGAGTCTATCGATATTCGGACACTCATAAAACAAGTGTAGCATATTTTCGCATAACTCTGACGAATACTTGACTTTCTCCGTGAGGGGAGTATAGTAGAGGAAACAGGGGCCGAAAGGCCTTTTAAAAATGGATTTTTCATACAATATATATGAGCAATTATCTCAAAGAAGTACAAGCAGAAATGCGACACGTGAATTGGCCGAATCGTCGCCAGATCACTTTGTTCACCATTATTGTGATTGTGGTGTCGTTTGTTGCCGCGTATTATCTCGGTGCATTTGATGCACTCTTTTCCTGGGTATTCGAGAATTATATCCTTTAGCCCCGAGCGCGTAGCGCGAGTTTTTATCGTTAATCGTTTATAGTTTTTCGTTTCTAGTATGGCAAAACAAGACACACAACGCGGGCGTAATTGGTACGCCGTCCACACCTATGTGGGCTATGAAAAGGCGGTGGAGCGTAATCTCAAACAGCGCATCGAATCCCTCGGCATGGAGGAGAAGATTTTTGATGTTGTGGTACCGGTGGAAAAGACAGTGAAGGTGAAGGGCGGAAAGCGCGTGGAAGTGGAAGAAAATATCTATCCCGGATATGTGCTCGTGGATATGATCGTGGACGATGAATCGTGGTATGTGGTGCGCAACACTCCGCGCGTGACCGGATTTATCGGTGCGGGAACACAGCCGGTGCCGGTTGAAAAATCGGAAATTGATATGCTCTTCTCACGCATGGAGAAGAAGGATGTGAAGCATGACATTGATCTCTCAGTGGATGATCCGGTGATTGTCATGGACGGTCCGTTTAAGGAATTTGAAGGGAAGGTGAGTGAAGTGGACACAGAGCGTGGCAAGGTGAAGGTGCTAGTTTCAATGTTTGGACGTGAGACACCGGTGGAGCTTGACTTTCTTCAGGTGAAGAAGGCGTAGAAGAGTGAAGAGAAAAGAGTTGAGAGTTAAGAGAAATGCGCGGCTACGCCGCACCTAAGATAAGGCAAAAAAGCGGCGGCACCGAAGGTGCCGCCGCTTTTTTTGTGATGCGTATGTAAGCATTGTCATCGCATACATATTTCGTATTTCATTTTTCTTATTTCACTTTTAGTGGCTTGCATCAAGGCGAAAAATGCGGTATGGTATCAGAGCTTCTAAGAAAGAAGGTGAGAAAAGGGTCTTCGCACAGCGAAGGAAGTTACGCCCCTTTTCGTGAAATCGCCTTTAATATTTAATCTCCTAATCTTTAATTTCCTAACATATGGCAAAACAAGTCATGAAAAAGCTAAAGGTGCAGGTACCTGCCGGAAAGGCGACTCCTGCCGGCACGCTTGGTCCGGCGCTCGGACAAGCAGGTGTTGCTATCGGTGAATTTGTGAATCAATTCAACGAGCAGACACGTGAGATGGGCAATGACATTATTCCGGTGGAAATCAGTGTATACGAAGATCGTTCATTTGATTTCATTTTGAAAACTCCTCCGGCTTCATCGCTCATCCTGAAAGCTGCGGGCGTGCAGAAAGGATCGGGGAAGACGCCGGTGAAAAAAGCTGGTTCCATCACTCGTGCACAAGTTGCTGAAATTGCAGAACGTAAAATGCCCGACCTAAACGCTACTGACATCGAAGGTGCCACACGCATCATCGAAGGAACAGCGCGTTCGATGGGGATTGATGTGAAATAGAACGATAAACTATAAACGTTAAACGATAAAAAAGCGCCGCACCCTTCGGGTGTGGCGCTTTTGTGTATAAAACTCCAGCATTGTCATTCCCGCCCCTGAGCGGGAATCTTCGGTATGTTGTCTGTAGAGGTTATTTAATAAGATTCCCAATCAAGTTGGGAATGACAGTATGGGGGTTTTGTCGTGCTCCGTGATTCATGCTCCACGCCCCATGTGGTATCATAGAGAAACTATGAACACAAATCGCGGAAAACTCATCGTCTTTGAAGGAGGGGATGGAGCCGGGAAAGGGACGTGTTTCGACTATGTGCGCAAAAATCTTGGTGATGAAGGGTTTGTGTACACTCGTGAACCGGGCGGTACTGATATCGGAGGCAGTATTCGTGCGCTTCTTCTGGAAAAAGAAATGACTCCCGAAACAGAACTCCTTCTCTTTTTCGCTGATCGGGCTGAGCATATGAAAAGAGTGATTGAGCCGGCACTTGCCTCCGGCAAGCATGTGATGTGTGACCGTTTCGCACTTTCCACCTATGCGTATCAGATTGTGGGAAGGGAACGTCCGGAGTTGGAAGTGCTCTATCGTGAGCTCTACGGACGTATTGTGGCGCCGTATGCGGAGCCATACTATATCTTTCTTGATGTAGAACCGGAAATCGGTCTTTCGCGAGTCGTGGGGGAACATGGTACCACCAAAACTCGCTTTGATACGGAGAGTGTTGCATTCCACACTCGCGTTCGCGAGGCGTATCACAAAGAGCTCGCGTCTATGCCCGAAGATCACTATGTCATTATCGATACCGTTGCTCTTAATGAAATACAAGCCAGGGAAGCGGCGCTTGAAGCAGTGAAGAGAATGATTGCGAATTGACTTCAGATTTTTTTAGAATCAAGACGGAGTGCGTTATGGAAACTCTCATCGTAGGAGCGGTTGAATCCTGCTCACCGGAAGTGTCCGGATACTGTTGTGACCCCACAGAAGGTTGCTATGATCCGACAGAAGAACGAACACCGCATATCTCCGGCTTCTGACCATCCCAGAAGAAGCCGTCGAGACATCACACAGTATCCTCACAAGGGCGACTTTTTTATGGAATATGCTCATAAGAGTTGCGCCGTTTTGCAGAAATGTGTACAATGGGGGTCTGTTGTTCTTTCTGGACATAGTTTCATTTTTGCCGATTCGTCCTCCCAGAAGAGCGAGACAGACTCCGGCCAATTATGGAGGTGCATATGTTGCATTACCATGATCCGCCTTCGGTGGTAGTTTCCACTTCTACGACCTACATCACCGGCGGTACTACTGTAACGGCTTAACACGCCCAAGCCGTGACCCTCTCTTGAGATTCAGTTCTCTCGAGGGGGTTCGTTTTATGCTATACTGCCGGTATTGATTGGGAACCGACCAAGGTTAAACCTTGGTATTTATACCAAGGTTTAACCTTGGTCGGTTCGGTGTTTGAGTGCGCGTTCCCACTCCGCAGCGGCTTCGTGGGACAAGTAGCGCGCGGACTAATAACTACCAACTAAAAACTAACAACTTCCCCAACATGTTCCCCAACATCAAAACGACCGCTTTCTCTTAACTCTCAACTCTTCACTCGTATACCATGTTTTACATTCCCGAATATCTTCAATCAGTGATTGCTCTTTCTGCTGAAAAAGCGGGTGTTTTGGTGCGCCCAGAAGATGTGCATGTGGAGGTGCCGGCGGATATGACGCACGGGGATTATGCGAGCAATATTGCGCTTGTGAGTGCAAAGGAGACGGGAAAGAATCCGCGTGAGCTTGCCGAAAGCATTGAGAAGCATATTTCTGAGGCCGATAGTGAGGGTATGGTTTCGGGAGCGTCTGTGGCCGGTCCCGGATTCATTAATATTACACTTTCCAAAAGCGTGATTCTCTCGCGCTTGGTCCAGACAACGGAAGAGAAATATGGGTATGCGGATGAAAAGACGGGGGAGACGGTTGTCGTGGAATATACCGATCCGAATCCGTTTAAGCTTTTTCATATTGGTCACTTGATGAGTAATGCGATTGGGGAGTCGCTGTGTCGACTCCTGGAAGCGGAAGGTGATAATGTGGTGCGCATGAATTATCAAGGGGATGTGGGTTTGCATGTTGCCAAAGCATTGTATGGCATGAAGGAGCTCGATGTGTCGCCGGACGATGTTCTCGCCATTGGCAAAGCGTATGTATATGGGAATGAAAAATATGAAGAAGGGGGAGAAGCGAAGCACGCGATTGACACACTCAACACACATGTGTATGAGCGCGATGATGAGGAGCTCAACACTCTCTATGATGCGGGAAGAAAGACAACACTTGAGCATTTTGAAGAGCTCTATCAAAAACTCGGCACAGCTTTTGATACGTATGTTTTTGAAAGTGAGACATGGAAGAAAGGACGTGATGCCGTTTTAGAGCATGTGGGAAATGTGTTTGAAGAATCGGAAGGTGCTGTCGTGTACAGAGGTGAAGAAAGCGGGCTCCATACTCGTGTATTTATCGGCGGAAAAGGATTGCCGACATATGAGGCGAAGGATATTGGATTGGCGATTTCGAAACTCGAGGCATTTCCCAATGCGAAAACGTTTTACACGATTACCGCTGAAGAGCAGAAAGAATATTTCAAGGTGGTGTTTGCCGCGCTTGCAAAGATGAAGCCTGAGACGGCCGGTCGCTTCGAACATATCTCACACGGTATGATGCAGCTTGCGGAAGGGAAGATGTCGTCGCGCAAGGGGAATGTGGTGACGGGCGAATCGCTTCTTAATGAAGTGACCGAGCGCGCCGCCGGGAAGCTCAAAGAAAATGGTGTGGACGATGATGGGAGTATTGCGAATATGGTTGCTGTTTCCGCACTCAAATATGGAGTGCTGCGCGGAGAGACAGGGAAGAATATTGTCTACGATGCTGAGAAGTGGCTTTCCTTTGAAGGGGCTTCAGGACCGTATGTGCAGTATACGGCGGTGCGTGCCCGCTCGGTGGTTGAGAAAGCAAAAGAAGTGGGTATCGTTGCTGATATTACGAAAGAGGGTGATGATATTGGTGAACTCGAACGACTCATTGCGCGCTTCCCGGAAGATGTGCGCGAGAGCGCAAGAGCGCGTATGCCACATAGGATTGTGACGGCAATCACCGATATTGCGCAGGCATTTAATGCATACTACGCGCACACGCCGATTGTCTCCGAGATGGAGGAAGCGCCGTATCGCGTGGCGCTCGCGAAAGCCGTCGCCTCAACGCTTGAATCGGGATTGTCGCTTCTCGGGATTTCCGTGCCTGAGAGAATGTAAAAGGAGTTTCGAGTTGCGAGTATCGAGTTTCGAGAGGGTGGTTGTTTGGATGATGGCGAAGAAATGGAGGAGTTGTTAGTTTTTAGTTGGTAGTTATTAGAAAAGGCGCGCTAACGCGCGCCGGAGAAAAAAACACAAGCGCGGCGACCTTACGGTCGCCGCGCTTGTGTATATATAAAAACCCCCGTGTCATTTCGGGGGTTCGAGGAGTTTGTGCATGTCCTCTTTTGCGATTATTCTGAAAGGAGAATCTTCTTCCAGGAAGAGAATTTCTTTCAGTCTGTAATCTTCAATACCGAGAGAAAGTACTGCCCGTCTCTTTCCGATTTTGTCGACGATTTCTTGTGCGTATGCATAAACACGTACCTTATCCCTGTCTGTACGGACAACAAGGGTGTTTACATGCTTGCGCATAGAGACGACAAACGTCTCGAATTCGTCAGGTATGGTCCGTGCGACCATAAGAAGAATATGGATAGCATCTTTTTCGGGATTGAAGAATGTGCTTTCTGCAAATTTTGTGATCCACTCCGGTCTGAACAGATCGTTCTGGTCGAGAAATATATTTTGGATTGTGTCGGAAAGCAAGGTGAACGTTCTCTGACGTCTTTCTTCGTAGCCACCTTTCTTTTTACCAAGCATTCTCTTTGAGTGCCCAAGGACTTTTGTTAGCGCTTCGTCTGCAAGTGTCAGAGCAACAAGGTCGATGAGTTCTTTTGTCCAAACGACAGGGTTGATAGGCGGATCTGAGCTGAATACATCTTCAATGACGGTCGATAGTGCGACACGGAATTTATTTTTTTCATCGTGTGTACGGTGATCATATTTTTCATAATAAAAGGAAAGGAGATCATCTTTGGAGCCACCAGCTACTTTTTCTACCTGCCGGAGAATCATGTCTCTGTATTCTTCAACGGTGTTTGTTGCGTTTGACTGTGTCATGTTCGTGTTTGTTTTTGGTTTTTGGGAACGTGTTACTGCCTTTATATCTACCTGAAAGATGAGGGGAAGTCAAGCGCCCCGGATGACGAAGTCATCCGGGGCGCAGAATAAAGAGTTACGAATTAAGAATGAAGGTGTGAGTGGGTACGACAAAACCAAAGGTGAGCTTTGGTATGCATACCAAAGCTCACCTTTGGTTTTGTAAGATTCCGCATCACCAAGCACCATTTTCACTAAAGTGAAAAAAGTGCTCGGCACGGAATGCGGGATGACAACAGTTTTGTTTTTCTTTAATCTCCTATTCTCCTAACATACTAATCTCCTAAAATATGCTATAGTACAGCGTATATGAGTCAGTCTGTGCCAAAAACATGTTCTCCCGGTTGTGGAAAAGGAGATGAGATGTCCTCTCACGCAGATACAACAAAGGAGACACCCTCCGTCGCCAAGGCCATGGAGGGGAACCGCACCCTCTCCGACGTTGCGCGTAAAGAAGAAGAAACACTTGCGCTCTGGAGACAGCAACGTATTTTTGAGCGCACGCTTGAGGCGACAGAGGGCGGCAAGGAGTTTGTGTTTTATGATGGACCTCCATTTGCGACCGGTACACCGCACTATGGTCATCTCTTGGCCGGGACGATGAAGGATGCAATTCCGCGATACAAAACAATGCAGGGAAATCATGTCCGCAGGCAATGGGGATGGGATTGTCATGGATTGCCGGTGGAGGTGTTGATTGAAGAAGAGCTCGAATTGGAAAACAAAAAAGATGTTGAGAAATATGGCATCGGGAAATTCAATGAACGCGCGCGCGGAAGTGTGATGCGCTACGACGAGGAATGGAAGCGAACCGTGCCGCGCATGGGACGATTTATCGACATGGATCATGCGTATAAAACGATGGATACCTCATACACCGAATCGGTATGGTGGGCGTTTTCTGAGCTCGATAAAAAGGGACTCATCACGAAAGGATATCGTTCTATGCATATCTGCCCGCGATGTGAGACAACGCTTTCGAATAATGAGGTGTCGCAAGGGTACAAGGACGTGAAGGACTTGTCGGTGATTGCGAAGTTTGAATTGGTTGATGATGGTGGGGAAGATGGAGATGCCCTACTCCGCCAAGGCTCCGCGGGGCACACGAGAACTTACGTTCTCGCGTGGACTACCACGCCGTGGACACTGCCGGGCAATGTGGCTTTGGCTGTGGGAGAGGATATTGAGTATGTGATTGTCCTTGCGAGTGGTGCGCGATATATCGTTGCCAAAGAGAGGGTGGGAGATGTGTTCGAGAAGGCAGGTATAAAGGAATATGATGTCGAGGGAGAGATGAAGGGAGGAGAGCTTGTGGGTAAAGCATATAAGCCACTCTTCCCATACTACGCTGACGACGAGAATCTTGAACACCGTGAAAACGGATGGAAAATCTATGCGGGTGATTTTGTGACAACCGAAGACGGAACCGGTATTGTGCACATTGCGCCGGCGTTTGGTGAAGACGATCTTACACTTGGGAAGAAACATAATCTGCCGTTTGTGCAGCATGTGGATGATACGGGCATCGTGAAGGATACGGTGGAGGTGCTTTCCGGTATGGCGGTGAAGCCAAGAAGTGATGATGAGAAAGAGCGTCTTGCAACCGATATTGCAGTGATCAAGTATCTGCAAGAACACAACGCCTTTTTTGCGAAAGAAAAGTATGAACACCCGTATCCGCATTGTTGGCGTTGTGATACACCACTTCTGAATTATGCGACAGAGGCGTGGTTTATTGATATTCAAAAGCTCAAGGACCGTGCGCTGAAGAAAAATAAAAAGATTGGCTGGGTGCCGGAGAAGATTGGCTCGGCGCGTTTTGCAAATCTCCTTGAAGGTGCGCCGGACTGGAATTTTTCTCGTCAGCGTTTCTGGGGGGCTCCCTTGCCTGTGTGGGAGAATGAGAGGGGTGAGCGATTGGTGGTTGATAGTGTGGCAACATTGAAAAAGTATACAAAGACTGCCGGCAATACCTATGTAGTGATGCGTCATGGTGAAGCGGAGAGTAATGTGGCAGGAATTTATTCCGGTCTTCCGGAGAACGAACATCATGTAACAGAGAAAGGAAAAGAAGAAATTACAGAGGCGGTGGAAAGAATGAAGAAAGAAGGCTTCATGCCGGATGTGATTATCGCATCGCCCTTGGTGCGTACGCGTGAGACTGCTAAGCTTGTTGCCGAAGGTCTCGGATTTCCGGAAGACGCAATTGTTATTGAGGAAGGAATTCGCGAGCATGACTTTGGTGATTTTGAAGGGAAGCCGGTTAGTGTTGATGATGAGCATTTTACAAACGCTCATGAATGGATGACAAAGCCGCGTCCGAAAGGGGAGAGTAATGTCGATGTGAAGCGTCGAGTCAGTGAGGTGTTGTATGGATGCGAGGAAACATATGAGGGGAAAAACGTTCTTTTTGTCACGCATGATGGTGCAACGCGCATGCTCTTTGAAGGTGCAGAAGGGAGAACGGTAGATGAAATCGTTGAGATATATGCACAGCAAGAAGGTGATTTTATATCTACCGGCACATATCGAAAGCTGGATTTTGTGCCCTTGCCGCACAATGCCGAGTACGAGCTTGATGTGCATCGTCCGTATATTGATGAGGTGGAAATTGAAAAAGACGGTACTGCCTACACACGTATCCCCGATGTGTTTGACTGCTGGTTTGAATCCGGTGCGATGCCGTTTGCACAATTTGGATATCCGGCGAAAGGGAAAGAATCATTCAAGAAATATTTTCCGGCAGACTTTATTGCTGAAGGACTGGATCAAACACGCGGTTGGTTTTATACCTTACTTATGCTTGGCGTCGGGCTTTTTGATGAGTCGCCGTACCGCCACGTGATTGTGAACGGTTTGATTTTGGCGGAAGATGGGAAGAAGATGAGTAAGAAGCTGAAAAATTATCCTGATCCAATGAATCTGGCGGATCGCTATGGCGCCGATGCCATTCGCTTCTATCTCTTGAATTCGCCGGCGGTGCGCGGTGAAGAACTTCGCTTTTCCGAGAAGGGTGTTGATGAGGTGTATAAAAAAATTATTGCGCGACTGGAGAATGTGGTGGCCTTCTATGAACTTGTCGTCCCAAAGGGAGAGGCCCTAAGCGGTCGAGGGACCGCCGGGCAAGAAGGACAAGAAGGACGCGCCACGGGAGGCGGCGCGCCCAAGAACGTGCTTGATCAATGGATTCTCGCGCGACTTGGAGAGGTGTCGCGTGATGTGACGCGAGCTTTGGATGCATATGAACTCGACCGTGCGACGAGACCGTTTGTTGGCTTTCTGGATGATCTTTCCACGTGGTATGTGCGTCGAAGCAGAGAGCGTATGAAAGGTGAGGGGAACGACGCACGCGAGGCGCGTGCAGTACTTGGAGAAGTGCTTCGTGCCACGGCAATACTCCTTGCACCCTTTACGCCGTTTGTTTCTGAGCGTGTGTACGGACGCACAGGTGGAAAGAAAGAGAGTGTGCATTTGGAGAGCTGGATTGAGATGAAAGAGGGGAAGAAAGAAAAGGAGGTGATTGTCGCGATGGAAAAGGTGCGCGCTGTGGTGTCTTCCGCTCTTCTGGTGCGCAAGCGCGAAGGGGTGAAGGTGCGCCAGCCGCTTTCGACACTTTTTGTTGCCGAGAAGGGCGAGTATGTCTCCGACGAGCGATATGCCGCACTTATCAAAGATGAAGTGAATGTGAAGAAAATTGTGGTGGACGAATCGAAGACGGAGAATGGAACAGGTCTCGATTTAGAACTCACGGATGATCTGCGTCGCGAAGGGGAAGTGCGTGAACTCTTGCGTGCAATTCAAGATGCACGTAAAGCAAAGGGGCTATCGCCGGATGATGTGGTAACACTCGCTGTTTCCGCTGATTCAATCGCTGAGTCGCTCATCGCTGAATACAAAGATATGATTCAGAAAACAGCATCGCTCAGAAATATCGTGTTTGAGAAAGAAATTGAAGACGCGACGGAAGCGGTACTTGGTGAGAATGAGACGGTGCGCTTCGCTTTGAGGTAAGAATATTACGAATTACGAATAGGTACAAAACTACGAATGGTACAAATATATACGAATATCGCTTTTGTGATTAAAGTGAATTATGTGTCATTCTGAACTTGATTCAGAATCTTCTCGAATAATTTTCAGAAATAACATGGCGAAGATCCTGAATCAAGTTCAGGATGACTGTGGTTTGGGATATGTACGGGCGTGGCGGAGCCGCGCCCGACTAACAACTACCAACTAAAAACTAACAAATCCTCCAACCTGTTCCACAGCATCGAAACAACCTCTCTCCTATAAGCTCTCAGCTAAAAGCTATAAGCTCGATAACCATGTATCACATCTACCACACTGAAGGTATCATTCTCGCAAGTGTTGGCACGGGAGAGGCCGATCGTTTCCTTCATATACTCACACCCGATTTTGGACTTATCGGCGTTGTTGCTCGCGGTTCTCGTCTTATTGGTTCAAAAATGAAATATCATCTTTCGGAATATCGACATGTGACAATTGATATTGTGCGCGGGAAGAATGTATGGACGCTTACCGGTATTTTTTCGAAAGGAAAGGAAGCGTGTGCACTGGAGAGCTGTGCGCACTGCGCCGAACTTTCCTCATTTCTCCGCAGGCTCATCAAAGGTGAAGAGGGGAATGAACTTCTTTTTGTCGTTGCCACAATGAGTATGGACTTGATCTCTTATTCGGAAAGCGCGGAAGAAAAGAGGCATGTGCTTCTTGCAGGAAAGTATGCCATTCTTTCAGCACTCGGATATGCAGAAGAAAGCGTTGCTGTGGAGTATGCCACAGGGGTACTTCCTGGAAAAGAAATTTCACATTTAGAAGAAGCTGTTCAGGCATCTCTTGCCGAAAGCCATCTTTAGAGCTTATAGCTGATAGCTTTTAGCTTAGAGCTCGGGTACTCCGAATATACGAATAGATACAAATCTACAAATGGTACGAATATATACGAATGTACGAAAGCTCCTAAGGTTAAACCTTGGTATAAATACCAAGGTTTAACCTTAGGAGCTGCGACACAACGGTGAAGTTTCCAGATTAAATCACTTTTTTCTGTCATTCCGCACTTGATGCGGAATCTTGGGTCAGTGGTTTCGTTACGTTTTAGATCCCGCATCAAGTGCGGGATGACAAAGGTTTTGTTTGTGTGGAAGCGCGCGATAGCGCGCGCAACCGGCTACCAGATACTAGAAACCAGCGTACCAGTCTGCTATCATTATAGTATGAAGAAGAAGTCTCAGAAAAAGCCCGAACGTATTGAGCGTGTGAAAAAGAATCTGTATGATCCGAAATGGCGTTCACGCGAGCGGGAGATTCGCCCCGTTTTTTATTCGCGAGGCAGGGACATTACGCGGGAATGGAAGAAAGAGGGAGAAAAATCCGCACTTCCCACTTCCAAGAAAAAAGGAGGGCTTGTGAAAGTCGTCTTTGGTGTGTCGGTGGTGTTTTTTATCGCGGCCGTTGGTATTGCGACTTTTCTTCTCTCCGGAGGGGGAGTGACAATTTCTTCAGATCGTGTGGATATTGCATTTGAAGGACCGGTTTCTATTTCCGGCGGCGATGATATGGATTTGACGGTTTCCATTACCAATAACAATTCCCAAACGCTGGAACGATCCAATATTGTGATTACGTATCCGCCCGGATTCCATGCCATTGATGATGTGACGGGTGAAGAGCTCACACGGGAATATCGTTCACTTGGCTCGATTGCCCCGGGCGAGACAAAAGAAGAGCTGATTCAAGGTGTGGTCTTCGGTAGTGAGGACGACGAAAAGAGTGTTGGCATTGCCATGGAATATCGTGTGCCGAATTCGAGTGCCACGTTTATCAAAGAGGTGTCGCATGCTATTCGTATTGATTCGGCGCCAATCGGCATGACACTCTCGACACTCGATGAAGTGAATAATGGACAGGAGGTTGACATCGGTATCGAGGTGGTGTCCAATACTGATGTGCTTCTTGAAGATGTGGCGGTGATTCTTGAGTACCCTTTTGGCTTTGAGCCGGTTGCGGCCGAGCCCGAACCGTCGTATGGAAATACCGTATGGTATGTGGGAGATATTCCTTCCGGCGGTGATGCGAGTATTCTCATTCGCGGCATTGTTCGCGGTGAGCATAATGATGAGCGAACGATTCGCGCGCGCGTCGGCATGATTGATTCCGCCGAACATGAAGAACTGACGGTCATGTATAATCAAAGCCAAACGACAATTGCCGTGCGTGACCTCTTCCTTGGCATGCAGCTTGCGCTTGGAGGCGAGGTGAAAGACAGCTATGTGATTGCCCCGGAGAAAGCGGTGAGAGGGACGCTTTCGTACCGCAACAACACAACCGTGCCGCTGCGCGATGTGGTGATCGAACTCACATTCTCCGGTGATGTGATTGATAAGTATGGTGTTGATGCCAAAAATGGATTTTATGATTCAAAAAAAGGGACGATTCTTTGGAGCACCGACACGTATAAGGGACTTGAAGAAATTGAACCGGGAGAATCGGGAATGTTTTCATTTGACTTCGCTTCAAAGGCGCTTGTGGATGTTTCGGGGACGAGTATTCGCAATCCCGAAACCGTCCTCTCAGTTGATGTAAGCGGTATTCGCGAGGCGGAGGGTGATGTCATGGAGTCACACTCGGATGCTATTGTGCGAAGTGTGCGTGTCTTTTCTGATATGCGTATTGCCGTCCGAGGGCTGCATTCCATAGGACCGTTTTCAAATATCGGACCGATTCCGCCGACACCGGAAGAGGAAACGACATACACCATCGCGCTTTCGGCGGTAAACTCATCCAACGATTTGCGTAATACAACCGTTTCAGGGAAACTTCCCGTAGGTGTGGAGTGGAAAGGTACTGTTAATCCGTCGTATGCCGATATTGCGTACAATGCCGCAAACCGTACTGTGTCCTGGACCATCGGCTCGCTTGAAGCTGGTGCCGGCGTGGAAGAGGCGGGCCCCGAAGCGGCGTTTCAGGTGGGGCTTACTCCGAGTGTGACTCAGGTCGGTTCTCGTCCGGTACTGTTCTCCGATATTGTCATGCGCGCCTACGACGCATTTACCGATACAAATATTTCTGTGTCCCATAGTGATATCAACACTGATCTTTCTTCTGACCCGAATGTGAGTGCCGATGATGCGGCGGTGGAGGAGTAGTTACTCAATCTAGAACTAGGCTCACTGAAAATCGTCGAGCGCAGCTCTTGAATACGAACCCCTTATATTTTTCGTTTTCAGTGAGACTGGTTCTACTATCCACATACTCAAATTGCTCTGATATTACAGATTGATATAATACACGTATATATTAGTCGATAGTTTAAAACCGTCTTTCCATTCATAAGACGATATTCTTTGTATGCCATCCTCACTTTCCACACAGCTTATATCCACCACACGACTTCTGGGCGCAGCTCTCGGAGGTGTGCTTCTTGCTGCAGGACTTCAGTATGTGGCTGCATGGACGGAGCCGTCATCGTTTCCTCCGGCGGACAATGTTGGCGCGCCACTTACTACAGGCGCACAAGCGCAAACAAAAACAGGTACTATCAGTATCAATGCCTCAGACAGTCAATACCTTGCCGGGTACGGAGCAAGTGCTGACAAGCGCAGTATCGGCGGACGATACAGTGAAGACAGCGAAATACTCTACATCAATGGATTCAATGATTGGGTAAACGGCGTGTCGATTGGGGGGAATACCTACGGTGGTGGCACGGCAAATTTCGATGATGTATATATTCGTTCTTCCGGCGAATGGGCGAGTGATTTGGGGGGAAGTGGTGACGGTTTTAATTCATGGTCTTGTGATTCCGAAGGGTATGGTTCATTGGAATGCTGTAAACAGGCTAGTAATGGCAGCGTGTCCTGCCGTTCTGCAAGCTTTACGCCGTGGTCTTGGAGCGTAGAAAGTGCAAGCTTTACGCCGTGGTCGTATCCTTCGAATTCTTCATGGCCTGGTAGTATAGTGAGGGGCGAATTAGAATGTACCAAAGCTCAGAACACCACTGTGTGCTGCAAAGCCTTGTCGACCTCTAGCTTGCCGCAGTGTTACGCAAACAAAGGTTCTTCTTGGGGCGTATTTGATCAACCTCCTTTCTAGTATGTCATCCTCACTTTCCGCTAACAAAAATATTTTTCTCTCAGCACTTCTTATTGTCCTTATCGTGTGCGGTGCCTTTCTTTTCATGGCTCATCGTGACGCACGTCGCGCGTATGTGGCGGAAATGACCATGCTCCTTAAAAGCGTACCTGCCAGTGAAGTGACCGGGGTCATTACGGAGCTCTCAGGGGATACTCTGACTCTCGCTGTGGATGCTGATCGTTTCGGTGTGGACAATCCACCCGATACACTCATCTATACCATCACGCCTGAGACGGCCATCATTGAATATGTTCGCGTTTCGAGCACTGAAAGCTATGCTGAAGCAATGAGTCGCTATACCGAGGCAATAGAGAGTGATCCCGAATACCGAGGAACTCCTCCGAAGCCTTTTGAAATGCGAACACTCAGCAAAAATGATCTCAAAGAGGGGTATGAGGTCTCAGTATCTACCGGTACGCTCAGTGATAGTGATCATATCCTTGCTGATCGTATTACGTTGCGATATAGGGTAGAAGAATAATACATTCTTTATGAAATATTTTTCACAGACACGTTTGATAGCACTTCTCACGCTTTCCGTACTTTTCTTTGGTGCTACTTTTCTCTCTGCCGATACCTCCGTCTATGGGTGGTTGTGGGGTGGGAGCGACGATGGTGCCGGGATAAACACCGGTATTGGGTGGATAAGCATGAGCAATACCACCGGTGGCGGCGCTATTTCCTACAGTGTGTCTATTCCCGTAGACGATGGCGATCTTTCGGGATATGCCTATAGTGAGAACATGGGTTACATTGCCTTTGATAACATGGCCGGATATTTGACCGGATGTCCCTCAGGAACATGTGCGGCATATCGAGAAGGTGACACCATTAAAGGATGGGCGCGCTTTGTGGGCATAGCCGATGCGGGAGTGAATGCCGGGGGCAATGAGGGGTGGATTCATCTTTCCGGCACCGCACAAGATAGCTCGCCCTATGGAGTTACGATAAACCCCGACGGGACTCTTTCGGGATATGCATGGTCCGATGAATTTGGTGCTATTTATTTCGGACAATCTGGTGTGAGTGCGACTTCGGAATGTACCGATGGCATCGATAACGATGACGATGACGATATTGATCTTGACGACGGAAGATGCGAAAGCGTCTTTGACACCACTGAGGGAGGAGCACCTGAAGTCTCGCTGTATGTCAACGGTACTTCGAGTGCAGAGGTGGCTGTGAACGAATCCGTGAATATCTCATGGGATACGGTTGGTGCGTATTCTTGTTGGGCATCGTCAGAGACGGAAGGGTGGGGCGGATGGATAACACCGGGTGCGGGTTTACAGAGCGTGACGGTGACACATTCGGATTCTTTCTATCTCGAATGTTGGGACCAGGATAATAGTACCTTACCTGAGTGTTCCGATGGTGTTGATAATGATAGGGATGGCAATATCGACGGGCATGATGGGGGCTGCAGTGACGCATATGATACAAGCGAATAATAATATTCTATCTCTTACATTATGAACACAGCACATGCACTCACACAAGGCATATTCTTGGCTCTTCTCATGGGTAGTATCTTTGGTGTACCCGTATATGCTCTTGAGAGACCCCTCTTCCTCGATGAAGTGGAGGAAAAAGGAGATATCTCGTTCCTCTCCGCATCCCAAAAAGAAGAACTTCGTTTGTATCTCGCACAGAAGTCTCTTGAGGAAGCAGATGCTCATATCTCTATCACCTCACTTGGAGTAACTCTTGATACAGAATCATATACACAAGGACAAAATGCGCAACTCACTGTTTCTTGGGATTCACCCATGGTACCGGACGTTCTTCAGTATGCTGAAGCCGTTCCCGAGCTTTCTCTCAATGCGTATCTCACCGACGCAGCGAGCTCTGTTCGTTGTAGTGAGAAAACAGTTATTTCTTTTCCTATTACCGATAAACGTCCCATACTTTCTCTTCCTGTTACCGCCGACTGCCCCGATCCGGAGGTGAGTGTCACAATCTATGCACCCGACGGATATGCTCTGGGTTTTTGGACAATATATGAACCGGGGCTATCCGAAGGAGAAAGGAACACCTCTTCGGACATCGTTGTTGCCCTTGTCTTACTTATCGGTATTGTTGCGATGGTTGTCACAAGGAAGTCTTCATGTAGGAGCACTTTAGTATAAATAGGAATCATATGATCACATTTCGTTTTACACTATCCCGTATACTTGCCGCTCTCACATTCCTTTTTGTGTTTATAGGAAGTGGTATCCTCGTGCAACATGTGCAAGCTGGAGCAGGAGGAAGCTATTCCTGTACCGGATCAATTCCCACCAACGCTTCCCGACACGATGCCGAAGAAGAAGAGGATCTCCCTTCTGACTTACCCTGGATACATGCCGACCCCGACACGGCCACTAAATGTGAGTTTGCGTGTGATACAGGGTACGGCTGGGACGGTGATTCATGTGAAGCAGCACCATCATTGACTTTTATAGCTAATCCTTCGAACGTGGAAAATGGTCTCACAACGACGCTTGAATGGACGGTTGCCAACGCTACCTCCTGTAATGCTTCCGGTGATTGGTCGGGATCAAAAACCGCTACCGACGGAACTCATCAAGAAACAACTGATCCAATTATTGAAGAAAAGACATATATCCTTGAATGTATAGGGCTCGGGGGAAGTGTGCAGCAGAGCATAGATGTAGAGATGACACTTGGAGGGAGTCAGTTGTATGAATACGCTATCACAAATACAGATTTTCTCGGTTCTGCGATAACCAGTACTGCTGTGGGGAACAGTTATTGTGAAAGTGAATTTGGTTCCGATTGGGACTGGCTTGAATTTCATGAAGAGTCAGGATGGGATGTATTTGCCTCTTCCGAAGATGCTCTGTATGCAAATTCAACAACTGACAGGGCATGGGTGTGGATTAATAATCAAAATGCTGAATGTTTTAGTACAGGGAATTCATATGGTATGACGTGGGATTTTCATGATCCTGGATATCATCCTGAGATTCCTGCGGAGATAACGTGTAATACTGATAGGGGGCTTACAGATCCTGAATATAATCCACAAGATATGGGAGGCGGTGAACTAAAGTGTAATGCATATTCTGGTGATACGCCTTGTAATAAATCAAGACCTCTTGCTTGTGTGAGTGTGTCAGGGGGGGCAACGATTCCTTCTCAACCCGCTGACATCACTTTCTTCACCGCTGATCCTGAGGGCATTACTGTAGGTGCTTCCACAGATCTCATATGGAACGCTGATGATGCGAATATATGTACTCTGAGTGGAACAGATGGGCTGTATGATGGAAATGTTGGTACAGCCAGCGGAGGTTATAGTGTGTCTCCCGAAGTGAGTACAACTTATACACTCACATGCTATGGTGCAGGAGGAAATGATACAGCTCAGACACTAGTAACGACGAGCACGACGTGTTCTGACGGTATCGACAACGACAATGATGGATGGACAGACTTAGACGACCCGGGCTGTGATGATATACACGATACCGGTGAAGGGAATCATGGCATGTCGTCTGATGTGGAAGAAGTGACCGTTTTGGCAACGATTATCCCTGATTTCTCTCTTGCTAAAGATAAGAGTGGTTTGCAAATTGAAGTGGGAGGGTCTGAGAATCTTTCAGACACGCTCAACGTCAGTGTCGTTTCCCAGGATGGATTTTCTGATCCGGTGAGTCTCTCAATTGACGTGGATCCGTCTCTTCCGGATAGCATTACTCTTGAATTCGATGGCGATACGACACTGACGTCGGGAGAATACACAACCGGTGCTGACCTTACTGCAACAATCACAGGAAATCCCGGTACACAAAGTCTCTACAATGTAACGGTGACGGGAAACGGTGACGGACTTGTGAGGACGACGCAGTGTACTCTTGATCTTTCGGCAATTGTTGATATTGAAGACGGTCCCGATAGTATTGATTATTCAGAGTTCTAAGTTGTTGGCACCACAGAAAAATCCGCTTCGGCGGATTTTTCTGTGGATTTTGGTATTGTGAGAAAAGGGTTTTTTTGGTATTCTCAATACATGAATACTCAAAAAACAATGGACGACATTATTGGTTTTGCCAAGCGCAAAGGGTTCGTCTTTCAGGGTTCTGAAATTTATGGAGGTGTGGCCGGCTTGTACGACTTTGGTCCCAACGGTGTGGAGCTCTTGAACAACATCAAAGCATCGTGGTGGCAGGCAAACGCGCGTGATAAAGAGAATTATTATGGGCTTGATTCGGCGATGTTTAAAGATCCAAAAGTGTGGGAGGCATCAGGGCATGTGAATGGATTCTCCGACCCCTTGGCGGAGTGTAAGGAATGTAATACCCGCATTCGCGTGGACAAAGAGCTTGAGAAGATTGGCGTGTCTGCAGATGAGAAAATGAGCGAAGAAGAGATCAATGCGCTCTTCACCGAGCATAAAGAAAAAATTGCGTGTCCGAAATGCGAAAGTAAGAATTTCACTCCCGCGCGTGCGTTCAACCTTTTGGTGAAATCAAATCTCGGTGACTTCACGATGCAGGAGGACAATCCCGTGTACCTTCCGGGTGAGGCATGCCAAGGCATCTATCTCAATTACAAGAATGTGGTTGACTCCATGCATCCGAAAGTGCCATTTGGTATCGCCCAAATCGGTAAGGCGTTTCGTAATGAAATTTCTCCGCGCAATTTTCTTTTTCGCACGCGTGAATTTGAGCAGGCCGATACGCAATACTTCGTGCGTCCAAATGAAAACAAAGAGGCATATGAGGAGATTAAAAAAGATAGGTGGCAATGGTATCTCTCACTTGGTATTGCCGAAAAACATTTGCGATGGAAACAGCATGAGAATCTGGTCTTTTATGCATCCGATGCGTGGGATATTGAATATGATTTTCCCACATACGGCTTTGATGAAGTGGAGGGTATTCATGACCGCACCGATTACGATCTCACGCAGCACATGAAGTTCTCGGGTACGGATCTTGCATACAACGATAATGGCGAGAAATTTATTCCGTGGATTCTTGAAACATCCATGGGACTTGGTCGTGTCTTTTTGGCGGTGCTTTCAGAAAGCTACACAGTTGATGAACTTGATGGAGAGGAGCGTACCGTGCTGAAGTTGCCGTATCATTTGGCGCCGACAAAAGTGGCTGTCTTTCCGCTTCTCAAAAATAAGCCGGAGCTTTCAGAAAAAGCGCGCAGCGTGTATGCAGAGCTGAAGAAAATAATTCCGACAGTCGTGTGGGATGATAATGGCAATATCGGCAAGCGCTACAGAAGGCAGGATGAAGTGGGCACACCGTATTGTGTGACCATCGACTTCGATACGCTTGAGAGCGATACCGTCACTGTCCGTCACCGCGATACGGGTGAGCAAGAGCGGGTGGCAATTTCTAAGCTTGGGGATGTTGTGGGGCAGTAGCAGTAATTACGAATTACGAATAACACGAATATACGAATACACGCTCTCAAGTGTATTGAGGTTCTATGTTAAAGAAAAAAGATATACTCTATCCAGAACTCAGTTATAACATTGTCGGATGTCTTTTTGATGTACAAAATACCATTGGACATGGTCATAAAGAAAAAGTATATGAGAGCGCTGTCGCAGAAGCGTTTCGTCAAAAAGGGATTAAATACGAAGAGCAATTATATGTCCCGGTTGTTTTTGGAGAAAAGAATGTCGGAAGATATTATTTTGATTTTCTCGTGGAAAATAAAATTGTTGTGGAGTTAAAAGTGGGAGATAAATATACAAAAAGAGACATTGAACAAGTGTTGTGTTACTTGCGAGTAAATGGTATATCATTGGGTATTATTGCTCGATTTACTTCACGAGGAGTTATCATAAAGAGAATTGTTAACAGTGATGATTCCTCTAAAGTTAATCGTAAGCCCGAAGCAGAGAGATGACCCATTCGTAGATTCGTACTGTATTCGTAAT